>CAZFVY010000140.1:0-16473 GCA_964522665.1 uncultured Verrucomicrobiota bacterium | reverse complement strand
ACTCATATTCAACCTCTTTCAGCAACTCCCTTACAAGTTAACCGGATGACAGTGTTTTCCCGTCTCCAATTTCGGCGACAGTCGCGCCAGCGCGGTCCGAGTAAGCCAAGTCAGCCATGGGACGTTCCGCCGCGGGCGAATTGCGAGGCGAGCCTCCTGCCCCCTGATTATCAAAAGGCCAACGCCGTGCCTCTGGAATTCCGCCCGGGCTTTGACCGCCGAACTCGCAGCCTGTTCAGGCAACGCAACATAGCAGTAGTGGGCGAAGCAGGCGTTTCGCCGTGCTTGTTCAAGAGCCACTCGCCATTTGTACAGTTTTGCTTCGAAAACGTGCAACCGATCTTTGTGGCCCAATCCGACAAGATCCGCGCGACCCGAAGCGTAATCGAATTCGCGAGTCACTTCTCGACAATGAACCGGTCCGCTAATCCTCGTCACCACCGCGGAGAGATCCTGAACCATACTGCTCTCGTTAAGGTAGAAGGCCCCCCGGTCGCTCGACAATTTTCGGAGTGTTCTGGAATTCACCGTATTAGGGTCCCTGGAATACAATGCTCGTCAAGCCGATTTGTCCGAGCTAGCTGCGGCCGGTCAACTCGTTTTCGGTCGAGGCAAAACCATCGGCGTTTTTCGATACCGGCGAGCCCAGTATGATATTTCCCTTTGATCGCGATCCGCACGATGCACGCTACGTCTGTGTTCGATTCGAAGACGAGAGTGGTTTTCCTTTACTGAATCTTCCGCGTGCAATGATCTCTAAGCCAATTCACGTCCGGATTCGCTGGAGATGCGACATTTAAGGCGAGCGGCGTCTCCGGCTTGAGTGGCGGAGTGGTCCGGCCATCCAGCCAGCGGCGGATTTCCGAATGCCCGTCGGCGAATGAAAAGCCGCCGGCGCGGTTGTGATAACTGGCCGGATAATCGACGAGTTTGTCCGTCCGCGGATCCGGGTAGCCGGTCATGTCGGTCACCCAAAAAGCGTCGTTGATGCTATCCTCGCGCTCGTCGAGCAGCACCCACGTCAACGTTGGGCCGGGGTCGATGAAGTCCGACAGTTTGAGATAGACCTTCCATTCCGGGCCGGACCAGCCGCCGTAGGTTCCCTGGTTGCCACCCACCCACATATTCATCGACATGCTCCGCACGCGCGGCAGACGCTGGTTTTGATGCAGCACCCAGCTTTGGTCCGCCGGGCACTTGAAGATGCCGGCGGACTTGCCGATGTAGGTCCAAAGCGGGCTTTTGGCGATGTCCTGGTTGATGTCGTAATTGGAAGCGTTGTTCCCGTCAAAATCGAGGATGCCCATCACCCACGTGTAGGCGGCGCTCGAGGCGCCGGCGGGCGAGTAGGCGTAGGTGATACGGTCAGCATTGTCGTCCGCGTACATGCGCCAGCCCAGCATCAATTGCCGGTGATTATTCAGGCATTTGATGCCCTGCGTCTTCGATTTGGCCTTCGAGAGCGCGGGCAGAAGCATGCTGGCGAGAATGGCGATGATCGCGATGACCACCAACAATTCAATCAAGGTAAATCCATTCGCGGAAGGAGTGCGTCCCGCGGAGCATTTTAGGGTTCGGCGCATAAGCGTTGCCTTTCGTTCGTCCGGGTTGACTGCGAACTGGACTGATACTAACGGGCAATTGAAAGCCGCGCAAGGTTTGCCACAAACAAAATCGCGCTCGCGTCCTACACTCGCCTTTGACATGGCGGTCTCCGACCGATTTGCCCCTTCCGAATTGTCACTGGCAACCTTCCCCCGTGAGCGATAACATGGGACCGCAAAACACCCAACGAAGCATGACAGCAAATTTCTGGTACATCGGCTTGGTAGCCATGGCTCTGTCCATCGGCTGGGGCATTCGTGGCAACTACGGCCACGAGCACGGCGCGATGATTCCCGGCGCGCTGGCCACCCTGGCGGCGGCGCTCCTCTCGGGCCGCGCCGACTGGCGGCGACGCCTCCCGTTTTTCGCCTTTTTCGGCGCGGTAGGTTGGGCATTCGGCGGCAGCATGTCGTACATGCAGGTGATCGCCTACACCCATTCCGGCCACTCGGGTTCCGTGCTTTACGGGTTCGCCAGCCTCTTCCTGATCGGTTTTCTCTGGGCCGCGCTCGGCGGCGCCGGGTCCGCGGCGCCGGTCTTTCTGAGCCGGGTCGAACTCACCGAACTGCTGGTTCCACTAAATGTAGTGTTCGGCGCCTGGTTGCTCCAAGACCTCGTGGTCGGCGTCTGGTTCGCCGTGAACCCGGATTTCCGGCACGAGAGCGTGCTCTACTGGTACGACACCAATTGGTTGTCCGTGCTGGTCGCGATCTTGGCGATCGCCGCTCTGGCCGTCGCGCGACGGCGGTGGGATTGGGCGTCATCGCTGATCCTGCACGCCGCGCTCGGCTGGTGGGCGGGCTTCCTCAGCTTGGTCGTCCTCCTGGGCTGGCGGATGACGCCGCCCCGCGGCGACAACTGGGCCGGTTGCGTCGGCATGGTGGCCGGCCTGTGGGTTTACTTCGCCCGTCGCGGCTGGGTCGGACTCACGTTTTCCTCGCTCGTCACCGGGCTGATCGGCGGTTTCGGGTTCGCGACAGCGGACCTCCTCAAACTCGTCGAGTTAACCAGCGGCTGGGACGCAAACTGGCACAGCGTGCTCGAACAAACCTACGGCGCCATCAACGGCGCGGGACTCGCGATCGCGTTTCTCTACCTCGCGCGCTGGGCGCCCGAGGCCGAGGACTCCGCGCCGCCGAACGCCTGGGTCGGGCCATACGCGGTCGGGTTCGTTTTGCTCGCGGTAACCTATCTGAATCTGGAGCGAAATCCGGGCGACTGGATCAGCGCCAAAGCGATGCCCGCGACGATGTATGGCCTCGCCACCCAAGCCTGGTTCGGCCTTGGCTACCTCGCCATCGCCGCGGCTGGCGTCGGTCTAATGGCCTCCCACCGTCGGCGGCCGCTTGCGATCATGCCCGCCACCGCGTTTGGCCGGGGCCAGCTTTTCTTCCTCGTCTTACTCTGGTGGATGGTCCTCGGAAACTTTGAGCGCTCGATTCCGGGGTTCACCCAGCGTCGGCTGGTCACGGAAGGGTTGATCCACCTCAACGCCGTGCTTTGTTCCTGCGGCGTATTATTGGGCGCCGGAGCGGTCGAACGTCGGCCGACCGGGCTAGCGATGTCGTGGACCCGCTGCACCCGTGAGACTGTGGTCGCCGGCGTCCTCTGGATTACGCTGTCCGTTCTAGCGGATTGGGGGATTGTCCGCGGCATCTACGGCGACCGATTTGCCGGCTCCGCCAATTTGCATATCCGATTCGGCCCCCACGCGACCGCCACGAAAGAAAAACCGCCCGCCGGACAACCTCATCCTTAGCGACGCAGTGCGCCCGCCTTTCAAGGGGTGAATTTTGCTTGTCGGGCCGGGGCCGGGCGGGCAGGTTACGCCGGTGTTTCGCGATTGGACGCACCTTGGCGGCCAAGGGCTTGCCGCGCGCAAGAAGGGGCATTGGGGTAACGGACCGCCGCGGTGAAGACCGCGCGGCAATAGACAAAACCGGTCGTCCGCCGAACGCGCGCGCAGGTCGCCTCCTGATGGCGAACGGCCACCAGCCACGAACGTGAAGGAATATTTGCATTTTCTGCGCCGGGAAGCGCAGGAATTTCGCGCCCGGTTGGTGATCGTGGCGGTGGCGGCCGGCCTCTTCAACGCGCTGCTGATCGCCTTCGTCATTCGCGCCTCCGCCGCCGTCATCGCGCGCCAGCCAGATTTCCATTATTTCCTGCTGATCCTGCTGAGCCTGGGCGGGTTCTTCTTCTGCAAGAAATACACCTTGGATAAGACCAGCGAAATGGTCGAAGGGGTCCTGGCGCGGGTCCGCTTGCGGTTGGCCGAAAAGATCCGCCGGACTCGACTCGAGGTCATCGAGGAAATCGGCCCGGGCCAGCTTTACACCGCGATCGCGAAGCATACGCAGAATATCTCACAGGCGTTCACCTTGTTGGTCGGCACCGCCACGTCGGCGTTCATCATCCTGTTCGCCTCGCTTTACGTCATCTCCCTCTCCGTCACGGCGTTCGTCCTGATCGCGGTGATGCTGGCCTCACTCGTGTTTTATTACTCGCTGACCCACAAAATGGCCTCGGCGAATTACCTCCAGTGCGCGCGCAATGAGAACGAATACTTCGAGGCCTTCAACGATTTGCTGATTGGTTTCAAGGAATTGAAGATGAACGCCCGCAAAAGCGAGGAGTTCTTCGAAACCAAACTGCGGCGCCTCACGGAGACCACCCAGAAACTCAAGGTGACCACCCTCAAGGCGATCAACCAATGCAGCGTCCTGGCGCAATGCTCGATCTTCGTCCTCCTGGGCAGCGTCCTGTTCCTCCTGCCGGTCTTCGCCCCGTTGGATATGCCTAATATCCCAGCCATTGTGGCGGTGGTCTTATTCATCTTCGGGCCGATTTCAGAGATTATTTCCACCTATCAGTTCCTGACCGAGGCGACCGTTTCGATGCGGCTGATCTTTCAACTCGAAGCCCGGCTGGACGAACATTTGAAATCGCAACCGCGCGAGGATGTGCTCGCGCCAGAGTCCGCGCCCGTTTTCGAGAGTATCGGTTGCGATCAAGTCACCTTCAGCTATTTCAACGGCGGCGCTGAGCCGGGCTTCACGCTTGGCCCCATCGATTTCCAGGTCCGGGCCGGTGAGATCGTGTTCGTCGTGGGTGGAAACGGCAGCGGCAAATCGACCTTGCTCAAAGTTCTCACCGGCCTCTATACGCCCAAGAGCGGGCAAATCCGCTTGAACGGGCAGCCGCTCGGACCGGTCCAGATGGCGACCTTCCGCAGCCTCTTCGCCCCGATTTTCTCGGATTATCACCTCTTCGATTGCCTCTACGGCGTCAGCGAGGTCAGCGCGATTCAGGCGGACCGTTTGCTGGCCCTCATGGGACTCGCGCAAAAAACCCAGATCATCGAACGCCGGATCACCAATCGCCGGCTCTCGACCGGCCAACGCAAACGCCTCGCCTTGGTCGTGGCCCTCCTCGAAGATCGTCCGATTTGCCTGTTCGACGAATGGGCGGCGGATCAGGACCCGGAGTTCCGCCGCTATTTTTACGAGGAATTGCTGGGCCAACTCAAGGCCGAGGGCAAGACCGTCATCGCGGCTACGCACGACGACCGCTTCTTTTCCGTCGCCGATCGGGTGTTGAAACTGGAATACGGCCGCTTCGTCCCGTTAAAGTCCGCCGATTAACTACCGATAAGATCGTTTCACTCGCCATGAAGTCCAATTTGCCGTCGCCACGAACCTCGGCCATATTCCTCGCGTGAGTCCCCTTGCTCAATGGCGCCGCGCGGCGCGGGCGCTCGTGCTCGCCGTGGCGGGCGTGTGCCTGGCGGGTTGCGGCCCGGTCATTGACAATCCGAACGCCGTCCAAACCGAGACCAAACCGACGAATGAGTCGCTGCACTTGGACTCCAGCCTTAGCCTGCTCGCGCGCGAAGGATTCCTCGCGCCGTCCGTCCTGAACGAATTCACCCACTCCTACGGCGTCGCGATCAACGTCAAGACCTACGCGACCCTGGAGGAACTCTACCAACTCGTTAGGACCGGCCAATACGATCTCGGTCTGATGTCGGGCACCCCGGTCGAAAGCCTGATTGCCGAGGGCGCGCTCGCGGAACTGGATCACGGAGCGCTGACCAATCTTCATAACCTCGAGCATGTCTTCGAGCGCTCGCCGATCGATCCCGAACATCATTTCGCGATCCCCTACATGTGGCAGACCATCGGCATCGGCTACAACATCGCGTTCGACACCGACATCCCATTGAGTTGGAAGGACCTCCTCGAACCGCGCTCGGAATCGTTGGAGAAGCAACACGAGATGAAGCAGAAGATCGCCATGTTCAATGAAGGGCGCTACGTCATCGGCGCCGCGCTGATCTACCTCGGCCTTTCGCCCAATACGCGCGATCCGGAGCAGATCGCCAAAGCCGCCGATCTCCTTAAGCGGCAACGCCCGTTCGTGATGGCTTACGAGGATCGCAACGCCGAGAAGTACCTCGCCTCCGGCAAGGCGATCCTGGACCAGGCGTGGAGTTCGGACATCGCCCGGGCGCGCAAGCTTAACCCCAAAGTCCGGTATTCCATCCCGAAAGAGGGCGTCATCATCTTCATGGACCATTTTGTCACGTTCAAAAAATCGACCCGACGGGCGACGGCGCATCATCTCATCGACTACCTCCTGCTCCCGTCGATCGCCGCGCGCAACTCGAATTATTCGCTCGTCGCCAGCGCGGATCACGCCGCCCGGCCCTTCATCGATCGGGAGGTCCTCAACGGCCCGGCGTACGAATTGCCGGAGAACGAGGACCTCATGTTCTTCCTCCAGGCCGTCGATCCGACGACGAGCGACCTCTACGAGCGAATTTGGCAGGAAGTCAAAACGTCGGAGTAAGCTGGCCGACCTCGATTCGTTCCAGTAGCTTGGCGCGGTTTAACTCGAAAATGAGCGCCCATATCCTCGGCACATCAAGCGCTGTTCGACGACAGCGCCAGCCGGCCGCGGGCGCCGGTCGCGGTCGGTCCAACGGCGCGACTCCGCCAGTTCCTCGCCGGTTCGCTCCCCATGCTGGAGTGGTCGAACCGGCTCGTTCCTGGCTCGGTCGAATCTGGTCCGGCATCGGAACGCTCGAACTTCTGCTCTGCCTTGCCGTCCTGAGTCCGCGGGCGCGCGCCGCGGAATCAAAGACGGTCGCGGACCAAAGCGTCGCCACGACCAATGTCTCGGACTTCGCGACACGGTCGTTGCCGCCTGAATTCGCGCGGCGCGTTCACCAGCGCGCGGTCATGGACGCGTTTGCGGCCAAGTTTCATCTCGTCGAATCGGAAAATGAGCCGGAAGTCCTGCGTCCCGGCGCCCAATTTCGCGTCGATGAACGAATGGTGGCCGTCGTTCGCCCGGCGATTCCGGCGCCAGCGGCGGCCTATCGCCTCGGGCTGGAAAACGACCAACCGATCGTCCCTTCGCCGGGCTTCCGCGCGCCGATCCTCGCCGATGCCGCCGAGCTTCGCCCGTTGCGGCTTCCCGTGGCCGGCGCGACCGAGACCGAACGCGGCGCGGCCGGATTGATCCGCCAGTCGCTGGCCAGCGATGGCCTGTTGATTACCGCCGCGCGGGCGTTGGAAAAGTTGGGACCCGCGCGGTTCGCGACCAACGCCGCGGCTGGAGTCCAAGCCCTGGCCGACGTCGGTTTCCCGGTCGATCTCCTCCGCTATTTCCGGCCGCTTCCCGGGCGCCAAGCCGACTCGGTCACGGTCGTCCAATTCCTGACCGAACAATTGGCCGCGAGCAAAACCCCGGCGGCGTTAACGACCGCTCTGGCCACCGTGCCGTTCCGTTTCGTTCCAACTCGGCCGGGCTTTCGCGCCGCCGAAGAAACCGGCGAGCGCGAAATTGGACAACTCCGGCTTCAGATCGGCGGCGGCTACCGCGACGGAATCATTCGGGGTGGAAGCATCGATGTGACCGGGCAACTGACCGCGGCGCTCCCGGAAACGGACCTGTTGGTGAGCGTCCCGGAGGAGTACCTGGAGAACATCAGGTGGATTGCGCTGCATTGCTGGCCGCTCCGGCGGCCGCATCGCCTCACCTTCCTCCCGGAACCGGTCCGGTTTTCCGCCTGGGCGCAAGACAACGGCAAACCCGGCTTCCTGACCTCGGGCGGGACCAACGTCGAGGGTTGGGCGACCTTGACTCCCCGTTACGCTTCGACCGAAGAGTTGCAATCCGTCTTCACCCCGATCGAGTCGTTTCTGCTCGACGGCCTGCGCGCCGCGGGCCAGACGGTGATCCAATCGCCCTTGCTGTTCCAGGGCGGCAATTTGCTGGTCGTCCGTGATCCGCGCCAGCGCCAGACTGTCTTGCTCCTGGCCGAAACCGAGTGGTATCGCAATCTCGCGCTCGGCCTGACGCGCGAGCAGATTCTCGACGCGTTTCGCGTTGAATTCGGCGTGGACCGCTGCGTCGTGATGCCGGGCGCCTCGTACCACTTGGACTACGATCTCACGTTGCGGGTCGTCGATGGCCAAGTGGTCGCGTTCGTCAATGACGGACCCCGGGCGGCGCGCGCGGTGGTCGAGCGGGTCCTAAACTGTTTCCAATCGTCCGACCTGATGCCAACTAACGCCGTCCAGGCGGCGCTCGCGGATTTGGCGAATGGCGCTGTCCTCCCGCTCCTCGGGCGTTTCGGCGCCGCCCTGCGCCCCTATCTCAACGAGCGCGGCCAGTATCGGGCGCCTTTGGTGAACCTCTTCGCGTCCGACAACACGGACGTTCCCGCGCTCAACTTTCAGTTTTTCCTGGCGTCCCTCGATTTGCTCGCCAGCGCCGGTTTGACTGGCACGAACGCTCCCGCCAACCCGGGCGTCGCCGAATACTTTCAAGCCCTGCGCGACTTGGTCGCGTCCGGTCAGGCGCAACGCGCGAAACTGGAGCGCCTCGGTTGGAAAGTCGTTCCGATCCCGAGCATGCCCGACCTTTATCACAGCATTAACTACGTAAATTGCCTCCAGGATCGCGACCGGCTTCTCATGCCCTCGCAGGGAGGATTCTATGCGGCGCTCGACGAGGCGGCCGCGCGCGCGTTTCAATCCGCGCTGGGCGAGAACGTCAAGATCACGCGCCTCCTCACCGCGGATATTCAGCGTGAACACGGCGGGCTTCACTGCGTCGGCTCGGCTTACCCGCGTTGGGATGCCGCCACGGCCGCGCCCCCGGCGCCAGCGCAGTAATCGCTTGCCACCTGGGTCAGCCAAGTAAGACGTGGCCGAAGGCTCTCGTCCGGTCGAAAAATGCCTCCGGTGGTACGGATGCCGCGCGGCGCCGACCACGCCGCGGAGCGGCGTCACCGACCACCCGTAGCCCGCCGTCCTACGATTAGTTGCCCCGGGGCGCCGGCGCGCTCAGAGCCCGGCGCGCGTTTTCAAGACCCCGGCGCGCGATCACGTCATCCGGGTTTAATTGCAGAGCTTTCTGGAATTGCTCCGCCGCCGCCGCCGCGTTGCCCTCCCGCAGGTAAATCCCGCCCAGGCTGCCCTGCGCCTCGTAGTCCGCGGGATTCACGCGCACGACCGCCAGGAACTCCATCTTGGCCTCCGCGGTCCGCCCCTGCCGCATATACATGAAGCCGAGTTCGTAGTGGGCCTTGTCGTTGTCCGGGTCGATTTGGACCGCGGTGGTGAGATGCTCGAAGGCCTCGGGAATTCGCCCCAAGGCCATCAGCGCCCGGCCGAGTTTGGTCTGCGCGACCGCATCGCGCGGATTGACCCGCACCAGATACTCGTTGTAGTCCACGATCACGCGCGCGAGCTTGCCATAAAAATCACGCCCGAGGACGGACAGGTCTTTCACGTCGCGCGGCATGACCTGGAACCAAAGCTCGCACATCTCGTCCGTCGTCTCGAGGCCATACTTGACCCGCTTGGGCGGATGGCTCGGGTTGTGGACGTTTTCGTCGGAGTTATCGTAGGAGAAATGCATGCAGAGCGTCGTGCCCTTGGGCAGGAAGATCGGTTCCGCGAAGCGGTAATCGCCCTGCCAGTTGAAATCCCAATCCTTGATCATCAGGAGCCACTTCTTGGTTCCGTCCGGCAGGATCGCGTACCCTTGCAGTTCCTTGCCCAGGTAATGCGTGTGCGGCATAATCCGCAGTAAATCGGTGTCCACCGGCAGCACATACTTGTCCTCGATCACGTAATCCTTGGCGCCGGCGGGAATGTCGATGATGAAGGACGAAAGATTGACGCGAAACGGGCTGTTGGTCGGCGGCCGGTCGGTGAAATAAAAGCCGAGCGACGGCTGGATCGTCTCCGGCTTGCCGCTGGGATGCATGTGAAGCTGCATCACGAGGTCGGTGTCCTTTTCCAGGACCCACGGCAAGCCCTCGCTGCCCATCGATGCCAGCCGGCCGGGTTGCCAGCTCAGGAATTGCCCGCCCGGCATCCGCGCGTTGTCCGGCAGGCGCATGCCATCGAACCCCGGCGGGTTCTCCTTCTCGGCCTGCCGCCGCGACTGCCGCGTGCGGTCCACGTTGAAAAAGGCGTGATGGATCACCCGCCAGTTGTCGGGCAGGAACTCCACCCCCTTGACGTAATGGGTTCCCGTGACCGGAATCGGAACGACAAAATTACGGTACACGTCCTTCCCTTCCGCGCGCAGCGTGTACGACTGGGGCAATTTGACGATGAGATCGGGTTGACCAAGCTGCCAGCCGGCGCTGTAGGTTGGCGCGGGCCGCAAATCCGCCGGATTTCCTTCCGGCGCGCCCGCCGCGTACCAGCGTTGCAGCGTCTCGATTTGTTCCGTGGAAAGCCGGCGATCGTTCGCGAATTCACCGTAGCCCGGCTCCGCCAGCCACGGCGGCATGTAACGGCGGTGGGTCACTTCGGCGATCTCCTTCGCGTGCTTTTTGGCGTCGCGATACGAAAGGAGGCTGAACGGGCCTGATTGCTCGGGCCGATGACAGATCGCGCAATGATCGAAGAGAATCGGGGCGACGTCTTTGGTGAAAGTCACCGCGTCCGACGAGGGCGCCGCGGCTTTTTCATCCGCGGCCGGAGCGGACGCGGCCCCAAGAAACGCGCAAATCACGCTCAGCGAGAAACCGAGCCTGAAACCGCGCGCCCCGCGGTAAGCGCGGGTATCCAATTTCGGGCGAGACCGGGAAACCGCTTCGATTTGCATCTCATCCGACTTTCGTGAAAGAATGCGGCTTCTTCAACCTTAAAGCGGCGCCGGACCACCGGCGGGCGGGCGTCTTGACGGCCCCCGTCCGGCCGACGCGACTTTAGGGCGTGAAGCGAAACCCATTCGATGCCGACGACCGTCCATTGCCGAGGCCGGCTGCCCTTCAGCCGCGCCGTGGCCTGTTGGCTTTGGGCCGCGTGGTTGCTGCCGGGGTTCTGGCGCCCGCCAATCGCGCGCGGTGAGGATTTGAAGTGGGAGGCGGGCGACGGCTTCCGCAGCGCCCCGTTGACCGTCGCCACTTCCAGCAAAGTCGGTTTCACCCTGCTACCACCCGAGCGCACCGGAATTTGGTTTACCAACACGCTTTCGGACGCGGCGGCCGTCGCCAACCGGATTCTCGAAAACGGCTCCGGGGTCGCCGCGGGCGACGTGGACGGCGACGGACGTTGCGATCTCTACTTTTGCCGGCTCGAAGGCGGCAACGTGCTCTACCGCAATCTCGGGGACTGGCGCTTTGAGGACGTCACGGCCAGCGCCGGCGTCGCCTGCCTCGGCCAAGCCTCGACTGGCGCGGTCTTCGCCGACGTCGATGGCGACGGCCACGTCGATCTGCTGGTGAATTCGATCGGCGCCGGCACGCGCCTCTTCCTCAACGACGGCCACGGTCATTTTCACGAGTCACTCGACTCCGGCCTGACGCGCAAGTTTGGGAGCACCTCGATGGCGCTGGCGGACATCGACGGCAATGGGACGCTCGATCTCTACGTCGCGAATTATCGCACGACGACGATCAAAGACCTGCCCGCGGAACTGAAGCTCAAGACCGTGGACGCGAAGGCGATGGCCGAATTGGAAGAGCGCTTCACGCTCATCACAAACTCGAGCGGGCAGCCGCTCCTCGTCGAAAAAGGCGAGCCGGATTTTCTCTACTTGAACGACGGCCACGGGCATTTCAAGGCGGTCTCCTGGACCAACGGCGTTTTCCTCGATGAGAGCGGCCACGCGCTGACGGAGGCGCCGCAGGACTGGGGGTTGACCGCCCTGTTCCGCGACCTGAACGGCGACCTCGCGCCCGATCTCTACGTCTGCAATGATTTCTACAATTCGCCGGATCGGATTTGGCTGAACGACGGCCACGGACATTTTCGCGCGCTCCCGCGGCTCGCCCTGCGTGAGAACAGCATGTCCTCGATGGCCGCCGACACCGCGGACATCAACCGCGACGGCCGGGTCGATTTGTTCGTGGTCGATATGCTCAGCCGCCGCCTGGATCGGCGGCACACCCAGCGGGCCAATCTCGACCGGCAGATCGTCGCCTCGCCGCCCGGCGCCCTCGATGATCGTCCGCAAGTGATGCGCAACACCCTTTTCCTCGGCCGCGGCGACGGCACGTTCGCCGAGATTGCGCGCGCGGCCGGGTTGGCCGCGTCGGAGTGGTCCTGGTCCACGATCTTCCTCGACGTGGACCTCGATGGCTTTGAAGACGTGTTGATCACCACCGGCAACGCCCATGACATGCTCGACATGGATACGACGGTCCGCGGCGCGGAGTCGATGCGCCAACTCCCGCCCGCGCGGCGGCACAGTCTGCTGCCGCAATTCCCGCGCCTCAATACCGGACTGCTCGCCTTTCGGAATCGCGGCGACCTGACCTTTGCGGACGCGAGTGACGCCTGGGGCTTTAACGCGGTGGGCGTCGCGCACGGCATGGCGCTCGCGGATTTCGACGGCGACGGCGCCGTGGACGTGGTCGTCAATCGGCTCGGCTCGCCGGCGGGGATTTATCGTCACGACACCCCCGCGCCGCGCGTGGCGGTGCGCCTGCGCGGACGAGCGCCCAACACGCAAGGGATCGGCGCGCAAATTCGCGTCACCGGCGGACCGGCGCCGCAAAGCCAGGAAGTGATCTGCGGCGGACGCTACCTCTCCGGCGACGATCCCCTGCGCGTCTTCGCCGCCGGGGCCGCCACCAATTTGACGATCGAAGTGACCTGGCGCAACGGCGCCCGGAGCACGATCCGCGGCGCGCGCCCAAATCGCATTTACGAGCTCGACGAAACCGGAGCCTCTCCGGCGCCAGCCTCACCGACGCCGACGCCCGCCGAGCCAGCGCTTTTCGAGGATGCCAGCCCGCTTTTGTCGCACGCGCACCATCAGGAAGATTACGACGACTTTCAACGTCAGCCCCTTTTGCCAAATCGGCTGAGCCGATTGGGGCCGGGCATCGCCTGGTTCGATCTCGACGGCGACGGCCACGACGACCTTATCATCGGCGCCGGGCGCGGCGCTGAAATGGGCATTTTTCTGGGCGACGGCCGGGGCGGGTTCCGTCCGGTCGCGGGCAGATCGGCGGGCGGCCCGGCCGAAGCAAACGAGACGACGGTCCTCGGATTTGCCACCGCCTCCGGCGTACGCGCGCTCCTCGCCGGCCAATCAAACTACGAAAACGGCGCCGCCGCGCAAAACTCCGTCGCGCGATTCGACTGGGCTTCAGGAAAACTCAACCCCGCGGCCGGGCTGGTCGGACAGCAAGCAACCGTCGGGCCATTGGCGTTGGCCGACGTTTATGGCGACGGCAATCTGGCGCTCTTCGTCGGTGGCCGCGTCAATCCGGGGCGTTATCCCGAAGCGGCCGCCTCGCGCTTGTATCGTTATTCAGACGGACGATTTCGCCTCGACCGCGAGAACAGCCGATTGTGGAGCGCCCTCGGACTCGTCAGCGGCGCGGTGTTCAGCGATCTCGACGGTGACGGTTGGCCTGATCTGGTGCTTGCCTGTGAGTGGGGGCCGATCCGGGTGTTCCACAACGAGTCGGGAAAATTTCGCGAGGTAACCACCGAATGGGGTTTGGCGGATTATCGCGGTTGGTGGAACGGCGTCACGGTGGGCGATTTCGACGGCGACGGCCGGCTCGATATCGTGGCGTCCAATTTCGGACGCAACACCCCGTACGAACCCTTTCGCGCGCGTCCGCTCGAAGTCTATTTCGGCGACCTCGGCGGCGCCGGTACCATCGACATCGTCGAAGCCTGCTTCGACCCGGCGCGGCGCCAGACCGTTCCCTGGCGGGACTGGGACACCTTGAGCCGCTCCCTGCCGTTCTTGCGCGGGAAGTTCGGCAGTTACCGGGCGTTCGGCGCGGCCAGCCTCGCCGACGTGCTGGGCGAAACCTTGAAGACGGCGTCACGCCTCAACGCGAATTGGCTGGAGAGCACGGTCTTCCTGAATCGCGGCGGACGTTTCGAGGCGCGCGCGCTGCCATTCGCGGCGCAACTCGCTCCCGCCTTTGGCGTCAACGTCGCCGACCTCGACGGCGACGGCGCCGAGGACATCTTCCTGAGCCAGAACTTTTTTGATGCCCAACCCGAAACCTCGCGCTACGCCGCCGGGCGCGGCCTGCTGCTGCGCGGCGACGGCCACGGCGGTTTTACCGAGGTCGAAGGACAGCGGAGCGGCCTCGCAATTTACGGCGAGCAACGCGGCAGCGCCCTCGGCGACTTCGACGAGGACGGTCGAGTAGATCTGGCCGTCAGCCAAAACGACGCCGCGACGAAACTCTACCACAATCGCGGCGCCCGGCCCGGCCTGCGCGTCCGCCTGCGCGGCCCGATCGGCAATCCCACGGCCGTCGGCGCCGTGATGCGTCTCGGCTTCGGCGCGCGCCTCGGCCCCGCCCGCGAAATCCACGCCGGCTCAGGTTACTGGTCACAAGACAGCGCCGTCGAGGTCCTGGCCACGCCGGAACCGCCGACAACTCTGCAAATCCGCTGGCCCGGCGGACGCCTCACGACCGTCGCCGTCCCGCCAATCGCCCGCGAAATCGCCGTCGATCCCGCGGGCCGCGTTGACCGGTTGAAATAACCTTTGGCCGACCTTTCAACGGAACGGATAGGCGAGCCGTAGCAAGCAATTCCTCTTTCAGACGCCTCATTTGCGGAACGGCGAGTTCCGGATTATGCTGAGCCGACGCCTTGCGAAGAAACCGCACCTAAATATAGCCAGATGAACTATCGAGCTTTCACTCTCGCCTGTGGCATTATCATCCTCGCGCGGGTGTCTTTCCAAGCCCATACGCAACCCGTTTACACCCCTTACTCTTTCACTACCCTCGCCGGCTCTTCCGACTACGGCAGCACGGACGGTCTCGGAAACGCCGCTCAGTTTAACCGACCCCGGGGGATCGCGTTGGACCTTGGCGGAAATATCTACGTAGCCGACAGTGGGAACAGCGTCGTTCGCAAGGTGAGTCCGGCCGGAATCGTTACCACGCTTGCCGGAATAGCCGGCCAACAAGGCTCTGCGGACGGGGCGAGTCGTGAAGCGCGATTCTATTTCCCTTACGGCGTGGCGGTTGACCGCGCGGGAGATGTTTACGTCGCCGATACGGGGAACGACACGATTCGAAAAGTGACGCCGGCAGGGTTGGTGACGACCATTGCCGGTCGAGTGGGCGTTCCCGGGAGCGACGACGGATTGACGTCCAACGCAAGGTTTTACGGTCCTTCTGGAGTGGCAGTTGACAGCTCGGGAAACCTTTACGTCGCCGACTATGGGAATAGCACGATCCGGAAAATAACCCCTGCCGGGATGGTGACCACGTTAGCCGGACTTGCCGGCATGTGGGGCGCCGCCGATGGCGTGGGCAGCGCCGCTCAATTTTTTTCTGAGACGGGATTGGCGGTTGACGCCACCGGCAATCTCTACGTGGCGGATACCTACAACTATACAATCCGGAAGGTATCCCCGTCGGGGATCGTCACAACCGTCGCCGGCCTGGCGGGTCTGATCGGAAACGCCGACGGGCCCGGAAATATCGCCCGATTTTATGACCCACTCGGAGTGGCGTTGGACGGCTCCGGCAACGTGTTCGTCGCTGAGGAGGGCGACAATACGATCCGACAATTGGCGCCGTCCGGAACAAATTGGGTGGTGAGCACCCTGGCCGGACTCGCTGGAGATCATCGCGGTTACGTTAACGGAACCGGCGCCGCGGCCCGGTTTTTTGCCCCGGGAGGCATAGCGGTCGATGGCGTGGGCAATGTCTATGTGGCCGACACCGGAAATAACGTGATTCGAAAAGGCTCCCCGATGCCCGACGCTTCTTACACCGGCCAGACCTACATCATTAATCCTCCTCTAAACTCCACCGTCGCGGCCGGCGCCGACGCCAGCTTCGTCGTCGTCGCGTTCGGCCGCCCTCCTTTCACTTATCGATGGCAATTCAACGGTTACGACCTGTCTGGCGCCACGAATTCCGCCCTGACGCTGCCCCATGTTCGCTCGGCGAACGCCGGCCTTTACCAAGTCATCGTTACCGATGGGCTGGGCCAATCGTTCACCCCCTACGCGTTCCTAACGGTTATTTCGTCGATCCTCATCGCGGCGCAGCCGACGAACACCACGGTCACTGTCGGATCTGACGTTACGTTCAATGTGACGGCGACCAGCGCCCTCCCAATGCTCTATCAATGGCGGCTCTTTGGATTTGACTTGGAAGGCGCGACGAATTCATCGCTGAACCTGCAAAATGCGCAAGTCACCGACAGTGGTTTCTACTCAGTATCCGTTTCCAACGCCGACGACTCGATTTCAAGCCAAGACGCATCCCTGAACGTCGTCGGGCCAGTAGTCTTCGGGAGCTACCCGCAGAGCCAGACTGTCCTTGAAGGCGAATCGGTCGCCTTCAGCGTCAGTTTGAATAGCGGCGTTAGAGTTCCCGTAACCTAC
>CAZFVY010000139.1:0-16864 GCA_964522665.1 uncultured Verrucomicrobiota bacterium | reverse complement strand
CCAAACCGTTTCTGCTCCAAAGCCTTACTCAATCTGGCGCGTTCCAACTGCCGTTATAAGGCTCATTCGTCTCGCGCATTCCTTGATTCAATGGCCTGACCGGCGTAATAAGAGCACATGTCTTTCGCCGATTTCCCCGCGCAGCGCCAGGTTGTGGACCTGCTACAGCGCAGTCTGCGTTTGGGGCGCCTGGCGCACGCGTATCTCTTCACCGGCTACCAACTGGGCGTGCTCGAGGAGATGGCTCGCACGCTGGCCAAAGTGATCAACTGCGACGCCCCGCCCACGCGCGACGGCGCCGACACGGCAACCCGCCTCGATTCATGTGACCATTGCGCCCCGTGCGCGAAAATCGACGCGAGCGCCCACCCGGACGTGCTTTGGGTGCGGCCGGAATCCAAGTTGAGAATCATAACGATTGACCAAATGCGGGAGGCCATGCGAACCATGCATCTCAAGCCGCACGAGGCCCGGTACAAAGTCGCGGTGATCGTCGCCGCGGACCGACTGAATACGCAAGCGGCCAACGCCTTCCTCAAGACCCTGGAGGAACCGCCGGACCAGACCATCATCATCCTGCTCTCCACGGAGCCGCAAAGGGTTCTGGAAACGATCCTTTCCCGTTGTCTGAGGTTGCATTTCGCGGGCGAAAGCAAATATCAGTTGGCCGGGGCGCAAGGCGCGTTGATCGCCGAGTTCAGCCAGACCGCCGCGGCCGAACAGAAAGGGCTGCTGGGCCGTTACCGCTCCCTGGGCAAGCTCTTGGCGCGACTCGCCGAGCTAAAGGCGGAGATCGAGAAATCGCTGACTGACCGTTCCCCGCAGTCCCGCTACGAAGACGTTGACCCAAAGCTGCGGGAAAAATGGGATGACGAACTCTCCGCCGCCGTCGAAGCGGAATACCGTCGGCAACGGGCCGACCTATTGCTTGGCCTTCAGTGGTGGCTCCGCGACGTCTGGCTCCACGCGCTCGGAGTCGGTCGCGCCATGGCGAGTTTTCCCGAATTGAGCGTGGCCGCCGAAAAGGTCGCCCGCCGCATTACCCCCAAGGACGCCGCCGCGAATCTCGAGGCCATCGAACAGACGCAGCGTTTGCTCCGAACCAATGTCCAAGAGGCGCTGACGCTGGAAGTTGGGCTGCTCAAGTTGAAGCTCTAACCGCTGGCCCCGTCGTGAACCCGACTCAAGGAAAAAAGCGCGATTCAGAGACGTTACCGTTACAGAAACCGCAGAAAGCGAATTATTTGACCGAAATAATCGCAGGTTTGTGCTTTTTCTTAATCGTTGCCAAGCTCGGGAACCCGATCGTGCTGGCGACTTTCATCGAACCGCCCGCCGGACCCGCAGAGGTCGCGGTCGAGAGCTGGCCGGTCGCTTGGGGGTATCCCTTGGTTTTGGCTCTGGTGGTCGGTTGCTTGCCGGCGTTCCGGATGCAGACCCAATTCCCTTGGCGGTGGGTCGGGTTGCCAGCCGCCTGGCTGGCGTGGCAGTTGGTTGCCGCTTCGCAGTCGATCGATTCCCGGCTGACCATGTTGACCGTGCGCCACTTCACGGGGTGCGTGGTCTGTTTCTATCTGGGCCTGCTCGCGCTCGGCGGGAATCGCCGACTCTCCCACTTCCACACCGGGCTGATGCTCGGCTTGGTGATGGCGTTGGTGATGGGGTTTGCCCAACATTTCGGCGGCCTAGAGGAAACGCGGCGCTATTTCTACCAACAGCCGGACTGGCAAAAGTTCCCGGCCGAATACTTGAAACGGATTGCGAGCAACCGCATTTTCGGGACCTTTGTCTATCCCAACGCTTTCGCGGGGGGGATTCTTTTGCTGCTGCCGCTTTCATTGGTGCGTCTCTGGGAAGTCACTAATTGGCTAACGCAAGTAACTCGCACTGTTTTAGTTGGATTGCTGGCTTTCGGTGGCCTGGCTGGCCTTTACTGGTCCGGCTCGAAGGCGGGCTGGCTGATCGCCGTAGTCATGGGACTGACGTTCCTGCCACGGTTAAACCTGTCCCGCGCGGTACGACTCGCGGTGGCGATGGTCGTCGTCGTGGCTGCTTTGACCGGGTTCTTTGTCCGCTTTCAGACCTATTTCGAGCGCGGCGCCACCAGCGTCGGCGCTCGATTCGATTACTGGCGAGTCGCGGCCCAAATGGCCGCGCGCCATCCGGTCTTCGGCACCGGGCCGGGCACGTTCTCGATCCCATACCGGCAGAACAAGCCCAAAGACGCCGAAATGGCGCAATTGGCCCACAACGATTATCTGGAGCAAGCGTCCGATTCCGGCGTCCTAGGAGCCGCGACCTATGGTTTGGCGGTTCTTGGCTCAGTTTTTATCCTGTATCGTAAAAGTAGCCACAATACTGCGCACTTTGCGACTTGGATCGGGCTTTTTGCGTGGTCGCTCCAAGGGTTCGTCGAGTTCAGTTTATATACTCCAGCCCTGGCTTGGGCGTTTTTTGCTCTACTCGGCTGGCTCTGGGCTGTCACTTCGGCGCCGGAGAAACTGGCCGTAGCCCCGCGCTGAGAGGTTGGCGCCAAGCGTCCTCGATCGGGTCGAACGGGAATAGCATCGACAACCGCCCGCCCGATTACTAACGTAGTCACAAGTGATGAAACTTTTGTTTCTCAATGGTCCGAATTTGAATTTGCTCGGCCAGCGCGAACCGTCGGTCTATGGCCGAACGACCCTGGCCGAAATCGAGGCAAAGGTTCGTGAGCGAGCCGCCAAGCTGGGCGCCGAGGTGGACTTTCGCCAGTCGAATCTCGAAGGAGAATTGGTGACTTGGATTCAACAGGCGAAGGGCGTTTTCGACGTGATCGTCCTGAACGCCGCCGCCTACACCCACACGAGCGTCGCCCTGCGCGACGCGATCAGCGCGACCGGAATCCCCACGATTGAGATCCACCTCTCCAACGTCCACGCCCGGGAAGAATTCCGGCACAAGTCGCTGATTGCGCCAGTCACCACGGGCCAAATCGTCGGCTTCGGCGTCCACTCTTATACATTAGCAGTAGATGCTGCGGTTAACGTTAACTTGAAGTGATTCCCTCTGAATCAGCCGGTCAACTGGACTGATTCGACCGCTTTTTGCGCGCCTTTTCGAGGCGCCGAATCTTTGCTTGACGGCCTCCCTTCGGTTGGCTAACCTCGCTGGCAATTGATACTGGTTACTTTGAGCAGGGCCGGATGACGGCCACTGCTTTTTGCTTTATGACGGCCAAACTTGAAATAATTTCCGGTCTATTTTTGAAGGGGCCTGCGCCCATGAGGAGGACGTCGTGGATCTAAGGGAAATCAAGGCGATCATCGACTTGATGAAAAAGAACTCGATCTTGGAATTCGAGTTGGAACAGCAGGATTTTAAGATTCGCATGCGGCGCGGCGCCAACGGTGGCCCGGCGACGGGACATAATGAGGATGGCGGCGGCGCCATGCCGGCGATTACCAATCAAGGCGCTCCCAACTCGGCTTCATCCGGGGCAACGAATCCCCCGGCGGCGTTGCCGGCCACCGGCGAAGCCGAGATCAAATCGCCGATGATCGGCACGTTCTATCGCGCTCCGTCACCGGAGTCGGCCAATTACATCGAGGTCGGCGCGGAGGTGAACCCTGACACGATCGTTTGCATCATCGAAGCGATGAAGGTGATGAATGAGATCAAGGCGGAGGTGCGAGGGGTCATCACTCAGGCCCTGGTCGATAACGCCAAACCCGTCGAATTTGGTCAGCCGATGTTTAAGATTCGACCACTCTAGGGGACTCGGGCGATTCTGAAGCCTGCAACGTCCCAGTCCGGCCAATTCATCCTTACTAATGTTCGAAAAAGTCCTGGTAGCAAATCGAGGGGAAATCGCTGTTCGCATTATCCGAGCGTGCAAGGAAATGAACATCCGGACGGTCGCCGTCTATTCCGAATTGGATGTCAATTCCATGCATGTACAGATGGCTGATGAGGCAATCTGTATCGGTAAAGGACCCAGTTCAGAGAGTTATTTGCGGATTGATCGCTTAATCAGCGCGGCGGAGATAACCGACGTTGACGCGATCCATCCCGGTTACGGTTTCCTCTCCGAAAACGCTCATTTCGCCGACGTTTGCGAGAGTTGTAACATCCGCTTCATCGGCCCCAGCTCGCGGGCGATGAACGCTTTGGAGAATAAGGCCACCAGCCGTGATTTGGCCAAGCGAGCGAACGTTCCCTGCCCGCCCGGCTCGGACGGCATCGTCGAAACCCAAGAGGACGCCCTGGCCACGGCCAAACGTATTGGCTACCCGGTCATGATTAAAGCCATCGCCGGCGGCGGTGGCCGCGGCATGCGCGCCGCGCATAACGATATTTCCCTTCTCAAAGGCTACCAAACGGCGCGCATCGAGGCCGAGAAAGCGTTCGGGAACGCCGGGGTTTACATCGAAAAATACATCGAAGACCCCCATCACATCGAATTCCAAATTCTCGGTGATTCCAAAGGCAACCTGATCCATTTGGGCGAGCGTGACTGCTCGATTCAGCGGCGCAATCAAAAGCTGGTCGAAGAGACGCCGTCGCCCCTCATCGAGGGCCGCTTCAAGGACTTGCGCAAGAAAATGGGCAAAGCCGCCCTGCGCATCGCCGAAATGGCTCATTATACGAACGCCGGGACGGTCGAATTCATCGTCGATAGCCAGGGCAATTTCTATTTCCTAGAAGTCAACAAGCGCATCCAGGTTGAACATCCGGTGACCGAAGAAGTGACCGGCGTGGACCTGGTTCGGCAACAAATCCTGATCGCGATGGGCGAGCCGTTGCGCATTTCGCAGAGCGACCTGGTGTTCAAGGGACACGCCATCGAATGCCGCATCAACGCCGAGGACCCGTTCGACGATTTCCGGCCCTGCCCGGGACGGATCGACATGTATTACGCTCCGGGCGGACGCGGGGTTCGCATCGAGAGCCACGCTTATACCGGCTACGTGATTCCGCCTGCCTACGACTCCATGATCGGCAAGCTGATTACTTACGGCAAGGATCGCCGCGAGGCGATGGACAAGATGAACCGGGCGCTGAGCGAATACCTCATCTCGCCGATCAAAACCACGATCCCGTTCGAGCAGGCCATCCTGCAAGATCCGAATTTTCGCCGCGGCGTCTATTCCACCAATTTCGTCGAGCAACTCCTCGGCGGCGCCCGTCGGGAGTTAATTGAAGACAAGGCGTAAGCCAAAACCGGCTCATCAAACCACCCCACGCGCGCCTTGGCACGCAGGGACATCGCGCTGCGTTGTCCTGGCCAAGCGGGCTTGCCGCGCCGAAGCAACGCGAACGCGGGCGGAATGAAGCGCCCACAACGTCAAGCACGCTCGCAACCGTCAGAAAACAGCGCCTAAAAAAGCTGCCGCAGGCCTCTGTCTCCTCGACCGTTAGCCGCCCGCCGCCCACCCAAAACGCCAGCCAAACCAAACGTGAAACCGCTCTCCGCCTGCCAGCTTTATACGTTTATCGATACCGGTTACCTCCACCGGCGGTCACCCGAGGAGATCGCCTGGCAACTTTGCCAAGGTGGCTCCGACCTCATCCAGCTTCGAGCCAAACAATCCACTGCCGAGGAGATTCGGACCCTGGCGCTGCGGATTCTGCCCATTACCAACGCCGCCGGCGTCGGCCTCGTCATCAACGATCACCTCGACGTTGCCGCCGGCGTCGGCGCACCGGTGTGCCATTTGGGGCAGGAGGATTTTTTCGACCTCGGCCATAATCACATCTCCGATCTCCCGGCGGCTGGAGCCGGTGTGAAGGTCGGTTTAAGCACCCATGCCCCCGAGCAAGCGACCCGGGCGGTCCGCGCCGGCGCGGCCTACGTCGCGATCGGACCGGTCTATCCGACCGGCACCAAGCCGACCGCCCGGCCCGTGACTCTCGATTATGTCCGCTGGGCGGCGGCGAACATTTCCATCCCCTGGTTCGCCATCGGCGGTATCAACCTCAGCAACCTCGCCGACGTAATCGCCGCTGGCGCCCGCCGAATCTGCGTGGTCTCCGCGATTCTCAACGCCCCCAATATCGTGCAGGCTTGCCGCGAATATAAGGAACGTTTACCGTCGTAACGCCTGATCGAACGCGGCGGCGTCAACGCCACCTCTCGAATAATACCAAACGGCATTCAGGCCTGCCATTGTCTTAGCCCAAAACCATGAGTGTCCTTGTTGTCGGTTCGACTGCCCTTGACTCGATCAAAACGCCCTATTCGGAGAACCCGCGTCTGCTCGGCGGCTCAGCGAGCCATGCCGCGGTGGCCGCGAGCTTCTTCGCGCCCGTCAAACTGATCGGCATCGTTGGCGACGATTTTCCCAAACAATACCTCCGCCTCTATCGCCGTCACGGCATAGACCTCGAGGGATTGCAAGTGGTTCCCGGCAAGACCTTTCACTGGGCCGGCGAATACGAGGTCAACATGAACAATCGCCGCACGCTCACGACGGAGCTGGGCGTTTTCGAGACCTTCACGCCGAAGCTGGCGAACGCGCATCAGGATACGCCGTTTGTCCTCCTCGCGAATATCGCCCCGGCCCTCCAGCATCACGTCCTCGACCAGATGCGCAAACCGCGCTTTGTCGTGGCCGATACGATGGACCTTTGGTTAAACATCGCCCTGCCCGACTTGCTCAAGCTCCTCAAACGGGTCGATGCCTTGGTGCTGAACGACAGCGAAGCGCGCCAATTGACCAAAGAGGACAACCTCATGGTCGCCGCCCGCAAGATTCACAAGCTCGGCCCCAAATTCGTGATCATCAAAAAGGGCGAACATGGCGCGATCCTCTCCTCTCCGGAAGGATTCTTCGTCTCCCCGGCCTTTCCGCTCGACAAAGTGGTCGATCCAACCGGCGCCGGCGATTCCTTCGTCGGCGGCTTAATCGGCTACCTGGCCAGCACTAAGGGAAAGATCGAAGCCAACCTGCGCCGGGCCATGATCCACGGCAGCGTGGTGGCTTCGTTCTGTTGCGAAGGTTTTGGCCTCAAGAATACGACCAAAGTAACCCGCCAGGCCATCAACGAGCGGGTTAAGGCCCTTGAGCGTATCGCGCGGTTCTGAGGCGTAGTCATCCGAGGGCCATATTTCGCGATTGGGGCAGTCAAAACCTCCCTTTCTCGCTTGACTCCGGGCGGGCAAGACTCGACCCTGCCCGCCCACCCGTTTACTCGGGGCAAATTTAACACTTTGACGAATAGAATTATGCCCGCAGCCCAAGCGTTCCCGAAAGTCGCAAAAATCCAGTACGAAGGCCCCCAGTCGCGCAATCCGCTGGCCTTCAAACATTATAACGCCGAGGAGCTGGTCGAGGGCAAGGCGATGAAGGACCACCTCCGCTTCTCCGTCGCCTACTGGCATACCTTTCGCAATCGCTTGTCCGATCCCTTCGGCGTCGGCACCGCCCTCCGTCCTTGGGACGACGGCACCGAGTCGGTCGCCAATGCCCAAAACCGCGCGCGCGTGGCGTTCGAGTTCATGCAAAAGCTCGGCGTCCCGTTCTACTGTTTCCATGACCGCGACGTCGCGCCGGAGGGCTCCAGTCTCAAACAGAGCAACAAGAATCTCGACGCCGTCGTCAAAGTCCTGAAGCGGGAACAAGAACGCACCGGAATCAAACTGCTCTGGGGCACCGCCTGCCTGTTCGCCCATCCCCGCTATATGCATGGCGCCTCGACCAGTTGCAACGCGGACGTTTTCGCGTACGCGGCCGCGCAGGTCAAAAAGGCGATGGAAGTCACCCACGAGCTGGGCGGTGCGGGTTACGTTTTTTGGGGAGGACGCGAGGGTTACTCGACCTTGCTGAACACCGACCTCAAGCGGGAGGTCGATCACCTGGGTAAATTCCTGCACCTGGCCGTCGATTACAAGAAAACGCTCGGCTTTACCGGCCAATTCTACATTGAGCCGAAACCGAAGGAACCGACCAAGCACCAATACGATTCCGACGCCGCCGCCTGCCTTAATTTTCTCCGGCAATACGACCTGATCGATCACCTCAAACTCAATATCGAGACGAATCACGCGACGCTGGCCGGCCACACCATGCAGCACGAACTGGAAGTCGCCGCCGCCGCGGGCGCGCTCGGCTCGGTGGACGCCAACACCGGCGACCCGATGCTCGGCTGGGACACCGACCAATTCCCGACCGACATCTACCTCACCAGCCAGTGCATGTTGACCATCCTCAAGATGGGCGGGTTCACGACCGGTGGCCTGAATTTCGACGCCAAGCCCCGCCGCGAGAGCTTCGAGCCAATCGATCTCTTCCACGCGCATATCGGCGGCATGGACGCGTTCGCCCGCGGCCTCAAGATCGCCGCCGCGATTCGCGCGGACGGCCGCCTCGCCGAATTCGTCAAAGCACGCTACAGTTCCTACGATTCCGGCTTGGGCGCCAAAATCGAAGCCGGCAAGACCGATTTCGCCGAACTCGAGGCCTATATCCTCAAGAAGGGTGAAGTTGCCCCGAACGCCAGCGGTCGCCAGGAGTTTTTGGAAAACCTGATCAACGAGTTCATCTAACCTGGGGTTCCAACGTGTCGCGCCGACGCGAACCGTCCGCGCATGCTGGCGCCGAACCGAACCCGGTCGATGTTGCTCCCGATCGCCGATGGCGGTTCGGTTGTGATTCTGGGTTGGATCAACGCAGTTTGGTCGAGAGATCGTCCGCCCAAACTGTATGGAACCAACTTCTGAGAGTTCGACGATCACTTATCGGACATCGGTGTATCAGGTTCCGCGCCGCGTCCTGATCCGGACTTTTTGGCGGCGGACGATGTTTTCCCGTCGGACTATCTTGGCGTTGGGCGTCTGGGCTCTGATGGGAGTTGGTCTTCTTTTTCTCCCGAACGAGCTTCGGTTCGGCGGCGTGGCATTCATTTTCCTGGTCCTGCTGGCTCCGCTCAATATCTATCAATTGTCTGCCAAAACGGTTGACGCTGAGCCGCAACTAACGGATCCAAGGACCCTCGAATTCAATCGCGCGGCCCTCGTGCTCACCGGACCTGATTGGAAGACCGAGGTCGCCTGGACACGTTACCGCGGTTATTCTGAGGATGAAGTGTATTTTTATCTGCATCTACGTTTCAGCGAACTCGTCCTCCTGATTCCAAAGTCGGCGCTGACCGCGGAACAGCAAGCCGGCTTCCGCGAATGCGCCGGGCGGCGCGCCGCTTAGCCGCGCGCCAGCCCGCGAGTCGATTTGAGGGGCGCCGCCAAGGATGCCGCGGCGCGGCGCTTCCTCAGCGCCCGGCTCAAATCGAGACCCGCCGCTCACCGATGCAATCTCACGACCCCTCTGGGGCGGTTTGGGTCGCGTTCACGAGCCGCGCGATAAACTTTTACGGACGGCCAAATGAAAGGGCGATCGAGATGCAGATTCAACCGCAATATCGATCGAAAGCCCCGCGGGTTCCCACCAGCGAATGGTAAATGGCGGATGACGAAGCTCTTGCGCAGAACGTTTACGCCCACCCGACCAGCCTCCCGCGCGGTTACGCCTAAGCCACTCCCCTACCTCGAATAAGGGCAAGTACTTATAACGAATCAGGTCTTGCCACAATATGCGCCAAAATCGGTTTAGCTTAATCTCGTCATCGGATTTGGGCGGCGCGGCCCGCGGCCGACCTCAAAAACGTTCGAGTCGGCCGAGAAGTGATGGGGTCGCGCTCTTCCGGGTAAATCGGCCCCGGCGGTTGAAACGTGGAGCGCCGCAAGGGCGTCAATCGCCGGACTTGGAACTGGACAACCAGCCGCCAAACGCAAGTCGGATAGCGTGATTACGTGACTTTATATTGGCCGCGCTTGAGTTGACGGTTCGGACACGAACAATAAGTATTGCTCATAGAAGACGATAAAGAATAGAAATACAGCTAATTCATGAAACCAACCGATGTTTCCCCACTCCGTCGATCGGCGCGCCAAAGCGCCGCGCGCGTGGTCGGGCCGCTGACCCCGGTGGTCTTTCCTCTCCATCTCCCGGCGTTGGTACCGCCTTGCGCGCCGACCTCGTCAGGGGACGCGCGATGCCCCGAACTCGTTTTCGCCTTTTCCAACTCGCGCGAGTCTGACGGGTCTTGCGGACTCGCGCCGGCCAGCCCGGGCAGGGGACGTGAATACGCCATTTCTCGACCCCGGCCAATCTGTCAGGCTAGGAAAACAGGATCCGTTTGTCGCACGACCGCCGAGGTCTCGGCGGGAATCTTCGCCGGCGGCTCAATAACTGTCCGCGCTTTGAAACGGCCGGCATCCGGTCCGGCGGCGCGCGCCACCTCCGCGCCGGCGCCGCGACGCTTTGAACGGGGACGTTTGCCTCGGCGAATCCGCGCGACGCAGCCGGGTTGGCCGGTCAAAAAAAACGATTTAACAGTGGCGTAGATCATCGAACCCAAATTCAACTTATGATGTGGATTAGAAACATGACTGCGACCAAGAAACTGATGCTTGGCTTCGCGTTGATGGCCGGATTGGCGGGCTTCGTCGGGTATCAAGGGATCAAGTCCCTCGGCGCCACCGTGGTGATGATGAGTGATCTTTATAACAAGCACGCCCTGGGCGCCCTCGCGATGCGCGAGGCCAACTACGACCTCCTGGCCATGTCGCGCGCGGTTCGCAACGTGGTCCTGGACAGCAGTCCCGGCGCGCTCGACCGCCGCCAAGCCGAGATCAAGAAGTCCCGCGAGGCCTTTGAAATGGATTACGCGGCTTTCGAAAAAACCCTCGTTTCGACGGAAACGAAGGCGCTGGCCGCCGAAATTCAAGCGTTGATGACCCAGCTTGTCCCGGCGCAGGACCGGGTTTTCGAAAACGTGCGCCAGGGAAAGGCGGCAACCTTGGCCAAGGCCGGGGCGGACCTTTACGCGGAAGCGGGAGTCAAGGATGTCCGGGCGATCGAGAACGAGATCGATCAACGCATGGCCAAGCTGGTCGAGAACAAACTCGAGCTGATGCAGGATCGATTCGCGGCGGCGAACCACCTGTATGTCTCCAGCCGGACGCTGCTCATCGAGATCATCGCCGTGGCGGTCGTTTTGGCTTTGGCGTGTGGCTTTGTGCTCGCCCGCATGATCGCCGGACCGCTCGGCCAAGCGGTGGGCGTTTTGCAAGCGGTCGCGGCTGGCGACTTTACCAAACGGCTGAACCTCAATCAGAAAGATGAAGTCGGCCAAATGGCCGGCGCGCTGAACAAGTCCACCGAGGCGCTGTCGGCGGCCTTCCGAGCCATCGGACGGAACGCCGCTTCGCTCGCGCATTCCGCCCGGCAACTTACCGGGGTTAGCTCTCAAATGTCCGGTGACGCCGAGCTGACCTCGACGCAGGCCGGCGTCGTCTCCGCCGCCTCCGAAGAAGTCGGCAAAAACATCAACACGGTCGCGGGAGGTACCGAGGAAATGAATGCCTCGATCAAGGAGATCGCCAAGAACTCCAGCGACGCCTCCAAGGTCGCCGGCCAGGCTGTTCAATTGGCCGAGAAAACCAACGCCACGGTGGCCAAATTGGGCGACAGCAGCCAGGAGATCGGCCAAGTCATCAAGTTGATCAATTCCATCGCCGAACAAACCAACCTGCTGGCCTTGAACGCCACGATCGAAGCGGCGCGGGCGGGAGAAGCCGGGAAAGGGTTTGCGGTCGTCGCCAACGAAGTCAAAGAGCTCGCCAAGCAGACGCGCGAGGCGACCGAGAACATCAGCCAAAAGATCCAATCGATCCAGATCAGCGCGCGCGACGCCGTCTCGGCGATCGGCGAGATCGGCGGGGTTATCAAGCAGGTCAATGACATCTCGACCACCATCGCCACCGCCGTCGAAGAGCAGTCGGCCACGACCGCGGAGATGAGTCGCACCGTCCTGGAGGTGGCGAAAGGCGCCGAAGAGATCACCAGCAATATCAGCGGCGTTTCGGAAGCGGCCAAAAACACCTTCACCGGCGCCGGTCACACGCAGCAGGCGGCGGCGGAGCTTTCACGAATGGCCGCGGAACTGCAGGCTTTAGTAGCCAAGTTCCACTACGAGGAAAATGAACGCGGCGGCGATTCCGCCGCCAACGGCGATGACCAGGCGATCGCCTCGGAGGCGAGGACCGAGGCCAGCCGCTCCGTGGTCGCGCCCGTGGCGTTCGCCGCAAAAAATGGACGGCCCACCGTTCCCGGCATCCCCTCAGCGCGCGCCACCGGTTAATCTCGAGCTCGATTCAAAACGCAAAAGCGCCCCCCCGATGACAACCCACGCCGAAATCGCCAACCCCGCGCCCTCCCGATTCGGCTCGGCCGCGCCAGTCACGGTCAATCGCGGCCCCGACGGCCGCCTCTCCCGGAGATAATATGGACGACTTGGTAAAAGACTTTTTGACGGAGAGTTACGAAAACCTCGCCCGACTCGATGAAGCCTTCGTGCAGTTGGAGAAGAACTCCTCGGACAAGGAAAGCATTAGCAGCATCTTCCGCACGATCCACACGATCAAAGGCACCGCGGGCTTCTTCGGTTACGAGAAACTGCAGCGCTTGACGCACGTCGGCGAAAACCTTTTGAGCCGGCTGCGCGCCGGCGAGCTGGTCATCACCGTCGAGATGACCTCCACTCTGCTTGGCATGGTGGACGCGGTGCGCGAGATGCTCGGCGCGATCGAGAACGCCGGAACCGAAGGCGACCGCCAATACCCCGAATTGATCGACCGGCTGACGGCGCTGACCACCGGCGCTCCGGCCCCCGCTCCCGTGCCGCTGGCCGCGGCTCCGGCTCCCTCGGCGCCAGCGACACCCGTGGTAACTCCGGCGCCCGTCACGCCCCCGGCCCCGACGCCAACGGCGGCGGCGCCAGCCGTCCCGGCGCCCGCGACTCCGCTCAAGACCGCCGTCGCCGCGACTGCGGCGCCCGCGTCCGCCGCGAAGCCCGCGCCCGTGGCGGCAGCGCCGTCGCCCGCCGTCGCTCCTTCCGTCTCCGTCCCCGGCCCAGCGGACCCGCCGAAGCCCGCGGCAGCGGCGGCCCCCGCCGCCTCGAAAGCCCCGGAAGCGGCCGATAAGCCGGCCGAAAACAAGGGCCGCAGCGTCTCCGACAGCACCGTGCGCGTGGACGTCGGGTTGCTGGACCGGTTGATGAATCTGGTGGGCGAACTCGTGCTCGCGAGGAATCAGGTGCTGCAGTTCTCCAACACGAATCAGGACTCGACGCTCGTCGCCACGTCCCAGCGTTTGAACATGATCACCTCCGAGTTGCAAGAGGGCGTCATGAAGACCCGCATGCAGCCCATCGGCAATATTTGGAACCAGATTCCGCGCGTGGTCCGGGACCTGGCGCTCGCCTGCGGCAAGAAAGTGCAGGTCGAAATGGAAGGCAAAGAGACCGACCTCGATCGCACGATCATCGAGGCGATCAAGGACCCGCTGACCCATTTGGTGCGCAACTCCGTCGATCACGGCATCGAGCCGCCCGAGCGCCGCAGGGAAGCGGGCAAGCCCGAAATGGGCACGCTTACCCTGCGGGCCTATCACGAAGGCGGCCAGGTGAACATCGAGATCGCCGACGACGGGGGTGGTTTGAATCCCGAAAAAATCAAGAACAGCGCGCTCAAGAAAGGCCTCATTACGCCCGAGGACGCGGCTCGCCTCAGCGAGCGCGAAATGGTCAACCTGATTTTCCTGCCCGGCTTTTCGACCGCCGAGAAGGTCACGAATGTCTCCGGCCGGGGCGTCGGCATGGACGTGGTCAAAACGAACATCGAGAAAATCGGCGGCACGGTGGACTTGCATAGCAAGCTGGGAGCCGGCGTGACGGTTAAGATCAAGATCCCGCTGACGCTGGCCATTATCCCGGCGCTGATCGTGACCACCCGCGGGGAACGATTCGCCATCCCGCAGGTCAGCCTGCTTGAATTAGTGCGCCTCGAGCCGGAGCAGGTCGCCAAGTGTATCGAGCGGGTCGCCGGCGCGCCGGTTTACCGCCTGCGCGGCCATCTCCTTCCGCTGGTATTTCTGAACGAAGAACTGCAGTTGGCCGCGCGGCCGCCGGCGGGCGACGGCTCAGCCGCGGACGACGGCGTTTCGAATATCGTCGTGCTCCAGGCGGACGGCCAGCAATTCGGCCTCGTCGTGGACGGCATCAGTGACACCGAGGAAATCGTCGTCAAGCCGCTCGGCAAGCAACTCAAAGGCGTCGTTTGCTACTCGGGCGCCACCATCATGGGTGACGGCAAGGTGGCGTTGATCCTCGATATCTTAGGGATCGCGCAGCGAGCCAAAGTCTTTGGTCGCAATCGTGACCGGGCCGCCGCCGACGACGGCAAGGCCGGCGACAAAGGCCAGCAGGATGGCCGGCGCTCCCTCTTGCTCTTCGGACTTTCAGAAGTCGAACGCGTGGCGATTCCCCTCGAAATGGTCGCCCGCCTCGAAGAGTTGCCGCGCAGCCTCGTCGAATGCGCGGATGACCGGGAGGTCGTGCAGTACCGCGGCCAGATCATGCCGCTGATCAATTTGACGCATGTCCTACGCGGCGATGGCGGGGCGGCGAAGGCCATCAGCGATCCCATGGCCGTCGTGGTTTATTCGCAGAATGGGCGCAGCGTCGGCCTCGTCGTCAACCGCATCATCGACATCGTCGAGGACACCATCGATATAAAACGCCGCGGCCAGACCCGTGGCGTCCTCGGCTCCGCGGTCATTCAACAAAAAGTAACCAACGTCCTCGACCTGGAGACGATCATCCGCGACGCCGAGCCGACGTTTTTCTCGGCCGAACCGGCCGCGGCAACCTCGGAGGCGATATGAGCGACACCCGTCAATTCAGCACCTTTCACCTGGCGGACCTCTTCCTCGGCGTCGAGGTCACGCGGGTCCAGGAAGTCATCCGCTATCAGCCGATGACCCGTGTCCCGCTGGCGCCGCCCGTCGTTCACGGGCTGATCAACCTGCGCGGTCAAATCGTCACCGCGATCGACCTGCGCCGGCGCCTCGGACTCGAAGCGAGGGCCGAAGACCGCCGCCCGATGAACGTCGTCGTGCGGACCCCCGACGGCCCGGTGAGCCTGCTGGTGGACGAAATCGGCGACGTGCTCGAATTGCGCAGTGATTTGATGGAACGCCCGCCGGCGACGCTCAAGAATGAAGCCGCCCAGCTAACCTCGGCGGTTTACAAATTGGACGACCGTCTCCTGCTCGTGCTCGATCTCGACAAGACGACCGACCTCTCCGAATACGCGCACGCGACGAACAACGAGAACTGACGGCGCCGACCAGCCAAACTGAATCCACGCAACTTTCCACTTCAAACTCCAAACGCTAAATTCCTATGAAAACCTCCTCACGCTTATCCTTCCGCAGCATCAAGACCAAGTTGCTCGCCTGGTTCCTGGTCCTGGGCCTCGTGCCACTGCTCGTCGTCGCCGTCGTCGCTTATCGCCAAAGTCGCAACGCCTTGGAAGACTTCGCCGGTAAAGATTTGCAAGAAATTGGAGAGGCAACGCTCGATAAACTGGACCGCACCTTATTCGAGCGATATGGCGACGTCCAGGCGTTCGCCAGTCTCGCGATCGCTCGAGCCAACCCTGAGGTAATCGTACCTGCGTTGAACCGCCTCACGCCACTTTACGGGTGTTACGATCTAATGATTGTGGCGGACGCGGAGGGGAACATAATCGCCGTTAATTCCGTGGACGACGTGGGTCGCCCAATGGATACCTCAATGATCCTCGGCAAGAGCGTCAAAAATGAGGAATGGTTTCAGAAATGCATCAGCGGCGGTGTCTCCGATGGGGAGGCGCTCGCGACCGACCTGGGAGAGGACAAGCTGGAAGCCGCGGCCACCAAGAGTCGTGGGTTGGCAATCGGGTTCTCCGCGCCGGTGCTCGACGAGAAAGGGAAACCGTATCGAGTTTGGTCGAATCGCGTTTCGTGGAAGCGCGTGGGTCAGCAGATTGCCAAAGAAGCGCGACAAGGCGCGCGCGACAAAGGGTTGAAATCGTTCGACCTGCTACTGCTCTCCAAGAAAGGCGTCGTGCTCGACGACCTAGACGCCAACGTGATCCTCTCGCTTAATCTGCTGGAACAAGGACATCCCGCGGCGAAAGCCCTGGCCGACGGCAAAAGCGGTTTTATGACGGCCACCAACACTCGAACTCACGTCGTGCAGTTTAACGGGTATGCCTCCGAGCAAGGCTATGGCACCTACAAGGGGAACGGCTGGGGGGTTCTTGCGCGACTTGACCAAGCGGAAGCCTTGGCGCCGGTGTTCGCCATTCGGCGGGTCATGGTGATTGTCGCCGGCGCCGCCGCGGTGATCATCGCTCTGCTCTCGCTGATGATCGCCTCCGGCTTCGTTCGACCCATCTTAACGAGTGTCAAGCTGATGGAAGCGATGGCCGCAGGCGACCTGACCGGGCGCCTCAAGAGCCGGTCGCGAGATGAGATTGGCCGGATGGCGGACGCGCTGAATCACACGTTGGAGACCATGAGCGGTACGATCAGGACGATCACCGCGAGCGCTCATTCGCTCAGCGCCGCGTCGGAAGAATCCGGCGCCATCGGCCAGCAGTTGAGCAACCACGCCGAAGAGACCACCAATCAGGCGGGCGTGGTTTCCGCCGCGGCCGAGCAGGTCAGCAAGAACATTCAAACCGTCGCCAGCGGGAGCGAGGAAATGAGCGCCAGCATCAAAGAAATCGCCAATAACGCAAATGAGGCCGCCCGGGTGGCCACGACCGCCGTCACCGTCGCCGAGATCACCAACGCCACCGTCGCCAAACTGGGCGACAGCAGCGCGGAGATTGGCAACGTCATCAAGACCATCACGGGCATCGCCCAACAGACGAACCTCCTGGCGCTCAACGCCACCATCGAGGCCGCCCGCGCCGGCGAGGCCGGCAAGGGCTTCG
>CAZFVY010000138.1:0-16918 GCA_964522665.1 uncultured Verrucomicrobiota bacterium | reverse complement strand
CGCAGGCCGGAGCAGCCCAGTTATGACCCCTTATTTACTGAACACTACACTAGCTGGAGAGGGTGGACGGTTGCCCAATCCTCACGTCCTGATGCGTCCGTTTGTCCGTCGTGAAGCGGTCCTGTCCAGCAAGATTGAAGGCACGCAGGCGACCCTGGGCGAATTGCTGGCCGCCGAGGCGGGAATCGCCGTCGAACGCAGCCTCGATGACTTACGCGAGGTCGGCAATTATGTCGTTGCGCTGGAGCACGGCATGGCGCGGCTCAAAGACCTGCCGATTTGCGTCCGCCTCATCAAGGAATTGCATGAAAAGCTGATGACCGACGTGCGAGGACACCACGCCATGCGGGGAGAATTCCGCAAAATCCGGAACTGGATCGGCCAGCCGGGTTGCGCGCCGGCAACGGCATCCTTCGTTCCGCCACCGCCGGACGAAGTGGAACCCTGCCTCACCGCATGGGAGAGATTCCTGCACGAATCGGAGTTGCCGCCGCTCATCACCATCGCCCGCGCGCACTACTAGTTTGAAGCCATCCATCCGTTTCTCGACGGAAACGGGCGCGTCGGTCGCCTGCTCATCACGTTGTTTTTGATTGAACGGCGGATTCTGCCGTCGCCACTGCTTTCCCTGTCCGCGTTTTTTGAGGCGTCCCGCCGCGATTACTACGACGCACGGCGTGGCGTCAGCGAATGCGCCGAATGGCAGGACTGGATTGAATATTTTTTATTGGGCGTCGCGCGAATGTCGGAGGATGCCGTCAATCGCGCAGGCAGGATGAACGCGAAGCTGGCCGAGTGGCAAAAAAGTGTAGCAGGCGAATCCACCAAGACGCCGATGAGGGTTTCAAGACAATGCGCCTTAACTCGACGCTGTTTTTCATTACATTTTCAGTATTTTCACTGACAGTTGCCGGGGCGCGGCTTAGCCCTCAACGACGACATGAACAGTCGTTTTGAAGCCCTCGAACCGACGATTAAGCTCGAACCGAACTTCGTCCGCGACCTGACGGAGGAAATAGTTCCCAAGCAAATCTGGCGGCGCTCCAGAACGCGGGTCAGCGCCGGAGAAAACTTATCCGGTTCTTCCAGTTCCACCGAGCCGACTCGCGATAGAGTTTTTGCAGGCTTCGAACCGTCCCACCGAAATCCGATGAGCGAATTGTCTTTTGGTCAATAAAAATGACGCCGCCGTGATCGCGGCCAATCTCGGCCCACAGCTTGAGAAGCGGAGGGATTGTTTTGCGGTCGTACGTAACCAACGTTAGCGCCTGGATCGCTGCTTCTCTTAGAATGGCTTCATCGGGCAGGCCAAGAAAGCGCCCGTTTTCCCAATCGGCCAGGGAGGTGATAACGATGTCCTTCTGACGGGCGCGGAGGCCATCGACAATTTCAGGGGAGATGTTCTCGTCAAGCAGGAGAGCCGGCATGTCGCTATTTTTCGCGCTCGTCGGACACGACAAATTCTTTCGCCTGTGGGAGCATGCGAGACAGGGCTTCAAAATCGATTGCGTCGTTGTCAGCAATCGCCGAATCGACCTCAACCGGAAACGCCTTGGCGTAATTGAACGCCGCCTGCACTTTGGACTCCGGCCAGCGCAAATGCCGCGCAACCGCTACGGTATCGTTTTTGTAATCTCGGGCAATCAGCAAGACTTCCCACACGGCAAGCGAGCTTCCCTGGATGCAGGCATGCCGCCCCGCTGCCGAGTCCCGGAAGTCAATGAACGCAAACTCCGAGCGGCGAAGTCCTTCTTCCACGAGGCGTGCGCTGGCGTCGCTCGGCGTCCAGCCATGCCGGGCGGCCAGGCGCCGAAGGCGTTGGCCGCTTTTAACGGGAAGGCGCATGCTGACGACAATCGAATTGGGCGCGGGCATAGTGTGATCCTGACAATGTAACTGTTGTAATCAAACTACCTGAATCCCACTCCGACGTCAAGGAGCGGTTGAGGCCAATTGTTCCTCTCGGCATCGGGGGGTGTTCGCCGCGGCAACGGGCTTGGATGAAAGGCGCGGTAAAGCGACTTTATTTTCCACCGGATTTTCGCCGCTACCGATCCTCCAAAACACGACTTAATTTGCTCAATTCATTGAGTAAAATTACTCAGTGTATTGAGTAAATTGTATAAAACGTCAGACCGTTCTATGGCGGCAACTGCACCCCGAGCAGGTTCGCGTAATAGACCAGCGGCGAGTCGGGATCGGGATTCTCCATCACCCGCGCGAAGCTGCCATCGCCGCGCCCAAACCACAGGGACCGGCTGCCATCGGACTCCGGCTGCCACATGAAACCGACGACCCGCTCGTCCTTGCCCAGGCTCTCGAAGCGGGCGTCGAACGTATTCCCCAGCGCGTCCCCGAGCAGTTGTCCGCGAGTATCGCCTAGCGTGGCGGTGAGGCCGGTTTGAAAATCCTGGCGCAGCGCGTCGAGGTCCGCCGTCAGCGCCGGGATTTTGACGGCGACCGCGCTGTCGTGCTTGAACGTGTTCCAGTTCTCCGGGGGATCGATGGGCTGCATCCGCTGGCGTTCGACGTCCCGAAATGACTCCAACAAATGGCTCAGGGCGGCATTCACCTGCTCCGTTTCACCGCTCGACAGGCCGAACAACCGGCTGGCCTCGTCCGTCAATCGCTCCCCTTGCGTCACGCGATAACCGACCTTCGTCAGCAACTCCTTGGGCAGATAGACAAACGAGCCGCCCGCCGGCCAGCCCCCGTGCCGGTTCGGGTCCGCCGGCGCGACGGCGATGGGCGTCGTTGCCGCGGACGCCGCCGACCGGCGCTTTTCGACCAACTGATGACTTGTTTCCGTCGCGAGTTTGACTTCCCTGAGTCGCCGTGCGTCGTCCAACTCCGCTTGCCGCGCTTTCAACGTCGCGATCTCCTGGCCGAGCCGCGCGTTCGTCCCTTGCATCGCCACGAGCGCGGCATGGCGCCACGACCAGAGGCTCCAACTCGTGAGGACGATCAGGGAGAAGAAGAGGAGTTTTTTCATTTTCCAGCGGCGTTGGCGCGCCATTGATTGACGTACGATTGCAGTTGAGCCGGCAGCGGAAAGCTGAATTGATCGAGCGCGCTCACCCGCCCGCCGCGGTCGTCGATGTTGAACATTTCGACCTGGTCGGGGCTGTTAACCACCTTCAATTCGTGGCGGAAGGCCCCGAAGTCATTCAGCAGGTCGTGGAACGCGTCTTGTCCTTGCGCCCAAAACGCTTCGCCCCGGTCGGCCCCCAAGAGATTCAGGACCTGGGCGTGAAAACTGTCGCGCAGTTGCGCGCCTTCGTCCGGGAAAGGCAGCGTCGTCATCGTCATCGTGTCCGAGGTTCCGATTTTGCCCGGCACGATCGACGTGCGGCTGGCGGATAGTTGATTGAACTGGCTGAAGGCGCTTTGACACAGCGCGCTCAAGGCCGCCTCCTCGGCCGGCGACGCTCCGATGGCGGCCAACAACGCCGGATCGGGCGCGCCCGACTGATCGAATGGAACCATCAAGACCCGCTTGAGGCTACCGTTCCGGTCCTTGACCGATTTATACTCGCCGAAATGGAGCTTCGCTAACACGCCGGTCGGCACGCGGACGTAGGGAGACTGTTCATCCCACGCGTACAAATCGGGTCCGCGGTTGGTCGGGGCGCCGCCCCCATTTCGCGGCGCCGGCGCGGACGGGCCATTTTCCAACGGCGCGATCGTCGCGCTGGCGCCGGCGTCCGCGAGTTCCGCGCGCCGCGTCGAGTTTTGCCAGGCTTGCAATTCCTGCGACAGCCGGGAATTCACGTCGCGCATGGCCTTCATCTTTTGCCATTCGCAAGTGAGCGGCAGCCCGATCAGGGCGACACAGACGACCGTGGATTGAATCTTGGTGAGAGTCATGATTTTCGCGAGGGTAATGGTAAAACTGTTCGCTGGGGACGCGGCGCCCGCCAGGGCGGTTTGAAGCGCCGCGGCGGCCAGGGCCGGCGGGGCGGCGTGCGCGGCCGCGTGTTGCAGGGCCAGAGCCACGACGCCGGCGCCCGCCGCGCGATACCCGCGCCGCCGGAAGCGCGCCGCCAGCGCCTCAAGGGCCCGCCCGACGCGTTTGCGCGCGGTGTCCTCCGGCACGCCCAGCGCGCGGCCCACCTCGCGCAGGCTTTGGTTCTGCAGGTAACGGAGCAGCAACGTTTCGCGGTCGGCGGCCCCCAACTCGAGCAGAACTTCGTCGAGCAGCGGCGCGATGCCGCGGAGCAGTGATTCGTCGGTGTTCATGATGGTCTCCGCGGCGATCGCCGCGGCTTCCCGGACTTGGCGGCGGCGCTCGCCCCTCCGCCGCTGGCGGGCCTGTTGGATCGCGGTGCGGTACAGCCACCCCGCCAGGCGGGGATGATTCAATAGCCAGGCGGCCCGCTGGCCCAGGGCCAAAAACACCGTTTGGACGACGTCTTCCGCCAAACCGCGATCCTGAAGTTGGCGGAAGGCCGCGCCGAAGACCAAATCAAGATGTCGCCGGACGAGTTCCGCGAAGGCCGGTTCCGCCCGCTCGAACACGAAGCGCCGCAGCAATTCTTGATCTGACAATTCCGACAACATCTACCCTCCTATTGCCGCCGAAAGCGCCGATCGGAAAGGATTTTTCAACTTCAAGCCGGCGAGGGGAGCAAGCCGGAATGCGTTACGTGCCGGACTGAGTTACGGCTCGGAGCGGAAACACCCTTTCAAACATCCCGTGCCCGGGCGAAACTTACGATGTCAGTCTTGGGCAGAGGAATCGAAAACCGTCCGAAACGTGAGCCGCCAGCGGTGTCACTCCCCGTCCCAATCATACTCGTAGCCCGCCGGTGGCTCATAATTGCGCGGCTGCGAACCCGTGAGACCATCCCAAAAGATTCTGACGAAGCCGACATGCCCGTCGGCGAAGCTCAGGTTATTCTTCGCGTCACGGAAAGCCTCAGTGGTGACCGTGGGATGCCACGCGCCTCCGAAAAATGCCGGGTACTCACCGACCAACGCGGCCTTCGTGGCGCTCTGAATTGAACCGAGCTTTTGCCCGGTGATGCGCGGCAGGTCGCCTGGATGGGTTTCGTAGCCGTTGAAAGTGTAACTCGTGAACGCATGCGTGGCATTTGTGCTAATCGTCCGATCCGACGGACAGATGAACACTTTCTCCTCTCTTGAGGCGGCGCCGCTAAGCCCCAGATAGCCTTTAACGAGTTGTTTGTAATACGCGCCGACCCCGTTCGGATAGGGGTTGGGGTCCGGCAAAATCGGCAATGAATCCGCGTTGTCGTCTCCGTAGAGGTGGATGCCCAAGTTCACCTGCCTCAAATTGCCGAGGCAAGAGCTTCGCCGCGCGGTTTCTTTGGCGCGGCCGAGGGCTGGCAACAAGAGCGAGGCGAGGATCGCGATGACGGCAATGACAACCAGCAATTCGAGGAGTGTAAACGCGCTTTTGACGTGCATAGGTAGCCGACCCCTCGGGTGAAAAATGGAATTCAAATTGACCCACCCGCGCGAGCCATGGCAGGGGAGGCTCTCGCTGGTGGGCCGGGGCGCAGGCGCCGGTTTATTCACGGTTCCTTGATGTCCACGCCCCATTTCCCAGCGTATTTCCAATCGTTTCCAATTTTCCGCATCACCTGAACGTCATTGCCCACGTTCGGATGCCCAGGATAAGGCTGCACCAGCAGATGAAGGTGGACCTCGTCGTCGGACACGTTCTCCAGCTCGGAGACTTGGTAGTTAGCCCGGTTTTTGCCTTCCTCTACCAGGCGGCTGGCAATGTCTTCCTCGGATTTCCCCTCGGTTTTCTGTTTGAACCTTGCCGCTTGCTCCGGGGTGCAAGCGTCGAGGACTTTTTCCAGGCTGCCGGCGCTGCACGCCCAAACGAGCGACCTTTGCGCGGCCTCGGGAGTAGCGTAGCCGGCAAAGGCGAAAAGCGACGGCTTGCTGGGCGGCGGGAGGACCGCTTTAGATGTTTCCCGGCGTTGCGTCACGACGGTGGCGGTTCCCAGCGCGAGGAGGGCGATCGAGCCGACGAAAGCGGCGGTTTTGAGTTTGGTCCAGGCCATAATTTTCAGAGTTGATTTGATAAAGGTTAACGTAGAAGTCGTCACCCCGGTTCCATGAACGGCGGCGACCGTGACGGAAGTCGCCAGCCCAAAAGGCGCCGCCTGGACGGAATGAGCCGAAACCGCCGCGCCGAGCGCGACCGTTGAAAGCGTGATTCCCCGACGGACGAAAATAGTTCGCAGTTTTTCCATGGCCCGATGCACCCGCGTCTTGGCCGTATTTTCGCTGACGCCCAACGCGGCGCCGACTTGTTTGAAATTCTTGGACTCGAAAAAGCGGAGCACGATGGCGCAGTGATCTTTTTCACTCAACTGCCCCATCGCGGAATCCAACTGCGGCGCGATGTCCTTCCACGCTTGATCCTCGGATTCGGGCGGGTTGCAGCTTGATTCCATGTAAACCTCCTGTTCGCGCAGTTGGCGGCGGCGTTGGGCTTTCAAAGCGTCGGCGGCGGCAAATTGGGCGGTCCGACAAAGCCAGGCCGAGAGAATCGTCTTCCCGTTCAGAGAACCCGCTTTGCGGGCCAGGATGATGAACGCCGCTTGGGTGACTTCCTCGGCCAGATGGATGTCGCGAAGCTGGCGCACGGCGACGGAATAGACCAAGTTGACGTGCCTCGAAACGAGCGTCGCAAACGCCTCCTCGGAGTGGCTTCGGGCATATTCCCGCGCCAGTTCCATGTCGTTCTCGTTAGCATTCACGTCACCACTATATGGCCGCCGACGGGAAAAGGTTACAAAACGGACTTCAGGATGGACCCGCCAGCGGAATCAACTCTAAAACGGCAGCAGGCGCATGCCGTCTTGGGCAAGCGTCTGGGTATATGGAGCATTTGAGCGCGTACGCGTCGGAGAGGTGGCTGGAAAAGCTGCTGGGGCGGCTGGGATGTTGAACGGGTCGGGGGCCAATGTGATGTCCGGTCAAACAAGGCAGCCGACGGTCGCGGAAGGGCTTCTTGGTTACCGCCCAAAGAACGAGCAAGGAACTGACGCCCAGCCAAAAATCTTTCCCTCGTGTAATAATTCGTCTTTCCGTTGCGACTAATCAGATAACGGTTCGAGATCGGACGGAGAGACGACATTTATGAAGACAATCAAAACTATTGGATCGCCAGCGATACGCCGCCTGCCACTTCGCTTATGGAAGACCTGTCCGACGCGCGCATTTCCGCCAATCATCGCGCTTCTCACGGCGGTGATCTGCGCGACCGGGGCAGCCTGGGGACAGGAGACAAATCGTTACACGAAAGTGGCCAATCAACTCGCGAAGTTAATCAATGCGGGTGATTACGCCGGCATCCAGACCAATTTCAACAAGGCGATGGCCGCGGCGTTGCCGCTCGACAAATCGAGCGCGTTCTTCAAGGGGCTAACCCAGCAGGCGGGGAAAATCCAGAAGCTCGGCGAGCCGCAGTCGGTTGGCGCCGCGATGGTTTTTCCCGCGAAGTTTGAAAAGGGCGCTTTCGACATGCAACTCGAGCTGGACGGTCGTGACCAGATTGCCGGGCTGATGTTCAAGCCGCAACCGCATCCAGCGCAGGCGGCGCAGGCGGAGCGCTATCTGAAGATGGCCAACGAGCTTAAGGAGTTAATCAACGCGGGCGATTACGCTGGTACGCAAACCAAATTCAACAAGGAGTTGGACGCGGCGTTGCCGCTGGACAAGTCCAGTGAGTTCTTCAAGGGGCTGACGCAGCAGGTGGGAAAAATCCAGAAGCTCGGCAAGCCGCAGTTTGTCGGCGAGGGGATGGTGTTGCCCGTGGAATGTGAAAAGGGCACGCTCGATATGCAACTCGCGCTCGACGGCCATGGCAACATTGCCGGGCTTGCCTTCACGCCCCATGTGGAGCGGTAAAGTTTGGCTGAAAATCAGGGTCGAAATAAGTTTCAACGGCCGTAATACTTCTCCCTTCCGCCGCGACTAATCAATAAAGCTTCAAACTTGAATTCGACTCCGGCAGACGAACAGAAGTTCCTAAGACTGGTAAATGAGAATCGAAACCGGATTCTCCGGGTCTGCCGCGTCTATGCGTGGAACGCGGCGGACCAGGACGACTTGTATCAGGAAATCCTATGTCAAATCTGGCGCGGCCTGCGGGCGCTGCAAGAAAATCATTTCGCCAACACCTGGCTTTATCGCGTGGCCATCAACACCGCCATTTCGTTCGTCCGCAAGCGGGCATCGCGCCTTGACCGCGTCGTGCATTTTGACCACGCCGACCTTACGCGCACGATTGAATCGCGGCAAACCACTGAGGAAAACAACGACGGCCGCATGGCCAGCCTTTACAACGCGATCTATAGACTGAACGCGATTGAAAAAGCGCTCGTCACGCTTTTCCTGGAGGATTTGACCTATGAACAAATCGCGGAAGCCACGGGCATCAGCGCCAACCACGTCGGAGTGATGTTGCACCGCGCAAAGAAAAAGCTTTCCGCCCTAATGACCGAGGAGGCGTCCAAGTGAACGACGACGAGTTAAAAAAACTATGGCGGCAGCAACCGCTGCGAAAACCCGGAGTGTCGCCGGAGCAACTGGTTTCTGCCCTGCAAAAACAGACGAGCCAGCTTCGCCGCGCCTTGAACGCCCGCGATATTCGCGAACTGGTGGCCTGTGGTTTGGTGATAATTATTTTTGGGATTTTTTATTTCACCGTTTATCGCACGCCGGTTTCGCGCCTCGGCGATTTGATTGTAATCGGCGGCGCGATTTTCATTGCCTGGAATATTGTTCACACGCGCCGGACGACTCCGCCCGCGCCGCCCGGAGCGACCGTCATTGAAGCGCTGCGGGCGGAACAGAATTCCGTGCGCGCGCAGTCGCGATTGCTGGGTTCGGTCTTGTGGTGGTATTTGCTGCCCGGGTTTATTGGCGTGGTGATCGCCACGTGGGGGCTGCCGATCAATCTCGGCAATAAAATCTCCACGACGCTGGTGTTCGTGGCCGTGGATGCTTGCATCTATTGGCTTAATCAGCGGGCACGAACCAACCAACTGCTCCCGCTCGAAGCGCAATTGGAATCGCTGATCCATTCGGCGGAAACCGGGGAGCCGCCGGATGAAACGTGGGTCGCGAACCTGCGTCCGATTGTTCTCTCGATGGCCTCCGCCGACCACGCCAGACCGATTGAGTTCAAGGTCGCGTTTTGGCAGTTAGCCGTTTACGGCGTTCCCGGAATGGTCGGAATCTGGTTTTTTTTGACGCTCGCCTTGACCATGAGCGATGGCGACTGGAAGGTGAATGAACCGGCGGTGGATACTCACGCGCCGAGCGTTGGCGCCGAAGCATTCTCCCAAACCAACCGCTACTTCGTGGTCACGCGAAAGCTGATCGACCTTCTCAATGCCGGCGATTACGCCGCCGTTCAAAAGCTATACAACCCCGGGATGAGTAAGGCATTTCCGCCGCAGGAAACATCCGATTTTTACCGCCGGATTGCGGCTTCGTTCGGCGGCATCGAAAAGTTTGAAAGCTCGCCCAACAAAGGCTACCAAGGTTGGCGTGCGTTCCGGCTGCATTATCAACGTGGCGAGATAACGATGAGCCTGGCGCTGGACGCGGACGACAAAATCTCCGGGATTTATTTTCAGCCCGCGACCGTCCACTTCGCGGACATCAAAGACAACCTCAAGCCATTCATATTGCGCCTCTTCAGTTGGCGGCATCTGCTTTGGGGCGCGCTCGCATTTCTGGGCGGGTTGATCTATACTTGGCTCATTCAGAAAACCGTCAGGCGGGCCGTGGGGATCAGTACGCTGGGGATTCATTTACAGAATGGGATGAGCCTGATTCTCTGGGACGAAATCAAAGAAGTCAGGCCATACCGGTTTCTGAACATTCGCAATCTCTGTTTGATCACCGAGTCAGGCGATAAGGCGCGTATGCACTGGACTCCGCTGGAACGGCATTCCGACGTGAAGGCGGCGGTCGAACGCTTTGCCCCGGCCAACCATCCGATCCGAAATTATCTGTCCTTGTTGCGAACCAAAGCATCCAAAACATTTTGACGAGAACGATCCTCGTCGGGATCGCCTGAGCTCGCTTGGCGCGATTGTGTCCGTTCGTTCGGACGAGCCAAATTCTCCGGCGGTTGAACACACCGATTCCGTTTTCCCAGAGCTCGAAGCCATCCGCGCGAAACACAAACTTACCGCGCTGGGCGGCCCGCTTCCACGGCGCCAGTCTTTTTGCCGCGATGCGGAAGCTGGCGAACGTGATTGAAAATCAGTTGGCCGGCATCCTGGCGCGTTGGGGGGCGGGGGTGACCAACGCGTTCGCGGGGGATGGAACAGCGTCTTTAACGCGACCAAACGGAAGGCGCGCGGCTATCATTCGGCGGATCACCTCATCACCATGCGCTACTTCGCGGCCGGCAAACTCGTTCGGCCACAATTCTAATTCCACCGAAAACAGTGAGAAACCATTTCGACTCGCGTAAGCATTTGGTCATAAAAGATTTGAGACAATCCCTGCCGGCCGCTTTGGGTACGGTTTCATTTTTCCAAATCGCTTCTGCTCCCAAGACTTACGCAAGCCGGCCCGCTCCTGTTGCCATTTCAAGGTTAACGCTTCGACGTCTCGAAAATCGTACCTTCGGCCGGAATCCGCGCAAAAAGGTGAGAAAAAGTGAGATTTTTTCACCTTTTAGCAGATTTTTTGAAAGATTCGCGAAATTGATCCGTAAAAGACTATGAAGGCAAGCAGTGCCACTGGAATGGGGGCCGTAAAGGTCGAACCCGGAACGGGTTGACCCGCACGGAGTAGGTTGGTGGGACAGGGGGATGGGGAAGGTGGGCTTGGGCAGAGTAGGATAAGGTTACCAAGGGACCGATGAAGACTCTGCCCGAGCCGCCTCCAAAGGCGAGAAACGACGGTCAATCAGGCACGCGACTCGCGCGCGGATGGGCAAATCAATCCGGCGCTCAAGCGGATAATCAGCCCGCTGGCGACGCGAGTCTTCCACAAAAGCGATCTTAAGATGAAAACGGCAAACAGAAGCGGCGTCGGCCAGCCAAAGAACGTTACCTTGGCGGCGCGGCGGACGAAGCCGGTCGAACGGAAGGCCACCTTTGCGCCTTGGAGCGCTCTCGAGGCATGGCCCGACCTGCCACTCGAGTCTCCCCCCGTCGATCGGGAGTTCGTCCCGGGCTTTAAGCGCGTGGGCGCCCGCCTCCCTCAACGCCGGGAAACCCTGCGGGTGTGCGTCGTGGACGACGACCGCCATTTTCACGGCCACCTTGGCAGCCTGCTGCCGCCAGCGCAGGGATTCGAGTTCCTTCCCGCCTGTCTGACCGGCTTGGAAGCGTTGCGGCAAGTCCCTCGGTTGCAGCCGGACGTCGTGTTGATGGACATCGTGCTGCGGGACATGAACGGGATCGACTGCGCCTCCCAACTCCGGAATCTCATCCCCACCATCCCAATCGTGATGGTCACCAATCTCCCGACCGACGACCATTTGTTGCTTTGCCTTTTCGCGGGCGCCTCGGGCTATGTCTCCAAAATGGACGGCGCCACCGCGATTTCCGAGGCGATCAAAGCGGTCGTGCTCGAAGGGCGGCCCGCCCTGCCAAGCGCCGCGTTGAATCAAGTCGTGGACGCCTTTCGTCAACCCAACGTCCCGGCCGGCCAGCGATTGGACCTCACGCAAGCCGAACTCGAGGTGTTCACGTTCGTGCTTTTGGGCCACAGCGTCGAGGACATCGGCGTCCGGCTCGGCTGTTCCCCCCAGGCCGCGGAGGCGATTCTGCGCCACATCCACAGCAAACTTCGGGCGGACGAATCCGCCGCCGCCGGCTTCATCAAATGGAATCCGTGCCTGTACTGAAAGCTGGCGCGAGTTCGAGTTGTTGCGGTTTGCCAACGGTAGGGACGCCGCGCTAGCGTGCGCGAGCGGTTCCGGACGACCCACGCGTCTTAAGCGATATTGGGGATCTCGACAACGCGAAGTTGCGCCCCTAAAAGCTGGGCGCTCTGCCGAATTCCGACTCGTTCTTCGTCACGCACGTTTTCCCGAGCCCGAGCGCTCCCCGGCATTTCAACCTTAAAACGGCAGTAGGAATCCGTCATCTTGCGTAATCATTTGGGCATAAACGTTTCGGAAAAAGCTCACCAGACCGCTGCGGGTATGGCTTCGCTTTTTCCAAACCGTTTCTGCTCCAAAGCATTACTCAATCTGGCGGGTTCCTACTGCCGTTCTAAGGTTCAAATGAGCGGCCGGTAACGGAACCGCGTCAAACCGGTTACAATTTGGGTGGGCGAGGGCGAATTTACTTGGCCGAACCCTTGCCACCGCTAGAGTCGGCGCATGGTTCCGAGGCTGTTCGGCGGGTTTCCAGCCGCTCCCAGTGAACGGGCCGGAGCGCCGCCGCTCCGGGCCGCGCGCCGCTGCCGGAAGTTTTCTCCCGAACGTTTGCGCCTGAGAACGGCGAGCCGCGTTCATTCAGGGAAAATCGCGCGCGGTGAGTAACGACGGGCAGCGGCGAGGGGGGTTGACCCGTTGGCTCGAGCGGGCGCCGGGGCCGATCTTTGCCGCCTACGCGATCACCGCCGCGTTCTCGACCTATTTCTCGATGTACGCTTTCCGCAAACCGTTTGCGGCGGCCAAATTCGACGGGCATTTCTTCCTCAATAGCGCGGTCACGCTCAAGACCGCGCTCGTCATCAGCCAGGTCATTGGCTACGCCATGTCCAAGTACGTCGGCATCAAGATCTGCTCTGAAGTGCCGCCGCATCGGCGCGCGTTCATGCTCATCTTCCTGATTTTATGGGCGGAAACGGCGCTCTTCATTTACGCTTTTGTTCCAGACAGCCTGAAGGTCTTCCCGATCTTCATGACCGGGCTGCCCTTGGGCATGGTTTGGGGCCTCGTCGTCTGGTATCTGGAGGGCCGGAAAACGTCGGAAATCCTCCTCGCCGGGCTGAGTTGCTCCTACATCATTTCCAGCGGCGTCGTGAAAGACATTGGGCGCGCGTTCCTCGACGGCGCGGGAGCGCGCTGGTGGCAACATGTGCCGCTCGTCGGCGGCGTCGTCAGCCCCTGGCTCGCCAAAGTCAGTGAAGGTTGGATGCCGGCCGTGGTTGGCTTGCATTTTCTCCCGCTCTTCTTTTTGTCCGTCTGGATGCTCAACCAACTCCCGCGGCCCAACGCCGCCGACCTGGCCGCCCGGTCCGCGCGCAAGCCGATGACCAGCGGCGACCGCCTCGCGTTTGTAAAAAAATTCGGGTTCGGCATCGCCGCGCTTTGCTTTTGCTACTTTTTCCTGACGGCCTACCGCGATTTTCGCGACAATTATCAGGTCGAGATCTTCGACGGTCTTGGGTACCGCTACGCGGACAACAAGACCGTCATCAGCAAGACCGAACTCATCGTCGCCTTTGGCGTCATGACCGCGATGGCCCTCTTGAATCTCATCCGGGACAACCGCCGCGGGCTGCTGGGCGCGTTCGTGATCATGACCAGCGGCGTCGCCCTGCTCGGCGGCGGAACCGCGCTCAAGCAGGCGGGCGTGATCAACGGTTTCTGGTGGATGACGCTGACCGGCCTCGGCTCGTACCTCGCGTACGTCCCCTTCGGTTCGGTGCTTTTTGATCGACTTATGGCCTCAACCCGCACGGCCGGCACTGCGGTATTCGCGATCTACGTGGCCGATTCCATCGGCTATACCGGCTCGGTCGGCGTCCAACTCTACCGCGACCTCGTCCAAAGCAACCTTTCACGGCTTGGCTTTTTCATCGGCTTCACCTGGTTCATGTCGATCCTCGGGGTGATTTGCTTTAGCGCCAGTTGTATCTATTTCCTGCGGCGTCATTGCCGTCCGGAGACTGCCGATACCCGCGGGTAATCGCCCCCGACCACGTCGCGCACGGACGCGCTCCCGATTCAGGATCGACATCACGCTCGCGCTACTGCGCGCGAGTGTTCCCGTAACGGCCCATGAGTCCGTTCGATACCGGAAAGCGTTAACGACCCAATCCAGCACCGATTTGGCGGCAAGATCATCACCGTCCGCTTGACTCGATTTTAGAAAACCCCGACGATGGCTAAGAATGCGAAAGGAGAAAACAAATGAGCGTTACCGTTAAGAACTGTTCGAATCGGACGACCTCCATCGCACCGATGCTCTCGGTGCGCAACGGCCTCCAGGCAATTGATTTCTATAAAGCGGCGCTGGGCGCCGATGAGTTGTTCCGGATTGATGATGGCGCCGGGAAAGTGGTCGCGCGGTTGTCGGTGGCGGGCGCCGAATTCTGGCTGGCCGACGAATCCCCGGAGCATCTCAACTTCAGCCCCGAAACGCTGGGCGGCGGGACGGTTCGCATGGTGATGATCGTCGAGGATCCCGACGCGGCATTCGCCCGCGCCGTCGCGGCGGGCGCAAAAGTCGTTACGCCGGTCGCCAACCAGTACGGCTGGCGGCTGGGACGAATCGTCGATCCGTACGGCCACCATTGGGAAATTGGCAAACCGTTGTCTGAAGGGGCGTGAAAGGCGCCCTTCTGCGCAAAGCCCAAACCATTTTCGTCGTCACCGGGCTGCTTGGCGCGCTCGTTGGCGCCTGGTTGATTGCCATTTCATTTCAACCGCCTTCCGGCCGGCCGAACGTGGGCGTCCGATTTCTCGGTTATTTTCAAGATGCCACCGGCGCCCGAGTGGCGCGATTTGCGATCAGCAATCAGACGCCCAATACCGTGAGCCGATTGGCGATGCTTGACGTGCAGACCCCGAGCGGAGCGACGGGACGATTCCTTTCCGGGTACGCCAATCTTGGCGCCGATGCTGAAGAGGTGTTGATCGTAGCTCCACCCACCAATCCAACGCCCTGGAGGATTTCGCTCTACGTCTATCCCCGGGTTGGCTTCGCGCGGGTCATCAAAAACCTCGCCGCGCTCGTCTCGACGACGATCGGAAGAAAACCCGGCGCTCAGACGATGCCCTACCAGATTGACGGCGATTGGATCGACAACGGCGGCACGAAGTGAGTTCGCCCGATCGCCCCGTTGCCATTCGTCTCGGTTTCCCTTCTTGCCCGATCGGAGATTCATTGTATTTTTGCCACTATGAGCACGGTTAAACCTTAAAACGGCAGTAGGAACCCGCCATCTTGCGTAATCATTTGGGCATAAACGTTTCGGAAAAGGTTCACCAGACCGCTGCGGGTATGGCTTCACTTTTTCCAATCCGTTTCTGCTCCGAAGCCTTACTCAATCTGGCGCGTTCCTGCTGTCGTATTAAGGTTAAAGAGATTGAAGCCGCCGTCAGCCAATTGTCACCTCCTGAACTTTCCAAGTTTCGCTCTTGGTTCGCGGAATTCGACGCTGCCGCCTGGGACAAACAATTTGCGGAGGACGTCGCCGCCGGCCGCCTCAATCCACCGGGGGAAGAGGCTCTGCGTGATTTACACCAGGGGCGTTGTACTGATTTGGGAAACGCCGTGCGAGCGCCGCTCTGAACGACCGACCAAGGAGAGGCCGCCGACCCGCCTAAGGCCACATCACCTTTTCTTGAGCGACGAAAGAAACTCCAGCAGGTCCACGAATTCCTGAGTGGACATCGTTTGCTGGAGGCCGGCCGGCATGATTGAGAGTTTCGATTGCTCGCGCTTCACGATGTCGCTCTTCTGGTAACGGGTGACGATGCCGCCGACGGCTTTGAGCGCGACCTCATCGGCGGTTTCGCTGATGATCAGGCCGAACGCCTGGTCGCCATTCTTAAGCTCAAGTTGCCAGCCCTCGAATCCGAACGCGATGCCGGCGCTCGGGTCAAGGATCGCCTCACAGAGGGCGTCTTTGCCGAGTTTGGTTCCAATTTCCGAGAGGTTCGGTCCGAAATCGGTTCCCTTGCCGTTGACCTGATGGCACCCGCTGCAGCCGACCTTGCTGCTCGCGAATACCGCGGCGCCGTTCGCCGCGTCACCCTTTTGCTTGATCAACTCCGCCACCGGCGGCAGCGGCTGCGCGCTTTGGCTTTGCGGCAACGGCAGCAGTTTGGCGGCCTCGGCTTTCAATTCTGGCCAGCGGACCCGGTTCAACTCGTCGCTCGCCGTCAGCTTGAGATCGGCGGGCAGTTTCTCCTCGCGAGCGGACCGCAGCAGGCTCGCCGCGCCCTCTTGGATTTTGGCGAGCGAACGGACCGCCGCTTTGCGGGTCGCGACGTCGCGCGCCGAATTCGCGAGCGTCGGCTCGAGCAGCGGCACGACGCGATTTTCGCCGGTATTGCCGAGCGCTTCGGTGAGCTTGAGGGCGGCGTCCGCGTTTGTTCCATTCAGCGTTGATTGGATCGCGGCGGCGCCGTCGTTTTCCAAAACCAGCCGCAGGGCATCGACGCCGGTGGCGTCGCCGGGATTGCGAATCGCCATTTCGAGCAACGCCGGATTCTGGTCTTTGATCTGGAAGTCGCGGACCAGCTCGACGAATTGCGGCCGGCCCCGCACGTCGGCCAGAACCTTCAGCACGGCGGTCTTGATGGCGGGATTGGCCTCGAGGTCCATGCCCTTCATGCGGCTCAGGGCCTCGATCGCAATCGCCGTGCGTTCCGGCAGTTCATCCGCGCCCGCCGCTTGCCCGACCGGACCGACGGCGAATCCGGCCACCGCCAACCAACCGGCCAGCCCGGTGGCGACCGACCGAACCGCCCGCGGCGTCGTCAACCGCTCACTCGTTCCCGCGCTCACCCGTCGCGCGGCGAAAGCGCCTAGGACGGCACGTCCCGCGCGCAGCGTCAAAATCTGATTCATCAACGTCCGCATGATTCGACGTTGATAGTACCGGCGCCGATGGAATCTTTCCATCCCGATTCTGAAACGACGGCCGCGCGTATTATTTCGTTTAACCTTAAAACGGCAGTTGGAACGCGCCATCTTGCGTAATCATTTGGGCATAA
>CAZFVY010000137.1:0-17436 GCA_964522665.1 uncultured Verrucomicrobiota bacterium | reverse complement strand
CCAGCAATACTCATAACCAGTTGATGCTGTGGGGCTAATGGGCGGATGATTGTGTACCAATCCGTACTCGCGGCCGGGTAGGGAAACCCTTGAGCGCCGCCACTACGCGTCACTTCCGCGTATTGATCTTGCGTCGCCAGATTCTCCGACATGTAAAAGCCCCTGGTTAATGTGACGGCGTGCTGGGTCTCGTTGACGAAGCGTTCGCTTTCGTTGGTCGGGCTGCCCATCAAGAACGTGCCCGGGGGAATCCAGATCATTCCCGGCGGAGCGGCGAACGGTGGGGTGGTGACGGCGATCACCCGCATCAGCCCGAAGAACGCCGCTCCGTTGGTCGGAAAAGGAAGATCAATCATCCCGGACTGACTGACCGCCGCGTCGCCGGTATAGACTACTGATCCTGAGTTCGTCGTGATCGGCAGATGGTCGCTCCGCAAGAGTGAGAATATCCCCTTCGCGTCGCCCAGCGCATAGTAAAGCCGCAAGCCGTCCGGCTGCGGATCGAGCGACAATAAATCTTTGACGTTCTGGGCGGGTACGCTCGAAACGACGCACAGCGCCGACACGACGAAAAGCGTCGCCGGCCAGCGTGAGAGCAGTCGCCGCGCTGGGACACGCAGATTCAGTCGCTTGGTCAAGCTCATCGGTCAGTCCTTCTATTTGAAACCCCCATTCAAATGCGGGGGTTGAGGTTTTGGTTTCTACTCGGGTTCTTTGGCTCCGATTCTAGCAGGATACGTGCCGGTCCTCGGGGAGGCGGGCGATTGTTTGAGCGATCCGGCAATTAACCGAGACAAGCCCGAATGCCGCCGACCCGCTTTCAGCGGGCGCCGGCTCGGATTCCGAATTTGCATCGGACCCCGTGAAGGGCGATCGCCCGAGGCGGCCGTCGGGGCCAGCGACGCTTTTTGCGCGCTGAGGGCTCCTCTCAAAACGGCGATCCTTCGGACGTGGGCACGGTGGTCGTCCAGCCGGGTAAACGCCGCTTGAAAGGGATGACGCCTTTGGCTAATGATGGCGGATGTCCGCGGGTCGGAAAATCCGCATCAGGGGTCAGTGACGCAACGGGTAGCCATAGGCAATCATGTTATTCAACTCGTTTAGTTTCATTTTTGGATTTCTGCCCATCGTCCTGATCGGGTTCCTGGCGCTCGGACGCAAACATCCTCGCGCCGCCGCCCTTTGGCTGGCGGTCGCCTCGCTGGTGTTTTATGCCTGGTGGAATCCGCGGTTTCTGTCCCTCCTCCTGGGTTCAGTATGTTTTAATTATCTGGCGGGCCGTTTGATCACGCGGGAGAGCGGGCCAGATAGGCGATATCGTGATCGCGCGCGATTGATTCTGACGGTTTCCATTAGCGTCAACCTGCTATTACTCGGCTATTTTAAGTACGCCCATTTCTTCGCGCGGACGCTCTCCGCCACGCTTGGCTTGCAGTGGACCCTTGGGAACATCGTTTTGCCCATCGGGATTTCCTTCTTCACGTTTACGCAAATCGCGTTCCTGGTCGATGCCAGCCGAGGTAAAGCGCGGGAGTACGATTTTGTGAATTATCTGCTCTTTGTAACTTACTTCCCGCATCTTATTTCCGGCCCAGTCCTGCATCATGCCCAAATGATGCCGCAGTTCCAGGAATCCAAGACCTATCGGGTAAACTGGAATAACCTCGCCGCGGGACTCAGTATTTTCCTTTTGGGCCTGGCCAAGAAGGTTGTCATTGCGGACACGCTGGCGCCGTTCACGGGCGCGTTCGACGCGGTGGGGGCCAGCCTCAAGCCTGCGTTCTGCGAAGCCTGGATTGGCACGATCGCCTACGCCTTTCAGTTGTATTTTGATTTCTCGGGGTATTCGGACATGGCGGTCGGGCTTTCGTTGATGTTCAACATCCTGCTCCCCCTGAACTTCTCCTCTCCGTATAAGGCGGGCAGCATTATCGAGTTCTGGCGGCGATGGCACATGACGCTTTCGGCGTTCCTCCGCGACTATTTATATTTCCCGCTCGGCGGGAACCGGAAAGGGCCGGTCCGGCGCAACTTGAATTTGATGATCACCATGTTGCTGGGTGGCTTGTGGCACGGAGCGGGGTGGAATTTCGTGTTCTGGGGCGGCCTCCACGGGGTCTATCTGGTGGTCAACCGGTTTTGGCGCTCCTGGACCGAACGACATGGAAGGTTTGCGAATTTCGCGGGCGCCCCGTTGCTCGGCGGCGTGCTGACCTTTTTGGCGGTTCTGGTGGCGTGGGTGTTTTTTCGGGCGCCGAACGTGGGGTCCTCCTTCGCGATGCTCTCCGGCATGCTGGGATTAAACGGCGTCTCATTGCCGGCTTCGCTGCGGAGGCTGACTGCCCTGGTTCCGGGTCTGGCGAATGCTTTGAAGATTACGTTCGATGGACTTATGCCGATCGCGGGCGGCGACCCCGGCTTCGTCCTGGGCAATTTGGGGCTGGCCGCCATTATCATTTGGGGCTTTCCGAATGTGCCTGAGCTGTTTTCCGACCTCCAAATAACGTGTGACGCGAAGGACAACGTGGCGCCGACGCGGCCGCGGGGTTTTGTTACGCGCTGTCTTCAATGGCGGCCAACTCCTCTCATGGGCGTCGTTTATGGGATCGGATTCATCATTCTCATCGCCCAGCTATGCGGTGATACGACCTCGCCGTTTCTGTATTTCCAATTCTAGCGATGCGCTTTTTAAGGGCCTTTATTACGGCTGTGCCAATCAGCGCGGCCATCTATCTCGCGACGGTTTATCTGCTGATTCCCTCACCCATCCTCGCGGAGCATTGGGTTAGGGAAGCCTTGATCGTCAAGTCGGACCTGGTCAGGCGCTACGCGGGCCAACCGAAGATTGTCGTCGCCTCTGGCTCGGGAACGCTTTTCGGCTTTGACGCGGCCAGCGCGACTCAACAATTAGGGAGACCAGTCGTCAATTTCGGCCTTCACGCGGGATTGAGATTGGCGACGATCTTGCAGACGCTCGAGCGGACGTTAGAAAAAGGCGACATCCTTATTCTCCCGCTCGAGCCACACTATTATCTGGCGGAAGCCAGGTTTGACGGTTGGCAGACCAGCGCGGCGGTCGCGTGGGATTCGTCCTGGAGGAGTTTGGCGATGCCCCGCAAACTGCAGTTTTTGGCCGGAGTTACGCCGTCGATGGTGTTTAAAATGGCTTGGGCTCGCGCGACCAAGGTCCTGCGACCGGGAGCGCTTGCCGAGCGGCTCGCCGCGCTGGACGATCAGGCGATTTTGGCCAGGTTTGGTTCGCGGAATCGCCCGACTGAGTTTCGGTATTCGATTTTCAACGCGGATGATTACGGCGACATCCTGGGCAACACGGGGCGCGTATCCAGTCTCAACCCGCTAATCAGTCCGATGGAACCCAGTCACCTATCATCTTACTTCCAGTCCATCATGTCGGAATTTAAGGCCAAAATGGACGCCAAAGGCGTCCGGATAATGTTTGCGAACTGCCCGTACGTTTATACCCGGGACCTGAATCATGAGGAGATATCGAGGCAGGAGGCCCGCTTCGCGGTCCTGATGTCCCCGTTTGGCGAGTTCATCGACCACCGCGAGGCGAATTTGTTCCCGACCAATTACTTTTTCGATTCTTCCTTGCATCTGAATACTGAGGGTCGGGAAATCCGGACGGCGAGATTAGTCGCGGCGATCAAGGCGAAAATGGCAAGTGGCTCGCTGCGCTAAAGCGGGCCGGCGGCCGGCGGCGAAGCGCCGGGTACCGGGGCAGAAACTTTCAAATCTAGTCAAAAATATTCCTTGACGAGACCGGTTAAGTGTACTATTTTACTAGTATAAGAGTTTAGTAGGACAGGACTGTTTATGGCTGAGAACGCGCTGGATCAATGGCAGGTCGAATATAATTCGGGCATCCCGGTGTACCGCCAAATCATCGACCAGGCCGGCGCCGCGGTGGCGGCGGGCGCGTTCAAGACCGGGGACCAATTGCCCACCATCCGCGCGCTGAGCGAGCGCCTGAACGTGAACCCCAACACGGTGGCCAAAGCGTATCGCGAGCTCGAGCTGAAGGGAATCATCGTGAGCGAACGCGGCAGCGGGTCCTTCATCCAAGCCCAGCAGCGCCCGCCCGCGCCCGGCGCGAAGGAGAAAAAGGCCACGCTCAAGAATCTCTATCACCGGCTCGTGGCGGACGCGGCCAGGAGCGGCGTGACCGAAAGTGAACTGTTAAGTTTCATCAAAGAAAGGAACACCAAAGCATCATGATCACGAAATTCGCGCAAAGTTGGCGGCTTTTGAAAGCCTCCGTCAAAGTCACGCTGCGACATCGCAAACTGCTCTGGTTTCCCGTGCTGACCGCGGTTTCCACGACGTTCATCGCGCTGTTCTTTTTATCGGCGATGGCCCTCCCGGTGGTCTTGCAGCATACCGGCTACCGTCTCAATCAAGCTCAACATTGGCTGGCATTGAAGGACAAATACTTCCCCTATTCTGGCGCTCCAACGCAAGCCGGTGACCCCGCCGCCGCGGCCTCGAGCGCACTCAAGGCTCTGGTCACCGGCGGTTCCGGCGCGACGGATCCAGGCGGACATCCCGTCGCCGCGCGCCGCTTTTCCTGGAGTTCTCTGCTTCTGCTGCCGATGTATTTTGCATCCATGGTTCTGGCGACGTTTTTCAATGTCGCCTTTTACGCCGAAATCATCGCGGCCCTCAACGGCCGGGGAGTTTCTATCCGGCGCGGCTTCCAAACGGCTCGGGGCCGAATATCGTCCATTATCGCCTGGTCTCTTCTGGCGGGATTGGTGGGCTGGATCATCCGCAACATTGAGCAACGGGTGCCCCTCGCCGCGCGAATCGTGACCGGCCTGATTGGGATGGCGTGGAGCACGGCCGCGGTGTTTGCGATTCCGGTGATCATCCAGGAGCGCCCGCGACGCAATCCGATCAAAATCCTCCAGCAATCCGCGCTGACGTTGAAACGGACTTGGGGTGAAGGCCTGATCGGGTACGTTGGCTTTTCGGCCGGGAGCGCGATGCTCTTCGTCATGTCGCTGGCGCCGTTATTGGTGGTGGGCGCGTTCGCGCTGCTGTTTAAGAGCGTGTGGCTGATCGTCATCGCCGGGGTGATCTGGGCGCTCGGGCTGCTTTTCCTGGCTTACGTTTCTAATGTCGCGGGCCACATTTACCGATGCGCCCTCTATCTTTATGCCGCCGAAGGGGTGGCGCCCGAGCCGTACGATCAGGGTTTATTGGACATGGCTTGGAGGGTTAAGAAGACTTGAAACTACGACTGCTCCGCCCGCTTTTCGATTGGCTTGATCACGGCGCTTGTCGTTTATGGCGCTAATGAGTCGGCGCGAGGTTGCCGCGCGTAAAGCTCTTCCGCGAGCTGTTCATCCCAACCGAGCGGCGGGCCGAGCAGGGTCATGCCATGGTCCCGAAAGAATTTACGAAGCTCGTCCAGCGTTAGGACCTCATGGATGGCGGGCGCGCTGAACTTGCCGGCCTCGCGGAAGAACTCCTCCATCTTGCCCGCGGGCTGGTACACATTGATGATTTTGCCCGGCCCGCCGCTCACGCAACCCCAGACATGGGCGACGTTGCGCGGCAGGAAAACGCTCTCACCCGCGCGCGCGCGAAACGGTTTTTCCGCAAGGTCTTTTAGGCGCCTCACGCCGCTGGAGCCGCCCACGAGAAACTCAAACTCGCCGTGGATGACATAGATCCACTCATCCTGGTCCGCGTGGAGGTGACGCGGCCCACCGCTCGCGCCGGTCAGCTCGAAAACCGACATCGCGCCATCGGTGTCCTTTGCGGACACCTTGCAGTGAAGCGGTTCGCCGCCGAGCTTGATTGGCTCGCCGAAGCGATCGTCCCCCGCGGCCACGCTGAAACCCGCAAACATCTCTTTGCCCTTCATTTTCTTGGTTCCTTTCAAGTGCTGGATTGTTTTGTCGATGGTTTCAATCAACTTGCGCGTCCGGGTCAGGTTCTTTTGCAGGACCTTCCGATGCGATTGGAGGGCGGCGACTCTCTCGAAATCGGCCCGGCCAAGAATCCGTTTGATTTGCTTCAGCTCGAACCCCAGTTCCCGGTAAAAAAGGATTTGTTGGAGGATCAGGAGCTGCGGCTCCTCGTAGAAGCGGTAGCCATTCGCTCCCTGGTAGGCGGGCTTCAGCAGGCCCGTTTCATCGTAGAAATGAAGCGTGCGCACGCTGACGCCTGACATCGTCGCCACTCGCTTGACTGTGTAAACCATCGTTTTTTCTCCGCGCGGACGATCTTGTCCACCACGGCTGGTCGCACTCTCGGGTATCACGCAACGTGAGAGTCAATGGATATTTTCGGCGGTACTAACTTGCCCGAACGCCATTCGTCATTCTCGGCTCGGGCGTCGGTTCGGACGGTTGACATGCGTCGTGGATTAGCGCGTTCGCCCCCGGACTAACCCCGGTCGATTGATGGCGATCGCCCGAGGATTCTGATTGTTCGGCGGCTTTGCTTCAAAATTAAGGGATTAATCGTTCCGGTTTTACGGGCCAGTCTCCACCCAAATAGATTCAATCGGATGCGGCCAAGGGTTCCTGATGCTGAGTAAGCGACACAGTTTCTCAAGCTGGCGGTCAAAGACGTTTGGCGCTTTCGCGAAGTTTAAACCGAATCCCGCCGCGTCCACGTCGCGAGGAATCGGTCGGCGGAAGTCTTGACTCGACCTCCCGGGCAAATCCCCGGTATAGAACGGAGAGCTAGGGGTCCGTTTCCACGTTCCTCCGACCTTTACTTGAATCGTCTCGTTGGCCCAATATCGGACCGCCCGGGATTGACGGTTGGTGATGGAGAACACCATTTGTCGTCCCCCTTTCGCGTCATTGGTCATTTTGACAGAATACGACGACAAGGCCGGGCGCCTTGGGCTGGTCGCCGCCAACCAAATGACGACCGCGAACAAGCCGATCACAACCGCCAGCAGGATCGATCGCTTGGGCTTCATGCGTGCCGAATGGCCGCAAATCTGGCCCGGTAGTCAATTCCTGGCAAATGAATTACCGTCCCGGTTACGAGAGTTGGTCCGTAAGACCAGTGTGATTGACGGTCGGATTCGACTTAGGGTGGAACATCCGCCGCGAGGTCGAGGGCCGGGCTTCGATGACGTTCAAACAGTGAATCGGCGGGGGCATCTGGGGCTGGTTGCAACCCTACTTTTCATGGGTTAGGGACAGGTGGGTGGGAGGCGTTTTGGCCGGGCGTGGCGCTCTCGTGGCAGAGAGAGGCTTGCCTCACCTTTTCACGGCTCGCCCGCCTTCGCCGATGGCTCTGGCGCGGCGGGAGTCTGGTCGCGCGCTGGTCTCCGCAGAGGCTTCAACTCGGCCCGAGGGTAGCGGTTTGTCGGGGAGGCGCTCGGCGTCGCTTTTCCACGGCTCGGCGGAGCCTCGCCCCACCATTGGGGGTTGGCCGCTTTGGTCACGGCTTGGTCATCACTGCTCCCACTCTTTCACGGCTCGTCCGCCTTCGCCGATGGCTCTGGCGCGGCGGGAGCTTGGTCGTGCGCCGGTCCTTTCCGAGGCTTCAACTCGGCCCGGGCGCGGCGGTTTCGTCGCGGCGGCGCTCGGCGCCACTTTTCAGGGCTCGGCGGAGCCTCGCCCCACCATGGGGACGAGGGGAAACGCGGGGGCGGGGGTCGCCTCATGGAAAACGGTCACTTGACGGAGCATTGTTTTGAGCGGCCTCGGCGGCGCCCAAAAATCCTTTTGACAGGGCGGGTCAATCGACTAGCCTTGCCGGGTCATCACCAGCAATTGCGATTTATGAGATTTGGCATCAATACTTTCCTGTTCACTTCCCCGTTCACGAACGAGAGCACGAAGCTTTTTCCCCAGTTTAAGAAGTGGGGTTTTGAGACGATCGAGATTCCGGTGGAGGACCCATCGCACATCGATCCGGCGCACGTGAAGGCCGAGTTGGACAAGCACGGGCTGGCCTGCGGCTCGGTCTGCGCTTGCATGGGACCGGACCGCGATTTGCGCGGCACGCCCGAGCAGCAAAAGACCGGTCTGGATTACATGTTGAAATTGATCGATCAGATGGTGGTCCTGGATTGTCCCAGTTTGATCGGGCCGGTTTATTCGGCGGTCGGCCGCGCCGACGCCGTGCCGGAGAAGGAATACAAGCAGCAGTGGAAAACGGTGGTCAAACATCTCAAGACGCTCGCCAAATACGCGGGCAAACACGGCCGGCAAGTCTGCCTCGAACCGTTGAACCGTTTCGAAACTGATTTCATCAACACCTGCGATCAGGGGTTGAAGATGCTGGCGGACGTCGGAAATCCGGCGTTGCGTCTGCACCTCGATACGTTCCACATGAACATCGAGGAGAAAGATCAGGCGGCGGCGATCCGCAAGGCCGGCAAAGCGCTGGGCCATTTCCACGCCTGCGGCAGCGATCGCGGTACGCCCGGCAACGATCACATCGATTGGCAGCCGATCGTTCGCGCGCTCAAAGGGATCGGTTATAAGGGCGACGTCGTCATCGAGTCATTCACCACGGATGTCAAAGTGATCGCGCGCGCCGCGGCGATCTGGCGGAAAATGGAGCCGACCACCGACGAGATCGCGGTCAAAGGTCTGAAGTTCCTGAAGAAAGCGTTCGCCTGATCGACTCTATTCCTGGCGGGCGAGCGGTAATCCCCGCCGCCCCGCGGCTCCCTCCTCCCGCGGCCCGAGTGAATCCGGCGCGGCCGATCCGCGTCTGATATGTCAGTGTAACCCGTTCGCAGCCCGATTCGACCTGATATTTATGAAAGCCAATTTTCGCGCGGTTCGTCTGCTCGCCCTCGCCGCCTGCCTCGGCGCCTCGCTCCACGTCGTCCGCGCGGCGGACAATGAAGAGGGATTCAAGAGCATCTTCAACGGCCAGGACCTGAGCGGTTGGGATGGCAACAAGGAATTCTGGTCGGTGCAGGATGGCGCCATCACCGGCGAGACGACCAAGGACCACCAGACCAAGGGCAACACCTTCATCATCTGGCGCGACGGCGTGGTCGATGACTTCGAGCTGCACGCCACGTTCCGCATGGTCGGCGGCAATTCGGGGATTCAGTACCGCAGCAAGGATTTCGGGAACTGGGTCGTCGGCGGCTATCAGGCCGACATGGAAGAGGGCAAGACGTACACCGGCATTCTTTACGAGGAGCGGATGCGCGGCATTTTGGCCAAGCGCGGGGAAAAGGTCGTCATCAACGAAAGCGGCAAACCGGAAGTGGTCGGTTCGGTCGGGAATTCGGATGAAATCCAAGCCGCGATTCACATCACGGAATGGAATGATTACCACATCACCGCCCGCGGCAATCATTTGATCGAACAAATCAACGGCCGCACGACGGTCGATGTCACCGATAACGACCCGAAGGGCCGCGCCTTCTCCGGCATCGTGGCGTTGCAACTCCACGCCGGGTACGTGATGAAGGTGCAGTTCAAGGACATCCGGTTGAAGCGGTTGAAGCTTGAGGACAAGAAGAAGATCGTGTTGGTGGCGGGGCATCCGAGCCACGGACCGGGCGATCATGAGTTCAACGCCGGCGTGCAATTGCTGAACAAATGCCTGCAAGGCCAGCCGGGCGTGCTTTCGGAATACTATCTCAACGGCTGGCCCAAAGACCCCACGGCGTTCGATAACGCCGACGCCATTCTCTTCTTCATGGACGGCGGCAGCAGTCACCCCATGGTTCAAGGCGATCACCTCGAGCAGCTCGACGCCCTGATGAAACAAGGCGTCGGCCTGGCCTGCGCGCATTACGCGGTCGAAGTGCCCAAGGACAAAGGCGGGCCGGAATTCCTGCGCTGGATCGGCGGCTTCTATGAGGACCGCGTCTCGACGAATCCGCATTGGGTCGCCGAGATCAAGAGTTTCCCCGAGCATCCGATCACCCGCGGCGTGAAGCCGTTTTCGATCAGCGACGAATGGTATTTCAACATTCATTTCCGGCCGAACAACGAGGGGATCACGCCGATCATCGTGGCGTCGCCTTCCGACGAGACGCGCCAGGGCAAGTCGGCCTCGCCGCGCGGTCCGTATCCGCACATCGTCGCCGCCAGCGGGCGGGCCGAAACGCTCGCCTGGGCGGTCGAGCGACCGGACGGCGGACGCGGCTTCGGCTTTACCGGCGGCCACAATCACGTGAATTGGAAGAATGATGATTTCCGCAAACTGTTCCTCAACGCCATGCTTTGGATCGCCAAGGTGGAGGTGCCGGCGGGTGGCGTCGAGTCGAGCGTGACCGACGACGAAATCAAAGTGAACCTTGACCCGAAAGGGCGTTGAGTTCGGCTCTGCCCGCGCCCGCGAACCGCTGGGCGCAACCCTGAATTGCCTATGAAAAAACTGATTCCCTCGACGCGCGGCCTTACTTTGGCCGCGGTCATGGCCGCGGCGCTCGCCGCGCCGCTGACCGGCCTCGCGCAGCAGCATCCCTCCGGACCCGAAGCCGCCAAGGAGGGCTTGAAAGATTTCACGGTCGCCGACGGCCTCGAAGTCTCGCTTTTCGCGAGCGAACCGATGGTGCGCAACCCGACCGACATGGATATCGACGAGCGCGGGCGGGTCTGGATCACGGAAGGGGTCAACTACCGTTCCAGCTTCCAAAAATGGGGCATCCTGCAACCCGCCGGTGATCGCATCATCGTGCTCGAGGACACCAAGGGTGACGGCCTCGCCGACAAGGAAACGGTTTTCTACCAGGACCCGAGCATCAACGCCGCGCTGGGCATTTGCGTGCTGGGCAACAAGGTCATTGTTTCCTGCTCGCCCAATATTTTTGTCCTGACCGACACCGACGGCGACGGCGTCGCGGACAAGCGCGAGCTGCTTTTCACCGGGCTTTCCGGCGTCGATCACGATCACGGCGCGCACGCCTTCGTGTTTGGACCCGACGGCAAGTTGTATTTCAACTTTGGCAATGAAGGCCGGCAACTGAAGGTTCCCGTCGGCTCCCGGGAATGCCCGCTGCACGGGCCGCTGCCGAAATTCGACGTTAAGCCGGTCGTCGATCTGGCGGGCAACGAAATCAACAACAAGGGCAAGCCGTACCGCCAAGGGATGGTATTCCGCTGCGATCTCGATGGCTCGAACGTCGAGACGATGGCGCATAATTTCCGCAATAACTACGAAGTCGCCATCGATTCCTTCGGCACGCTTTGGCAATCCGACAATGACGACGACGGTAACAAGGGCGTTTGCATCAACTACGTGATGGAGTTTGGCAACTACGGTTACACCGACGAAATCACCGGCGCGGGCTGGGGCGCCAAGCGGACGAACATGGAGCTCGATATTCCGCACCGGCATTGGCACCAAAACGATCCCGGCGTCATTCCGAACCTGCTCTTCACCGGCGCTGGTTCGCCGACCGGGCTGATCGTTTATGAAGGCAAGTTGTTGCCGGCGGTGTTCCAGAACCAGATGATTCATTGCGACGCCGGCCCGGGCGTCGTGCGCGCCTATCCGGTGCGCGAAAGCGGCGCCGGCTACGAGGCGGGCATCACGAACCTGCTCACCACGACCGATAAATGGTTCCGTCCCTCGGACGTCTGCGCGGCGCCGGACGGCTCGATCTATGTGGCCGATTGGAACGACGCCGGCGTCGGCGGCCATTATATGGCCGATCAAAAGCTCGAGACGATGACCGGGCGCGTCTATCGGCTCGCGCCCAAAGGGGCTCGGCCGTTCGTGCCGAAGCTCGATCTGAGCAGCGTCGGCGGTTGCCTCATGGCATTGGAATCTCCAAATCAGGCCACCCGCTATCTCGCCTGGACCAAACTGCACGAGATGGGACCGAAGGCCGAATCCGCGCTGGGCAAAGTGTGGAAAGGCAAAGACCAGCGGATGCGCGCGCGCGCGCTTCACTTGCTGGCCCGCGTCCCAGGCAAGGAAAGTAAGTATATCGCGCAGGCGATCAAGGACAGTGACTCGGACATCCGCATCACCGCGTTGCGCATCGCCCGCGAAGAGCGGATGGATTTGATTCCGTTGGTGAAAGATTTGGTCAGCGATTCCTCGGCCGCTGTGCGCCGCGAATGCGCCATCGCCCTGCGCCACAACCCCTCACCGGAAGCGCCCGCGCTTTGGGCGCACCTGGCCCAGGAACATGATGGGAAAGATCGCTGGTATCTCGAAGCGTTGGGCATCGGCGCCGACCGGCAGGAAGACAAGTATTTCGACGCCTGGCTGGCGGTCGTGGGCGACCACTGGAACACCCCGGCCGGCCGCGACATCGTCTGGCGCTCGCGCAGCGCGAAAACTCCGGCGCTGCTGGTCAAGTTGATCCAAGACAAAAGCATCTCGGAGCAGGAACACCAACGCTACCTCCGCTCCCTCGACTTCATCAACGGCCCCGAAAAACAGGCCGCCCTCGTGGAACTCCTGACCAACGGATCGGGGAAGTAATCAGCCGGCGCAACTCCGAGCAGTTGCGCCCTGCGTTCGGCAGGGACGCCGCGCTGCGGCGTCACGCTCGCCCTAGTGCGCGCGAGCGTTCCCAAATGACCAACGCGTCCAAACAAATGCGAACGCCGACGCGACCTCGCGTCACCGCGAATCCGCTGGCTCCTTTCCTATTAACTCGAACGTCTGTTCCAAAATCGCCCGCTCCGTGGACGCCAAATCGAGGAGGATTCCCCGATCCTTGCCACCGCTCTTCAAAAAGTTGACGCCCGTTCGCAGCAGGCGGAGCGACAATTGAAACTCGGGCTTGTCCTTCGCCGCCTGCTCCCACGCCAAGGCCCAACCATCAAGATTGTCAGTTGACGGAAACGGCGCGCCCGCGCGGAAGACCCGGCCCAGATGCTGAACGACCCCTTCGCCCAGCACGGACAGAGCCAGATGTTTTTCGTAAATGCCAAGAAGTTCGCCCACCTTTTCGCCGCGCCCGTCGGGACTCAGCCCCGCGGAAAAGACTACTCCGATCAAACCAGCCGCATTCCCAAGATCGGGAGGTTCGGCCGCTCCGCCGCGTTTCAATCCCGTTTCGAGAGCTAGGAAGCCGTCATTCCATCGGCCGTCGCTCAGATGGACCATCGCCAGCGCAAGATGCGATCTCACGACATCGCTTACTGGAGTTGACGGGAGGTGGATGATCGTTTCAAAATCCGTTTGAGCGTCATATTTGCGGCCCCGTCTGAGATGCATCGCGCCTCGGTTGTAGAGAGCTAAAGCGACCTGCTTGGTCGGTGCTCCGACGAATCCAATCACTGCCTCCCAGTCTTCGTCGGCACGTTGCATGTCTCCCGCCTCACCATAAGCGACCCCGCGGGTTACAAGCGCGGCGGCGACATATTCCTTCGGCGCGCCAGCTAGCCCGATCGCCGTCGAATAATCGTCGATTGCACGCGACCTCTCGCCGGCTTCGCCGCGGATTGCCCCGCGATTTATAAGCGCCTTCGCCACGTACTCGACGGGTGGGGCGGTTAGCCCAATCACCGCCGTATAGTCTTTAACGGCGTCTTGCTTTTCTCCAGCACGGTCGCGGACTACACCGCGATTGAAAAGCGCTTGCGCGATGAACTTGACCGACGCGTCGGCTAGCAAAGTAGTAGCAGTGTAGTCTTCGATGGCACGCAGCACCTCGCCTTGTTGGTGGAACAAGTATCCGCGATTGATAAGGGCTCTAGCCACGTTATCAGCACCAGAGGCGGAGTGTCCGATCACCGCCGTGTAATCTTCGATAGCCCGCTTACCATTTCCCATTTCGCCGTGGGTAACGCCACGATTAACGAGAGCTTGGGCAACTAGACGGGACGGCGCGCCTGTAAGCTCGACTACCGCTGTGTAGTCTTCAACGGCACGGTCCGTCTGATTCGCACGCCCGTGGGCAACACCTCTATTGAACAATGCCAGGGCGACCTGATCGACCGGGGCGCCGGCAAGCCCGATCGCGAGAGTGTAATCTTCGATTGCGCAATTGGTCTCTCCGGTGTCGCAATAAGCGACGCCCCGATTCACCAGCGCGCCAACAACAGATTCCGGCGGGGCACCAGCAAGGCTAATAACGGCCGTATAGTCTTCAATGGCCGTCCGCAAGTTTCCCGAATTGCCGCGTGCGACTCCCCGGTTAACGAGGGACCTAGCAACCAGTTCCATCGGTGCGCCCACGAGTTCGATTACCGCCGTATAGTCTTCAATGGCGCGTTGCGTGTCTTCCTTTTGGCTATGGATTACAGCTCGATTATAGAGCGCTTGGGCGACGGCCGTAATCGGCGGCCCGACGAGTTCGATCGCTCGGGTATAATCTTCGATAGCACGCTCGGTCTCCCCCGCTAGCGCGTAGGCGATCCCACGACTGACGCGGGCGTTCGCAACATGCTCCACCGGCGCGCCAACCAGTTCAATGACTGCGGTATAGTCGTCGATCGCGAGTTTTCGGCGCCCCGCATGATGCAGTGTGCCGCCGCGGTTGATGAGCGCCTGGGCGACCAGGCCGATCGGCGCGCCGGAAAATCGAATCACAGCAGAGTAATCTTCGATAGCGTGCTCAATTTCTCCCTCTTGGCCGTAAGCAACGCCGCGATTGACGAGTGCGCTAGCGGCTTGCTCGACCGGCGCGCCATCGAGGCTTATGACCGCGGCGTAGTTTTCTATAGCGCGGTGTAGCCGACCCTCCCGCCCACAGGCAAGTCCGCGATTGAAATATGCCTTAGCGACTTGCTCGACCGGCGCATTTGAAAGTCCGATCACGGCGGTATAGTCTTCGACCGCTTGTTGCGTGTTCCCATCACGGCCGACGATGACGCCGCGATTCAAGAGTGCGTAAGCGACAAGTCCGATCGGAGACCCGGTAAGCCGGATCACCTCCGTGTAGTCCTCAATGGCCCGATTCCGGTCGCCCATCTGGTCGCGAAGAACCCCGCGATTATAGTACGCTTGAGCGACCTGCTCAACCGGTACCCCAGGCAGACGGATTACGGTCGCGTAGTCGTCGGCCGCCTTTTCGCGTTCCCCACGCGACAGATAGACGAGGGCACGGGAGATAAAGAACTCAGCTTGAACGGAAACAGCGGATTCCAGAGAAATTGCTTCATCGTGGCAGTCGATCGCTTCGGCCTTATTGCCATCCTCAAGATTCTTCATTGCTAAAAGGACGGCTTCCGGCTTCTTGGACCACTCTCGAAGTAAGCCTTCCCGAAGGCTTGGGTCCAGATTCTCCGCTTGGAACATTTGGAAACCCGCCAAAATGAGCTGCTTTCTCAGATCCCCTTCGGCGCTGTTTCTATGGATGGCAGCCGCCAGATACGCACACGATTCGGACGCCGGTGCCAAACTGCCAAGACGCTGTTTGAGGTCCTGATCGTCGTACCAGACGCGGAGGAAATCGACGAGGAGTCGGAGCGGCTGATGGCCCTGGTTTTCTTTGACCTCGACGCAGATTCGCATCAACGGTTCGGTGATTTCGTAGAGGGACTCGCGGCCGCGTTGATTGGCTTCGACGTAGCCCTTTTCGCGAAGGTCCTGGAGTTGGCTGGAAATGGTTTGCGGGGTGGCGAAGAGTCGCTTGGCGATTTCCTTAACCGGTTCGGTGCCTTCGCAGCCGCACAGATACTCGACGATTTTGCGTTGCAGAGGCGGCAGCCAGCGAATGCGCTCCTGATAGTACGGGGTGAGTTCATCGACCATTTTCATGAACGGCCCCAAGAGGGCGTCGAAACTCTCCCGTGTGATGAACTGCGAAAGGACGATGTATATACGGTGGTTGCCGCCCGATAAATGATGGAGCGCCCGGACCCGGGCACGGCCGCGGCTGGTTGCGAGAAATTCGACGACATCGCGCTTCTCGTGGAGGCGCGCGATATTTTGCAGTAGTTCGGTCGCTTCAGTGACGTTGAGCGGTTTGAGATGCTCGGTCTGGAAGAAGCCGAAAAAGGGACTAGTCCGATCGGAAAGGTCTTCTACCAGCCGTTGCGCGCTGCCGACGATCGCAAACTTGGGGTTCTCCTGAATAAAGGCCCGGAGTTGCTTCTGCCCGGCGCCGGCAAGCCCCTCAAAGATCGCATCGAGATTCTCAACTACCAGCAAAAGCGTGCGAGCGCCAAGCGTTTCGAGCAGGCGCCGCGACACGAATTCCTGCGCCGCCGCCGGCTCCTTCTCATACGCGGCGCCGATGGCGTCGTCGCTGAATTCCGCGGGATAGCGTTTCGTCAGCGCGGAATGGATTTTGAAAAGCAGATCGAGGAAGGTCGTGCAGGTCTCATCCTCGTTCAGCCAGGCGATGCGCAGACGGTCACCAAGTTCCGCGTTCGCGCCGACGCGACTCACAATCAGCGTGACAAGGTGAGTCTTACCACAGCCGCGAGGACCGACGAAGAGCTGGTGGTGCTTGTGATCCGTCAGCGCGCTTTCCCGGACCCGGTCCACGGCGTCCTGCAGAAGTGTGTGCCTTTGAACGAGGATCGCCTCCAGGTATTTCGGATCGGTCCGACTGGGCGTGAAAACCCAGATCGTTTTGCCCGCGTTCGACGAATCGGTCGTTTCGGCGCCTTCGGTTTTCATAGGCCGCGGTTGAGCCTCCACCAGCGACGGATCAACGGGAATCGAAAACGATAGCGTCCGTCCTGATCGCGTTTCAGATAGTGATCACGTTCCATCAGGGAAAGCAGGCGCAACAGACGCTCGCGGTCATCGAAAACGATCGCGTTTTTGAGCAGGGTAAGCAATTCGCTCACGGAAGCCGCATCCGCGCCAACAGCCAATTGATCGAGGATCGAGAGTACCGCGGTTTGGTCATCGCCGTAGTAGGTCTTGATCCGCACCCGGTAGTGAAGCAAATCCCACGGATCATTCGCCTCGACCAGTTGCGATTTGACGACGGCGGCAACGTTTTGGGGCGTTGCTTCCAGACCGCTGAACTTCATGGCATGAACGATGTGATGAATGTAAAACGGGAAACAGTCCGACTCATGCGCAATCGCCAGTGCGGTTCCCCTTTTGTCTTTGGATGTGAGGCCTTCGCCATCGAGGAGTTGCTCGGCCAGCTGGGCGGCGTGGAATTCCGACAGGGTCGGCACGTCGATCGCGAGCATGTCGTTCACTGGTGAGTTGCTGTAGCTCTTCTCTTTCAAGGAAGAAATGACGTGGTGGAGGCCGATGGAGCCTGTGATCACCATTCGCAATCCGCCGTGCGTCTGGCGTAACGCCCGCAGGAGATCAAGCGCCTCCATCGCCGTCCGCTCTCCCTCGCGGTCTCGAATATTCGTTAGCATGAAAGGGAGCTCATCCCACAGGAACAGCAGTTTCGTTCCCGCCGCGTCGTTTTCGTGTATTAGGTCCTCCACCGATCGGGTGAGCACATCCTTCCAGCCAACGGCCGATTTTTCCGGCAATTTGAAGAGACCGCCAACTTCCGTCCCGCCCAGGGAGCTAATGAACTCCTTGACTCTCCTGGCCGCCTTCCCTTTCTGGCTCAGGAATTTATGAACCTCG
>CAZFVY010000136.1:0-17459 GCA_964522665.1 uncultured Verrucomicrobiota bacterium | reverse complement strand
GGAACGCGCCAGATTGAGTAAGGCTTTGGAGCAGAAACGGTTTGGAAAAAGTGAAGGCATACCCGCAGCGGTCTGGTGAACTTTTTCCGAAACGTTTATGCCCAAATGATTACGCAAGATGGCGCGTTCCAACTGCCGTTTTAAGGTTCAAAACGGGTGGAGTCCGCCGCCAAGCAAAACGGCGCACTCGAAAACTTTTCAAGTGCGCCGACAAATTGGTTGCGGGGGCAGGATTTGAACCTGCGGCCTTCAGGTTATGAGCCTGACGAGCTACCGGGCTGCTCCACCCCGCGGTGTGCGTTGTAGATACCGCGAGAATCCACGCCCGTCAAGGATCGAAGCGAATAATTCGCGATATTTCGGCAATCACCCGAAAAGATCACGGCAGCACGCTCAATCGGTAGAATCGTTGCGGCAATCCGGCCGTCTGGGTGTCCGAATAGACCGCCGTGCCCGTCGCGAGCGTCAAGTTGGTCAAGGCGGCCCAATTCGCCAAAGAGCTGGACGCCTGCAACTGAACCCCTTGCCCAATCGGCCCGGTGATCGTCAGGGAAAACGCGCCATTGGCCAGGACTTTGCCCGCGGCAAGTCTAACGACCGGAGGCGCGACAACCAAGAGAGTGGCCTCATCGCTCAAGGCCGTGCCGGCGGAATTGGAGACGGCGACCTGGTATTTGCCGTGGTCGGCCAACTGCAGATTCGTCAGCGTCAACGAAGAGTCGGTGGCCCCGGGAATATTGACGCTATTGCGGACCCACTGGTAGCTGAGCGGGCTGGCGCCGACGGCTTGGACGTCGAATTCGATCGTGCCACCGACCGAGGCGGAGCCGCCTTGCGGCTGAACCAGAATCGTCGGCGCGACCGCCTGGCTGAGGAACGCGTCGGCGCTGGTGGCGGCGCCAGCCGAGCTGCTCACGATGACGTTATAGACGCCCGCCTGCGCCACGGAGACATTGGTCAGGGTGAGCGTGTCATTCGTGGCGCCAATCAATGCGACGCTATTGAAGAGCCACTGATAGCTCAGGCCGGAGCCGACGGCGACGACGTGGAACGTGACTGTGGCGCCGGGATTGAGGGGCTGGCTGGCGGGCTGCTGAACGATGGTTACGGAGACGTTCACCGCCAGATTGGCGATCGCGCTCAGAGTCGTGCCGACCGAATTCTTTACCGCCACCTGATAGGCGCCGGCATTAGCGGGCTGCGCGTTGGAAACTTTGTAGGTCGAGTTGGTGGCGCCGGGAAGATCGACGCCGTTAAATCGCCACTGGTAACTCAACGGAGCCGAGCCAAAGGCGGTCACGCTGAAGGTAACGGCTCCGCCCCCGCCGGTCACTTGGCTCTGGGGCTGGACCACGATCGTCGGCGCGGCGCTCGCGGTCAGTTGCGCCGGGGCACTGATGACGCCGCCGGCGCCATTGCTGACCAGCACGGCATAGGTTCCCACGGCCGAGGCTTGAACGTTGCTCAGGGTCAACGTGGGACCGATCGCGCCGGCGATGTCCGCGCCGTTATACCGCCACTGGTAGCTCAAGTTGTCGCCCGCCGCGGTGACGCTGAAGCTCAAATTGGCTCCCACGACGAGCGTCTGGCTCTGCGGTTGTTGAGTAATGATGATCGGCGTGTTCACGGCCAGCGTCGCGGCCGGGCTGGTCACCGATCCGGCGCCATTGGTGACGACGACGCGGTACTGACCGGCGTTGGCCGCTTGCACGTTAGTCAAGATGAGCGAGACCGATTGGGCGCCCGCCAGATTCGTCCCATCAAATTGCCATTGATAGCTCAAGGGAGCCGTCCCCAACGCCACGACGTTGAAGGCAATGGTGTCGCCGGCGTTCGCGGTCTGATCTTGCGGCGGCGAGGAAATCGTGATTGCGCCGCTGACGCCCAAAGACGCCGGCGAGCTGAGGACCGACGCCACTGAGTTGCCGACGACCACGGTGTAAATACCCGCGGCGGACGCCTGCACGTTGTTCAACGGCAGAGTGGAGTTGGTGGCGCCGGCGAGGTTGGCGCCGTTGAGGCGCCACTGGTAGGTGAGCGGGCTGCTGCTGCTGGCCGTCACCGAAAACGTCACGCTGCCGCCGATCACGAGGCTTCTCGACGCCGGCTGCGTGGTAATCGCCGGCGGCGCGCTTACGCTCAGCAACGCCGCCGCGCTGGTCACCGAACCGGCCACATTCGTGATCACCACCGTATAACTTCCGGCGTTGGCCCCTTGAATATTGGCGAGAGTCAAACTCGCGTTCGTGGCGCCGTTCAGGGGAGCGCCGCCGAGATTCCACTGATAGGCGAGCGGGTCAGTTCCGCTGGCCGCGACGCTTAAAGTGACGGCGCTGCCAAGAGCGGACGACTGACTCTTCGGTTGCGAGGTGATCGTCAATGGCACGCCGACCGATACCACCGCCACCTGACTGGTGACGACTCCCGCGAAGTTGGCGACGGCCACCGTGTAATTACCGCCCGACCCAACCTGAACGTTGGCGATCGTCAGCGTGGTATTTGTGGCGCTCGCCAATTCCAGCCCATTCCGGCTCCATTGGTAGGACAAAGGCGCCGGCGCGGCCACGTTGGTGGCGGTGACGCTCAAGGTCACGTTCGTCCCGGACAAGAAGGCGCCCCCCGCGGGTTGCCGTGAGATAGCGGCCGGCCGCGCGAGATTGTAGTTCAACGTGACGTGACCTTTTGCCCCATTCTCGCCGTCCACCACGACGAAGTAGGTCGTTCCCGCGACCGCCGCCAGAGTCACGATGCTGCCCTTCCCATCCGCGGAGCTATGCGCGTCCGCACCTTGCAAGACCAACGAAGCAAAGTCGGTTCCGGGACCAGTGAAGACGGCGAGCAGGGTCTTGAAATCACTCCCGGTGGTGTCAAAACGCAAGACCCCGTTCGTCTTGGCTTGATAAAGAAACCACTCTGGAGCGCCCCCGGATACCCGCCAGGGATTAGGCTCGCCCGGCTCCGGCGTACCGTTGAACGTCGTAAACACTTGCACCCCGGAATACGCGCTCGCCACGCCGGGGCCGCTGGCTTCCAGTTGGATCGGCGTGACCCGGGCGGGAAAGCTCGCCAACGACAGGCCACTCGGGCCCGTCAGCCCGGCCAAGTCACTAAACTTGTCCTCGCTGCTCCCGGTGTCGTTTGAATCATTGATTTGCAGATTGGCCGGGACGCTATCGACGAAATTGGCGCCCGAGGTGACCCGCACGGTGTACGGGCCGGCGTTTGCGATCTGTACCGCCGCCAGCACAAGGTTCGACGCGGTTTGTCCGCTCAGCGGCGCGCCGTTATAAAACCATTGGTAAGTCACGCCGGCGGGCGCGGCGAAAACCACAAATGTCGCGCTCCCGCCGGTCTGCGCGGTCTGATCCGCCGGGTTACTCAGAATCTGCGGGAGAATCTGCGCAGTCTGGTTCAAACTGAACGTCACCACGACGTGGCCCACGGACGACGCTGAGGCGCCGTCGATCGCCACGCGGTACAAGGTTCCCGCCACCGCGTTGAATTGCACCTGGCTGGTCACCTGCCCACCGGAATCGTCGTCCCCGGTGACCGCGACGAGGCTCTTCACGTCCGCCGGACCGGTGTAAACGGCCAACGCCGTGTCGAAGCTGCTGCCCGCCGTATTGATGGTCATGATCCCAGTCGCCGGCGCCTGCCAGGCAAACCAAACCGAATGGCCGCCCGCCTTGCCCGCGTGATTCGGCTCGCCGGTCTCCTTGGTCGCATTCGCGTTGCTGCCGCCATCAAAACTTCCCGTCGTCGCGACGCTCGTGGCGCTGGCCGCGATATTGTCCGCCAGCGTCAACGCTGGCAAATTCAACCCCAGCGTGGCGTTTGAGCTCACTAAAGTCCCAACCGAGTTAATCACCAGGACGCTGTAATCGCCTAGATTGCCCGCCTGCACGCCGTTCAGGGTCAAGCTCGAGTTCGTCTGGCCCGAAACAATCGCCCCGTTTCGCCGCCACTGGTAACTTAAGGGCGCGGTTCCCGTCGCCGCTACCGTAAAGGTCGCGTTCGCCCCGGCCGCCACGTTTTGCGAGGCGGGCTGGGTCTGGATGGACGGCGGGACGTTGACCGTCAATACCGCCAGCGGCGCGCTCGTCACCGCGCCGCCCGCGTTGCTGACGACGACGACGTACGATCCTGCCTGCCCGAGTTGCACGTTACTCAGCGTCAGCGTGTCGTTCGTACCGGTCGTCAGGTTCGCGCCATTTAACCGCCACTGGTAGCCTAACGGCGCCGTACCTTTGGCGGAAACGGTGAAATTCACGTTGTCTCCGACCGCATTGGTCTGGCTAAGCGGGCTGACGCTGATCACCGGCGGCACATTGACCGTCAATTGCACGGCAACGCTGTTGGTCGAGCCAACCGAATTGGTCACGACCACGGAATAGGGACCCGCGTCGGTCGGCTGGACGCCAATTACGGTCAGAGCGCTGTTCGTCGCGCCGGGTAGATTCACTCCGAAAAAGCGCCATTGATAGCCAAGCGGCGCGCTGCCGGTGGCGCCTACCGCAAAAGTCGCATTGGCGCCCGCGGCGAGTACCTGCGCCGCCGGTTGCGTGGTTATCTGCACGGGGCTGGTAAGCGTCAGATTGGCGGGCGCGCTGGTGACGCTTCCGGCGGGATTGACGACGACCACGGTGTACGCGCCGACCTGCCCGGTTTGCGCGCTCGCAAGCGACAGCGTGGAATTGGTCGCGCCACCGACCGCCGCGCCGTTTCGCTGCCACTGGTAGCTTAATGGATCAGTTCCGTTGGCCACGACGCTGAAAAGAGCGTTGGCGCCGGCGATCGCCGCGACATCCGACGGTTGCCGCGCGATCGTCGGCGGCACGTTGACCGCTAACTGGGCGCTGTCGCTGACAATGGAGCCGGCCACATTGGTAACAATCACGGAATAAAGTCCGGCATTGGTTGGTTGGGCGGTCCCGAACGTAACCGTGGCATTCGTAGCGCCCGAAACTGGATTCCCATTAAACAACCATTGATAGCCCAGCGGCCCGGTCCCGGTGGCCGCCACCGTGAAGGTGGCGCGCGCGCCCTGGTTCGTGCTTACGTTTTGCGGTTCCAAGGTAATCGCCGGCGGCGCATTGATCGTCAAAGTCGCTGGCGAACTACTAACCGAACCGGCCGCATTGGTCGCCGTCACGGCGTAGGCGCCGGCCATCGTCGCCACAATGTTTGACAGGGTCAGAGTGGAGTTGGTCGCGCCCGCGACGGCGGCTCCATTGAACTGCCATTGGTAAGCGATCGGTTCCGTGCCGGCGGTGGCCACCGAGAAAGTAAGCGAACTGGCGCCCACGATTGCCGACTTTGAGGTTGGCTGCTTCGTGATGCTCGGCGGCGTCACGACGCTCAAGGCGGCCGCGCTGCTAACCGCGGCGCCGACGAGATTGCTTACCACCACTGAGTAGGAGCCTGCGTCCGACGATTTCGCGCTCGCGATGGCGTACGTCGCCGCATTAGCTCCGGGAAGCAGGTTGCCATTATACAGCCATTGATAGCCGAGCGGCCCAGTTCCATTCGCGCCCACCGTGAAACTCACGGGCGCGCCCGCCGTGGCCACCTGGTTGGTGGGCTGCGCCGTGATCGCCACCGGAACATTGACCACCAGATTCGCTATATCACTGGTGACGGAGCCCGCGATATTCGTGATCGTCACGGTGTACTGGCCGGCCTGATTCGTCTGCACTTTCGCGAGGGCCAATTGCGGACCGGTGGCGCCGCCGATCGGCGTCTGGTTCAAAAACCATTGGTAACCCAAGGGCGCGGCGCCGGTCGCAATCACCAGGAAGCTGACGTTGTCACCGATCACGTTTGTCTGGCTCGTCGGCTGCAAGGTGATCGTGGGAGGCACATTTACCGCCAGCTTGATCGGCCCGCTCAATACCGCTCCGGCGACGTTGCTCACGGTCACCTGGTAACTGCCGGCGTTGGCCGCTTGGGCGTGGTCAAAACTGATGGTCGAGTTCGTCGCGCCGGGTATCGCCGAACCATTCACGAGCCACAAATAACTCAACGGCGCGGCGCCGGTAGCCGTTACGGCCAGCAGGATCGGATTTCCGGCGGTCACGGTCAAATCGGGCGAAATCGACGTGATTGCCGGCGGCGCATTCAAGCTCAGGCTGGCGCTGGCGCTAGTGACCACGCCGACCAGATTGCTCACGCTCACGAAGTAAGCGCCTGCGTTGGCCGCCCCCACGTTGTTGAGCGTCAGGGCCGCTGAAGTTGCGCCCGGCAGCGGATTGCCGTTAAAGAACCATTGGAAACTGAGCGGCCCGGTACCATCGGCCGACACGCTGAAGGTGGCGCTCGTTCCCGCGTTGACCACTTGATTGGTTGGCTGGCCGCTGATGATCACCGGAAAATTCACGACCAGGCTGGCGGACGCCGAGGTCACGGTCCCGGCAATATTGCTGACCACGACAGAATAGCCGCCGGCATCGGTCGCTTTGGCGTTGTTGATCGTCAGCGACGAACTCGTAGCGTCCGGCACATTGACGCCCGCGTGTTGCCACTGATACGACAGCGGCGCGGTCCCGGTCGCGATCACGCTGAACGTGGCGCTTGATCCCGCGGTCACCGACTGGTCTTTCGGCCCTTGGCTCACGGCCGGCGGCGAATTAACCGTCAAAGCGGCCGTCGCGCTCGTGACGGCGCCAACGACGTTGCTGACCACGACCGAGTAGCTTCCCGCGTCGCCTTGCTGTGCGTTATTTAGCGACAAAGTTGCGCCCGTCGCCCCGGCGATGGGAGCTCCATTCTTCAACCACTGGAAGCTTAGCGGACCCGTTCCGGTCGCCGTCACGGCAAAAGTCGCCGTGGACCCGGGGTTGACGGTGACATCCTTGGGTGGCGAAGTGATGGTGACTGGCACATTAACGGTCAGATTCGCGCTCGAGCTGGTGAGCGATCCGGCGGGATTCGTGATGACGACTTGATAAGCGCCGGCGTCGGCCGTGCGCGCGTTATTAATCGCTAAGGACGGGCCGGTCGCGCTGGGAATGTTGTTCCCGTTGAACTGCCATTGATAAGTGATCGGAGCGCCGCCACTGACCGTCACCGAAAAAGTGGCATTGCCGCCCAACGTCGCGGACTGATTTGAAGGTTGAGCGGAAATCGACAGGGGGACATTAACGGTCAAAATTGCGGCGGAACTGGTCACCGAACCCGCCGGGTTGGAGATGACCACTTGATACGCGCCGGCATTGACCGGTTGGGCATTGTTAACGGTGAAGGTCGCATTGGTCGCCCCGACCAAATTGACACCGTTCAATTGCCACAGGTACGCCAAGGGAGCGGTACCACTCGCGGACACGCTCATCGTCGCGGCGGCTCCCGCAATTACAGTTTGAGACGCCGGCTGAACCGAAATACTGACCGGCACGTTCACCGTCAGATTTGCGCTGGCGCTGGCGACGGTTCCGGCAGGGTTCGTGACCAGGGCCTGATAATTCCCGGCGTTGGAAGGCTGGGCGCCGTTGATCGTGAGAGTCGCGCTGTTGGCCCCAGCCAAATTGACACCGTTCAATTGCCACTGGTAGGTGAGCGGCGCGGAACCGGTCGCCCCGACGCTGAAGGTCGCCGTGCCGCCCACGACGACCACCAACGGTTGTGGCTGCGCCGTGATGTTAACGGGGGTATTCACGGTCAGCGTGGCCGGCGCGCTGGAAATCGACGCCGCCGCATTGCTGACGTTGACGGAGTAAGAGCCGGCGTCCGAAACGCTCACGCCGGTGATCACGAAAGTCGAATTCACGGCGCCAGAAAGCGGGCTGCCGTCTTTTAGCCATTGGTAGCTCGGCGAGGTTCCATTGGCCGTCACGCTGAACGTGACGGTGTCGCCGACCGTCACAGTGGCGCTTTGGGGCTGGGCCGTGATCGTCGGCGGTACGACTAACTGCACCGTCAGGCTGGCCGTCGCGCTGGTAACGGGGCCAACGACGTTGCTAACGATCACTTGATAGCTGCCGGAATCGGACGCCTGAAGATTGTTCAGAGTGAGGATTGCGCCAACCGCGTTCGGAATATTTGCGCCATTCTTTTGCCATTGATAGCTCAAAGGCCCGGTGCCGGACGCGCTGACACTAAAGGTCGCCGTGGTACCGACAAAGTTGTTCAGACTCAGCGGCTGGGCGGTGATACTGACCGGCAGGTTGACGGTTAGCGTCGCTGCCGAACTGGTCACTGGCCCGACCACGTTGCTCACGATTACCTGATACGATCCAGCCGCGTTGGCCGCCACGTTCGGCAGCGTCAACGTCGGGCCGGTCGCTCCCGGGATGTTCCCTCCGTTAAACTGCCATTGATAAATCAATGGCGCCGTGCCCGCGGCCGTCACGCCAAAACTAACGGTGCTGCCCGCGGTTACCGTCTGGTTTTGCGGGGCCGCCGTGATGCTCACCGGCGCATTCACCGTCAGCGTCGCCGCGGAGCTGGTAACCGGTCCCACCACATTGCTGACGACAACTTGATACGAGCCTGCCGCCACCGTCTGCACCGTGGGCAGACTCAGCGTCGCCGCGATCGCGTTGGGAATGTTGGAGCCGTTGAATTGCCATTGGTAGCTCAATGGTCCTGTCCCCGTCGCGGTTACGCTCAACGTCACGTTGGCGCCCACGGTGACGGTCTGGCTCTGCGGCGACACGCTGATCGCCACCGGGAGGTTAACCGTCAGCGCGGCGGCGGAACTGGTCACCGGCCCAACCAGGTTGCTCACCACCACCTGGTATGATCCAGCGGCGCTAGCCGCCACGCTCGGCAAGTTTAACGTTGCGCTGGTCGCGCCCGGAATATTCGCTCCGTTAAACTGCCATTGATAGCTCAAGGGCGCCGTACCGCCCGCCGTGACGCTGAAGGTAGCCGTGCCGCCCGCCGTCACCGTCTGATTCTGTGGCGCTGTGGTGATGGTGACCGGCGTATTGACGGTCAGGGTCGCTGCTTGGCTGGTCAGAGGCCCCACCACATTGTTGACCACGACCTGGTAGGTTCCGGCCGACGACGACTGCACGTTGTTGAGGCTTAGCGTCGGCCCAGTCGCATTCGCAATATTGGAGCCATTGAACAGCCACTGGTAGGTCAACGGGCCGGTGCCAGTCGCGGTCACGCCGAGCGTCACGTTTCCACCCACCGTCACCGCCTGGCCCTGCGGCGGCACGGTGATCGCCACCGGCACGTTCACGGTCAACGTCGCGACCGAACTGGTCACGGGTCCGACGACGTTGCTCACCACGACCTGATAGGAGCCTGCCGCGCTGGTTGCTACTCCGGTTAACGTCAACGTCGGATCCGTCGCTCCGGTGATATTGGCGCCATTAAACTGCCACTGATAGCTTAGCGGCGCCGTGCCCGCCGCCGTAACGCTGAACGTCGCGGCGCCGCCCGCCGTCACCGTTTGGTTTTGCGGCGCCGTCGTGATGCTCACCGGCGTATTGACCGTCAGAGTCGCCGCCTGGCTCGTCACCGGTCCAACCACGTTGCTCACAACGACTTGATACGACCCCGCCGCGGTTGATTGAACGTTGGTCAGGCTCAGCGTGGCCCCGGTCGCATTCGCGATATTGGACCCGTTGAGTTGCCATTGGTAGGTCAACGGCCCGGTGCCGGTCGCGGTCACGCCGAGCGTCACGTTTCCACCCACCGTCACCGCCTGGCTCTGCGGCGGCACGGTGATCGCCACCGGCATGTTCACGGTCAAAGTCGCGCCCGAGCTCGTCACCGGACCGACCACGTTGCTCACCACGACCTGATACGAGCCTGCCGCGCTGGTCGCTACTCCGGTTAACGTCAACGTCGGATCCGTCGCTCCAGTAATATTGGCGCCATTAAACTGCCACTGATAGCTCAGCGGCGCCGTGCCCGCCGCCGTAACGCTGAACGTCGCGGCGCCGCCCGCGGTTACCGTCTGGTTTTGCGGCGCTGTGGTGATACTTACCGGCGTATTGACCGTCAGGGTCGCCGCCTGGCTCGTCACCGGTCCAACCACGTTACTCACAACGACTTGATACGACCCCGCCGCGGTTGATTGAACGTTGGTCAGGCCCAGCGCGGCCCCGGTCGCGTTCGCGATATTGGACCCGTTAAATTGCCATTGGTAGGTCAACGGCCCAGTGCCGCTCGCCGTCACGTTGAGCGTCACGTTCCCACCCACCGTCACCGCCTGGCTCTGCGGCGGGACGGTGATCGCCACCGGCACATTCACCGTCAGCGTCGCCGCCGAACTAGTTGTCGTGCCGACTGAGTTGCTGACCAGAACGCGATAAGCGCTCGCGCCAGCGTTAGCGGGCTGCGCGTTGGGCAAGGAATAAGAAGAGTTGGTCCCGCCGCCTATGTTCGCGTTGTTGAACTGCCATTGGTACGCCAACGTCCCCGACCCGGACGCGGTGACCGAAAACAGGGCCGTGTCTCCGGCCGTTACCGCAACATCTTGCGGCTGAGCGCTGATCGTGGGGGCTGAATTGATCGAAACGCTCCCATTGCTCGACACGAAGGTCGCATCCACCGAGTTGACCGTGACCGCCTTCGCGGTTGGCGTTCCGGCAAATGAAACAGCCGTCGTCGATCCACCAGCTCCGATCGCCGTAAAGGTTACGGTAAACATCGTAGCCCCATCCGTCAACGTATCGACGCCCCCGCTCGACTCATCCCAAGCGACCGTAAGATTGCCGACGCCAGTCAGAGTGTCATTTGTGCCAAAATCACCGCTTAGTCCGTGCAGAGCCGGATTGAAGTTCCCGATGCTGACGTAGCTCAAGACCGTCGGATCCCAAGTCAAAGTGAACTGGGCCGTATCGACATTGACAAAGCTGGAAACGACGACCGGAACGGTCACGCTCGCACCGGGATCAACCGACTGGCTGGTCACGGCAAACGTCACGGACGGGGCGGCTCCCAAAGCGTCCTGCGGTGAAAACCAACTGACAGCGAATAATCCAAAAAGTTGGATCACACGCACAGTCCGGGCTGAGCGCATAAACGCAAAAAACGACGGAGAGAGTTTCATAAAAGAAAGCGCTGCGATTACCTTTTTTCCCATTTCACCAACCAGCCTCGTTTTTCTACAGTCTGTCGTCAAAACTGTCCACGAATTTTCACCGCGGCAAAGTGGGTCACCCCGGACGATCGAACCCTCAACCAAGGTGACTTGCCATCCACTCCCCGCCTCCCAACTCATGATCTCGCGGCGGCAACGCGAGGAACCCCATGAGGCTCGGGAGAGGAATCGCATTGCGACCTACGCCATTCTGCCGATTCACAGGCTCGCTTCACGCCGGGAGTGAGAAGACGATCCGCAAGACCAGACGCCCGATCGCCCCGTTTTGCCGCCCGCTAAAAACTATGGACCTTGCCGCGGCGAGGAGTTTTGGACTGGGGCGCGGAGCAACTCGCGTTCGCAGGCGCTTTGACGTCGCAGATGGGAGCGCGCGGGTCCAAGCCGACTCGAAAGTTAGGAGCGCCGATGCCTCAAGTCGAAGCATCCTCAGTCAACAGGGTTTCACCAGAAATGGCCCGGCGACTTCGTGGTTTATCGGTCGCGAACCCACTCCAGAGGCGCACTCTCGTCATGATCACTCCGATACGCCAGGAGGCCAGCGGAAACAACTCCACCCGGTGACAAAAAGGACGGGAAATTGGTTGCGGGGGCAGGATTTGAACCTGCGGCCTTCAGGTTATGAGCCTGACGAGCTACCGGGCTGCTCCACCCCGCGATCACAAATGAACCATAGCCCGCTTCAACCGCTTGGCAAGCGCTATTCGGCAACTATCTTCGCGGAGAAATTGTTCACCGCTTTAAAGCGCGTGGATTTGGCGGGAACAGATTACGGGCGCCGGAAGGCGATTCAAAATCCCTCTCAGCCGCAACTTCCGTAACCATTTAACCGGCTGCGAAGGGCGATTCAATGCCTCCCACTCCGACCGCTCAGCCCGCCACGGCGTTACCCACCGCCGACCACTCAGATGAGAGCGCCCGGTCCGCGGACGGAGTCCACTCCATCGCCGAATAAGGGTAAGCCCCGCCTGCGAACCGAAACCCGAGGCGTTCGTAAAGGTTCCGCGCCCGATTGCCTTCCAAGACGTGCAATCGAATTCCGCAGCCGGCCGCGGCCGCTTCAACCTGCAATTCACGGATCAACCGACCGCCCAATCCGAGGTTGCGATATTCGGGCAAAAGCGATAAATCGATCAAGGACCAAGCCCCCTCGCCACGCGTGGTGATCATTCGGCCTGCCCGGGCGTTCCGATAAAGCACGAGTTGATGGCGCGCGCCCGGAAACTGCATCCGATACGCCTGCAACTGAAGCTGGCACTGCATTCGCAGGAAACGCTCCGTCTCCTCGCGCGGCCAGCCGAAGCCAGCGACCTCGTCGGCCCGAACGCTGACATAAAGTTCCAAAATGAAAGCATCATCCGACGCGGTGACGTCCATCAAGGTTGGAATTTCCCCCACAAGCATAACTCCTCATCCGACCATTACTCATCCAGTGACCGAACCGCTCGGGGACATCGAAAGCTGCCGCGCAGATCGACGCCCGCACATGACTACGCCCTGAATCCGACGATTGGACATTTTGCCACGACCCGACCACTCACCCCGCCGAGCGAACTGCGCCGCTTGGCGGCAGGCCCACCAATCAGGGCCGGACAGGATACACTCCCTCATAACAACAAATGCAGAAACGCATGACAAGATAAGGTTGCATATTGTTGTGAGGCGCGACCCCGCCGCCACCGGTTCCGCCGACGGTCGTTAGCATCGGCGAGTACATGCGCTGCAGCGTGCCGGACGGCTTGGCGTATAACAGTTGACCGCGTCGCGCAGGCTGCTCGCCCCAAATCGCGTTCGCCGGCGTAAAGGCGTTTGCGGATGCCGAGGCGTTGACGCCGTGCGAATGCGGCGCCATCGTGGACATGGCCAATGTAACCGCCGAAAAACCGACGGTCGCGGCGTACTTGAAACTGGTATTCTGAACCGTTCCCGCCTGAACCGGGGTGACATTCTGTATTTTCGGCAAGCAAAAATAAGTCCGACCGTCCCCGCCAAAAGCGCTCCCAATTACCGAATAGAGCGCCGTATACGTCTGAATGCCTAACTGCCTCCCATCACAATCTAACCAGTTTTCCGGCGCAAAAAAGTATGGGAAAAGACGAATTTCACCTATGAATGCATCCATAAAGTTATATGTGTTCCGTACGCTAAGGTCGGCTGGGATAGAGCCCGACGACGGCTATGCAGTAGTTAAACGTCAAGTATGGCTGCATATTATCATGACCAACGTTCGCGCCCGCGATCGCTATCGCCGCCGTGGCCATCGTTTGTCCAGCCACCGGCGCCGAATCAAAGCAATCCAAGGTTCCCGGAGCCCAGATCTCATCCAAGGGAGAGGCGCTGGTCGCCACCAAAGGTACGGCGTCCGCCATCACGTTGTGGGTATGCGCTGGAATCTCGGTAAGCGCGAGCACATGCGTCTCTTCACCCGCGGCGGTCCCCTGCAGAGGTTGCCCGCTAGAATTAAGGCCCAAAGCGACCCGGCCACTAAGGTTCGGCAATTGGAAGTTCGTCCTCGCGTCGCCGCCGAAAGTTGTTCCGATCAAGGAATACAGCGCCTGATATTGGTTGATCAGCAGCGTTTGCCCGCTACAGGCCAACCAGCCCTTCGGAATGGTACCGTAGGGAAAAGCCCGTATTTCTCCGAGAAAGAAGTCACCCATAATGTGCCTTTAAGTTACCAAATAGTGATTCCTGTTTTACGCCGCTTGGTCAGGCCGGCGAGGGATAGAGTCCGACCATCGCAATAATATAGTTCAACGCGATCGAGGGCATCACATTGGGGTGGGGCACTCCATCACCAACAGTGGAAACCGCCGACGACGCCATGGAGATCGCCGGAGCGACCGTCGTCGAATACTGGTGGATCGTCGATACCGCCCAAGTATTAGCCGCTGGGGCCGAGAGCGAACCCAGCTTATTGCTGGCAGAAGCGATATGGGTGTGAGCCGGGAGATTGGAGGGATTCAGCGTCACGTAATCCTCCCCGCCCGAACTCGCCAACGCGTGCGTTTTGCCCGAAGCGCTGGATTTTCCTACGCCAATGATCACCCTGCCCGCCAGATTTGGCAACGCGAAGCTGGAGACGCCGTCGCCCCCATAGGTGGTTCCTATTAGGGAGTAGAGCGCTTGGTATTCGCCCACCGACATCGTCTGGCCGTTACAGAACGACCAGTCCTGCGGAGCGTAGTCGCCGGCAAACAATCGAATTTCGCCTAGGTACGGATCACTCATAACCTTGATTATTCCTTGCTTTTCCCTGGCGTGAGACTAGCAAACCTATTCGGTTTGTCCAGAAAAAAATGAAGTATCTTGATTTTTTTTGCCGAGACGAACGACCGCGTTACAAGGCGGCGAGTGACTGACCTCTAACTACCGTAGGGACCCTCGTCCCTTGGGATGGCGGCTCGCCGCTTAACCCGGCTCTGCGATTGAGGTTTCACCGCCTGCGACGCGAATAACCCAGGGTCTCGGTTCCGCGGACCGAATCAAAGGGAGGTGATCGGCTTAGCGCGCCGGGTGTTGGCGGTCGAGCCAAACCGCACCGTCACCACTGCGCCCCACGGTCCTGGTGGCGACAGCCAAATGCGCCCGTCAGGATCGGACGCCGAACGGGCGCCACGGCCCAGGAAAAGCGGGATCAGACCCGCATGGCCCGGTGAAGCGTTTATCTGAGACGTTCGGGTTGCGTTAGTTAGGAAGGACAGCGCCTTTCCACATCTGTATTGGAATCGCCGACGCTTGATTCTCTACCGTGGCAAGCGCAGACTCAGCGCCGTTGATCGTAAAATTATGTCCGAACATCGAGCCTCGATTCACTGGCGACGAACTGGCCCTGATTTTCTGAAGGGCAAATACTCGCGGGAGCATACCTGGGAGTTTGATGGGGGCGTGACGATCGCCGCTTCGCCATCCCCGACGGTGGTCCCGGCGCCGTACTCGAATGCGGCCAACGTCGATCCCGAGGAGGCGTTTGTCGCCGCCATCGCTAGTTGCCACATGCTGACGTTCGTTTACCTGGCGTCCCAACGCGGCATCGAGCTCGACGCCTACGAGGATCACGCGGTCGGCTTGATGACGAAGAACGAACGCGGCGTGCCTTGGGTCAGCCGGGTGGACTTGAATCCGAAAATCAGTTACGCCGGCGGCAAACGGCTGGATACGAAGGAAGAGGCCGCGCTCCACCATTTGGCCCATGAGCAGTGTTTTATCGCCAATTCGGTTAGGACCGAGATTGTGGTCCATCCGGCGTCCGCGTAACACGCCGCACTCCCGGCTTCAATTCGGCGTCAATCCGCCTTGACCGACGAGTTTCCCGCCGCAACTATCGGGTTCATCGGCTAAAAACCACATCAATCATCATGTCTATCTCCCGGCGTAAATTCATGAGCAAAACCACATTAGCCCTGGCTGCCGGCGCGTCGCTCCCGGCTGCTCGCGGCGCCGAATCGACTTCCGTCTCGCCGCCCGGGGAACGCCCGCTTTTGGTTTCGACTTGGCCGTTCGGCAAACCGGCGAACGAAGCCGGCCTTAAGGTCCTGACCGCGGGCGGCACGCTGCTCGACGCCGTCGAACAAGGAATCTGGGTCGTCGAGTCCGACGCGAAGAATTCTTCCGTGGGCCTGCACGGTATGCCGAACGCGGCCGGCGTGGTGCAACTCGATTCCTGCATCATGTCCGGACCGGGCCACCGAGCCGGCAGCGTCGCGGCGATCGAGGGGATTCTCCATCCGATTTCCGCGGCTCGTCGCGTGATGGAGAAGACCCCTCACGTCATGCTGGTCGGCGAAGGCGCGCGCATGTTCGCCCTCGAACAGGGCCTCGCCTCGGTCGAAATCGACTCGCGCGCCCGCAACGAGGCGTGGCAGAAGAAACGGGCCGCCGAACAGGCCAAAGAACAGGCAGGAAAGCCGAAGAACCACGACACGATCGCCCTGCTCGTGCTGGGAGCCGATGGCAATATCGCGGGCGGCTGCTCAACCAGCGGGTGGGGTGGCAAACTGCCGGGGCGTGTCGGCGATTCCCCGATCATCGGCAGCGGCCTTTACGTGGACAATGAAGTCGGCGCCGCGGGAGCGACGGGCTTGGGCGAGAATGTGATGCGCTATTGCGGTTCGTTTCTCGTGGTGGAACTGATGCGCCAAGGGATGGACCCGCAAGCCGCCTGCGAGGCCGCGATTCGCCGGATCGCGGCGCAGGATCCAAAAGGCTTCGACCTGAGCATCAATTTTGTAGCGCTCGACAAACACGGACGCTTCGGCGCCGCGGGGACCGGGCAAGGGTTTCAATACTCGGTAACGAGCCTGACGAGCAGCCAAGTGCTCAAAAGCCCGGGGCTTTCATCCGCCAATATCGGCCCGGTTGGCGGCAATCGGAAATAAATCTCCGAACCGCGGCCCCCGACAAATGCGGGGCCGACGGGTGGGCAGGCCCTTAGGTTGCCCGTTCGCCCGCGAAGTTATTTTGCCGCAACGCTTCAAAGAGCACGATCGCGACGCAGTTTGACAAGTTGAGCGAGCGCGCCGCCGGATTGAACATAGGAATCCGCAGCCACCGCTCGGGCTGGCACTCGAGCCAGGCCTTGGGCAACCCGGCCGTCTCTCGGCCGAAGACCAGGTAATCGTCCGGCGAGAATCGCGCCTCGGTGTACCGTTTCGGTCCGCCGGATTCGATGAACCAGAGGCGGCTGCTCGGCGTGAGGTGAGCGGTGAACTCGACCCAATTCGGCCAGCAACGCCACTGGACCTGTTCCCAATAGTCCATTCCGGCGCGTTTCAATTGGCGGTCGTCCAACTGGAACCCGAGCGGCTCGATCAGGTGCAGCCGGGAGCCGGTGGCCGCGCACAGGCGGGCGACGTTGCCGGTATTGGGCGGAATCTCGGGTTCGACCAGGACGATATTCATTGCGCTGCGATTGGTATAGCCGCCCATCGCCCTAGGCGCCAACCCGATCGATTGCGTCGCGCAACCCTTGCGGCTTCGCCGTGGTTGGCGCCGCTTATTGAGTTTAGGCGCCGGCTTCATCGCTTGCGCCCTTCATGAAGCGGCCGAGCGAGGCCAGCCGACAGTGGCGCTCCGCGACAAACGAGCCGCGGCCTAGACGGCGAACGACCTCTTCCCAGAAGGGCAAGCCGATCGCCGGGTTAATCTTCAATTCACCATTGAATTGACGGCCCGCATCTCCCACTCTTTCGGCATGAAATCGTTCAAGCTCTCGAACTGGGTCTTGGCCGGGTGGTTGCTCGCCGTCGGGTGTAATCGGCCCGGCGCCGCCACCGCCGACGCAACTGGCGCGCAGCCGACCGCGACCGAATCGGCGGCCGCCGATTCGCCGGAGAATCAGCCCCAGCCGAAGCTTCCGACGATGAAACTCTGGCTCGGCCCGAAATCGATCGCCGCGGAAATCGCC
>CAZFVY010000135.1:0-17532 GCA_964522665.1 uncultured Verrucomicrobiota bacterium | reverse complement strand
AGCGGCGACGACGCTTTCGCCGGGAAGGACGCGTGCTCTAGTTCGGGTGTTCAACGGCCGCTTCGGCGCCTAAAGCGGTGTCGCGCTGCGCTTGCCACCGCACTCCATGGAGCGCTCGAACAAGAGTTGCCGCGTGGTGTGGAGCGCCGTGGCAGAGCGGAGCGGCGACGACGCTTTCGCCGGGAAGGACGCGTGCTCTAGTTCGGGTGTTCAACGGCCGGTTTGGCGCCTAAAGCGGTGTCGCGCTGCGCTTGCCACCGCACTCCATGGAGTGCTCGGACAAAAGTTGCCGCGCGGTGTGGAGTGCGTCGGCAGAGCGGAGCGGCGACGACGCTTTCGCTGGGAGGGACGCGTGCTCCGGTTCGGGTGAGTAACGGCTGCTTCGGCGCCCAAAGCGGTGTCGCGCTGCGCTTGCCACCGCACTCCAAGGTGCGCTCGGACAAAAGTTGCCGCGCGGTGTGGAGTGCGTCGGCAGAGCGCAGCGGCGACGACGCTTTCGCCGGGAAGGACGCGTGCTCTAGTTCGGGTGTTCAACGGCCGCTTCGGCGCCTAAAGCGGTGTCGCGCTGCGCTTGCCACCGCACTCCATGGAGCGCTCGAACAAGAGTTGCCGCGTGGTGTGGAGAGCGTCGGCAGAGCGCAGCGGCGACGACGCTTTCGCTGGGAAGGACGCGTGCTTCGGTTCGGGTTGTTTAACGGCTGCTTCGGCGCCCAAAGCGGTGTCGCGCTGCGCGCTTGCCGCGCCGAAGCGTAGCGCAGGCGGGTGTCACCGCACTCCATGGAGCGCTCGGAAGCAAGTGGCGCACTCGAACGTGTCATGGGCGGCGGGTTGGCTCGGGGCTTGGTGGGCTATTCCGCAAGCCGAACGGTAAGCGGCGAAAACCGCTCGCCGGTTGTAACGGCGGCGGGCTTTTCGGTAAGGTATGGGAAACCGGACCGGAATGAGCACGCAATCAAACTCGACCGATGGCGGAGGGGCGCCGCAGGCGTTTCCCCGCACGCGGTGGTCGCTGGTGCTGGCGGCGCGGGAACGGTCGTCGCCGGAGGCGGCCGCCGCGCTGGAGGCGGTGTGCGGCGCCTATTGGTATCCGATCTACGCCTACGTCCGGCGCCGCGGGCAGGCGCAGCATGACGCCCAGGACATCACGCAGGAATTCTTCCGCCGCCTGCTCGAGCATCATTGGCTGGAACGGGTGGACCGTGAGAAAGGCCGCCTGCGCGCGTTTCTGATCGGCGCGCTCAAGCATTTCATGGCCAAGGAATGGCGGCGGGCGTCCGCCGCCAAGCGCGGGGGTGGACAGTTTCATTTGCCGATGGACACGGCGTTCGCCGAAAGCCGTTACGCCGCCGACGCCAACGCGCGCTCCGGCGCCGATGAACTGTTCGACCGGCAATGGGCGCTCCGGCTCCTGGAACTCACGATGGAGCAATTGCAGGCCGAGTTCCAAGCCGCGGGCAAGGCCGGGGAGTTCGAGGTTTTGAAGCGCTTCCTCACGGTGACCCACGCCGCGCTGAATTATCAAACGGTGGCGGAACAACTCGGGGTGAGCGAAGGCTCCGCGCGAGTGTCCGTGCATCGTCTGCGGCGCCGTTTTCGCGAATTGTATCGGCAGGAGATTTTGCAGACGTTGCCCGACGGCGCCGATTTGGACGCGGAGCTTCGGCACCTGGCCAACGCGCTTGCGCGCTCGTGACGCGCGACGTCGTGAACGAAAGCCGGTAACAACCCTCCGCCCACCGGTAACTATCGGGCATGAATGACGCAAAAAATACCGTCTGCCCCCAATGCGGCGCGCCGTTGCCCGCCGACGCCCCGGCCGGGCTTTGTCCGCGGTGTCTGATGGCGGTGAATCTCGCCGAACCGACCGCCTTCACCGGCGACGACGGCGCCTCGGCGGAGACGGCCAAAACGGTCCCGTCGCCCGAGGAAATCGCCCAACATTTTCCGAATTTCGACATCCTGGAATGCCTGGGCCGGGGCGGCATGGGGGTGGTTTACAAGGCGCGGCAGAAATCGTTGAACCGCCTCGTCGCGCTCAAGATTCTGGCGCCGGAGCGCGAGAAGGATGAGGCGTTCGCGCGGCGTTTCGCGGTCGAGGCCGAAACGCTCGCCAAATTGAACCATCCCGGCATCGTCACCATCTTCGATTTCGGCCGGTCGGGCGGCCTGTTTTATCTCGTGATGGAATTCGTCGATGGGGTGACGTTGCGGCAATTGCTCAAGACCGGCCGCGTGGCGCCGCGCGAGGCGCTGGCGGTGGTGCCGCAGATTTGCGACGCGCTCCAGTTCGCGCACGACCACGGCATCATTCACCGCGACATCAAGCCCGAGAATATCCTGCTCGACCGCCGCGGCCGCGTGAAGGTCGCCGATTTCGGGCTGGCGAAACTGATTGGACCGGAGACGCCGCCCGCCGGCCCGCCGTCGCCGGGCGCCGATGCGGCCGCGCCCGGCGCTGAAACCGCCGCCCTGACCGACGCGGGCAAAGTCATGGGCACGCCGCAATACATGGCGCCCGAGCAGAAGGACAACCCGTCCGAAGTCGATCATCGCGCCGACATCTACGCGTTGGGCGTGGTCTTTTATCAATTGCTCACTGGCGAATTGCCTGGACAAACGATCGAACCGCCTTCCCGAAAAGTGCAGATTGACGTGCGCCTGGACGAGATCGTGCTCCGCGCCCTCGAAAAGGCGCCCGGACGCCGCTATTCCCAGGCGAGCGCGCTGAAGACGCAACTCGAGACCCTGGCGGAATCACCCGCGTCCGCGCCGTCCGGCGCGCCGCTACCGGCGAAGGATCAGCGTTATCCCGTTACGGCGATGGTGGCGTGGGCGATGGTCCCGTTGCTGCTGTTCCGTCGCCCGGTCGTGGATCTGGTGGCGGTCGCGATTACCGTGCTGGGTTGGTCTGCCGTTTCGAGTATTCGCCGGTCGGAGGGACGGTTGCGCGGTCTGCGAACGGCGTTTTTCCTGGGCATGGCCTTCCCGTTGTTCGCCTTGAACACGAACCTCGTGGCCGTGAGCGCCCGGTATGTTTTACGTCCCGACGCGCCGTTCCGCTTCTTTTTCGGCGGGCGCTTCTCGGCTCTGCCGGCGGGCATGGTCACGGCGGCGCTCTGTTTTCTGGCTGACTGGCTCGTTATCCGCGTCGCGTGGCGGGCCATAAAACGGCCGCCTCGGGGCGCCGCGATCCGCTGGCCGGCGGCGCTCCGTTGGTCGCGGAAAAACGGCCTCCGCGCCGGCGCGGTCATCCTGGCCGTCATCCTCGGCCTGCTGTTGATTCGACACCGGCTCGTCCAAAGCTCCCGCGAGCGTGCCGCGAGGGATTACGTGGAGGCGACGGAGGTGAATTCGGCGCCGGCGCGGACGTTCGTCGGGCATTATTCCTCGGGCACGGTGGAGTTGATCGCGCTGGCGAAGTTCCCCGCCACGAACTCGCCGCAGTGGCGGCCGGACGGCGGGCCGTTCGCGGGCGAGTTCCCCTTTGAGCCAGGCACGATTTGGAACCCGGGCGAGCAAAAGGAAATGGCGCGGGAAGTGGCGTTCCGCATCACGGATACGTCGGGCACGATCTCGCCCGCGGTCGTTCGCTTTGGCCCGGGCGCGGAGATCGCGCTGGCCGGTTCCTGGTTTCGGCCGCCCGGGCCGGGCGCGCCGGCGAGCTATTTCGACCAACGATTCGTCTGCCCGCCGGACGCCAATACGGCCGATGTCTCGCTCGGACTCGCGACCGGCCCGTGGGAAACGTTCATCCGCCTGAATCATCGCGGTCAAGGCGACGGGGGCCAGGGGACGTCGAAAGGCGAATTCGAGGCGTCCTACTCCGCCGTGGCGGGGAGCGGGGAGAACTTCGCCGTCAGTTGTCTCTACACCAAGACCAACGAATGGGAGACGCGCATGACCTACTTGAATCGCGAGGGCGTCATGGTCACGATCCCGGAGGCGTCGCGAACCTTGGGCGTCGCGAACGCCCTGATCTCCTTTCCCGCCGCGGAGTTCGCGCAAATTACGGAATTCGAATTGCAGCGGCGACGCTACGAATGGGTCGAGTTTCACAATGTCGCCGTGCGGCCCGATGTGCCAATGGTCGTCGAGGTCGTCAACGCGACGAAACTGCCGCCGGAGCCGTTCCTCCTGACGACGCCGCCCGAGCTGCGCTTCCTCGCCTGGCAAGACCAGTGGGAAACGAATCACCCCGCCGCGGCGTGGCTGCCGAACGGACTGCCCGTGACAAACGTGACCGACCTGAACCTTCTGCGCGCGGTCGCGCCGGCCCGTTGCGACGCCGCCGCGCTTCATTTGGCGAATCCGCCGCGATTTCTGCTGCTCTGGTTTTCCCACCCGCTTTTCGACCCGGAAACCTGGTCCGAAGTAACGCTGCTCGACGAGCACGATCAGGCGATTCGACCAGCCGCTGGCGCCATGAGCGCCACGGGAGTGGAGCTGCCGAGTGAGCGCAACGGCGGCCTTGCCTGGGTGCGCGGCGCGTTGTCGGTCGGCGACGGCACGAACACGCCCGCGCGGATCAATGTCCACCTGCGTTACACGGTTGGGCCATTGGAGAACATTCAGGAAGTTCCACCCGACAACCAGACGATGATGTCGCTGGAGGGAGGGAGTCAGGTCAACGGCGTCGGCCAGGATGCCGAAGGCAATGCCTTTCTCTCCATCGCCGTGAACGCGGCGGGGAGGAACAACCGGCGTTTCGGGGCGCATCTGGTCACTCGCGACGGGCGCGAGCTTGCTTCCAGCGCCAGCGCGTCGAGCGGGAACGCCGACGCCGGCGTCCGCGTCGAACGGTTCGAGTTTAACGCGCGGTTGGCGGAGGTTGCCCATTTCCAAGTGGGCGACCGTTTGATCTGGGACAAACAGTGGAACGCAGTGGCCTTGCCCACGAACTAAACCGCGTGACAAAAGGGGCGTTTCAAGTGGCGTTGACTGAAGGTTGGATTTTGGTTCAATAGACGTAGGGGATTAGGCGCCAGGTCGTCGAGGCGTAACGGGTGTATTCGGGATACCGGGCCGTCACGAGGGCCTCCTCGCAGTGGATTCGCAGCGCGGCGCTCGCGCAGACGATCGCGCCGCAGAGGCCGGCGCTCCCAGACCAATGTCCGGCCACCCCTGCCAGGGTGAACAGGCACATCGCGGCGTAAATGGGATGACGGATGGTCCGATACGGCCCGCTGGTGACCAACCCTCCCGCGGTCGGATCCGCCACCACGTGGTAGCTGCGGCGCCCGAACGTGATGCGCGCCCAGAAAAAAAGCAGTGAGGCCGCCGCCTGCACGAAGATCACCGGCGCCGACCACGAGAGGAGACGCCCGGTGGCGAGCAACCAAACCAATCCGCCCACCATGCCGAGGTAACCGATGAACGAGAGAATTTTCCGCATACGCGATGACGCGCGGGGCAGTTGTGACGTTCCGTCTGGAATCTTGTCAGGTTTCGACTTCGGGTGGACATAATAGATTGGAAATTGTGATGAACGACCAGGAATTATTGCGGCAATACGCCGTCTCCGGTTCGCAAGCCGCGTTCGCGCGCCTGGTCGAGCGGCACATCGGCCTGGTCCATTCCGCGGCCCGGCGGCGGTTGCGGGACGACCAACTGGCGGAGGATGTCACGCAACAAGTCTTCACGCTCCTGGCGCAGAAGGGCGCGCGCCTGGGCGAGGGCACGATCCTGAGCGCCTGGCTTTACCGCGCGGCGGGCCATTTCGCCTCGGCGACGCTGCGGCGCGAGGGTCGCCGGCGCGAACGTGAACAACTCGCCACCGTCGATATGCTCCCGACCGCCGACGAAACCTGGCGTCAGATCGAACCGTTGCTCGAAGAGGCGATGGCGCGCCTCGCCCCCGCCGAGCAGGACACGGTGGCGCTCCGCTTTTTCGAGAACCGCAGCGTGAAGGAGGTCGCCGCCGCGCAGGGGGTCAGCGAGTTCGCGGCGCAGAAGCGCATCGGGCGGGCGGTCGAGAAATTGCGCGCCTACTTCGCGCGCCGCGGACGGGTGACGACCACGGCGGCGCTCGCCGCGGCGATCACTTCGGGCGCGATCCAACCGGTCCCCGCGACGCTCGCCGCCACGGTGGCCGCGGCGGCGCTGGCGTCCGCCGGAACCGCCGGCGCCTCGGCCGGGCTGATTCAAACGCTGTTTATTATGAAAACCAAACTTGCCATCTCCGCGCTCACGCTCGCCGTGGCGCTGGTTCCACTCGCGTATCAACAACGTTCCCTCCAACGCTTGCAGCGCGAAAACCGCGCGTTGCGGGACTCGGCCGCGTCGCCCGCTCCGTCGCGCGGGGAGGAACCGCGCGCGGTGACGAGCAACGCCGCCGCCGCGGATTCGGAGCGCCTGCGCGCCGAGCATCTCGAATTACTCCGCCTCCGGGGCGAGGTGGCGCGCCTGCGGCGGGAAGCGGCCGAAGCCGCCGGGGCGTTGAACCGCAAGGTCACCGGGGAAACGTTCGCCGCCGAGCCGGCTCAACCCCCAACTGACCCCGCCGAGGCGCAGGCCTTGCGGCTCCGGACCGAGAGCATTCAGGCGGGGAAATTCCTTGGTTACTGCGTCCGTCTTTACGCCAACGATCATGAGGGCGCGTTGCCGCGGAATCTGGAGCAGATCGCCGCCGAGATTCGCGCGAATATCAACCGGGACAAAGATAGTTTCCCGGTTGACCTCACCGCGGAAATGCTGGCCCGTTTTGAGTTTGTCCAACCGGTTCCCGAGAGTATTCGCCAGCCGGAGGCGTTGCTTTTCCGCGAGCGCGTGGCGCGGCGCCAGCCCGACGGTAGCTGGGAGCGGGACTACACGTTGGTCGATGGCTCGGTCCAAACTCACCTGGCGCCGGATGGCAACTTCGGCTGGTGGGAGGCCCAGCAGCAGCAGCGCGCGACGCTCGGCAGCGCCGCGGCGAAGTGAACGCGACGGACCGCTACCGACAACGCGTAATAGCGCCTGATAGAGCGTCGCCGTCCCGGGCGGACTCACGGGACGGCCCGCGCGCGGGTGGCATGGGCGCCAGCTTCGATTTGTTGCCGTGGTTGGCGATTTGGCGCGCGGGGGCAAGCGAATCGGTCCCCGCCTGACGGGCCTGCGCAATTTTTATTTGAGGGATGACTTCCTGGAACTTCGCCGTGCTCCAGCCCGGCGATTCCATGGCGGGCTTTTGGACCATCTAAGAGCTTCAGACTGAACGGCAGATACTCGTCATTCACTCGAAGTTGCGCGCGAGCCGGATGTTCACCGTTGACGGCTGTTGACACGGTTTTGCCCGGGGCGCAGGGTCGGTGAAGGCATGGTGGCCGGCGGTTCAACTGGCGGCTGCGTGTCAGGGAGAATAGGACGTTTATGGAATATCCTTTTTTGGTCGCGGTTTTGGTAGTCGTTGGAGTGGTCGTGCTGACGGCGGGGCTGCGGGGGCGGTCGCGGCGGGGGCGTTGGGGAGATTCCGGTCCGGGCGACGGCGGGGGCTGGTTTGACGCGGGAGACGGGGATGGGTCGGACGATTCCGGCGGCTCAGGGCATCACGGGTCGCATCATCACCACCATCATCACGGATCGCAGGGCGGCTCGCATCACGGGCATGGCCACGATGCGGGCGGGCATGGGCACGGTGGCGGGCATGGCCACGGAGGCGGGGATGCAGGGGGCCACGGGGGCGGAGACGGGGGCGGTCATGGCGGCGGCGATGGCGGGGGCCACGGTCACTAGGATCGACGCTGGTCGCCGGGAGGGCTTGCGGGTGCGAGGGGCGAGGTGAAAGCGGCGTCGGCGCTGCGCTCTGCCGCCTTCGCTGCGCTACGGCGCGGCTTGAGGTCGATGGGCCGAGCCGAAGCCTTAGGCGAAGGCTGGGCCGCCGCAGTCCAAGGGGCGTGGCTCGAGGTCGATGGGCCGCCGCACTCGATAGGGTTGGGGGGTGGACCTGGCGGCAGGGGCGAACCCGGTAGCGATAGTGAACCTGGCGGCGGGGATGGCGTGAATACGCCAATGGAACGGAATTGCTTTCCGGGGTGGTTTCTGATTAGCCTTACCAGCGTCGAAACAGACCGACGCGACTATGACCAGCCGATTTGCCAAACTTAGTTTTCTCGTCCTTGCGCTCTCGATTGCGGCGTTGCCCGGCCTGGTGGGGCAACAGATCAAGCTCAATGCGCTGCGCTTTTCAGCGACGAACGGGTTCGAGGGGACGATCACGGGGCCGACCGGACAGCTTTATCAGGTGACGGCGTTGACGAACCTCACTTCGGCGGGCTTCGCGGCGGGCGTGAGCGTGACGAACATCATGAGCACGAACGGCACGATGCCTTTCAACGACCCGGGCGCCAAGGGGTTGGGCCGGCGTTTTTATCGTGTCCAGGCCGCCGCCGGGAGCGCGCCGGTGATCGTCACGCAGCCGCTGGATCAGATTACGAAGACGGGTGGGTTTGTGACGTTCACGGTGGTCGCGACCGGGGCGGCGCCGATGAGCTATCAATGGCTTTTCAATGGCGTGGCCCTGACCGGCGCCACCAATGCCAGTTTAACGATCAATAACATAACGCCGGCCAACGCGGGGCCGTACGTCGTCGCGGTGTCAAACGCGGCGGGAACGGCGCGCAGCCAGACGGCGACGCTCACCGTGAGCGAGCCTTTGTTATCGCCGTCGATCACGGCGCAGCCGGTGGGCCTGACGGTGGTGGCGGGCGGAAACGCCACGTTCAATGTGGTAGCGATCGGATCGGCGCCGTTGAGTTATCAATGGTTGTTCAATGGCGCGGCGGTGGCGAAGGCGACCAACGCGAGCCTGACGCTAGCCAACGTCCAACCGAGCAGTTCCGGCCCTTACACCGTCTCCGTGTCCAACTCGGTTGGAACGGCGCTCAGCGCGCCGGCGATCTTGGCCGTGGTCTCGGCGCCGACGATTACGACGCAGCCGGTGAGCCAGACGGTGGTGGCGGGGGGAACGGCGGGTTTCAGCGTGGTGGCGACCGGGACGGCGCCGCTGAGTTATCAATGGTTTTTCAAAGGCGCGGGGTTGGACGGCGCGACGAACGCGACCTTAACGATCTCCAACGCGCAACCGGCCAACGCGGGCGTTTACACGGTTTCCGTGGCGAACGCGGCCGGGCTGGCGCAGAGCGGGCTGGCGGCGTTGACGGTGCTGGCGCCGGCGGTGGCGCCGACGATTACGGCGCAGCCGCAGAGCGTGGCGGTGGCGTCGGGGGCGACGGCGCAGTTCAGCGTCGGCGCGGCCGGGACGGCGCCGTTGAGTTATCAATGGTTCTTCAACGGCGCGGCGATCGCGCAGGCGACGAGCGCCTCGCTGTCGGTCACCAACACGCAGGCGGCGAACGTGGGGCCCTATACGGTGTCAGTGTCGAATTTCGTCGGCGCGGTGACCAGCCAGCCGGCCTTGCTGTCGCTGGCGACGGCGTCGCTGGCGCCGGACTCCATCGCGGGCCGGACGATTACGCTCGTGATTACGAACGGCACGCCGCCGCTGGCGACGAACGGGTCGTTCAATTTCGTGGCGTCGGCGACGACGAACACTTACACCATCGTGCCCGTTTCGGGAGCGACGCCGCCCTCCAGTGGCACGTATAGCTACGCCAAGACCGGGACCGCGTCGGCGGCGATCTCGTTCACCTTGACTTACATGGGGATTCCGTTGCCAGGGGTCACGGCGGTTACCTTCCTGACCCCGACGAGCGGAAGTTTCGTGAACACGATCACGATCACGCAACTCATGGTCGAACTGACGCAGGGCGGAACGTTTACTTTGCAGTAGCGACGGTTTCGTTTGGGAAGGCGGCGAGGGATGGGAATGGATCGGTGATCGGCGAACGGAAGGGGCCTGGCGCGCCCGTCTTCGCTTTCAGCTTCGACGCGGCTAGGCCCGTGACCGCGCGGCGTGACTTTGAGTTGGCGCCGTTCCGAACGTTGTTTTGGACGCGTGGGTCGTTCGGAACCGCTCGCGCACGCTAGCGCGAGCGTGACGCCGCGGCGCGGCATCCCTACCGACGGCAGGGCGCGGCGCGCGAATTTTATTGCGGTGGATAGGGTCGGGGCGGACGATTGCAAGCTCTGATACGGATGAGAGCAAGCGACGAGGGCTGGTCGGGTGTCGCCGCGGAAGAACCGTTCCCCCAGGGCCGGTTTTTCAATGCCCGCGGCCGCGCGATCGCGCTTGGCCTGCTCCTCGTCACCGCGCGGGTGTGGGGCGACCCAGCCTCGACCGCCGACGCGACGAACAGTCTGATGGGCCTTTCGGTTGAGGAATTGATGAAGATCGAGGTCGTGACGGCTTCGCGCTCGCCGCAGAAGATTTCGGATACCGCCGCGGCGATCCAGGTGATCACGCAGGACGACATCCGGCGCTCGGGGTTTGACACCTTGCCGGATATTTTGCGCCTGGCGCCGGGAATGGACGTCGGCCAGCTCGGTTCCTCGACGTGGGCGGTGAGCGCCCGCGGTTTCAACGACCTGTTCGCCAACAAGTTGCTGGTGATGATCGATGGCCGCAGCCTCTACACTTCGCTCTTCAACGGGGTGTTCTGGAGCTCCCAGGATTTGCTGATTGAAGACATCGAGCGGATCGAAGTCATTCGCGGCCCCGGGGCGAGCCTGTGGGGCGCGAACGCGGTCAACGGCGTGATTAATATCATTACGAAAAGTTCGCAAGAGACCCAGGGCGGCCTGGCGGTGGCCGGCGGCGGGACGGCCGAAATCGGTTTCGGCGGGTTGCGCTACGGCGGCCGGCTCGGGGCGGACGCGACCTATCGGGTTTACGCCAAGTATTTTGACCGCGACGCCGCGCGGCTGGCGGACGGGAGCGACGCGGCGGACGGCTGGCAAATGGGGCGCACCGGTTTCCGGGTGGATTGGGCGCCGAGCGATCGCAACGCGGTGACGATGCAGGGGGATTACTACGCCGGGAATCTGAATCAGGAGTTCACGCAATTGACGCCGCGGCCGCCGTTCACGCCAGTCAGCGTGCTGGATAATTTCACGCAGATGGGGGGCAACGCGCTGGCGCGGTGGACGCATACGTTTTACGAAGGGTCCGACCTGACGGTGCAGACCTACTATATGGAGGACCAGGCGGACCCGGCGCTCTTCAACGTCCGGCGCGACAGTTATGATATCGACGCGCAATATCGCGCGCCGGTGGGCGAGCGTCAGGAAATGGCCTGGGGCGCGGGTTATCGGTTGACGGGTGATCAGTTCAAAGGTTCGTTCGACTTGGGCCTGAATCCCGACCACAGCGATTCGCAATTGGTGAGCGCGTTTGGCCAGGACACGATCACGCTGATCGAGAAGCGGCTGACGCTGACCCTCGGCTCGAAGTTTGAACACAACGATTACACCGGCTTCGAGATTCAGCCGAGCGGGCGGCTGGCGTGGACGCCGACCGAGCGCCTGACGCTCTGGACGGCGGTGTCGCGGGCGGTCAAGACGCCGTCGCGGGCGGAAAACGCCGTCCGGCTCAATCGGCAGCCGGTCACGCCGGTGAGCGTCACGTCGGTGTTCGGCAACAACGACCTGGATACCGAGAAATTGAACGCGTATGAACTGGGCGGCCGGGTGGCGCTCAATAGCCGGCTGTCGCTGGACGTCTCGACGTACTACAACGTTTACGACGACCTGCGCAGCCTTGAATTCGACGCCGACAACCCGCATTTTCTCCCGGGCCAGCAGGGGGTGCCGCCGATCAATTTCGGGACGACGTTCGCCAATAATCTCTACGGCGAGAGCTACGGCGTGGAGGCGGCGCTGGTCTGGCAGGCGGCGGATTGGTGGCGGTGGCACGGGTCATATACGTTCCTCGACCTGCAAATTCACACGCGGCCGGGCAGCACCGACCCGGGGACCGCGCACGGCGAAACGACGATTGAAGGGAGCAGCCCCAAGCAGCAATTCTCGGTGCGTTCCTCGATGGATTTGCCGCACGCGATCGAGTTGGACGCGACGGTGCGTTACGTCGATGAGCTGCCGGCGCAGGGGATCAAGTCGTATCTGACGATGGACTTGCGGCTGGCGTGGCGGCCGGTCCCGAACGTCGAATTGTCATTGGCGGGCCAGAACCTGCTCGATAATCAGCGCCCGGAATTCTACCCGACCCTGATCGTGAGCCAGCAAACTGAGGTGGCCAGGGCGTTGATCGGCAAGTTCACCTGGAAATTCTGATGCGAAAAAGGGGGGAACGAACGGCGTTTTGGGGTTGCTCAAGTGGGGGCGTTGCGGTCTTATGACGCGGCATTTGGGACCTGGTGACGGTGGGGACCTCCTGAGGGATTCGTGATTTCTTGGACTGCGGAACTAACAACTCGGTTTTGGAGCGCGGGCGCGCGGAGCGTGGGCGCGTGACGACGGTCGCGGGCGCGGGGCGCGGGGGAGCGGCCGTCGGGCGGCGGCGCCCATCGCGTTGGCGCTCGGCCGTGGCGGCGGGGCTGGCGGTTTGGGTGGCGTGCGCGCCGGGCGGGGCGCGGGCGGCGGATACGGCGACGCCGGGCGCCGGCCGGAGCGACTTGACGCTGCTGTCGGTGGAAGAGTTGATGAACCTGCAGGTCACGACGGTTTCGCGGACGCCGCAACGGGTCTCGGACTCGCCGGCGGCGGTCTTCGTGATCACGCAGGACGACATCCGCCGGTCCGGGTTTCTGAGCCTGCCGGAGACGTTGCGCCTGGCGCCGGGGATGGACGTCGCGCGGGTGGACGGGCACGACTGGGCGATCAGCGCGCGCGGCTTCAATGACTTGTTCGCCGGCAAACTGTTGGTGATGATCGATGGCCGCAGCGTCTATACCCCGCTCCTGGCCGGGGTTTACTGGGACGTGCAGGACCTGTTGATGGAGGACGTGGACCGGATCGAGGTGGTGCGCGGGCCCGGGGCGACGATGTGGGGGGCGAACGCGGTGAACGGGGTGGTCAACATCATTACGAAGAGCGCGCAGGAGACGCAAGGCGGGTTGGTGACGAGCAGCGCGTCGTCGGCGGGCGCCGAGTCGGGCGCGGTTCGTTACGGTGGCAAGCTGGGTCAGGAGACGTTTTATCGGGCTTACGTCAAGTACGACACGTTTGACAATTCGCGCTTCCCGGATGGTTCGGAGGCCTATGACTCTGGCCGGATGGGCCGGACCGGTTTTCGGATCGACTCGCGGGCGGGGGACCGGAACGCGCTGACCCTGCAAGGGGACGCGTACGCGGGCCGGTTGCAGCAAACCTACACGAACATGCTGACGACCACGCCCTACACCGAGTACCTGACGCGGGACACGACGGCGGTGGAAGGGGAGAACCTGCTGGGGCGTTGGACGCACACGATTTCGGACCGATCCGATCTCACGTTGCAGGCCTATTACGACCGGACCTATCGCGATGACCCGGTGATCTTGCGGGAGGACCGGCAAACGCTGGACTTCGACCTGCAACACCGTTTCGGGGTCGGCGAGCGTCAGACGGTGATCTGGGGCGCCGGGTACCGGGTTTCGTTCCAGGAGGTGGGCAATACGTTTCGCGGCGCGCTGGGGCCGGGCCACCGGGCCGACCAATTGTTCAGCGCGTTCGGCCAGGACGAAATCAACCTGGTGGACAAGCGGCTGACGCTGACGCTCGGTTCCAAATTCGAGCACAACGATTACACGGGCTTTGAGATCCAGCCGAGCGGGCGTCTGACTTGGACGCCAACGACGCGGCAGACCGTCTGGGTGGCGGTCTCGCGGGCGGAGCGAACCCCCTCGGAGGTCGAAGCGATCAGCCGCCTGAATCTAAGCCCGGTTTTTCCCAATGCCATTCTGCCTTTCATTCCCCCGGCGGTGACTTCGTTGTATGGCAATCCCAACGATGAATCCGGGCAACTGATCGCGTACGAATTCGGTTATCGCGTGCAGCCGCTGGACCAGCTTTCGTTTGATCTGGCCGCCTACTACAACGTCTATGACCGGCTGCCGAGCATCGAGTATTATCCGGCGCCGACGCCCGGCAATCCCTTCTCGTTCATCCACCTTTTCCCCGGGGACGTGGGAACGCCGCCGGCGAACGTCGGCGTGACGTGGGACAATCAACTTTACGGCGAAACCTACGGCGGCGAACTGGCGGCGAACTGGCAACTGGCCGAATGGTGGCGCTGGCGCGGCGCCTACACCTTTCTCGATACGCAGATTCACGCCCGGCCAGGCAGCTTTGACTCGACGACCGGCATGCACGAGTTGATTCTCGAGAACAACAGTCCGTCGCACCAATTCCTCCTCCGCTCGTCGATGGACCTGCCGCACGACGTCGAATGGGACGTGAACCTCCGCTACGTGAGCGCGTTGGGGGCCAATCCCGGCTCGCCGGTTCCGCGGGTGGACGGCTACGTGACCATGGACGTGCGCCTGGCGTGGCGGCCGACGCGCGCGCTCGAGTTATCGCTGGCCAGCCAAAACCTGTTGCAGGAGCGCCACGCGGAGTTTTACGGATCACAGTTGGAAAGCCCGGTCGCGGCCGTCGAGCGCACCGTTTACGGAAAGGTCACGTGGCGTTTCTGATGGTTTCACCCGTTCACAATTTTGCGCATGCCCCGACCAGAACCGCCGCCCGTCCCGCCGCCCTCCGGCTGGGCGAGCCGTTGGCGCGGCTGGGCGGCGCTGGCCGGGCTGGTGGCTTTTCTGGGCGGCTCCGCGGGGGCGGCCGACCCGGCGCCCGGAGGATCGGGTGGTGATCTCACGATGTTGTCGGTGGAAGAACTGATGAAGCTGGAAGTCACCACGGTCGCGCGCGCGCCGCAGCGGGTCTCGGACTCGCCGGCGGCGGTCTTCGTGATCACCGGGGACGACATCCGGCGCTCGGGTTTCACCGGGATACCCGAGGCGTTGCGGCTGGCGCCGGGTCTTGAGGTCGCCCATGTGGACGCGCATGACTGGGCGATCAGCGCGCGCGGCTTCAACGACATCTTCGCCAACAAGTTGCTGGTGATGATGGATGGCCGCAGCTTGTACACGCCGCTTTTCTCGGGGGTTTATTGGGACCTGCAGGACACGCTGATGGAGGATGTCGATCGCATCGAGGTGATTCGTGGTCCGGGCGCGACGATGTGGGGCGCCAACGCGGTTAACGGCGTCATCAATATCATCACCAAGAGCGCGCAGGAGACGCAGGGGGGATTGATTACCGGCATGGGCGGGACCGGGGAGTCGAACGGCGGGGCGGTGCGCTACGGCGGCCAGTTGGGCGCGGACACTTATTATCGGGTTTACACCAAATACGACGATGGCAACGCCTCGGTTCTGCCCGACGGCTCAAACGCGTATGACGGCTGGCAAATGGGCCGGGCGGGATTCCGCGTTGATTCCGGCGCGGCCGGCAGTAATCCGCTGACCCTTCAGGGCGACGTCTATTCGGGGCGGCTGCACGAGGTTTACACCAACCTTTTGAGCGTTTCGCCGTACACGCCGTATCTGGCGCCGGAGACTTCCACGGTCGAGGGGGGCAACGTGCTGGGGCGTTGGACGCATACCATTTCGGCCGATTCCGAGTTGACGTTGCAGACCTACTACGACCGGACGTTTCGCGATGACCCGGCGATCGTGCGGGAAGACCGCCAGACTTTGGACTTCGATTTGCAGCATCAGTTCGCGTGGGGCGAGCGGCAGAAAATCGTCTGGGGCGCCGGCTACCGGGTGAGTTTTCAGGACGTCAGCGACACCTTCCGCGCGATCGTGGGACCGGGCCACCGGGCGGATCAACTGGCGAGCGCGTTCGCGCAGGATGAGCTCACGCTGATCGAGAAACGGCTGAAGGTCACGCTGGGGTCAAAATTCGAGCACAACGATTACAGCGGTTTCGAGGTTCAACCCAGCGGCCGCCTGACGTGGACGCCGGAGGAACGCCAGACGGTCTGGCTGGCGGTTTCCCGCGCGGAACGGACGCCGTCCGAGGTCGAAGTCGGGGCTCGGCTCAACGCGCTGCCGGTTTACCCGAACCCGGGGTTGCCCTTCCTGCCGCCGGCGGTCACCTCGGGCTTTGGGAACCCCAATTTCGCCTCCGGAAGGACGCTCGCCTACGAACTGGGCTATCGGGTCCAACCGCTGGACCGGCTCGCGTTCGATCTGGCCACGTACTACAACGTCTATGACCGGCAGCGAACCATCGAGCTGTACCCGCCGCCCACGCCGGGGGACCCGTTTTCGTTCATCCACCTGTTTCCAGGGCAACCCGGGGTGCCGCCGCCGAACGTCGCCTTGACCTACGGCAACAATCTCTACGCGGAATCCTACGGCGCCGAAGCGGCGGCGACCTGGCAGTTGACCGACCAATGGCGCTGGCGCGCGGCCTACACCTTCACCGACGTGCAGGCGCATACGCGGCCGGGCAGCACCGATCCGGGGACGGTTTACACCGAGCGGATCGTGGAAGGCGACAGTCCGCGGCACCAATTCTCGTTGCGTTCGTCGATGGACCTGCCCGCGCAGGTCGAATGGGATTTCACGGTTCGTTACGTCGGCGGGCTCGATGAAGGCCTCGGCGCGTCGAACCCGCCGGTACCCGGCTATGTGACGCTGGACGCCCGGCTGGGCTGGGCGCCGACGCGCCGCCTCGAGCTTTCGGTGGCTGGCCAGAATCTAGTCGCCAGCCGGCACCCGGAGCGTTACGGCGACGCGCTGAGCAACCAGATCACCGACGTTGGCCGCGGCGTGTACGGCAAAATGACCTGGCGATTTTGAAGGGAAGAAAATGATGACGAGTATGACTCATTTTAAGGCGCGAAGCGCCGCCCGGCCTTGGGTGGCGGAACGACCTTGGGCAGGCCATGAACGCCAAGGCTGATATCATTGCAAACGGATCGTCCATCCTTGCCGCTTGCCCGCCGACTCAGGCCGGGTTCGGCCGCGCTCGGCGCGCTCGCGCGGGGACGGCGGGCCGGCGGTCGGTCCGGCGCCTGGCTCGGTCGCCTGCTCTGCTGGCAGCTGCTGGCGCTGGCGGTTCGAGCCGTCGGCGCGGATACCGGAGCCGCGGGGCGAGGCGATTTGACGGCGTTGTCCGTTGAGGAACTCATGAGCATCCAGGTCACCACCGTATCGCGCGCGCCGCAAAAGGTCTCGGACTCGCCGGCGGCGGTCTTCGTGATCACGGGCGACGACATCCGGCGCTCGGGTTTCACGGGGATTCCCGAGGCGTTGCGGCTGGCGCCCGGCCTCGAGGTCGCCCGGGTGGACGCGCATGACTGGGCGATCAGCGCGCGTGGGTTCAATGACGTTTTCGCCAACAAGCTGCTGGTGATGATGGATGGCCGCAGCCTCTATACGCCGCTCTTCTCGGGGGTTTATTGGGATTTGCAGGACACGCTGATGGAAGACGTTGATCGCATCGAGGTGATCCGCGGACCGGGCGCGACGATGTGGGGGGCCAACGCGGTCAACGGCGTGATCAATATCATCACCAAGAGCGCGCAGGAAACGCAGGGGGGGCTGGTCACCGCGATCGGCGGGAGCGGGGAGTCGAACGGCGGGGCGGTGCGTTACGGCGGCCAGTTGGGCGCGGACACTTATTATCGGGTTTACACCAAATACGACG
>CAZFVY010000134.1:0-17554 GCA_964522665.1 uncultured Verrucomicrobiota bacterium | reverse complement strand
GCACCGGCATGTGGACCTCACAAAGCGCGATGGAACTGCAAGTGCCGATCCCGACCATCGACCTGGCCGTCGCCATGCGCGACATGTCCGTCTTTATGAAGGAACGCGAGCAAGCCAGCGCGATTTATCAGCCGTCGGTTCGGCGGCCCATCGGCGACCGCGCTGCCTTTCTCCCGCGATTGGGCCGGGCGCTTTACGCGGCCATGAGCATCACTTACGCGCAAGGCCTGGCGCTATTGGCGGTGGCTTCGGACCAATACAAGTATCACCTCGACCTTGAAGCCGTGGCGCGGATCTGGCGCGGCGGCTGCATCATCCGCTCCGCGATGCTCGAGGACATCCGCGCGGCATTTCGCGCGAGGCCCGACCTGCCAAACGTGCTGCTCGATCCCGGTTTGTCGCGCAAGCTCATGGAGCATCAGGAAGATTTGCGTTACATCGCGGGCCAGGCGGTTGCGGTAGGCGTGCCGGCTCCGGCGTTGCTCGTTTCGTTGAGTTATCTCGACGCCTATCGTAGCGCGTGGCTACCAGCGAATTTGATTCAGGCCCAACGCGATTATTTCGGCGCGCACACCTATGAGCGGAATGATGCCAAGGGCACGTTTCACACGGAATGGGAACACGCCTAAGCTCATGAAACATAATAACCAATCTGAACCGACCGTCTTCGTCATCTTTGGAGGGTCGGGTGACTTGACGTGGCGAAAGCTGGTGCCTGCCTTGTTCGACATTTCCCGCGACGGACGGATGCCAAAGCAATTCGCGCTCATTGCCGTGGGCCGATCGGCCATCTCCGACGCGCAGTTGCACAAACGTTTCCTGGATGGCGTGAACCGTTTTTCGCCGAAAGGGAAAGCGAGCGGCAAGGACTGGACGAATTTCAGCGGGCACGTGGCCTATCAACAGGGGGATTACCAGGACCCGGCCACGTATGTTCGATTGGTAAAAAGCTGCGCCAAACTGGATCAGGATTGGAATGTGAAAGCCGTTCGTATTTTTCACCTCGCCACGCCGCCGGCGCTGTTTGGCGTGATCCCCAAATTGCTGGCCGACGCGGGTTTAAATCGGGACCGGACGCGGAGCCGCATCGTCGTGGAAAAGCCCATCGGCCATGACTTGCGCTCGGCGCGGGAGTTGAACTGCGCTCTGACGGCGAGCTTCCAGGAATCCCAAATTTTTCGCATCGACCATTATTTGGGCAAGGAGCCGGTGCGAAACATTCTGGCGTTCCGCTTCGCCAACCCTCTGTTCGAGCCGATTTGGAACCGTCGCTACGTGGACTACGTGACCATTACGGTGGCCGAAGCAGTAGGCATCGGGCTGCGCGGCGGCTATTACGACCAGGTCGGGGCGCTGCGGGACATGATGCAGAATCACCTCCTGCAACTGCTCTGCCTGGTCGCGATGGAACCGATGGTCTCCTTCGACGCCGACGAGATCCGCAACAAGAAAGTGGATGTGCTCCACGCCGTGCGGCCGATCGCTCGGCGCGACGTGCGTCGGTGCGCAGCGCGCGGTCAATATGGCCAAGGCCGGATTCAGGGCAAATCGGCGCGTGGCTACCGAAAGGAAGATGACGTTTCCCCCCGCTCGAAAACCGAGACCTTTGCCGCCCTAAGGCTATTCGTGGATAACTGGCGTTGGCAAGGAGTGCCCTTCTATCTCCGCACGGGCAAATGCCTGGCGCGTCAAGTTTCCGAGGTGGCCATTCAATTCCGCACGGTGCCGCATCAGGCCTTCCCGCCGGAGTCCAGACACGGTTGGCACCCGTCGCGGCTGATTCTTTCGATCCAGCCCGAGGAAGGCATCGTGCAGTGCTTTCAGGCCAAGGTCCCGGGGCCGAAGATGCAACTGCGCCCGGTGGAGATGAGATTCAATTATCGCGAACAGTCGGGCGCTCCTTCCCCCGACGCCTATGAGATACTTCTATGGGACGTCATGCAGAGCGACGCCACGCTCTTCATGCGGGCCGATCAAGTGGAGGCCGCCTGGCAATTGCTGACACCCGTGCTGGAGGCCTGGGAGAAGAGCGAACCCGGTGACTTCCCCAATTATGCCGCCGGCACATGGGGGCCAGCAGACATTCAGCGACTGTTGGCTCCCGGCCACCTTTGGCCGCCGCCGACCGAACTGACGGGAAGCAACCCGTCACTCAATCGACGGTGAGAATCCAAACTCAATAGAGCGTCGTCGCCTCTTCACGGCCACCCACAAACCCGTGGAGATCGCGCCGGGCGCGCAAGAATCGCATACGGTTAATACCTTATACCACCTACCGCTTGCCAAACCATATTGTCGTGTTTATGAGCTATAAAAGCGTAAACCCCTATGACGGAAAGACCTTAAAGACGTTCGAGGAACTTACCAACCCGCAACTTGAGACAGCCATTCAAACCGCCACCGCCTGCTTCGAAATCTGGCGACAGAAAACATTCGCGGAACGCTCGGTCGTGGTGGCCAAAGCAGCCGCGATCATGCACGCGCATGTGGATGAGTTCGCCCGGCCGGTCACACTCGAGATGGGCAAGCTTATCGATCAGGCCCGGGGCGAAGTGGTTCTCAGCGCGGACATCATCGCCTACTACGCCAAGAACGCCGAACACTTCCTGGCGCCGCAACACCTCAAGCCGAGTTCCGGCGAGGCCGAGGTTGAAAGCAGCCCGTTCGGTGTGCTTTTCGGAGTCGAGCCATGGAACTTTCCCTATTATCAACTGGCGCGCTTTGCCGCGCCCAACCTGATGGCGGGAAACGTCGTCATGGTGAAGCACGCGGGGTGCGTGCCGCAATGCGCCATCGCCTTCGAGAAGCTATGGCTGGACGCGGGGGCGCCGGCCGGAGCCTACACCAACCTGCTGATCTCCTATGATCAGGTAAACCGCGTGATCGACGATCCCCGGATTAAAGGCGTGGCGTTAACCGGGAGCGTGGAAGCGGGAAGAATTGTGGCCGGTCGAGCGGGACAAAACCTGAAAAAATCGACGATGGAGCTGGGCGGCAGCGACGCTTTCATCGTGCTGGAAGACGCCGACCTTGAGAAAACGGTTAAATGGGCGGTTTGGGGCAAGATGAACAACACCGGCCAGTGCTGCGTCGCGGCCAAGCGGTTCATCGTCGTCGAAGAGTTGGCCGATCGCTTTCTCGAAAAGTTCCAGACGATGCTGGCGGAGCTCAAGCCGGGTGACCCGATGGATCAGGCCACGACACTTGGTCCCCTCTCCACGGAAGCGGCCCTGGTAAACCTGCTGGACCAGGTAAATCGGGCGGTCGCCAAGGGGGCCACCCTTGTGATGGGCGGCAAACGGATTGACCGGCCGGGGTCCTTCATGCAAGCGACGATTCTCTCGGATATTAAGGCCAGCAATCCTGCCTACCGGGAGGAATTCTTCGGACCTGTCGCGCTTTTCTTTCGCGTCAAGAATGAAGATGAAGCCGTGGCGCTGGCCAACGATTCGGAATTCGGCCTTGGCGGCGCGGTCTTTACCAAGGATGTCGCGCGGGGAAAACGCGTCGCCAGCCGGGTTGACACCGGCATGATGTTTGTCAACCACCCGACTTGGACCACGCCGGACCTACCGTTTGGCGGGATCAAGAATTCCGGCTACGGACGCGAGCTTTCCAGCATGGGCATCCAGGAATTTGTTAACAAAAAACTGGTGCGGATCGCGTCGATCGATGCGCCCGCCTGATGTATGCCCATGAGACTGAAGATGAAAGTGGCGGCGGTGACGCAGTTCGGGAAGCCTTTGTCCCTTGAGGAATGGGCTATTCCCACGCCGGGGCCGGGTCAGATACTGGTCAAGACCGAGGCCTGCGGCGTCTGCCACACGGATTTGCACGCGGCGCATGGCGACTGGCCGCTGAAGCCGAGCCTCCCGTTCATTCCCGGCCATGAAGCAATCGGGCAAGTCGCCGCCGTCGGTTCAGGCGTGACGGCGGTGAAGGAAGGCGACCGTGTTGGGGTGCCGTGGCTTTACTCGGCGTGCGGCCATTGCGAGTATTGCCTGTCAGCTTGGGAAACCGTGTGCGCCCAGGCGGAGTACGGCGGCTATACCAAGAACGGTGGTTTCGCCGAGTACGTCCTGGCCGATCCTAATTACGTCGCCCACGTGCCGTCCGGCCTCAAGGCCGCCGAGGCGGCGCCGATTATCTGCGCCGGAATCACAACCTATAAGGGGATCAAGGTGACCGAAGCGAGGCCTGGCGAATGGATCGCCATCTCGGGCGTCGGTGGGCTGGGACATTTGGCGATTCAATATGCCAAGGCCATGGGACTCCACGTCTGTGCGATTGATGTTGATGACGACAAGCTTGCCCATGCGCAGCGCCTCGGCGCCGAGCTCGTGGTCAACGCCAAGGCCGGCGACCCGGCGGCCGCGGTGAAGAAGGGGACTGGTGGCGGGGCGCATGGCGTCGTGATCACCGCGCCCTCGCTCGACGCCTTCAAACAAGGCGTTGGCATGACGCGCAAGCGCGGAACTTGCGTTCTGATCGGGCTGCCGCCCGGTGAATTCCCGACGCCACTTTTCGAGGTGGTCGCGAACTGCATTACCATCCGCGGTTCGCTCGTCGGCACCCGGCGGGACATGGCCGAGGCGCTCGCCTTCGCGGCCGACGGCAAGGTCAAGGCCGATTTCGAGTTGCAACCCCTGTCGGCGATCAACCAGGTCTTGGAACGACTCGAGCTTGGAAAGGTGGCCTCACGCGTGGTCCTCGAGTTCACCGGCGGTTGAAGCCGACAACGCTGACTACTCCGCCCCTCCTATTGGAACGCGAACAGGTATGGCGATGAATTTCCAAACAGCTTTGCTCGATGTACGCCGGATGGGCGAAGCCGATCGTTTGACGGTAGCCTCCGGCGTCCCAGCCGTCGAGTTGATGGAGAACGCGGGCAAAGCGGTGGCGCGTGAGATTGAGCGGCGCTGGGCTATACGTCCTGTCGGTGTTCTGTGTGGACCCGGCAACAACGGAGGCGATGGCTTCGTCGTCGCCCGGACGCTGGCCGAACATGGCTGGCCAGTTCGCATCGGCCTGCTTGGCCCACGCGATCGCCTGGAAGGACCGGCACGCCACCACGCTGAGTTGTGGCGCATTGCTGTGGAGCCGATGGCGCCCGCGGTGCTCGACGGCATGGAACTAGTGGTGGATGCGATCTTCGGGGCGGGGCTCAGCCGACCCCTCGAGGGTTGCGCGGCGGAAACCTTGGCGGCCGCCGGTCTCCGGGGACTGCCCCTCGTTGCCGTAGATGTTCCGAGTGGATTGATGGGCGACACGGGCGAGAATCTGGGGGCTGTTGAAGCAATATTAACGGTCAGCTTTTTTCGGAAGAAACCAGGTCACCTGTTGCTGCCCGGCAGGTTGCTCTGCGGTGAAATCGTCGTCGCTGATATCGGCATTTCGCCATCCGTGCTGGAACAGATTGTCCCAGACACCTTTGAGAATGATCCGGGACTGTGGTTTTCAGAACTGCCCAAGCCGCATGACGAGGGCAACAAGTACTCGCGCGGCCACGCGCTGATCTCGGGAGGCTATCCCGTAACCGGGGCCAGTCGGATGGCGGCCCGCGCGGCGGCCCGCGCCGGCGCCGGACTGACGACCGTCGCGGTAAACTGGATCGCTTTTCCCATCTACGCGGCGACGCTCACCAGCATCATGGTCAGACCCCTCGAGGCGTCAGAAGAGTTTAGCCACGTGCTCGACGACCCTCGCTTGTCCGCGTTTCTAATCGGGCCTGGCGCCGGAGTGGGCGAGGAGACCCGCGCTCGGGCGCTCGCCATGCTGAAGACCGGTCGACCGACATTGCTCGACGCAGACGCGATCACATCCTTTCAAGAGGAGCCTGCGGCGCTGGATCGGGCGATCGTCGGACCATGTGTTTTGACGCCGCATGACGGTGAGTTTCGATGCCTATTCGATCCAGACGGCGACAAACTCACACGCGCGCGCCGCGCTGCCCGCCGCAGCGGCGCGATTATTGTCTTGAAAGGCCCTGATACCGTGATCGTGGCCCCGGACGGTCGCGCGATCATCAACGCCAACGCGCCACCGACCTTGGCGACTGCGGGTTCGGGTGACGTCCTGGGCGGCATCCTGCTCGGTCTCCTCGCGCAAGGCATGGAACCTTTCCTTGCCGCTGCTGCGGCGACCTGGCTGCATGGCGCGGCAGCCGCCGAGTTCGGGCCTGGCCTCATTGCCGAGGATTTGTCGGATCTATTGCCGTGTGTATTTCGACGACTCTATGGCCGCAACTGAATTCATAGGCTGCCGACTGGTTTCGGTGCATTTCGGTTTTTCATCGTCCGCGGGTATCCGGCGGAACCGAAGGATGTTATGAACGCCATGGTGCTGAATAAACTTCGCGCTGCTCTTGAATGGGAAGAACTCGACGATCGGGAACCGGGACGGGACGAAGTCCGCGTAAAGGTGGCCGCCTGCGGCGTCTGCCGCACCGACCTCCATGTTGTTGACGGCGAGTTGCCCGATCCGAAGACGCCAATCATCCCGGGCCATGAGATCGTCGGCCGGATCGTCGCGGCCGGAGCTGGTGTTGAGGGGCTAAGCTTGGGCGAACGCGTCGGCATTCCATGGCTTGGCCATACCTGTGGGGTCTGTTCTTTCTGCCTTGGCGGCCACGAAAACCTCTGCGATCACCCCAGCTTCACTGGTTACACTCGCGATGGAGGTTTTGCGACGGAAACGATTGTCGATGCGCGCTTCGCGTTCCCGCTCGGCGAGGTGGGCAGCGACGTGTCGTTGGCCCCGTTACTCTGCGCGGGTCTGATCGGTTGGCGGTCGCTCGGGATCTCGGGCGACGGAAAAAAGCTCGGGCTTTACGGTTTTGGCGCCGCGGCGCATATCGTGGCGCAAGTTGCGAAATGGCAGGGGCGCTCAGTTTTTGCCTTCACGCGCCCGGGAGACGTCGCCACGCAGAGCTTCGCGCTGGGCCTCGGTGCGATTTGGGCCGGCGGATCCGAGGAAATACCGCCAGAGCCGCTTGATGCTGCGATCATTTTCGCGACCGTTGGAGCTCTCGTGCCCCTGGCGCTAAGGGCGGTCCGCAAAGGCGGTCGCGTCGTTTGTGCGGGCATCCATATGAGCGATCTCCCAAGCTTCCCGTATCGACTACTTTGGGAAGAGCGCCAGCTGATGTCGGTCGCGAATCTCACGCGGCAGGACGGAATTGATTTCCTGCGCTTGGCCCCAGAAATCGGCATTGTTACCCGGACAACTCCCTACCCGCTCAGCCGAGCCAATCAAGCGCTCTCTGATCTCCGCGCTGGACGGTTCGAAGGCGCCGCGGTTCTCGTGCCATGAATCCAGCCAACCGCTCGGAACAGGCGGTCAGTGGCGTGCGGAATCGCACCGCTCACGAGCTGTTAGAACCGGTGTCCTGCGGACCAGTCGGCTCCTTAAATCCTTTGGAATCCGGGGCAATTGAACGATGGGAAAACGAAGGCGGAGAAATTCCTGAGAGTCAGATAGTCCAGACTCTATCCGCGCGAGCCTGGACTTCGAGTCGATTCATATTTGCGTAAAGTTACGGACGACCGCTCGCGGAGTACCATGAGCGTTTCCTTCAACTTGGACCTGATGGCCGGGGCGGCGCTTCAAAGCAAGGTCCGCAACGGTCGACGCGCTTTGGAAATGTTCGCTGAACACGGGGCAACAACAATCGCATGAAAACTCTGGTCGTCGATGTCGGTGGCACGCGCATGAAGGCGCGGGCCACCGGTCACCAGCAACGGCGTGGGTATCGATCCCGAGGAATACCGGAGTATCATTACTTGGCCTGGGCGGTGGGCGAAATCGAGAGGCCCAGGTCTTTGAATTCATCGGACAACTTGGAAAGCGGTTCCTTCAACTGCGACGCATCCTGGGTCGCCTTCGTGGCAAATTCCTTGATCGATGCCAAACCGCCGACGGTCAAGTCGGCTCCGAGAAACTTCTGCACGTCGCGCAGGTCGGAGATGAACGGCTGAAATGCCATCTTGGCTTCGACGTAGCTCTGGCTGATGCGGCCGAACTTCTTTTCGACTTCACTTTTGCGGGTTTCGCTGCGATTGCGAATGTCCTCGTTCTGGATCGTCGCCATTTCCTGGTCCCACTTGGCGAAGTAGGCCCCGCCTTGGGACTTCATTTGCTCGGCTTTACCATCCACATCCTTGGCCGCCGCGCCCAGATCAGTGACGGAAGCGGAAAACGCTTTGAACTGTTCGCGCAGATCGAGGTTCGGGTTGGAGACCAAGTCGTTCAACTTGGTCATTGATACATCGATGAGCGTGTTCGCTTTCGCGATGAGATCCGAGGACTGCTTCAGCGTATTCGCCGTATCCGCGGCTGTTTCATAGGCGTGAGAGGCGCAGCCGACGATAAACCCGGTGGCGATGATAAGGGTGAACAATGGAATGACGTTGGTTTTCATGGAGGATCAATGGTTGATGGGCGTTACTTGGGATGGGTACTTTAGTTTTGTCTCAGGAGGCACACTAGGCCGCCGGGAGGCCCACGGCGATGGGGGACTCACCCCCCGGCCACTGATCGCCCATGATTAACCCTAGGGTGCTATGCCCATCGCGCCGTCACCCGCGCCTGCGCACGATGAACGGTGGCACAACAGTCGAGGACATTGCGGCGCTGATTGCGCGGCTCCTCTTATGGCTGCGAGAAATGAGACAGCGATTTTATCGCAAAACATGAGCGCCGACGCACGAGAAGTGGAACCGCCTGGATTGAGGCCTATGCCAGAAGCCCCTCCCACCAGTACCTCGCAGATGGGGGCGGAAGCAAAGCTGAATCCGGCTCCGCGGACCGGTCGGTTCCGGAATTCGCTGTCCCGTCTGTGGCGGCGGCGGAGTACGCTCATCGCGGCGTTTTCCCTGGCGGCCATCGTGGCGCATGTGATTCTCCGATTCGGTTTCCACGCCAATCCGTCCGTTTACCAGTTTCCGTTGCTGGCGACGCTCGCGTTGGGTGGCCTGCCGCTCCTCGGAGAGCTGTTGCGCAAGCTGGTGAGGCGGGAGTTTGGTTCTGATTTGTTGGGCGGCATTTCGATGGCAACGTCGATCCTGCTGGGCGAATACCTGGCTGGCTCGATCATCGTCTTGATGCTCTCGGGAGGTGAAGCGTTGGAGAGCTACGCCTTGCGCAGCGCCTCTTCGGTGCTGGCGGCGTTGGCGAAACGGCGGCCTTTGTTCGCGCACCGAAAACGGGCGTCAGGAATCGCGGATGTGAGGCTGGATGAGGTTAGCGTCGGTGACACCCTCGTGATCTATCCCCACGACATCTGCCCGGTCGACGGTGTCGTAATCGAAGGGCACGGCGTGATGGATGAGTCCTACCTGACCGGTGAGCCATTCCAAATCACCAAGACCTCCGGCTCAATGGTAATTTCGGGCGCCGTTAATGGAGAGTCGGCGGTGACCATCCGCACAACGAGGCTGGCGGCGGATTCGCGCTATGCCAAGATTATGGAGGTGATGCGCGAGTCGGAGGCAAAACGGCCTCATTTGCGACGCCTGGGGGATCGCTTGGGCGCTATTTACACGCCGGTGGCGCTGACGGTCGCCGTCGTCGCTTGGGCCGTGAGCGGCGCGCCACTGCGTTTCCTCTCGGTGCTGGTGATCGCCACGCCCTGCCCGCTGCTGCTCGCCATCCCCATCGCGATCATCGGCTCGATTTCCCTCTGCGCCCGCCGGGCGATCATCGTTAAAAGCCCGGTTGTGCTCGAGCAGATCGCCGAGTGTCGAACCGCGATCTTTGACAAGACGGGAACCCTGACCTACGGCGAGCCAAAGCTGACCGAGCAACTGGTTGCTCCTGGATTCACGCCCAAGGACGTTCTGACGCTCGTGGCGGGTCTGGAGCGCTACTCGAAGCATCCCCTGGCGCGCGCCATTCTAGCGGCCGCCGCCGCGGACGGGATCCCGCTACCCGAGGCCACCGAGGTGAGCGAGCAACCAGGCCAGGGACTGCGCGGAACGGTCTCCCAGCGCCAAGTGCAGATTACCAGCCGCGGCAAACTAGCGGCACAAAAGCTCGCCGGCGCCGAACAGCTTGCGCCAGTCGCCGGGGGACTCGAATGCGTGGTGGTAATCGACGGACGCTACGCGGCGGCCCTCCGGTTTCGCGACGCGCCGCGCGCGGAGAGCCGCCCCTTCGTGAGCCACTTGGGACCGAAACATCAGTTCACCCGCGTGCTGCTGGTCTCGGGCGATCGCGAATCGGAAGCGCGCTACCTCGCGGATCAGGTCGGCATCACCGAAATCTACGCGCAGCAAAGCCCCGAAGAGAAACTGGCCATCGTGCGGCGGGAAACCGCCGCCGCAAAAACCCTCTACGTGGGGGATGGCATCAATGACGCCCCCGCCATGATGGCCGCCACCGTGGGCCTGGCCCTTGGACAGAACAGCGACGTGACGGCCGAAGCCGCGGGCGTCGTGATCATGGACAACTCGCTCAAGAAAGTGGATGAGTTTCTGCATATCAGCCGCCGCATGCGCGGCGTCGCCCTGCAAAGCGCGGTCGGCGGCATGGCGCTGAGCGTGATCGGCATGTTCGTCGCGGCCACCGGCCATTTAAGCCCGGTGAGCGGCGCCATCACCCAGGAAGTGATTGATGTTCTGGCCGTGTTGAACGCCCTGCGGGCCGCCTTTCCTCCCCGGGTGATTTCCGACCTATGAGTGAGGATCAAGCATCACCGGTGGCGGGCGCGGAACGCCAGGGCGCCACGGCCCAACTGAAAGACGGGCCGCCGGGCGGCGCCTGCCTGGTGCAGGTGGGCGGCGATTGGCGCTTGAGCGAGCCGGTCCCGTCTTGGAGCGGGCTGCTGGGCCAAAGGACCGCGGCGAGCGTGCGCGTCGTAACGGAGGACCTGGGGAAATGGGACACCTCGCTGGTCCTCTTCCTGGCGCACGGCCAGCGCTGGTGCGCGGAGTCCGGGAACAATTTCGACGCCGGAGCGTTGCCCCCGAATTTGCAGACAATGCTGCGACAATTGGCGGCGGCGGGTCTCGCGCAACCCGCCGCCCGAGCGGCTCCCAAGCCAACCTGGGCGCGGGCGGGAACCACGGTCACGCGGTGGGCCAGCCGCGCCCTGGAAATCGTCGTATTTATTGGAGAATGCGCCCTGGGTTTCGTGGCGGCAGTCAAGCGGCCGCGGCGGTTCCGCTGGCTGGACTGCCTGGTCGAGATGCAACAATGCTGGGCGTCGTCGTTGCCGATCGTCGGTTTGGTCAGTTTCCTCGTGGGCGTGATCCTGGCCTTCCAAGCCGCGATCCAATTGCGGCAATTCGGCGCCGCCGTCTTCGTCGCGGACTTGGTCGGCCTCGCGGTCGTGCGGGAAATGGGGCCAATGATGGCGGCGATCATCGTGGCCGGCGGCACCGGGGCGGGGTTTGCCGCGCACCTAGGCAATATGAAGGTGGACGAGGAAATCGACGCCTTGGAGACCTTGGGCATTTCGTCGGTGGATTTCCTGGCGCTGCCCCGGCTGCTGGCGGTCGTGGTGATGCTGCCGGTCCTCGCGCTGTACGCCAACGTTCTCGGGATCGCGGGCGGGATGTTTGTGTCGGCCACCATGCTCAATATCCCCGCGGCTGCCTATTGGGCCGAAACTCAGGCTCGCGTGGGCTTTTCGGACGTCACCAGCGGCTTGATCAAAAGCGTCGTCTTTGGCGTCGCCGTCGGCGTCGCCGGGTGTCTGCGGGGAATGCAGTGCGATCGTAGCGCCGCGGGCGTTGGCGCCGCGACCTCCTCGGCGGTGGTGACCGGCGTCACCCTGATAGTTTTGGCGGACGCGTTGTTCGCCCTCATTTTCAACGTGCTGGGCATCTGAACGCTCAATGAAGAACGACCTCTCAGGGCCCGTGATCGAAGTTAAGAGTCTAACGTGCGGGTACCGCGATGAGGTGGTGTTGCGGGACGTATCCTTTGCGGTCCATCCCCGCGAGTTGCTCTTCGTTATTGGCGGCAGCGGCTGCGGTAAGAGCACGTTGATCCGGTGCCTGATCGGGTTGCTCAAACCGCTCCACGGAGACGTCGCGTATTTTGGAAATAGCTTCACCGCGGCGGATGCCGCGCAACGACGGGAGATATTGAAAACGTTTGGCGTCCTTTATCAAAACAATGCGTTGTGGAGTTCGATGACCCTGGCGGAAAATGTCTCCCTGCCGCTGGAAGAGCACACTTCGCTGTCACGGGCCGACCGCCGGGAGATCATCGCGCTGAAACTGAACCAGGTGGGCCTGTCCGGGTCCGAGGAGCTTTATCCGTCGGAACTCAGCGGCGGCATGAAGAAACGGGCGGCGCTCGCCCGCGCGCTGGCGTTGGATCCCGCGATTGTATTTTTCGACGAGCCTTCGGCGGGCCTGGACCCCGTCACGTCACGCGAGATTGATCGGTTAATCCTCCTCATCCGAGAAACTCTGGGCACGACCATGGTGATTGTCTCTCATCAGCTTTCCAGCATTTTCAGGCTCGCCGACCGCGTCATCATGCTGGATCGCGAAACCAAGGGGATCATCGCCCAAGGCGCTCCCGCCGAACTGGCATCCGTGAGCACGGATTCACGCGTGCGGGACTTCTTGAATCAGGATGAGGATTTCGTCGAGCGGGTCGTCCGCCCCCCCGCCGCCGGCCTCAACCCGTTTTCCAAGTGAAGACCAAACTAAACCCCGCGGTGGCCGGCGCTTTCGTCCTCGGCGGCCTGGCGTTGACGGTCGCGGCGCTCCTCTCGTTCCGGTCTTGGCACCTCTTTTCGAAGCCCGGGCGATTCATGGCCTATTTCAACGAGTCGGTGCAGGGCCTGGACGTCGGTGGCGCGGTGAAGTTGCGGGGCGTGCGGGTGGGCCGCGTGTTGAGCATCCGGGTCCATTACGATTCCAAGGCCCGACAATCCCAGGTCGTCGTGTTGGCGGAATTGGACCAGAACGTGATTAGCGATCGCGCCGGTCGGATGATACAGATTGCAGACCGGGCAACGCTGCAGCGGCTGATCGACGAAGGTCTGCGCGCCAAAATGGACCTGGTGGGGATCACGGGCCTGCAGTTCGTCGAGTTGGATTTTCTGGACCCGAAGCAATTCCCCGTGCCGCGCCTCGAGGAGAAAACCGAGTTCGCCGTGGTGCCGACGCTACGCTCGGGGATGTCCGAGATGATCGCGAGTCTTTCCAAGTTTGTGAGCAATTTGAATCAGGTTGATTTTGGGGGATTGACGCGCCAACTGCAGTCGCTTCTGGCCGTGGCGAATAAGCAGGTTGACGGGTTGGATCTGAAGAACATGGTGAACAAAATGACGGGGGCAGCCGACGCGATTCAGATTCTGGCGAGTTCCGCCGAAGCCAAGGCGGCGGTCGCGAACCTAAACAAGACCGCGACCGACGTGCAGGGATTGGTGGCCAAACTCGACACCCAAGTCGAGCCTCTGCGGACAGAACTGGTGCGGACCTTGCGCTCCTTCCACGACGCCGCGGAAAGCGTCCGCCAATTGGTCGGCCCGCAAAGTGGTTTGGGCGACGACGCGGCCAGGGCGCTTCAGCAAGTGACGGAGGCGGCCGAGTCGCTGCAACAATTGGCCGACTTTCTCGAACGCAACCCCACCGCGTTGATCACGGGCAAAAAGAGCCCCGGCCGGGAACCCTGACCCGGACCGTCGGGCGACCAGTCAATCAGCGAGCTTTCATATGCAACTCAATCGACCCGCCAAGCCGCAGATTCTCGCGCATAAGCAAATCTCTCTTTGGGCGCGCGCCGGCTCGATGGTCGGTCGCAGGATCGTACTGCGGCGTTCACTGACTCTCGGGTTTTGCGCGCTGGCCTCGGCAGTTTTGGGTGGCTGCGCGCTATTGCGTCCACATGCCGATCCGACCCGGTTCTACGTGCTAACCGTGCCACGCTTCCCGCCCGAGCGCGTCGCGGAGGGCGGGTTCAAACGATGGCGGGTCGGGCTGCGGCCCATTGAACTGCCACCCTATTTGCAGAACAAGGCGTTGGTGGTGCGCGCGGGCGCCAACGAGATTCGGTTCGCGGATTTTGACCGTTGGGCGGAACCGCTCGATCAGGGAATCGGCCGGGTAATCAAGGAGGCGCTTCTCAGCGCCGTTAACGTGGCGGGCGTGGCGTTGAACTCGCACGGAGACGATACGCTGGACTTTGAAGTCGCGCTCCGGATCTTGGCTTGCGAGGGGGCGAGGGCCGACACCGGAAAAAGTTCAATTCGATTCGCTGTACGCTGGGAGACTCGGACGGTAGCGACTAACTCCACCGTGATTCACCGTGGTGGTTTCACCGCGGACGCTCTGACCTGGGACGGGAAACACTACGGTCAGTTGGCCGAGCGACTGAGCGAGGCCGTCGCGGCCGCAGGCCAGACGCTCGCGGCGGAATTGCCGCTGGAAACGGCGCCTCCGGCCAAGCTCGCCACCGGGAATTCCCGACCATAACCACCTCAACGGGCGACGACGATGGCCGTTTATGAGCATACTTGATCGAATCGAAGGCGGAGGATTCGCGGACCCGTCCACCCTTCAGGGCGCCGTCACGTACGCCATCCTGTTCGCGTCCTTTGCGTGGTTCATCGGCCGGACGCTACGTTTGGCCGTCCAACGCGTAATGGCTCGCAACGAGCACGACCACGTTGACCGCACGGCGGTCAGGTTCCTCGCGCAGTTGGGCCGCTTCGGTGTCTATATCTTCGCGTTTGTCGCTTACGCGCACATCGTCCCAGTCCTTTCCGGTTTCGGGTTGGCGGGGCTGGCCAGCGTCAGCGTGATCTCGGTAGTGGTGGGCCTGGCCGCGCAAAATACGCTCAGCAACCTAATTGCGGGCATCTCCCTGCTCCTTTATCGACCGTTCAAGCTCGGCGACCGATTGCAGGTGAGCGCCCCGACCGGGCTGGAAACCGGTATCGTCGAGAGCCTCACCCTCGGTTACACCCGGCTAAGAACGGATGACAATCGGCGGGTGGTCGTTCCCAACAGCGTCATGGCGAGCCAGACGACCATCAACCTAACGGGCAACGACCCGCGGATAATTTGCTCGGTGCCGATCGGCTTGAGCCATGATTCGGACATCGACCTGGCCCGGGCAATCCTTCTGGAGCTCGCCGCCAAACATCCAAAGGTTAAGGAAGTTTGCGGCTGTCCGCTTACGCAACTGGTCAACTCAGGAGTCGTGCTCTCGCTTGACGTGTGGTGCGGAGACGCCGTAACCGCGCTCGCGCTGAAGTGCGATTTGCTTGAGCAAGCCGCGAAACGCTTCGCGCGGGAAGGAATCGGCCTGCCGCTGGCGCGGTCCGTTGTGATCTTGCAGGATGAGCGAAACGCCACCATGAAGCAGGCGCCGGAAAAGCCGATAAAATGACCGCCAAACCCGGATGCTCGAAGGAAGGTCATCCGTGGGGTGAACACCGAATTGCGAGAACGGCCGTTTGGAGCGAGCCTGTCCAGACCTTGGGGGCAGAGGCGGATCGCGCCGCTGTTCATTCGCTCTCGTTCTCGCGATTGGTGAAACCGGGTCCGCTGGCCGCATGACTCACCGGTCCATTCCACAACCAGCAAGGAAGAAAGTCCATCACGATGAAAAACAACGTAAAGAAAACTGACGCGCCAGTAAAGACAGATGTGCTCGCTGAACTAAAGTATGAGCCTCGGGTAAAGGTCCCGAACACCGGCGCCTTGGTGAATGACGGAGCGGTGACGCTCGATGGCTTCGTCACCAGCATGGTCCTGGGGCTTTGCGGAGTGACGACGAACCGACTGCCTTCGACGCGGAGCGAGTCGGGCACGAGCCTGCTCAACCCAGCGTGATCCCATGGCGGGCGATCCTCGCCTTACAGCGATGAATCCTAAATTTGAAAATCTCTCGACGGCTCAACCCAACGCCAATGCCTTTGACGCCGGGCCCGCCGTCCATGACCCGCCGGGGCTTCAGCGGGAACTTGCCGAGCAAAAGTCCTTGTACGAGCGTTTGGCCGCCGACTTCGAGAATTTCAAACGGCGCACTCGCCAGGATGGCGAGGCCCGCGCGGTTTCGCAGAAGGATTCATTCATCGTCGAGCTGCTGCCGGCCCTCGACAACCTCGAACGCGCCTTGGCGTCGGACGCCGCCGGCGGTTCCCCTCAGTTCCGTCAGGGCGTCGCGATGACCTTGCGACAACTGCTCCACTTGCTCGCCCAGCATGGCATCGAGACCGAAGAGAGCGTCGGCCAGATCTTCGACCCGCGTCGGCATGAAGCTGTATCGCAGCGTAACGATCCGCGGCGAGCGGATCGCTCGATCCTCGAGGTCTTCCAGCGCGGGTACCGCCGGGGTGAAAAGGTTTTTCGCCCGGCCAGAGTGGTGGTGAATGACTTGACCCCTTTCACGCAAGGCCCGCATGTCCGTTGAATTCAAAGACTATTACGAAGTTCTTGGCGTGCCGCCCAAAGCGACCGCCGAAGAGATCAAAAAGGCCTTCCGCGCGCTCGCCCGGAAGTATCACCCGGATGTCGCCAAGGACAAAAAAACCGCGGAAGAGAAATTCAAGGAACTGAACGAAGCGCATGAAGTCTTGAGCGATCCAGAGAGCCGCGCGAAGTACGACCAGTTAGGCGCGAGTTGGAAGAGCGGCGGTGAGCCGCGTAATGACCCCGGCCGGACTCGCGGTCGGGCCGCTCGGCCAGGAGCGGATGGCGAGGACTACGAGTTTCAATTCGAAGGTACTGGTTTCAGTGATTTTTTTGAACAGTTTTTTGGCGGTCGGACCGGCCGGGCGGGCGGGCGTTCGCCGTTCGAGGGGCACGGCGCCGCTGGCGGCGTTGGAGAATCGGAGGAACCAGCCGCGAAACGGGGCCATGATATTCAGGGGGACATCCTGATCAGTTTCGATGAAGCGCTTAAGGGCGCCACGCGCGCCATTTCCGTGCGGCGAACCAACGCCCGCACCGGCCAGGAAGAGACGGAATCGTGTTCGGTGCGCATTCCCGCCGGCGTTCGGGCCGGCCAGTTGATTCGAGTACGCGGCAAAGGCGGCGCTGGATTGGGCGGGGGTGGTTCCGGAGACATTTATCTTCGCGTCCGTTACTCTCAGCATCCCGACTGGCAGGCGCGCGGCGCCGATCTGGTGGGCCACCTCGAGTTGGCCCCTTGGGAGGCCGTATTGGGTACGACTGTTTCCGTGGAGACATTGGAAGGGAGCGTTTCATTGAAGGTCCACGCGGGCACCCAGCAAGGACACCAACTGCGTCTCCGCGGGAAGGGGCTGCCCGCGGGCGCCGCCAAGCGAGGCGATCTGTACTTCGGAGTGAGCATTCAAGTTCCGGCCGAGATCGGCGAAGAGGAAGAACATTTGTGGAAGGAGTTGGCGGCCAGATCCAAGTTCGATCCGCGTAAGGCATCGTGATCCCATGGCCCACTTGAACTCCCGAAGGCCCCCAAGATCGCCGTAGTTGGATTCTAAAACGCGCATGAACAAGAGCCATTTCACCGCCCTGATCATTGCGGGAGTCGCTGTAATGCTGCCGATTGTTTATGGCAACCTGCGCTGGAAAGTGGTTACGAAGAAATTGCACGACCGCATCGA
>CAZFVY010000133.1:0-17957 GCA_964522665.1 uncultured Verrucomicrobiota bacterium | reverse complement strand
TCCTTTATATTAAGCACTTAAAGTGGTGGGCGATGAGGGACTCGAACCCCCGACCTACTGCGTGTAAAGCAGACGCGCTAACCACTGCGCCAATCGCCCATCGGCGTCCTCGTGACGACGCGGAGTCTTTTCTGGCACGCGCGGCGGTGAATGGCAAGTTTAACCGGCGACCGTTTCGTCGGCGACGGATCAACCGATGGCGGCTTCCCGCGCCAGCGCCGATTCACGGTACGTTCGGACCATGCGTTCGAATAGGTTTGGAATCAACACCTTGCCCGTCGCACGCGCTTGCGGACCGAAAAGCTATTCCGGTGTCCTTTCGGTTTTTCCGGCTTCATTGGAAACGTCCGCTCGGTCCGGCCGGGGCCAGAACGGGTCCGGCCACTCGTCGGTGGCACGTTTTTGTCCCGAAGGGACAGTTGAAAGTAGGCCGACGTTTCAACGTCGGTTTTACCGCGGAGGGGGTTAAAGTCGCAGCGGGACGGCCGAGGTTTATTCCATCCGTGAACCAGGCGATAATTTCATCCGTCCCTTTGGGACTTGGTCCGGCAGGGCTTTTCCAGGCGCTGAAGCGCCGGTCGATTCTCGGCCGGTCTCTTCGAGACGGAAACCAACCGCCGGCAGGTCGTGACGCCGACTTGCGGGGTCATAGCTCCGAGCGAAGTCGGAAACAGGACCGAAGGCGGAACGGTCATAGGCAACCGGCCACATTCGTCAACACCGGGTGTTTTCATGAATTGGTCCTTTTCCCGCGCGCTCGTCACCCCCCCGGGAGCCCGACTGCGCTGGAACGATTGCGCGTTCGGCGTCTTTGACAAACGCCAGAGACGGGCCGAAGCTAACGGTATGAAAGCCATCGCCATTATCGTCGGCGCGCTGCTCGGCGCGGGATCGGCTGGGGCGCAGGATTCGCAGAAGACTGTCACTTCGGAAAAGACCCCCTCCGCGACGAACGTCGTCGAAAAGACCGCGCCGGTCGCGAAGCCGAAGGTCGAACAAAAGGCGGGACTCAAGAAGGTCTCCTACGGCGGGTTCCTCGTGGACCTCACGAATACGAACCGGTTGTTCAAGACTGAACATCCCCTGGCGCCCGGCGCTCCGGGCGTGGAGACGAACAATCTCAACCTTGATCCGCGCACCGGAAAATTTCAGGGCTTCAAGTTGTTCTCGGTCAAGTTTTGAATGAAGGGCCAGACCGTGGAGAATCGGAAGGCCCACCGGTTCAAGGAGCCGATTGTCGGGCGCAGCTTTGGGTTGTTGCGGTTTTTGCCGTAGTGGCTTGCGGGGGCGACGGAACCAGTCTCGGTCTTACAGACCGGAACAATCGTCAGTGGGAACGATTTCCTGGGACTTCACTTCGTGGGACGTCTAATCGAAGGTCCCAGCGCAATTTGGAGTGCGGCGGCAGAGCGCAGCGCCGACGCCGCTTTCGACCGGCGGAGCGGGTGCGCCTCTGCGTTCGCCGCCCAAAGCGGTGTCGCACCCGATTCTGAATCGGGATTGCCACCGCACTCCAAGGCGCGCCAGCATCAATTGCCGCGCCGCTCAGGTTTGATGAGTCACCCGCGGTGGAACAATCTGGGGTTGGTTGGAACGGCGAACTCGAAGCTTATCGCCGCCCGGCTTAAGGCCGAAACCGGAAAGCGGGTAGTGGCGTCAAAAGACCTCGCCTAACTAATCACAATCGGCCGGACAGCGAGCCGAACCGCTTAATAGCGTCGGGCGCGGACGACGTGCAGATCGTCCCGATTAGCCGCCGCGGTCGGTTGCCCGGTACTGCCGGCGCGCTGGACTTTCTCGGAGTCTTCGGGCGCCTTGAGGACGCCGAGGCCTTCTTCGCCAACCTCACAAATCTCGAGCGGGTCTTCCACGCCCTTGAGGTTGTAGTAGCCGTGGTTGATCCAGATCAGCGGGGCGCTCAGGCCGTCGATCTCCTGCCCTTTGAGAACCTGGCGCGCGTTGTCATACGCGGAGCGGGTCAAGAGAATCTGATTGCCCTCGCCCAGGGACATGACGCGGGCGGAAATATCAACCTGCAAGCCGTAAAGGTCCTTCGGCTTGTACGAGCCGGCGCGCTCTTCGATCATGACTTCGCCGACGTGGATGCCGATGCGATCGGCCAGCGGCACAGTCACGCTCGCGGCCAAATCCCGCAGTTTATTCTGCAGCAGCACCGCGAACTTGGCGGCGTCCGACGGTTTGGCGAAGACGATGAAGAACGAGTCCCCGGCGGTGCTGATTTCTTCGCCATCGGGAAATTGCCCGAGGATGTTGCGGACCAGGGAATGGTGTTGTTGCATCATCCCGACGGCTTCCTGATCGCCCAATTGTTGCTTGAGCTTCGTCGATCCAACCATGTCGGTGAAAAGCATGGTCAACAGCCCGACGCGATGTTTGCGTTGGAACGCGGCGACTTTATCGCGCATTTCCAAGGCCGCTTCGACGCTGTTGCCGCCCCCGGACGAGGAAAGCCGGGGAGCCGAGGGAACCGGCGCCGGCGCGGACGGTGGCGGACTCCCGGCGCTGGCGTAGGCGTTGCCGGCGGGCTGCGCCGCGGTCTGGCCGCCGGGTTGGGGAGATTGGTAGTCGAATTGCGCGTCACGAATCGTCAGCTCGCGATTCAGGTTGGAGCGGACGACTTGGATGCTGAGCGTTTGAAAATACGGATGCAACGCCCGCTCGGCCATGAAGCGGAACTTGCCCCCGCTATTTTCCCAAACCGGGACGACCGTCCCTTTCAAGCCAGCGGCGCCGGCGGCCTGTTGGAGCATCCGAAACACTCGGGTCTGCTCTTCGGACGGACGGAATTCAAAGGAGGCGTCCAGTGGGACGACGACGACATCGACGCCACCGGGGGCTTTAACGTGCGCTAATTTATACTTTACCATATCGAGCGCTTAATCGCTTGACCGCAACCGCGAGGACTCGCGGGCGGAGAGTAGCTCGGCGACCGCAGTTTCGATCCTGTTAGTTGCAATTCCAAAATTATTTCCATTGAATTTTGATGTCAAACACATAAAACACAATTCCGAGTCCGTTGCGCGCCGCTTGGTTCCAACCATTTTGGCTGGCGCCACCGTTTTCGAAACGATCCCATAATCAATGCCGGTCCCGCGACATCAATTGCAGCGTACGTGGAAATCCAAGCTCCGCGCCGCCATCCCCTTCGGGCTTGGGCAGACCAAGCCGAAACATTTCCGGGACATGGCCGGCATCATTTGGAAGAATCGCGATAACTTAGCGTACGCTTGGAAGGTACTTAGTCAAGGAGTTTGCGATGGCTGCGCCTTGGGCGTCGCGGGGTTCCACGATTGGACCATCGACGGCGTCCACCTTTGCATGACGCGCCTTAACCTGCTCCGGCTTAATACGATGCCGGCGCTCGATGAAGGCCTGCTCGCCGACGTCGCCAAGTTGAACCGGCTCACCAACGCGGAATTGCGCGAGTTGGGCCGTTTGCCGTATCCTCTGCTCCGGGAAGGTTCGGCGGCCGGTTTCCAGCGCATTTCGTGGGCTGAAGCCAACGCCCGCATCGCCGCGCGCCTCCGTGAGACCGATCCGAAACGGTGGGCGATGTTCGTCACCTCGCGCGGCGTGACCAACGAAATCTATTACATCGCGCAAAAGGTGGCCCGCTTCCTGGGCACCAATAACGTCGATAACGCCGCGCGGCTTTGCCACGCGCCGTCCACGGCCGCGATGAAAGCGACGATTGGGGTGGCCGCCACGACGTGCAGCTACAAGGATTGGTACGGCTCGGATTTGATCATCTTCTTCGGCGCGAACCCCGCGAACGATCAACCGGTTACCACGAAATACCTGCACGAAGCCAAGCAGCTCGGCTCCAAAATCGTGCTCGTCAATCCCTATCTGGAACCCGGGATGGATCGATATTGGGTGCCTTCGACGATGAGCAGCGCCCTGTTTGGGACCGACGTTGCCGACCATTGGTTCCCCGTTTCGCAAGGGGGCGACATCGCGTTTTTATATGGCGTGCTGAAGGTGATCTTCGCCAACGGCTGGCAAGATGATGATTTTATCCGCGCGCATTGCGGCGGCTTCCCCGAGTTGAAGGCGCAGGTGGAATCGGCCGATTGGGCAAAACTCGAGGCGCAAGCCGGATTGAGCCGGGCGAGCATGGAAGAATTCGCCGGGCTGATCCATCGGGCCAAAACGGCGGTGCTGGTCTGGAGCATGGGCATCACGCAACACGTATTCGGGGCGGACGCGGTGCAGATGATTCTCAATCTTGGCCTCACGAAGGGCTTCGTCGGACGGGAACGTTGCGGGTTGATGCCGATTCGGGGCCATTCGTCGGTCCAGGGCGGCGCCGAGATGGGCGCGTACGCGACGGTGTTTCCCGGCGGCAAACCGGTAAATGAGGAGAACGCGCGCGCGTTGTCGGCGGAATATGGTTTCGAGGTGCCGGACTGGGTGGGGTTGACCGCGCCGGAGATGGTTGAGGCGTGCGCCCGCGGCGAGTTGGACCTCCTCTATTGCCTGGGCGGCAACTTTCTCCGCACCTTGCCCGAGCCGGACTATGTGCGCCAGGCCCTGGCCAACGTGCCGTTCCGGGTGCATCAAGACATCATCCTCACCGATCAGATGTTCATTCCGGCGACGGACGCGGTCATCCTATTGCCGGCCAAGACCCGCTACGAGCAGGACGACGGCGGCACGGAAACGACCACCGAACGTCGCATTATTTTCAGCCCCGAGATCCCCCGGCAAGTCGGCGAAGCGCGCGCCGAGTGGAAGATTTTGCGCGACCTCGCCATCGCCACCGACCCGGAACACGCCGCGATTCTCGGCTGCGAAACGGGTTGGGCAATGCGGGAGGAGATCGCGCGCGTCGTCCCGCTCTACGAGGGGATTCAACGGTTGCGCGCGACCGGCGACGCGATCCAGTACGGCGGGCCGCGCCTTTGCGAAGGCGGGAAATTCGCCACGCCCGACGGGAGGGCGCATTTTCGCGCGGTGCCCCTGCCGGACATCGGCCGGCCGGCGGGCGTGTTCGAAGTCAGCACTCGGCGTGGCAAACAATTCAATACGCTGATCTACGCCGAAATCGATCCGCTAAACGGTGCTCCGCGGGACGCCGTGCTGATCAATCCGGACGACGCGGCCGTTTATCATCTCGTGAAGGGCGATCGGGTTCGCCTGCGCAACGAATTGGGCGTTTACGCGGGCACGGTCTTTCCGGCGCCGATCGCGCGCGGCAATCTGCAAATCCATTGGCCCGAGGGCAACGTCATCGTTCGCCGCGGAATTATCGATCCCGCCGGCGGCGTGCCCGACTATAACACCCAGGTAACGCTGGAAAAAGCGTGAGCGAGCCGCCCGCCGGTCCACCCTCGACGAAACCGCCCACTGAGCCGGCGCCCGGTCAAAGCGACACGACCCGGACGAACATCTGGCGGCGTGCGGCCGGCGTTCCCGCGCAGGCTCAAACCGATCTTCTGGCCCGCGAAGAGCCGCTTGAAATTCGGCTGCGCGGGGAGAGCCTGACCGTCACGATGCGGACGCCCGGCCATGATGCCGAGCTTGCGGCGGGGTTGCTCGTGAGCGAGGGAATCGTCCGCCGACGGGAAGAGATTCTGGAAATCGCCTATTGCCGCCAGGGCGACAGCGCGGCGCACGACAATATCCTCAATGTCTTTCTCGCGCCGGAGGTCGAATTCGATTTCGCGCGCCTGACGCGTCACGTGTTTGCCTCCGCGAGCTGCGGCCTCTGCGGCAAGGCGTCGATTGAGGCGATTCAGCAGCGCTTTCCGCCCCTTGAGCCGCCCGACAAAGTTGTGATCGAGTTCGCGACCCTGTTGCGGCTACCGCAACTGTTGCGGGCGGCGCAAGCCTCGTTCGCGCGGACGGGCGGGCTCCACGCGGCCGGAGTTTTTACGCCGCAAGGTGAATTGATCGCGGTCCGCGAGGACATCGGCCGTCACAATGCCGTGGATAAGATCGTCGGGCTTGGGTTTCGGGAGGGGCGGCTGCCGTTCGACCAGCACGTGTTGCTGATTAGCGGGCGGGCGTCGTTCGAGATCATGCACAAAGCGCTGGCCGCGCGCTTCCCCATCGTGGCCGCCGTTTCGGCGCCGTCCGACCTCGCCGTCGAGTTCGCCGAACAAAACGGCCAGACCCTGGTCGGGTTTCTGCGGAGCGAATCGGCCAACGTTTACAGCCGGCCGGAACGGATCGCGTAAGCGGAATATCCTGTTGCGAATGCCGTCGTTTGGACTATCTTAGGGCGAGATGGACTGGCAGCAAATAGCGTCGCTTATGATCGTCGGCGCCGTGGCGGGAATGTTTTTCTGGAGCAGATTTGCTCCGCGCCGGCGCACGTTCAAGGGCCAAACCGGCTGCGGGTGCGGCGCGGGCGGCCCGTCGAACCCGCCACCCTCGGTCATCATCCACTCGCGCAAGGGAGAACGGCAGCAAATCGTGGTTCGCTCAAACTGAACGGCTTGCGCAATTCCGACTTTGTAAGTATATTCCCTACCGATCATGGCTCTGAACAAAGTTTCCGCTCCGCTGCATTTTAACAAAAAGGCGCATGCCGTAGGTGGGCGCGAGGATTCGTCGGTGGCCTCCTGGGTTCCGAATACCGACGTGTATGTCGCTGAAGGCGGCTTAGTTATCAAAGTTGAACTCGCCGGGATGCGCCGCGAGGATCTCGAGTTGACCGTCGAAGGCAATCGCCTCCAAATCAGCGGGCACCGCCCGGACGGCTGCCGCTCGGCCAAGTGCAATTTTCTAGTCATGGAAATCAACTACGGCGCTTTTGAAAGTATCATTGCGCTGCCGGAGGGTTATGATTTGACACTGGCGAAGGCGTCGTACCTCAACGGGTTCCTACGGATCGACGTGCCGGAGCGGACGGAATCGGGAACGAAGTCGTTTCCGGTGAATATCACGTCGGACGAGGATTGACGGTTTTTTCCCGCACGGCTGTCGTCGGGGCCGTGGCCAAGGCGGGTTCATTTGCGGCGGCCCCATCAATCGTGAGCGCGCATTTTCACCGCGCAGCAACGCTTATAGCGAATCCAGATTCTCCCGTTGGACGTCAGCGGGAAAGAAAGCGCCAAATTTTGTGAACTTTGCCACTGGTTCATGCATCTAACCACCTGAACGGCGAACGGATGACTTCACCTGATACGGAATTCATTAGCATTCTGGGAACGGCGGGCAGCGCGCCGGACGGCGCCGCGTCCCGTGCCCCGGCCAAAAGCCTGCCCGACGTGCTGCCCATCCTGGGTCTCTCGGACATCGTAATTTTCCCCGGCGCGCCGGCCCCCTTGCTCGTGGAGTCCGAATCGAGCATCAAGTTGATCGATGACGTGGTGGCGGGCGATCGTTTTCTGGGGCTGATTCTGCAGAAGAACGCCGCCGCCGAGGATCCGCAGCCCGACGACTTGTGGTCGCACGGTTGCGCGGGGCGCGTGCAGAAGATGCTGAAATTTCCGGACAACACGGTGCGGGTGATGGTCGAAGGGTTGCGCCGCTTCAAGGTCCTCCAGTACGAGACGGGCAAGCCGTATCTGAGCGCGCGGATTCAAGTCATCAAGGATCAGCAAGAGGACTCGATCGAGGTCACCGCCCTGACACGCAACGCGCAGCAGTTGTTCCAGGAGATCATCAACCTTTCGCCCGCGTTGCCCGATCAGGTCAAGGTCACGGCGCTGAACACCGAGGAACCGGGCAAACTGACCGACCTCATCGCGGCCAACGTCAATTTCAAATTGGAAGAGCGGCAACGGCTGCTGGAAATCAGCGTGGTCAAAGACCGTTTAACCCACCTGCTGCCGCTCCTTAATCGCGAGCTCGAGGTCCTGACGCTCGGCTCCAAAATCCAGAAGGATGTCGCCACCGCGATGTCCAAAAGCCAGCGCGACTATTTTCTGCGGGAGCAAATGCGGGCGATCCAGCGCGAATTAGGTGAACCGGAAACGGGGACCAGCGAGGTCAACGGTCTGCGGCAACAAATCGACAAGAACCAATTGCCGGACGAGGTCAAACGGGTCGCGTTGAGCGAACTCGAGCGCTTGCAAAACATGCCGCCGGCCATGGCGGAGTACACGGTCTCGCGCAATTACCTCGATTGGCTCGCGAACCTGCCATGGACCATCGGCACCGAGGACAAACTTGACCTGCCGGCCGCCGAACGAATCCTCGATGAGCAGCATTTCGGCTTGAAGAAGGTCAAGGACCGGCTCCTCGAATTCCTGGCGGTGATCAAGCTTAAGAATAATCTCAAAGGCCCGATTCTCTGCCTCGTCGGCCCGCCCGGCGTGGGCAAAACGTCCCTCGGGAAAAGCGTCGCGGAGGCGCTCGGGCGCAAGTTTGTGCGGATCGCGCTGGGCGGCTTGCGCGACGAAGCGGAGATTCGCGGACACCGGCGGACGTATGTCGGCGCGATGCCCGGGCGCATCATCCAAAGCTTGCGCCGGATTGGCAGCAACAACCCGGTCATCCTGCTCGATGAAATTGACAAGGTCGGCGCGGACTTCCGGGGCGATCCGGCGTCGGCGTTGCTCGAGGTCCTCGACCCGCATCAAAACCACACCTTCACCGACAATTACCTCGATCTCCCGTTCGACCTGTCGCACGTGCTGTTCATCACGACGGCGAATTGGCTCGACCCAATTCAGCCGGCCCTGCGGGACCGGCTCGAGGTGATCGAGTTGCCCAGCTACACGCCGGCCGAGAAACTGCAGATCGCGCGGCGCTATCTGGCGCCGCGCCAGTTGCAAGAGCACGGGCTGAAGCAGAAATGGGTCAAGTTCACCGACGCGGCCTTGCGCCGGGTCATTCAGCAATACACGCGGGAGGCCGGCGTCCGCCAGTTGGAGCGCGAGATCGCCGCGCTGACGCGGAAAGTCGCGCGGAAGATCGCCGGACAGGCGGGCGTCCCGCGCCATATCACGATTGGGCCCGACCAATTGACCGACCTGCTCGGATTGCCGAAGTTCGTCCCCGAAACGGCCGAGAAGATCACCGAGGCCGGCATCGCCACCGGGTTGGCCTGGACGCCATCGGGAGGGGAGATCCTTTTTATCGAGGCGACCCGCATGCCCGGCTCCGGCAAACTGCTGCTCACCGGTTCCTTGGGTGAAGTGATGAAGGAAAGCGCCCAGACCGCGCTCAGTTACCTCCGCAGCCAAGCCGGGCCGCTCAAAGTCGATCTTACCGAGTTCGATAAGTTCGATATTCACATCCATGTCCCGGCGGGAGCGACGCCCAAGGATGGCCCGAGCGCGGGAGCGACCATCGTCGTGGCGCTCGCCTCGCTTTTCACGCACCGGTTGGTCCGCTCCGATGTGGCGATGACCGGCGAGATCAGCCTGCGCGGGCGGGTCCTGCCGGTCGGCGGGATCAAAGAGAAGGTATTGGCCGCGGCGCGTTCCGGCATGAAACGAGTATTACTGCCCGAGCAAAATCGGAACGATTGGAATGAAGTGCCCGCCGAAGTGAGAAAGCGATTAACCGTCCGCTTTGCCGGCCAGATTTCCGACTTGATCGGGCTGGCGCTCCGCCCCAAATGAGCTTGCTGGATCGCCGGACGTCGGTCGCCATCGCCGGTTTGCTCGCGGCGCTTTCGTTGACGCGTCCATCCGACGTCGCCGCTGACTCGTTGGCGGACGGCAAGGCTTTGGCGTCCGAAATGATGGCGCAGCGTCCCACCGAGAGTTCCGAGTATAATTGCGAACTGAAACTCCGCGACGCCGCCGAACGGCGCACCGCCGTGCCAGTGAAGCTCCAAATCCTCCCTGGTGACCACTCGTGGCAGGCGATTTACGCCGCGGCGCCCACGAATGGATCGCCCGCGGAAAAGCTCACCGTGACTCACTTCGAGGACCAACGACCAAACGAGTACCGGCTGGAGCGCCTCACCACCCCCGGCGCCACGAATCCTGCGACGTCCACGCTGAACGGTGACGCCGCCAATCTGCCGTTCGCCGGGTCCGATTTCTGGCTGGCTGACCTGGGCCTGGAGTTTCTCCACTGGCCACAACAGCGGCTGACCAAAAAGGAAATGCGCAAAGGCCGCCCGTGCAAGGTACTCGAGAGCGCCAACCCCACTCCCACAAAAGGGAGCTACTCGCGGGTGCTGACCTGGGTGGACGCGGAGACCGACAACCCAATCCTGGCGCAGGCGTTCGACCAAAACGGCAAATTATTGAAGGAGTTCGCCATCAATAAGATCAAATCGGTCAACGGCCATTACCAGCTCAAGGAAATGGAGATTCGGAACGACCAGACCGACTCGCGGACGCGCTTGGAATATCAATTGGATTTGGGCAAGTAGCGCCCGCGCGAGTTCGACGGCCCCCTCTGACCGGCGCGATTCAAACCGTCGGTCGTTCCAACCTGATTCCGGAAAATGCCGCTTCCATAGCATGTACGATTCTGTGGCGGACTCGTCGGCGCATTGCTGGCCTTTAGCACGCGGCGGCTGGCCGGGAAACGATTCAGACGCCATCCTAGTTTGTCCGATTCCTCTGCCAACGTCCGCTCTGCCCGATCAAGGCCAGAATTAGTCCGGCATTTCATGAGTGGCTCGCGATTGTCCCAGAGGGACAGCTGAGAAAAGACCGGCGTTTCAACGCCGGTTTGGCTGAGGTTCGTACCCTTCAAGGAAGAGGGCGAATACTTAGGCATCCCGCAGAGAACTTGTGCCAGTTAGGAATTTTCCCTGGGCTGAAGCACTGGCCTATTCTCAGTCGGTCTCTTCGAGACGGAGACCAACCGCTACCCCTCTTCACGCCAACGTAACACCCCGGCGGAACGGTCATTGGCAACTGACTCCATTCAGGGATGGTGGGTGTTTCAGAAATCCGGCCGGCTCCCATTCGCCTCCCCGTTTTCGGCGCGTGACAATTCCCGCCTGGTTCGGTCCAATCAAGAGTGAAAGCTCTTGGTGTAATGGACGATACCGCAAAGGCAGAAGGCTGGCCAACGGCCACGGATTCAGCCGAGGACGCGGCCGAACCGGCCTTGTCGGCGCGGAATCACGGGCCGGTCCCGTCCGGACCCTTGCCGCTCGAAGACGCGGAAATGGCCGCGATGTACCAGGAACACTCCCGTCCCATCTTCTACCTCGCGCTCCGACTCCTCGGGGATCCGACCCAAGCCGAAGACGCGACGCACGACGTCTTCCTGAAGGCGTACCGAAAGATCGATCAATTTCGCGGCGACTCCGCGCTCCGCACCTGGCTCTACCGTATCACGATCAACCACTGCCGGAATCTGATGCAAGCCTGGAACCAGCGGAACATGGTGACCAACGTGGACGACGCCGTTTGGAGCACGGCCCCGAGTCCCACGGACAACCCGTTGCGGGTTCTGGAAACCAAAGAGCTTGGCCAGCGAATCCAGGCCACGCTCGAACGGTTGCCGGATGAGTATCGCCTGCTGCTCCTGTTGGTGGCGGACGAAAAGATGTCCTATGACGAGGTCGGCTCTCTCACCGGCCAATCCGCCGACTCCGTGCGCGGCAAGCTGCACCGCGCGCGCAAGGCCTTCGCCGCCCAGTTTCGTTCCCACGCGAACCCCAACGGTAAAGGCTGAAGGCTAATACGCGAACGAGCGCCCTTCTCCGCATCTTATCATGAAACCCCCGGCCAATAAACTCCAGCAGGTCGAACGGCAGCAGGTTGCCGCGGAAGTTCAAAACACGACGCAAAACGCCGCGGAAATCGAGTTTACGAGCGTCGAGGAGATGCTGCGCTTTGACGCGGCGCAGGTCTCGCCGCCGCCCAGCGTGGCGGAGCGGTTGAACCAATCGCTCGCCGCCGAGCCGAAGCCGAAGACGTCTTGGTGGCGGCGGTGGTTTGGTTCCTCCGGGAGTTGACATGGGGATGGAACTTCAGCGCGAAATCGAGACGTTGATCCGCGCTCGCTACCCGATCCTCTACCTGGTCTCCAGCGAGGAACTGCGCGTCCAACAAATGGTCGCGGAAATCGCGCAACGCCGGCAGAAAAAGGTCTTCGAGTGGAGCTGCAGCATGGGGATGGTGCCGGCTGGCGCGTCGATCCAATCGCAAAAGCTCCGCAACTCCGCGACCCGCGACCCGCTCGTGGCGCTCGATCAAGTCATCGATCAAGTCGAGCCGGCGATTTTCGTTTTCAAGGATTTCCATCCGTTCCTGACCCGCGCGAATACCGTCGTGGTGCGCAAACTCAAGGACATCGCCCTCCACCTTAAGAACAGCTTCAAGACGATCGTGATCATTGCTCCGGTCCTCGAGATTCCGGTGGAGTTGGACAAGGAAATCACCGTGCTGAATTTCCCGCTTCCGACCCACGAGGATTTGGGGGCGCTCCTGGAACGGATCATCGCGGAATTGCGCCAGTTTCGCCAGCTCGAGATCGAACTCGAACCCTCTGACCGTGATCACTTGCTCCGCGCGGCGCTCGGCCTGACGCTCGGGGAGGCCGAAAACGTTTTTGCCAAAATCATTGTGCAGAACGAGAATTTGAGCGGGACCGACGTGCCGGAAGTGCTGGCCGAAAAGCAACAGGTCATTCGCAAAAGCGGATTGCTCGAGTACTTCGCCTCGAGCGAAAGTTTCGCGAACGTTGGCGGCTTGGGCGCGCTCAAAGACTGGGTGCAGAAGCGCGCGCGCGCCCTCAGCCCCGCCGCCCGCAGTTTCGGTCTGCCGGCCCCGCGCGGCATCCTGTTGCTCGGCGTCCAAGGTTGCGGCAAGAGTCTTTGCGCCAAGGCGGTCTCGAGCCTCTGGCAATTGCCCCTTCTCCGTTTCGACATGGGGCGAATGTTTGGCAGTCTCGTCGGTTCGTCGGAGGAGAATGTCCGCCGCGCGATCGCCGTCGCCGAATCGGTCGCCCCCGCCGTGTTATGGGTGGATGAAATCGACAAGGCCTTCGCCGGCTCGCAAGGCTCGGGCGCGTCCGATAGCGGCACGACCGCCCGCGTCTTCGGCACGTTCCTCACCTGGCTCTCGGAGAAGTCCGCGCCCGTGTTCGTCGTCGCCACCGCGAATGATATTTCGGACTTGCCACCCGAACTTTTGCGGAAAGGCCGGCTCGATGAAATCTTCTTCGTCGATCTGCCCTCGTCCGAGGAGCGCCGGGAGATTTTCCGGATTCATCTGAGCAAGCGCGGGCGTGACCCCCGAACGTTCGATTTGCCACCGTTGATCCGCGCCAGCCGTGAGTTCAGCGGCGCGGAAATCGAGGAATCGATCAATAGCGCGCTCTACGACGCGTTCAACGCGGGCGAGGCGCTTGCCACTCCCCATATTCTCAACGGCCTCGCGCAAACCGTGCCGCTCGCCAAAACGATGGACGAGCAGATCGGCCGGTTGCGCGCCTGGGCGGCCGGCCGCGCCCGCAACGCCTCACTCCTGCGGCCCGCGAACGGCGCGGGCGCCGAAGCGCTCGAAGAAGGAGACAAGCCGTGAACGCGTCTATCGTGGGACCGGCAGCCAGCCTCCGCGCGAACGATGGGGCGGTCGGTTTGACACACCGGGCCATACTGATGCTATCTTGGCACATTCAAGCATGAGCCGATTCAACAACCTGGAATTTGGGAACGAATCCGAAGACCACGCCCGTTCCCTGCCCGGCGCCCGGAACGAAGAGCGCTACCTTGGCGAAGCGGAGACGGCCTACGCCGCCGGCCGTTTTGAAGGGGCCTTGCGCGCCTTCTCCAAGGCGCTGGAATTCAATCCGCAAAACGCTGCCGCTTGGACGGGACAAGTCCGGGCGTTGATCGAGATGGGCGAATATCGCGAAGCCAAGCTCTGGGCGGACAAAGCCCTCGAACATTTCCCCAATGAAGCGGAATTGCTCGCCGCGAAAGCCGTCGCGCTCGGGCGCGCGGGCGATCTCAAGGCGGCGCTCGCCTTCTCCGACGCCTCGGTCGAGGAACGCGGTGACACGCCGTATATCTGGCTGGCCCGGGGCGACGTCCTGCTCGCCTGCCGTGAGCATCGCGCGAATTTTTGCCTGGAAAAGGCGCTCGCGATGGCGCCCAAGGATTGGCTGATCGCCTGGCTGGTCGCGCGCATCCGCTACTACTACCGCGAATTCTCCCTGGCTTTGAAGATCGCGCAACAGGCGCTCACGTTGGACGCCAGCCGGGCCGTCCTCTGGTTGCAGGTGGGCCAATGCCAAAAGGCGCTTGGCCTGCTCGGGCAGGCGGAACTCTCGTTCGAGCAGGCCCGCCAATTGGACCGGAATTGCCACGAAGCCCATGTCGCGCTCGGCGAGCTTTCGCGCTCGGGGTTCTGGCCGCGGCTGATCGCGCGCGCGCGTGGCTGGCTGGCTCCCCGTTAACCCGATTTACCCATGAGCACTCCGCACCTGGACCGGTTGCTCGCCTCGGCGGACGAGGCGCAGGCGTCCGACCTCCACGTCATCGCCGGAGTGCCGCCCGCGTTCCGAATAAACGGCGAGATCATTTTTGCGGACGCGGACATCCTGACCCCCGAGGCCGCCACCGAGATGGCCTACAGCCTGCTCAACCCCGATCAGCAGGCGAAGTTCGAGAAGGAATGGGAAATCTGCATGTCCCTGCCCCACGCCGTGGTGGGACGCGTCCGCGCCACGCTCTACCGCCGTGACGGGCACGCGGAAATGAGCATCCGCTTCTGCGGCGACCGCATCGCCAGCCGCGAGGAACTGGGCCTGCCCGCGAAAATTGACGAGCTGGCCCGCCGGCCCAACGGGCTGGTCCTGATCACCGGCCCCACCGGCGCCGGCAAGACCACGACGCTCAACTACATGGTCGATCTCATCAACCAGGAGCGGCGCTGCAAAATCGTGAGCATCGAGGACCCGATCGAGTACGTGCATCACAACCAGCGCGCCATCGTCGTGCAGCAGGAGGTGCTCACCGACACCCATTCGTTCCACCGGGCGCTGAACCACGTGTTGCGCCAGGACCCGGACGTCATCGTGGTGGGCGAAATGCGCGACCACGAGACCATTTCGGCGGCGCTGGCGGCGGCGGAAACGGGGCATCTGGTGCTGGCGACGCTGCACTCGCCCAACGTCTCGCACGCCTTCGAGCGGATCATCGGCGTGTTCGAGGGCAGCGCGCAACGGCAGGTGGTGCTGCAATTGTCGAATTCCCTGCAAGGCATCCTCGCGCAGGACCTCCTCCCTTCGGCCGACCGGACCCGGCGGGTGCTCGCCTACGAATTGCTGGTCGCCAACAGCGCGGTCCGCAACCTGATTCGGGAGAATAACCTGCACATGCTCGAAAATATCATTCAAACCGGCGGCAAGGAAGGCATGGTCCTCATGGACGCCTGCCTCTACGACCTCTATTGCCGCTGCCAGATCAGTTACGACACCGCCCTGAGTCGCGCCCGTAATCCCGACCGCGTGACGCGGCGGGCTGGCTGACCATGATTCTCTTCGCCTCACTCGCCTTCGAGATCACCTTTTGGGCCGTGTACGGTGGCGGCTTCATCGCCGCGGTCATGTACGCCCTGCGCAAAAGCGAGGACCCGGCCCGGATGGCTTTTCGCCTCGCCGTGACGGGCCTCGTCATGGGGCCGTTGATCTGGTATTTGCGGAACTCCTCGCGCGCGCACGGCGTCGATTCCGGAAACTACGATCCCGGCTCCGCGTTCGTCGCGGTCATCATCACCATCTTCTGCGGCATGATTCTCGTCGTGATGTGGGCGCAGCCGTTGGGCGCCTTGCTCTCGAAGCCCTTCGACAACATGTTCACCGGCGGCGACCGCGAGATTGATCCCCAGCCCTTTTACTCGATCGCCATCGCCCGGCGCAAACAAGGGCAGTACCTCGAATCTGTCGCCGAAATCCGCAAACAACTGGCCCTGTTTCCGCACGATTATGCCGGTACCATGATGCTGGCGGAGATTCAGGTCGAACACCTGAACGATTTGGAAGGAGCCAGGCTCTCGGTGGAACAGCTATTTCTGGAAGCGGGCCAGAACCCGATGAATCTGGCGGCGGCGCTCAACCGTCTCGCCGATTGGGAGTTGCGATACGGCCAGGACGCCGAAGCCGCCTGCCGGGCGCTGGAGCGGATCATCGAGTTATTTCCGGCGACGGAACAGGGGCAGATCGCCCGCCAGCGAATCGCCCATTTGAGCGGCAGCGACCCGTCGCGCGCGCGTTCGACGCCCGCTCCGATCGCGCTCACCCAAGGAGCGCCGAATATCGGCTTGCGCCAGGAATCGGCGAGCCTGCGGCCGGTCGAGGAATCACCCGACGTTACCGCCGCCAAATACGTGAAACAATTGGAGGCGCATCCGCACGATAACGAGACGCGGGAAAAGCTCGCCCTCCTCTACGCCGACTATTACCGGCGGCCCGACCTGGCGATTGAGCAACTCGAACAACTCATCGCGCAACCGAATCAACTCCCCAAACACACGATCCACTGGCTCAATCAAATCGCCGATGTCCACGTTAAATCCGCGGGGGACCTCGTGAGCGCCCGACAAACGCTCGAACGCGTCATCGCCCTCGCTCCCCGCGGCGCCGCCGGCGAAAACGCCAAGCAACGGATCGCTTTCCTACCCACCGAAATGCGCAATCGCCGTACGAACGAGGACGTCAAGTTGGGGAATTACGACAAGAATATTGGCCTGGGAAGTTGAGAAACTTGGGGCGCGCTGGAGAGTCCCGCAACCGATCCGAATCATTCCGCCAAGCCGCGATTAGGCACGGGATGAGGCTAACTCACCTCTGGCTCGGGGCAAGGATTCCGGCCACCCGCGCGAGGGCGCCGCACGATCGTTCCGCGGCGCGGAACCGCGCTCTGCTCCGGGCGTTTAAGGATTGACCAACCGCAGGGCAATCTGCTTATCGATCTCACTGGCCAAATCGATATCGGCGACTCCGCTTGGTCGGCGGGCTTGTACCGTCACTTTCGTCACCTTGGGATCAAGCGCTTCGATTTTGACCCAGACTGATCGCCGGTTGACCTGACCGCCGACCGTCTTGGAAATCGTGTTCTCCTCGGTCAACGTGCCATTGTAACTAAGGACCGCTTTGGCGGCCGCGAAAACCACTTCGGGCGGCCGCTCATAGCGGCTCTCCAGAGTGTCCTTCGAGAACGGGAGACCCCCCTTCATGCGCCCATCCAACGTGCTGTAGCAACCCGTCACCACGCTCAGCAGGACCGTTATCGCCAGCAGCGAAAACAATTTCGTTTTCATTCCCCCTATGCAACCACATCCCCGCGAATCGTCAAGCCCGAACCGCGACCAAAACTCTTCTACCCGGACTCCTAACTGCCTGATGGCCAAAAACCTCCTCTATCCCCCACCCGGAGAATCGAAGCCGCCGCGGTTCAAAGCCAAAATGCCCCGGCCCGACCGGCTTTCCGCGCCGACGCGCACGGCGTTGGTAAAGCGCGATCGCCCCCGCTCTTCCGGGGCCGGGCGAGTCCCGAAATCCGAGTTGGGCGAACTACGGTGCCCGGGCGACGGAATCCCGGCGCTCCTGGTCGCCAACGCGCCATCCGTCCACCCAACTTCGCGCAAGCGCTTTATCGATCGCCGGTTACGCGTCGCGGTACGCTTCACTCCGCGGCATCGGACCATTCGGTGATAAGTGCGCTTCTCCCGCGGCTCCGCGCGGCGCCGACGAACGGACACTTCCCCACCGCCTAACTACCCCGCGCGCCGCGCCGTCCCCGACCGCCCACGCAGCGGCCCGCCCACTAATTGAGCACGTAAAAATGTGTCGATTATGTGAAGATAACTTGTTGACAAATGGGGTTAATGTTTTTAAGCTTTGGTTGAAGATTTGATTCGGGTAGCGGTACGTTTCTTCAGCGGGGTTCCCCACCCCCACCACCATGGCGTCTGCTGCCCGAATCGTTTTTTTCTTCGAATTGCGGTAAATCAGCGTTGACGCGGCCAAGGTCCTTTCCTAACGTCTCCGCGCTCCCCTTGCGGGGGTGTAGCTCAATTGGTTAGAGCGCTGCCCTGTCACGGCAGAGGTTACGG
>CAZFVY010000132.1:14064-18493 GCA_964522665.1 uncultured Verrucomicrobiota bacterium | reverse complement strand
GGTCGGGGGTTCGAGTCCCTCATCGCCCACCACTTTAAGTGCTTAATATAAAGGAGTTACGACTATCGCTAAAATCAAGACTTGCCAGTTTCGATACCGGTGTTTGATACTCAAGCTGTCCGTTTGAGCTATGAAGAGCGAACATGAGGCAAAAAGGGAGTCTCCGTGGAGACCCACGAAACACACCAACCTTGTCCGCTATGGCGACCGCGGGACGTTTCACGTTCGCGCCAAGGTTGGCGGCGTCCTGGTACGGAAAAGCCTGAACACGAACGTCGAAAGCATCGCGCTTTTGAGGTTGCCGGACATTTTAAGAGAGGCGCGAAAGGATTCCCAAGGGGAGCGGAGCAAAGAAATCGCCGACGCAACGATTACGTTTGAGGCGGTGGCGAAGATGGTGCTGGCCAGCGTCAACGCGGACGCCGGGCTGAAGCCGCGAACGAAATCCTACTACGCCGAACGGGAATCACAACTTTACCGCGCTTGGCCGGATTTGAAAACGACGCCGATCCGATTGATCAAAAAGTCCGATTGCGAAAAATGGTCCTCGGATTTCATGCGGGCCGGCTACAACGGCGACAACCACAATCACTCCCTGACTTTCCTGCGCCGGGTCTTTGCGAGAGGGGTCGAGTTGGGAGTGTGCAATGTGAACGCGGCCGCTGACATCGGATACGCGCCGATACGGAAGAAGCAAATCCGGCTGCCCAACTCGGCCCAGTTTGCTTCGATTCTTCAATGGCTGGATCGCAAGACCGCCGACCCGTCCAGCGCCGAGATGGTCAGATTCCTGGCGTATTCAGGTTGCCGGGTAAACGAAGCGCGGCACGTTCGATGGGCCGACGTTGATTGGGATCGCGGCGTCATCGTTGTGAAAGGCGACCCTGAGACCGGTACCAAAAATTCGGAGATTCGAGACGTGCCGATGATTCCGCAAATGCGCGACTTGATCACCAAAATGCGGAAAGCGCGCAAACACGAACCACCAGAAGCGACCGTAATGCGGATCGACGATTGCCGGAAGGCGCTCGGCTCGGCGTGTCAGCGAGCGGGGATAGCTCGGATGACCCATCACGATTTACGCCACTTGTTCGCGACACGCTGCATCGAAAGTGGGGTTGACATTCCAACCGTTTCCCGTTGGTTGGGACATAAAGACGGCGGCGCGCTCGCGATGAGAGTGTACGGGCATCTGCGCGGTGAACATTCGGCATCGATGGCCGCGAAGGTGAGCTTCGCGACGGCGACGGCAAACGAAAAGGCAAATCCGTGAGCAGGAAAAGTGCAAGTGGTCAGGCAGCAAAAGAGATTAGGAAGGCGCCGTTGCCAGAGAAACTGGCCCTGTGCTTGCTAGGGCCGACGCCCGCAACATGCAAAGAGGCATATAATATCGCGGCAGCGTTCGTGGAGTTCTACAAGAATACGGGCTTTTCTTCGTCGCACAAAGACCTTCGATGGTGGGAATCCGAACAACGCCTGCGCAAGCTCATCCTGGCCGCCCGCGCGCAGCCAGTCTCGGTCCTGTTCCTCGATGATGTGGACGGCCTGTTGCCGCGCCGCGGCGGCAACTCGGTCGTGGACAACCGCATCGTCGTGCAATTCCTGAACGAAATCGGCGGCTTCAGCGAATCGTCCAACGTGCTGCTCCTTCTGGGCGCCACCAACAAGCCGTGGGACATCGACGAGGCGGTTTTCCGCACCGGGCGCTTCGACGAAAAGGTGTTCGTCGGTTTACCCGACAAACCGGCCCGCGAATTCATCATCCGCAAGCAAATTGGTGCCACCCCGGTGGACCCGCGCTTCGACGCCGCCGCGGTGGCCGACAAACTCGACGGTTACACTGGGTCCGACATCGTTGCCATCGTCCAATCCGCCAAGCGGGCTGGCTTCCGCCGCGACCTCGAAGGCGGCGCCAAAATGCTTACGCTGGATGGCATCGAAACCGCCATGAAGACGATTCCGTCCTCGACCACCCCCCAAATGATGAAGGAATACGAGAATTTTGCAAAAGCCAGGTTCAAGTAGGCTCGACGGGCGAACGCGCGATGGACTTAGCAGGATTGCCGATCGATATGCGCAAGGATGCAGTGGTTGTGGGAGTCAATGAGTACCCTAGCGACTCTGGGCTCGCGAAGCTGCGATTTGCCGAGGCGGACGCGCGGGAGTTGGATCGCGCGCTTCGGGAACGCTGTGGCTTCAAGACGACCCTTCTCTTGGGCCCGGACGCCAGCCGGGACGCCCTGGAACGAAGTCTCTTGAGCGAAGTCGGCCGCGGGGATGTTTTCCTGTTTTTTTTTGCCGGACACGGCCAGCAGATACGCGGCCAATATCATTTGCATCCGGCGAACAGCAAGGGGGGAGGGTTGGGGTCCATCCCATTCGACTCGGTCGCGCGGGTCTGGCAGGGAGAATTCGGCTATGAGAAAGTGTTGGCGATCTTGGACGCGTGCCGGAGCGAGCAGGGTGGGGCGCGTGGAGGCCAAGCGTTTGGGGAGGCGGAGGCACGCGATATCCGAGCGGCGATTCACGGGAGGCGGCGCGTGGAAGTGATCTACGGGTGCAGCGACGGGCAGGTGAGTTACGAGGACGAGAGCCTGGGGCACGGAGTTTTCACGCACGCCTTGTTGAAGGCATTGGACGAGCACGCGGGAAACCTGGACTCGGATATGCTCGCTGGGGCGACTGCTGATTGCATGGCGGATTGGTGCCGAGAGGACCCCCGCCGGCGCTGGCAAGTAGCGCACCGCTACCATGTTCCTTCTTTGAAGGACCGGCTCCGGTTGGCGGGTGCGCAAAAGAAGACCTCGACAAAATTCAATACCCCAGATGAACTCCGGCTTCCGCCCGAGCAAACCGTCGTTCCGCCCGCCGGGGGTTTGCAGTTAAAGCTCGCCGCACCGGCCAAAGCCCAACCCGGCCAAGGCCCAGGGGCACCCGTTTTAGTGCCAGGTGGCGGCTCCAAGCCGAAACCCGCAGATCCGAGCCCTGAGGGTTGCGAGCCAAGTATGAGCGAGCTGCCGCGGCGGCCGGCGGCGGAGGAGGTTGGCGACGCGTTTCCGCCATCGACGCGAACGGTATTTCCTTGGCACTATATTCACCCGAATTTTCAGCGAGAACTGCTCGCGCCGAAAGCGCCTGTGAGCTCGTTCAGGGAGAGATTATTCGGTCGCGCCGAACCGATTCCGGCTCCCGCCACGCGCCTCGCATTCTATTCAGCCACGCTCCAAAAGCAGTTTGGCGAGGATGTCGTCGGCGACCCAAAACCCTATCTTGACGCCGGCTGTGTTGGGGATTTCGGACTTTTTGACGGCGGCCTTCGCTTTAGCGTGGACGTGGACGCGTTGGTGATGACCGGCTCCCACCAACTCCTCCTTCGCTGGCTGGATTCCGCCCCGGTGACGGACGACGCGCGGGGCCGGTTTGTCCAACTGCTCAAGCGCTATTATGCGGGGCGGTTTGCGCCAAATCCAGACGCGGAACCCGATGACGCTAAAGCGGTTCTCGATCCGTGCCTCTGGGGAGCGATCCTACGTTGGCGATTTGGACGGCCTGACGATGCCAGAATACCATTATTGGCGAAGGCGAACGGCACCCAAGGGGCAAAAGCGTGGATGGTTTTATTTGGCGATGAAACATCGGCGGGGAAGTGTTTTCGACAGGCCGAATCGGAAGCTAAGAACCGCGAGGACTTTCGGCTCCTCGCTATTGGCGGAATGGAGGCGTTCCACGACTACGAGTTGGCCCGGCGGTGTCTGCTCAAAGGCGAAGCTGCGGAAGGTGGAACGGCGAATTGGTTGAATCTCGCCGGAACTTGGAGGGTTCTGTTTAACGACTCCGTGGCGGCCAAGCGTTGCCTGGAGAAAGCCGAATCGCAGCATAACCGGTCGCGTGATTGGGTTGGTTGCGCCGATCACTGGCAGAAATTTATGCGAGATTCTGCCGCCGCCAGGCGCTTTCTGAAAAAGGCCGAATCGGCCGCAAAAAAAGAGACTGATCTCGCCTATAAGTGCTTCAGTGAGGGAAGCGCTGTCCAAGACGCTGACGGGGTGAAGAGCACCCATCACACGCTCGAGTCCGAGAAAAGCGTTATTTACATACTCTCTGGCGTTCCGACAAATTGGATTGGTTGTGCCGGCGGATGGCAGGCGGTTTTTCAGGACTCTTCGGCGGCCGAGCGTTGCCTCGGAGAGGCCGAAGCGATCGCAGACCGGCTTGGTAGTGCGTTTGCTTGGACTCGTTGTGCTGATGGCTGGCAGACGCTACTCCAAGATTCTGCCAGGGCTAGGCGTTGCCTGCAAGAGGCCGAATTGGCGGCTGGAGGTTCGCTCGATTGGACTCATTGCGCCGAGGGCTGGCAGACACTATTTCAAGATTCTGTCGGGGCCAAACGCTGCCTGCAAAAGGCCGAATCGGCGGCTGGAAGTTCGCT
>CAZFVY010000132.1:0-13964 GCA_964522665.1 uncultured Verrucomicrobiota bacterium | reverse complement strand
CCTGCAAAAGGCCGAATCGGCGGCTGGAAGTTCGCTCGATTGGACCCATTGCGCCGAGGGCTGGCAGGCGCAATTTCAAGATCCTACCGCGGCCAAGCGCTGCCTGGAAAAGGCCGAATCAGCGGCTGGAAGTACGCAGGATTGGCTTGAATGCGCCCATGGTTGGGGACATATATTCCAAGATTTTTCCGCGGCCAAGCGCTGCTTGGAAAAGGCCGAATTGAGCGCTAAAGAACTTGACGAAAGGAATAGCTGCGATCGTCATCGGCTCTTTTTGGAGATTTTAGAGAATCATTCCTGACAATATGCCAAAACGGGCGAGATGGAGAGGCGAAGTTCGGTCGAGTCGGCAGACCTGGATCGGTCTTATTGTACGGAGGTTCTTCGACGTGCATCGCTTTTTCTCTGGCTTCGCGCGAGATAAGTCTCCCCCGTCAATCGGACGATCTTTGGCGGAAAACAATTCGCCGTTGCACAGAATTCCGATTTTGGACGTCTCTGGAGACCGGGCATGAAGCGGGTTGGCCTTATCGTTACCGTCAATGAATATGAGGACGATAACATTGTCGATTTGCGTTATGCGCTTCAGGACGGCAGCAAGGTGCATGGGCTGCTTGTCCACAAGGCAGGTTTTGACGAAGCATCCATCTACTTTCCGAATCCCGCCAACCCGGATGAGATTCTCGATAAGGCCGAGAATCTGGTAAGCGGGCTTCAACACGGCGACCTGTTCTTCTTTTACTTTGCCGGCCATGGTAAATCGGACGATGGTCGGCAACTTTTACTCTTTCCCAAAGTTCGGCTCAATCGGCTTGCCCACCGCCAACATACTTTAGAAATGTCGGCTTTGCGCGATTGCACCGCCAAAGAGGGCGTCGGGCGTGCCTTCGTAATTGACGCGTGTCGTTCGCCCATGCGCCGGGATCGAGACGCTACCGGCCAGAGCTTTACGGGTGAACGCGGCTGGCGCGACGTCGTGGCCAGCTCGGCCCGCGGCAGCCCCATCGCCCTCATGTTTTCCTGCGCGGAGGGCTGCCAGGCATTGGAGTCAGCGGCGATTGGCCACGGCCTTTTCACCTTCGCATTCTTGGAAGAGGTAAAGGCGGCGGTGGAAGCGGGGGCCGAAATTCGTTTGGATGATCGGTTCTCGATTCGGCTGCGTGAACGGATGACGAACGTGGCGGACGCCCACGAGTTGGGCCGCGAACAACGCCCGTGGGTCCAACCCGGCCCCGGCGCCGAGCCGCCCGTTTTAGTGCCAGGCCGCCTGCGGGAACCAGTTCTGCCGGTTCCAAACTCCAAAGAATCCGTTTCGCCTCCGCCCAGCGCGAATGCCAAGGTCAATCCGAAGAAGGAAACAGTTTGCATCAATCTTCCGCCGAAGCCCTCCGCCCAAGCCAAACCCGAGAAGGAAAATGCCCGTATCAATCCTCCGCCGATGCCGACATGGGCCGCACGTTTTCGCGTAGCGGCCGAACAAGGCGATGCGACGGCTCAAGCCGAGTTGGGGTACTTCTACGGCCTTGGCGTGGCAAAAGACTACGGCGAAGCCGTTCGTTGGTACACCAAGGCGGCCGAGCAAGGCAACGGGGAGGCTCAAAAAGGACTGGGGGACTGCTACTACTACGGCCTTGGCGTGGCAAAAGACTACGGCGAAGCCGTTCGTTGGTATGCGAAAGCGGCCGAACAAGGCCTGGCAAGTGCTCAATGCAATTTGGGAATCTGCTGCGAGTATGGCCAAGGGCGGAAAAAGGACCCTGTCGAAGCCGCCAACTGGTATCGCAACGCCGCTGAAAAGGGGGACGCCGTGGCCCGGTCTAGATTGATTGCTCTATTGGCCCCGGAGCAAAAGTCCGGAGGCTTGGCTCTATTCTTTGGAATCTTGGGACTCGTTTGTTCGGCCTCTGCTTTTTGGTCCGGTGGACTGTATTGGCTTATTCTAGACGGGTTCTTAAACAGCGTATTAGTCTTAATGGCGTACGGCGCAGGGATCGATCAGGAATGCGCAAGCGATCGGTTGCTGCACCGCCTGGGCAGAACTCTTGGTTTGGTCGGACTGTTGGTTTATGCGTGGCGAATCTGGACAGTTCTACTTTGAGAACCGATGTTGCTATTGCGCCTTGGAGTCGTTGATGCTGCTTTGCCTGCATTTCAGCGTGAATCGACGTCGCTCACGCTTGCATCGAACCCGGAGCCGGTGCGAGAATGAAAATCAGCCATAAATCAGACCGCCGTCATCGGTTTCGCCAGCCGATGCCGGCCGTGCGGAGGCCTGCCGTCGGCCCGATGAATAAAATGGGCGTTTTCGGAGTATAACTTTTCGAGCACGGGGTGCTCCGCGGTGGTTACTGCGCCGAAATCGTGGTGCTGACAAACGATGAAATACGCCATTCTCGCTGGCATTGAAGAGTACGAGTCCGGTTCGGGCATCTCCAACTTGAGGTTTGCCTGCCGCGACGTGTATTCGATCGCGCGGGCCTTGCGCGAGCGGTGTGGTTTCGACGAAGTCCGAGTCCTCGCGGATCGGGACGATGCCGAGTTTGGCGTCCAGCGCGTGGGCAACCCCACCGATTCCGCCATTTTGAAGGCGCTTGTCCACGCGGCCACCAAGCTAAAGGAGGAAGACCTTTTTTTCTTCCTGTTCGCGGGCCACGGCGTTGGGATCCCGTTTGGGGAAACCATCCGCAGCTATCTGCTGGCGCAAAACGCCCATCTGGACTTGGGAACCGGCAGAATTGAAGTGGGCGATTTGCGCGTGCGGCTCTCCAATTTGGCCTGCCGCTCGCGCGCCATTTTCCTGGACTGCTGCCGTAACGGGGTGGAGCGCGGTCTGGGAGATGGCGATAATCCGATGGGCGAGAGTCTGGCGCGCGACCTGCTCGCCGCCTCGCGGCGGGAGGGCCATGACGGAACGACGGTTTTGATGACGGCTTGCCGTCCGGGCCACCGGGCTTGGGAGTGGGATGAGGAGCGGCACGGAGTGTTCAGCTATTTCGTGCGCAAGGGCTTGGAAGGCGCGGCTTGGAGCGGCGACCAATTGGTGGCGCAGGATTTGTGCGCTTACGTCGAAAAGGAGCTCAAGAACTGGTCGGACAAAACCGGGCGTCGCCAGGCGTCGGATTTCCAACAGTTGGAGTCTGCGGAAAAAATCTTCCTCGTAGAAGGCGCGGCCAGCCGTCCGGCGCCGTACCGGCCCGCCAAGGTGAAATGCCCCTCCTGCGAACGGCACAACGAGGAGGGGGACACATTTGAGTGCCGCATTTGCCGCCTAGATCACCTGTCCAAAGAGCACTTTGAGAAAGACCGGCACTGCTGCGAGAAATGCGCAAGCCAAACGGAGGGGAAAAAGGAGACGGTGGATGTCCAGTCGCTGCCGCAAGAGCTTCCTCGGCCAATAAATGCATGCCGCGATTTACTGGAAAAAAAGGGACTGCCCCAATTGATCTCAAAGGAAATCGCGTATGAGCACCAATACCGGATCGCAAAACAATACGGCATCCAAACCACCTCCATTTTCTCGGACTCAGCCTTCATTCTGATCCCTCCTGGCACAATCGACGGGACAGAGAATGAAAAGCCGTTTTTCCTTTCGGTCGACCCATATCCGCGCCCTGCAGAAGGTATTCGCAACGGAAACGAATTAAGTTCGATAAACGAAGCGAGAGCCATATGCCATCACTTGTCTAAAACGACTCGAACCCATTTCAGCCTTCCCACCGAGAACCAATTGAACTTCGCAATCGCGTTTATCACCCTTCTCCAACAAAGGGCGCCAGTGCAAAGCAACCAACAGTTGCTATGCAAGCTCACGAACGAAGACTTAGCGCTCTGCAAGCTAATAAATTGTAAACTCACTTGCAAGACCGTAGAATTTAGTGATGAGCTTCCCTGCGCGCAATTTTACCCCGTGACGGACTTTCAAGTTCGCAGAATCTGACTAAAAACCCCTATATGACCAAACACCAGTTAATGGCGGACTGGCTACCGTTGATATCCATAGTGGTTCTCCCCATGCTCTTGATCACAATATACTGGGGCGTTGTTATACTTAAGGAAACCATTGCTACGAAAAAAAATAGCTTAAACGAGCGGAATAATCCAGGACAAACTCGCGTCCCTTCTTTTGGTGGGAGTTCGGACCCGAAGACGCCGCGCCCTCCAGTAAATGGAATCCACCCGCTTCCCTCGTCTGTCGCCATCGGTGAGCGTATGTCCTTATTTGCCTTGTTTTGGGCAGTCGTCATTGGCGCGGGGCTTTATACAGCAAGCTTGTTTGCCGAACAGGACGCGAAAAAGATCCCCGAACAATTGTATCTCTTGTGGCGAGTATTTATCAGCGCGGACGACAGGACCTATACGTACACGATTCTCACGTGCTTCCTTTTTGGGGCGATTTACTTGTATGAGATTTACGTGGATTTCAACAGGATTATGGACCCGTATTCAGAGAATAACAGTCCGGTAATGTTAAAACTTAAAGACGGCTCGATAACTTTGGATGACCTTAAAGACGCGAGAATCGCCATTGGTTATCTAGGGGAGCGAGCCGCAGTGGTGCTACGTTCGCTCGACGAGGATCCCAGTGGCGGCCAAGCGGAACAATTGGTCGGTAAAATAATGGAGGCCGACGAAGACGCCTGCGTGCGTGCGTTTGTCGCCGTTCAATGGACCGAAGCAGCGCTGCCCATTCTAGGATTTATCGGGACTGCCTTGCACTATGGCCTCACATTGCCGCTGCTAACGAAGGCTCTTGGCACCGCGAGTCAGCCGGGAATGAATGATTCGTTAGGCCAGGCGTTGTCGAACATGGCAATCGCCTTCGACACAACTCTTCTTGGCCTTTTTTTTCTTCTGATTGTCGGCCTGTGCCACAGCAAGGTCAGGAAATTCCTGGATTGGTCGCTTGCGAATACCAAGGAGACTCTTTTAAATCTGATATTTCTTCGCCAAACGATGGAAGGCATACGATTCTCACAAGAAATCGCGGGATTGCAAACACGGTTCTCACAAGAAATCGCGGGATTGCAAACAGTGCTTTTGCAACAGGTCGCTGTCTTTTCGCAGCAGACCGCACTAATGCTTGAAGTGAACCACAGGCTCGATTCCTGCCGGAGAATCGAATCTTTGGTTCAAACCATGATCGAGGAAGGCAACACGGAGTTCTGGAAGGAGTTTAAACGGGTTGTTTATAGCTCTTTCGTTGAGTTCGGGAGCTCGGACGAGGCGCATTTGGACAAACGGGACGCATTTCTTGATGAAACCATTGGCAAAGACCGATATATCGCCGCCGTTGGCATGGGCTTCGCTAATCAAGGGACTGTGGGGTTGGCGGCGATCAGGCAGCAGAAGGATTGGCATTTTTTGAGATTTTACGTAGACCACAACTCTCAATTTCCCACAGAAAGGGTTTGGAAACTTGAGAATCCGGCAGTCTTGCCGAATGTGACTGCCATTTACTTCAACGAAAGCAAGTCTGTTGCGCTTGCCCTGTTGGACAAGGGCGGGGCTGCCAGCATCATGTTTCCTCCCAACTTGGGCGAAAAATCCTGTCTTGCTAACTGCCGCCCGTGGATACCAGATGGCTATAATATCATAAAGTGCCTTCCGATGACATTGGGTGAGGACGTTTTCCTGTTCGCATTGGTGGGTAAAGCAGGTGGTCATCAAATTCGTTGGAACCGGGTCACGGAGGAACCATTGGACGGCCTGTTCGAGGAACTTGATTTCAAATACACCTGGAAGAAATTCGCACTGGATAATTACTCTCGCACGGTCTTCATTGCCGGGAAAAGTGTTTCCGACGGACGATGGGCACTTCGCCGAATTCCGATTGATATAGGCAAGGATTCGAAAAGCCGTATCGTGCCGGCCGCAAAAGACAATTCGCTCCTGCTTTGGAGGAATTTGCCTCTGAATGACGAGGATATTGCGTTCTTGACCGCCATTAGCGAGAATCGCGCAATCGTGGTGGATTCAAGCGGGCGGCTCTGGGATGTTGCGTTTAATCTCCCGGAACCGCTACCAATGAGCCAAAATCAAACTGGCACGTGGTCCCGTGGTGCCAGACTCTTCCCCGGCTTTGGAGATTGTCTGGCGGTAGTCAGCGACAGCAATCTAACCTTATGGAATTCGAGGCGGCTCGGTTGCTTGAGAAAAGACAAGAACTATCCTAGCTTCGCCGTAGGTGACGCTGATCCGGAGACTTTTCAAACGAGCGCGAACCGCTGTCATTTAGTTGCAGTAAGCAACAACAAGATTATGACCTGGCACTTTCCACAAGCGACCATAGATGGTTGAGGGTTACAAATGGAGTTATGCCACGAAAGTTACTAGGCCCAGGTAGACCATCCGTATTCTCACCGTTCATCGACGTGGTGATGAACGCTCTTGGCGCGTTTATTCTAATCTTTGTTATTTATGCATATCTGGTTCGTCCAAAGGAAGTGGAACCACTTCAATTCCTGAAAGCGCAAATCCCCGCGGCGGCGCCGTATGTTCAGTATTCCGCTTTGATCCGGATCACCAACGGCTCGGGCAGGTTTACTTTTTTGGGCGAAGCAAGTAATCTAAGCGCCAATGAGGGAGTAATTGTTGTTGATCACGCCAGCGGACTGGTGTCTGCCAACTTCACCCGGGACGGCGTGTCGAACGGGGCCGCAAAGATCATCAATCTCAAAATTACGGTGCAGGACAACGGAATGAGAAAAGTGGTGCCAACGGAGCATGCCGAGCGCTGGACCAACGACTCAGCTATTGTCTATCTCTACTTCCACGAAGAGTGGCCCTCCGACAAGCAAGTCGGCCGGCTGAATGCTCCAGCGGATTCGGCATCCGTCAGCAACCAGGTCAGTGCTTTCTATGCGGTGCGCGGGACGCTCCCGATCAGGCTCGAGCCCATGGCGGTTCCCTTCGATCCGGCGGCAAACCCGTTGCGCCTGATCACCGCCACGGCTGGCGCCGGCGTTCAAGGTGTGCCGCTCGAATTGTTTGTGGCGCCTTCTGGCGGCATACCGCCTTACGAATTCAAATTCGAGGGCGCGCCGTCCTGGTTGAAGTTGGATGCGCAAACGGGTTCGCTGAAGGGAGTGCCGCCCCAGCCGGGCCGGTTTTACCTGCGCATACTTGTCAAAGACGGTCAGACACCCCCGGCGAGGTGGGACCAGGCCGATCGCCTGAAGAATAATCCCGGCCACCCGCTGGTTGCCGCCTCGGTCGGAGTCGAGGTGCGGCCGCAAACGCCTCTCACCGCCAAATTCATGCTCCCGCTTTTCGGCCGGGTCGGGGAGCCGTTCAGTGGCGCGGTGATCGCTGTAGGTGGAGTCGGTCGGCGGACCTTTTCGCCCGAGTCTTTGCCCGCGGGCCTGGGGCTTAATCCGGACTCGGGCGAGATCAGCGGTGTCCCCGCCGCGAAGGGTGCCGTACCCGTGGTGATTACGGTCTCCGATGAGGCCAACCACAAGGAGCGCCTCTCCATCTCGACTCCGCTGTGGCGCGGCATCATCGAACCGCGGCCGAAACCCGCTGTTTGGGGAACTCCGACCCAAAATTAAGAAGGAAGTGCCAATGAACCAACTAGTTGCCCATCCGTCCGTGACGTGTCTCCGATTCGCATGCCTTCTGACCGCCAGCTTGATTTCCCACGGTAGTGCCGGTGCCGTCAAACCGCTGCCGGATGCTCGAGTCGGAGAAAGCTACGAGTACTGTGTTGCGCTTGAAGGTTTCGTTGAGCCGATCCATTACCGCTGGTCCGGCAACCTGCCCGGGGGATTTTACTCAAGCGGGCCATGTCTCTGGAGCACCAATGTCCAAGCCGGCGCCAACCTGACGTTGGTGGTAATGGATCTGACCGACGCTATTGGCGAGACCAACCGCTGCGAATATTCATTGAATATACGCCCGATCCTCCGCCCGGTGCGCATCGTCACCGACTTGCTCCCTGTCTTTGTGCTGGGCGATGCCGTGGATTTCGAGCTTGCCGCCGACGGGGGCGAAGGTGTCCTGCGTTGGGAAGTCCTGGCCACGAATCTGCCGCCGGGCCTGCGCATTGAGCTCGGGGCGAAGAACCAGACTTGCCGCCTGACCGGCAGGCCCACGCGCACGGGGGACATCAGGCTGCAGGTCGCCGTGTCCGATGCCCGCGGCCACGATGGGCCGCGTGTTCTCACCAGCTCGGTCGGGCCCGTCATCGCATCGCCCCTCGAAATTCTCACAGAATCCCTGCCTCCTGCCTTCTATCATACGCCGTATGCGGAGCGGCTTGGCGTGGCCGGGGGCAAGCCACCGTACCGCTGGAGCGTCCGGGTCCAGGCCCCGGCGAGCAACGAGTGGGTTTCCCAAAGTGCGGCTTCTGGGATAATCACCGGCGTCCCGCCCCGCATCGAAAGCTTGCGCCTTGCGCTGAACGTAACGGACGCGACGGGAACCACTTTGACCAGGTCGAATGTCGCTTTGCGCGTCGAGCCTCCGCCCGCCATCGACTCGTTCGAAATTCAGGCCGCTGGCTCCGTGAATGCCGTGGTCGGTCAGGCTTTTGAAACCGCAGTCGCCATACCCAGCCACCGCGGGTGGGTGGAGTATCGGACGAGCGGGGTTCCACCATGGTTGCGTGCCGAAACTCGGAACGGTGTTTTGCGCTTCGCGGGGCAGCCCGGCCAGCCCGGCAACTGGAGTATTTCGGTCGAGGCGCGGGATCTCGACCAGGCGCCGGAAGGCGGTGTCACGCCCGCTGTTTTCGCTACCGCTCCCACCCGGCAGTTTACAATCCAGGCCGTGGAGCCAAAGCCCGCGCCCGCGCCGGTCCGCGTCTTGACCACCCAATTGCCGCCAGCTCTGGCGCGCGTTCCCTACAAGGTCCGGCTGGCGGCCCAAGGTGGCGAGGGAAGTTACGGTTTCCAGGGCGACACCTCCGAGGCCGCCTGGGTTAGTCTTGACCCCGCCGGCGAGCTTTCCGGCACGCCCAGCGGCCCGGGCGAATGGGAGGTTTCCGTCCAGGCCCACGATGCCCGCGGTGCGCTCTCGCCCCCGCAAACGCTCGCGGTCAAAGCGGTGTCAGGGGCGGTGCAGCCTTTGCAATGGCTCAAGTTCACACCCCCGGTCTGGTTGCAGAACCACCAGTGCTCATTCCAGGTGCCCCTTGCCGGCGGCCTCTTGCCGTACGTCATCAGCCTGGAAAGTGCTTTGCCCCCCGGCCTAGGCTTCGATCCTACGGATGGCTCCTTCACGGGGACGCCAACCATGTGCGGGGAGTTCGAAGTTGCCCTCTCCGCCCGCGATTCGAGCAGTGGGGCACCACTGCCAATCAGATTCAATTTCCGGGTGATTCAGGAAAGAGTGGTCAACTACCCGGCATGGCCCATGGTCATTACCGCCTCGGCGGCACTGGCTGTGGCGGTGGTAGCCTCAACCTTCGCTATCCGCTACCACAAACGGCTGGTGGGCAAGAGTTGGAGGAAGGCAGCGGGCGCAAGCTAAGCCTCAAGGTAGCGGCCGGTCACCTGGCCGAAGTGTTATACCCTTGGCCCAAGCCTTCTGGCGGCCCTGAGGCTCTGCTGGCGATTGCGCCGCAGATGCGGCTCTTGTTGGCCGTCGAGCCGGTGGACTTTCGCCGGGGGATTGACGGTCTGGTCGCCGTCTGACGTCAGCAGCTTCAAGCCGACCCGATGACGGGCGCCCTGTTCATATTCAGCTCGCGCCGTCGCAAATCGATCAATATCCTGGCTTACGACGGCCGAGGATTTTTGTTGTTTCAGAAGCGGTTGAGTGCGGGACGTTTCAATGGGTGGCCGGCCACGGGGACCGAACCGACCGTTGGGTTGGATGCCCGCCGCTTCAGATCTTGCTCTGGAACGGACAACTCCTTAACCGCGTCCCTGGCTTCGCCGTCAGTGACGCTGATTTGCCTGCAATTCACCCCAAATTGCCGCCGATCGCGCTTGCAATAAACACGGAGCTCCTGCGAAGCTAAAGCCTAGCCATAAGTCGGACCGGCGGCATCGGTTTCGCCAACCGATGCCGGCGATGCGGAGGCCTGCCGCCGACCTGATGAATAAAATGGGCGTTTTCGGAGTATGACTTTTCGAGCGCGGGCTCCCGCGGTGGTTACTGCGCCGAAATCGTGGCGCTGACGAACGATGAAATACGCCATTCTCGCTGGCATTGAAGAGTACGAGTCCGGTTCGGGCATCTCCAACTTGAGGTTTGCCTGCCGCGACGTGTATTCGATCGCGCGGGCCTTGCGCGAGCGGTGTGGTTTCGACGAAGTCCGAGTCCTCGCGGATCGGGACGATGCCGAGTTTGGCGTCCAGCGCGTGGGCAACCCCACCGATTCCGCCATTTTGAAGGCGCTTGTCCACGCGGCCACCAAGCTAAAGGAGGAAGACCTTTTTTTCTTCCTGTTCGCGGGCCACGGCGTTGGGATCCCGTTTGGGGAAACCATCCGCAGCTATCTGCTGGCGCAAAACGCCCATCTGGACTTGGGAACCGGCAGAATTGAAGTGGGCGATTTGCGCGTGCGGCTCTCCAATTTGGCCTGCCGCTCGCGCGCCATTTTCCTGGACTGCTGCCGTAACGGGGTGGAGCGCGGTCTGGGAGATGGCGATAATCCGATGGGCGAGAGTCTGGCGCGCGACCTGCTCGCCGCCTCGCGGCGGGAGGGCCATGACGGAACGACGGTTTTGATGACGGCTTGCCGACCGGGCCATCGCGCCTGGGAGTGGGACGAGGAGCGACACGGAGTGTTCAGCTATTTCGTGCGCAAAGGTTTGGAAGGCGCGGCTTGGAGCGGCGACCAATTGGTGGCGCAGGACCTGTGTGCCTACGTCGAAAAGGAACTCAAGGGTTGGTCTGAGAAAACCGGGCGTCGCCAGGCGTCGGATTTCCAACAGTTGGAATCCGCGGAGAGAATTTTCCTCGTCGACGGCGCCGCTTGCCGCTCGGCCCTGCCCAGGCTCGTCAAAATGAAGTGCCCCGCCTGCGGACGGCGCAATGATCCGGGCGACACGTTCGAGTGTCAGGAGTGCAAGCGGGATTACTTGTGCGACGACCACTTCGTGAAGGTGGGACGCCGCTGTGAGGATTGCGCTAGAAAACAAGCGGAGGCGGAAGCCGCCGCCCGGCGCGAGGCCGAAGAAGGCGAAATGCTGCGGAAGGAGGAGGAACGCGGCCGTGAGGCCCGAAACGAGGCCGCACGAGAATCGGTCCGGCCGCACTTGGTCGCGGAAGCCGCCAAGGGATTGGTCCCCGAGCAGCGTCCCGCAGACCAACCTGGCCCAAGCTCCGAGTCGCCCGTTTTGGTGCCAACCCGACGACAAGGATTAATCGGACCGGCCTCCAGCGACAAGCAAGAGGTTTTGCCGCCGAGGCCCGCCGCGGAGGCCGACGCCCAACTTGAGAAGGAAACCGGCAGCATCATTCTTCCACCAAAGCCGACAGGCGTCCTCCTTTTTCGCGTAGCCGCCGAGCAAGGCAACGCGGAGGCGCAATACAACCTGGGGGCTTGCTATTTCAACGGCCAGGGCGTGGCTCAAGACTACGCCGCAGCCGTTCGTTGGCATACCAAGGCCGCGGAACAAGGCCATCCCCACGCTCAATACTATTTGGGGTTTAGCTACGAAAACGGCAAAGGCGTCGTACAAAACTTCGTTGAAGCTGTTCGTTGGTACACCAAGTCGGCCGAGCAAGGTTATGCCTTGGCCCAATACGGGTTAGGGGCCTGCTACTACTATGGTAAGGGCGTAGCGCGAGACCTCGGCGCAGCCGTTCGTTGGTACACCATGGCGGCCGAACGAGGCTATGCCCCGGCTCAATGTAATCTGGCGCACTGCTACTACTGCGGCCTCGGCGTCGCTCTAGACTTCGGTGCAGCCGTTTACTGGTACACCAAGGCGACGGAACAAGGCAACAGCGAGGCTCAATGCTTTTTGGGGCTCTGTTACCACCACGGCAAGGGTGTGGCGCAAGACTACGGTGCCACAATACTTTGGTACACCAAGGCGGCCGAACAAGGCTATGCCTTGGCTCAATTCTATTTGGCGCTCTGCTTTTACAACGGCCAAGGTGTGGCACAAGACTTCACCGCAGCCGTTCGTTGGTACGCCAAGGCGGCCGAACAAGGTTATTTTCTGGCTCAATTCAACTTGGGGATCTGTTACTACGACGGCAGGGGCGTCGCACAAGACCATGGCGCAGCCGTTCGTTGGTACACCAAGGCGGCCGAACAGGGCTACTCCCCGTCCCAATACAATTTAGCGGTCTGCTACGAAAGCGGGCATGGCGTAAAAGAGGACTGTGCCGAAGCCGCGAAATGGTATCGCAAAGCCGCCGAACTGGGGCACGTCGAAGCCCGGTCTAGACTGAATGCTTTGACGGCTAGCCAGTCGGCAAGCCCATCGCACCGAGTTCGAATCGCACCGATTGTTTTGCCTCCCAAATCACGCGCAGATGCTGCCCCGACTCGGAAACCGGAAGAAAGAGCGATCTCCCCCGCTATAGTTCCACGTGCGGACCAAATTCAGCACTTTGGACGCTACGTCGTATTCTTCGGAACCTTGGCGTTTATATGTGGTGCCTGCGCGATTTGGTCGGTCGGGCCGTATCAAATTACCCTGGAGGGCCTCTTTGGCGGTGCCTTCGGCATAAAGGCCCTCGTGATGGCGGACGATGCGAAAACCAGCGAAGAATCACTGCGGCGATTTGGAACAACTCTCGCCTTGATCGGATTGATTCTTTACGTTTTCCGGATCGCTATGATTCTTGGCGAGCATTTGTTATGAGGATCAGCGCCGCCAATTAATTGGGTGATCGCGGAGTAACTATCGCAGCGGATGATAGGGCGCGTCGCAAGCTTTCTCCTGGCGACGCAGGCGAAGCAATCTTGCTCTTCACGCGGACGAGGGTCGGTCAGTATTGTGCAAACTTGCATGGAGCTTCAATTTTGGGATTAAATAGAAGCTGAGTATGAAACGCGTTGCCCTCATCGTGGGTGTCAAACACTACCACGACGATAACATTATCAGTTTGCGCTACGCGCTGCACGACGCTACTGCTTTGCACGGCTTGCTACTCCACAAGGCCGGTTTTGACGACGCCATCTTCTGTCCCGATCCAGCCGATCCGGACGAAATTCTGGATAAGGCTGAGCGTCTTGTGAGCGGGCTGAAAGCTGGCGATCTGTTCTTTTTCTACTTTGCCGGTCACGGGAAATCCGATGATGGTCGGCAGCTTTTGCTCCTGCCCAAAGTTCGCCTCAATCGGCTAGTGCAGCACCGCCAACACACGTTGGAAATGTCGGCGTTGCGCGACTGCACCACCAAGGAAGGCGTCTCCCGCGGGTTCGTGATCGACGCCTGCCGTTCGCCCCTACGCCGGGACCGGGACGCCTCTGGCCAAAGTTTTGCCGGAGAACGTGGCTGGCGTGACATTTTGGCGACCTCGGCCCACGGCAGTCCCATCGCCCTCATGTTTTCCTGCGCGGAAGGTTGCCAGGCGCTGGAACCCCCCGAGCTTGGCCACGGTATTTTCACCCATGCATTCCTGGAGGAGGTTAAGGCGGCGGTGGAAGCGGGGGCGGAAATACGCCTGGATGACCGCTTTTCGATCAGGTTACGGGAGCGGATGATGAAAGTCGCCGAAACACACGAGTTGAACCGCGAACAGCGCCCGTGGGTCCAACCCGGCCCCGGCGCCGAGCCGCCCGTTTTAGTGCCAGGTAGGCTGCCCGAATCAGCCGGATTGGCAACCGAAGCGAGGGAAAAAGTTACGCCACTTACACGAACCCAACTTGTATGGCACTATATCAATCCAGAGTTTCGGCAGTATCTGCTCGCGCCGCGTTTGGCTGCACCCAAATCCCTGAACACTGGTCAAACGGATTCCGAATCCGACTCGCGATTAGCATTCTACTCGACCTCGCTAAATCACTGTCATCCGGTTAACTTGTAAGGGAGTTGCTGAAAGAGGTTGAATAT
>CAZFVY010000131.1:0-18543 GCA_964522665.1 uncultured Verrucomicrobiota bacterium | reverse complement strand
TCTCCCGTTTAGTGGGTTACAATCGCCGAGCTTCCCCATGGCCGGATGAGAGTGAGGGCCAATCATTCCCACCCTGGGCAAATGCGTTATGACCGAAAAGCCCGGTTAGCATCCACAACAACGTCATGGCCGACTTCAATAGGTAGTTCTTCATGGCAATATTCTTTGACTGAGTGAAATCGGTGGATATCTTATCTGCCGGAACACAATCCAAGTACGACCGAATCGCAGCCGAGAAAGCGTTGGTTCCTCTGGAGCGGCTCTTGACGCTCGAATCCAAAGTTACCCAAAGGAAGTGATAATCCCCTCAGCCCTCGCGGGCGAATTTCCCTTTGGCGGCACATTCAACGGCGTTTTTTCCTTGTCGCGATAGATACTGCATGAAGGTCCGGATGTCAAATCTTTAGTCGAGCATTTTCGGATAGTACGAGGATTACAGTGGAGGGGACAAATTCCTCATACCGTCCTCTTGGAGACGATACAAGGACCGATCTCGGCTCTGGACTCGACCTTCCCAAGGCAGACCAACGTGATTCTCTGACTGAAGAGTGATTCGCGTTGATCTAGACGAATGAAAGAAATCACGGCTCCGGAAATTGGGCCAAAAAAACAATCATGCGCGCGCCAACGACGGGCGAACGTTTGGATCGCCCGCAATTCAACGGCTATTGGGGCAGCAAGGACGTCGGGCCTGCCGGCAATGGACGCCCTGCGATCTATTTCCGCGCGGCCCAGCGCAGGCTGTTTTTCAGGATCGCTTGATACGCTGGCAGGTCGTGGGCTTTGCCATCGTGGCCGAGGGTAATGCAGACGATCCGCGCCTTTGGATGCTCGGTGACCCAGACGACCGGCCAGGTCTTTCCCGTTTCCAGGTTCTTGCCCGTGGCCAACACGTGAATCGCGGAGCCTTGGGCATCCGGCTCGAAGTGGTAGAGTTCGTCACTGATGCGGAACGTGCCCGGGACGCCCGCCATCAGGGGGTTACCCGGCTCGTTCACCGTCACCTCGAACTCGCCGAATTTATCGTGGCCATGCGCCCCGCCGCCCACCAGCGTACGGTTGTACTCCGGCCAATCGTTCCAATTATACCAGAGCGCCGGATGGACCAGGAGCAAACCGTGCCCGGCGTTCGCGAAGTCAAAAATCCCTTGGCGCAAGGCGGGGTCTTTCATCGCCTGGTTGGTCGAAAGATAAAGGACGTCCAAGCCCTTGAGGCTCGGTTCCACCTCTCCCGGTTTATCCGTGTAATGGACGTCCGCGTGACCGACTTCTTGCAGCGTGGCGACATCCTTTTCGTTGAACCAACGGTTGAAGTCGTGCGACGTGCCGCCGCCGACGATCAGCGCCTTGATCGCCCCGGAATCAGCTTGAATCGACACGACGTCACCGGCGTTACCGGCGTCGCCAGTTTCGGCGGTGATGGCGACGAACGTGGGGGCGACCGCGTTATCGTAGCTCTCCAGCGTTAGACGATCCACGGTTCCGGCGTGCTTTAGCGCTTTGGTGAACCAGCGCACTTGGCCGCTAGCGACCAAGTCCCCGGCCGGCTGCGAACCTGGAACGTCGTCGTGGCCGTTGAAATCGGCGAACTCGACCCCATTACGAAACACCAGTTCCTCCTCTTGATTGTCAGCGAAGTGGACCGTCACCTTGGCGACCGGTAGATTCTCGTTTTTCTGGTCGCCGCAGCAGGGCCAGGCCCAACCGCCAACCCCGCCGAGGAAGTGCAGTTTGGCGGCTTTTACATTTGTTTTTATCTCGACCCGTTGCGGATGGGTTTTCCCGAGTTCCATCCCTCCCTTGAGGACGACCAGATTTCGCCCGGTCGGCGTTTTGGTCGGACTGAGGATTTCGAACGGCACGTCGCCCACCTTCACCAAGCCGAAACGGCGGAATTTCAAGGTATCGTTCACCAACTCGCGACGGCGATAAATCCCCTTGCTGCTGTCCACCGTGCTCGCCTGGCTCAAATCAAGCAGACGGTATTTGTTCTCGCCGGCGCAGAGAAACGCGAGGATGTCGCGGAGATTCTCCCCGCCCAGCGCCTCGAAGCCCTCGGGCATCAGCGATAAACCGGTCGAGCGCATCGATTTGATGTCCTCGCGCTTGATCTCGGTGTCGCCCGCCGCGTTGCGGAGCACGACGCCGTTGCGGTTGTCGCGGGCGACGATCCCGTCAAAATTCTGCCCGTCCTTCGTCTCGACGCTGTAGGCGTAGTAATTCGCCTCGACGAAGCGATTCGGGTCCAGCACGTGGATCAGCAGCTCGGCGGGGCCGTGAGCGCCCATGCCGGTGAGGTCGGGCGCGAGGTCCTTGCCCTCGCCGCGAAAACGGTGGCAAACCGCGCAATTCTGCAGAAACATCTGCTTTCCGTGCGCGGCGTCCCCGGGCTGGACCACCGCGGGGGTGAACTTCGCGAGCAAGTCATCCTTGGCCTTGATCGCCGGGCCGCGTAGTTGATCGATGATCCGGTTGGCGCGCGCCGCCACGTCCGGGTTGTCGTTCGCCCGCAACTGGTGAATCGACACGGGGCCTAGCGTGGCGAGATCGATCGCGTGACTTTCGATGGCCTGGAGCAGCGCCATAGACCACTCCGTCCGTCGCAACAACTGCGTGAACGCGACGGCCTGAGTCTCGGGCGGGAGCTGGGGATAGCGGGCGACCAGTTGCGCGCCAATCCCGGCGTCCGGCAGGGCGCCCAGCATTTCGACAATGCGGCGTTGCAAGGCCAGGGAACGGCCACCGCCCAAGAGCCGCACGATGGCAGGGACGATGTCCGCGCTCAACTGCCGCGCGCCCAGCATCGCCGCCGCGACACGCTCGCGCTCGGCGTCGGGCTGGCCATCCGCGGTCAACTGCGCCATAATCTGCGCCAGCCGCTCCTTGATTTCCGGCGCCAGCGCCGCGCTTTGGTCCCAGCGCGCGGCCAGCGGCAAGGCCGCCAACGATTCACGGGGGGAAGCCAGAAGCGCGCGGAAGGCCCCTTGCAATTCGGGCGTCCATTTCGGAGCGACGCCGGGGTTCGCCGAACGCGCCAGGTTTTCGAGCACGATCGCTTTCAAATCGTCCGTGCCGGCCGGCCGGGACGCGATCAGCACGACCGCCCGCGCGGCGAGCTCGGGGTCCGGTTGAGCCGCGATTTGCGTCGCCAACGGCGTCACCAGGCTCTTCAAAGCGTCGGGCGTGGGAGACGCAAATGCCGCCTCGAGGTAGGCCAGCGGCGCCTGCGCGGCCGCGCCGACCACCGCGGATTCGAGCCACGGATCCTTCAAATCAGGGTAGGCCTCCACCAACGCCCTGGCCGTTCCCGGATCCGTCGGCAGAACCCCGAGCGCGATCAACGCCTGCAGGCGGGCGCGCGGGTTATCGTCGTGAATGCGCGCCCGAACCGCCTTTTGAAAATCGGGGTCCGTGGGTTGGCCGGACTCCGCGACCATGCGCAGCGCGTTCTTGCGGATCACCGGGTCGGCGTCGTTGATCGCCAAGAGCAGATGGCGCCGGCTCAATTTGCCCACGTCATGCAGCGCCCAAAGCGCGGTCAGGCGGCCATAGGTCGGTTGGTTGGTGGCGGTGGTCAGTTTCTCCAATGTTCCGACTTGGCCGGCGCCCCCCTCCTCGATCAACAGGCGCAACGCCGTCATTCGCACCCAGCCATTCGGGTGGGTGAAGGCGGCCTCAATTCGTCTCGGAACCCCCGACCCAAGGCGGACGACCGGCAGCGTCTTCGCGTCCTTATGCTGGACTCGCCAGATGCGGCCGAAATAATGATCGCGGTCGGGGCGCACCGCCGCGTTGTTGGCGCCGTGCTTCGGCCCACGGGTGTCGTTGTGGACGACCGCCTGATTGTAGAAATCTAGGATGTATAAGGCGCCGTCCGGTCCGACGCGTTGATGAATCGGACGAAACCAGAGGTCGGTCCCCGCGACAAACTCCTCCTCACGCTCCTTGCGGGCCACGTAACTCACCCCGTCGGGGGTAATGAAATCCTGATGCACGAGATTAACCGTCGGCTCGGCCACGAAATAGGAATAGTTGTACTTCTCGGGCCACGCGCCACCGGTGTAGAGGCAGGCGCCCGACGCGGCGGTGAATCCTCCGACGTTGTCAATCTGCAGGTACGCCTGCTCTTTGGACTGAAGGATCGGAAACGAGCGGTTGTGGTCCTCGATCACTTTGTAGCTCGGCGTCGAGCCGACGCGACCGCGCGCCAGCGCCGCTTCCGGCATGACGACGTGATCGACATGATTGCCATTGGCCTGCGAGAAAAAGAGCTCGTCATCCCACGCGAAGTCCATCCCCCACGTATTGCTGCCTTTCGCGCAAACCTCCTCGATCGCGCTGCCGTCCGGGCGAAAGCGGATCACGCCGTCGGTGATTTTGCCGAAATGCTTCTTGTGATCACCGGACCAGATGTCGCCCCGGCTGTAGCCGACCGTCGCGTAGATCCACCCATCCATGCCCCAGCGCAGATTGCTGATCACCGCATGGGCGTCCATCGTCCCGAACCCGGTGTAAAGGACCACCTTTTGATCCGCCTTGCCGGCGCCATGAGTGTCGCGCAGCCAATAAATATCGGGCGCTTGTGAAACAATGACGCCGTCGCGGTAAAGCACGAGGCTGGTGACCAACTCCAATCCGTCGAAGAAAACGGTCTTCTTGTCCATGACGCCGTCGCCGTTGGTATCTTCGAGAATCGAAATGCGGTCGCGCGCGGGGCGATTCTCGAATTCGCCATGGAAATTTTGCGGATCACGCTGGCGCCAGACCGCGATGGCGTCGTCCGCCGGATTGATTCGCCGGCCATTTGGGTATTCGACCGTTTCGGCGACCCAAAGTCGGCCGCTGGCGTCCCAGTCCAGGGAGATCGGTTTTTCGATCAACGGCTCGGCGGCGACGAGGTTGATTTTGAATTCGGGATGAACGACGATTTTTTCGGCCGCCTTGGCGGGCGCGGTGGGGCCACCCTCGGGATAGGCGAGGCTGGCCAATTCCTCGGCGTTGACGAAACGGTCCGCGGGCAGTTTTCCGGCCCAAGCGATGCCGCGCAAAATCAACGCGCGGAAATGAGGCAGGTTGAAGGACGTGTAATTGTGCCCGGGAACGCACACGAAAGCGCGGTAGTTGTCCTTCTCATAAACCCACATCTGTGGCGCGATGTTGAAAACGGAGTGGAAGGAGGTCGCCAACACGCGGGCTTCCGGCATCATGTGCAGGTCCCAGTAGATTTCGTCGTCAAACTCGAAATTGGAAAGCCCGCGGGTGATCGGATGGTCATGATCGACGAAGTACAGGCCGACTTTGCCTTCGTACCATTTCGAGTGGCCGTGCTCCCAGGCGCCGCCAATGACGGTCTTGAACCACTGCGGGTCCGTGCCGCAAACGGAGTCGTGAATCACCACCAACCCGCCCCCCCGCTTCAGAAACTTGTCCAGCTCCGCGCGTTGATCCGGCGTAATCGTGCCACCTTCGGCGGTGTACATCACCATGACGTCGGTGGCATCAAGCTGCGCGCCGGTGGGAAAACCGATGGCGCCATCCACCACCATTCCTCGCGCGCGGAGCATCGGCGGCCAGTCCGCCAGAAAACGGGGACCGTCGTGGGCGCCAGGTCCGTGAGTTTTGACGCCCGCGCGAATGAAGACGCGCAACGGCTTTTCCGTTTGCGCCGAAACGGTGAAGCAAAAGGCCAGGAGACACAGGCAGAAGGCGAGTTTCGTTTTCATAGTCATCGAGCAGTGAGTCGCGAGCGAATGTAGCTGGCGCGGCCATTTCGCCAAACCAATTTTTTGGCGTGACCGCGCCGTCCGAGTTTGCGACTACTCGGTTATGTCAAAGTTCAGCCCCGCCCAAATCAAAGCCGCCCTGCCATCCGTCCCCGCCTGGAAAAAGAAAGGCGCGACCCTTACGCGGACTTTCGAGTTCAAGGATTTCCCGGAGGCGATCAAATTTGTCGGCCGGGTCGCCAAGCTCGCCGAAAAAGCATGGCACCATCCGGACATCGACATCCGGTGGAACAAGGTCTCTCTGACGCTCAGCACGCACGACGCCGGCGGCCTGACCGAGAAGGATTTCGCGCTGGCGCAGAAATTCGACCGCTTGTAACCGGCGCAAGAAGGCGCTACGACAATGACGCCAGCGGAACGCCGCTGGCGCCACGTTTAAGCGACGCCGCGCGCAGCGTGAGGATTACCCGAGGCGGGAGCGCCGCAATAAGCCGAAGCCCGATTCAAGACCGGGTTTGGCTCGCCGCCCCGCTGATTCTCACATCGATCAACGCGACGACGAGTTTGATGCCCGGGGGACGTGCGGCCGGCGGCGTAACAGTCCCCGGCTCGCGGCGAATCAGACGCCGACGTTATCGATCTCCTGATAGGCGTCGCGCAGCCAGGCTTTAACACGTTGACGCTCCATCAAGCCGAGCGTGCTCCCGCTCTTATCGGCGGGGTTTTTCGCCGCCCAGAAGCTGCTGCTGGCGGCTTCAATTTTGGTGATCACGCCATCGTGCAGGCGCTTGATCGATACCACCCGGGCGCCGAGGCCCTCGGCCCGCGCCAGTTCGCCGGAGTCCTTGAGGATGCTGAAATCGTCCCCCCGAATCTGGTTCAAGACCAGGATGTAGCGCATCCGGTCAGCAAAGCGATCGAGCAGCCTTTTCAGCAGGTCCACCGAATCTTTGCCGGTGTCCATCACGTGCCAGTAATTGATGGTGAAGCCCAATTCACCGGCCAGGCTGAGGACTTCCGACTCGTCCATCCACTTGACCAACGGATCAAACGTTTGCGCGGCGAGGTCAATCAGGACGCGCCGCTCCGGCTGATCGACGGCCGCCTCGACGATCGCGTCGAGCGCCTCGAAGCGATCGACCAGAATCGGCGCGGCGAAGCCGGCGTAGAAGCGCATCAACGCGCCGTGGGAACGGTCGGTGTCGAAGCCGGTGAACGAAATGTCTTTGTCGATCAGGTATTGCGCGAGTAATCGCGCCACGAGCGATTTTCCCACCCCGCCCTTTTCACCGCCGATAAAATGAATGTTTGCCATCGTAATGCCTCATCAATCCGTCTGGCTTCCGCGTTGCTTCAAGGACCTGACTGCGCCCCTGCGCGTCCCGGCTCGCCGTCACTGCCATTCGTTGGGAGTTGATTTCCGGCGCGCTCGAGAGGGGATCCAAGAGCGGTTCACCAAACCGCAGAACAATCGGTGAAAGGCCGGTTTCACCGCAAGAAAAAAAAGGAAAAAGAAGCGGAGGTCGCGACGACCGAGCCAGCTCGCCTTCAAACTCGAGCGTCCCGGCCCGCCACGCCACGATCAATCCAAGCGCGCGCGCCGTCGAGTTGAGGCCCGACCAACCGCGCCGGCCCGCGCCGCTTTGCCGTAACGGCGCCAGCGGCTTTTAGGCTTGCCGTTGGCAGGAGCGCCGCCCCGGCCGATTCGCAGCCCGTACCCGCCGATCTGCGCAAGCAAACGCCGGACGTGGCCAGGGTGATACGTGACGTCGAACTCCTCGCGAATGACCTGCGCGATCAAAAGGGAGGTCCAGGCGTAGGCCTTAAAGCCGTACGCGGAGGGACCATTGCGCAAAATGCGGGCCAGACGAGTTCGCCGCGCCGAGTTCAACTCCGGCGGCCGGCCGGTGCGATGCCCCTCGAGCAAGCCCTTCCAGCCCAGGGCCTCGTATAGCCGCAGCCAATGGGAAACTTTCGAGCGCGGCGCGCACAAGCGGCGGGCGATCTCGCCGCTGAAATGTCCTTGATGGTTCAATAAAACCGCGTGAATGCGGGTCGCCACCCGGACCGCTTTGTCCGTTTCGGCCTCACGTTTCAGCCGGGTCAACTCCTTAACCGTCTTGGGCGACAGATTGAGTGATCTGGGTTTCATCGGTTTTGCGGGGTTAATCGCGGCGAGGCGGCGGGCGTCAGCCGCGCACCGAGGGCGCCAAACCAAACCAGAACCGGAACGCCGGACGACGGCGGCCAGCCGACCGCGCCGGCGCGGGGAAGGGGCAAAAGAGGCGCGCCCGGGTACAACGACACCCGGATGAACCTCAAGTATTTGAGCCGCAACGTTAATTTCATACCGCCAACCCGGGATGCTGAAGCGCGCCGCGACGCGGAGCAATCGCGTAAATACAGTACGAACCCTTCGCCCAGGTCCGTGGACCGATGCGCGCAGCCTTCGGTTAAGATACCGTTCGGCGAGTTTGGTTTCATTTCAAGTTGAACCGACCCCGCTCGGGAACGTAAGGTTTTTTATGCGCATCATCGGCGGAACGGCGGCGGGATTCATACTTCGAGCGCCCAAGGGCTTGGCCGTACGGCCCACGCCGGACCTCGTGCGGCAGGCCCTCTTCAACAGCTTGGGCGGGCGCGTCGGGGACGCCCGGGTCCTGGAATTGTTCGCGGGCACCGGCGCGCTCAGCCTGGAGTGCCTGAGCCGGGGCGCGCAACAGGCTGTCTGCGTCGAGAAGGCGCGTCGCCATGCCGATTGCTTGCGCGACAACCTGGAAGCCACCCGGCTGGACCCAAAGCGCCTCGAAATCCGGCTCCAGGACGCCTTCGCCGCGATCGCGCAGTTGGCCGGCGCCGGCGCTCGATTTGACCTTGTCCTGGCGGACCCGCCCTACGGTGAAAAGAACGTCGGCCACCGCTCAAACTCGTTGGCGCAGCAACTTTTGGACGACCGCCATTTGCCCGACCTCCTGGCGCCGGACGGCTTATTCGCCCTTGGGCACACCAAGCGAGACACGTTAACGGTGGCCGCGCCGTGGGAGGAATTCAAAACGCTCAAGCACGGCGATTCGGTCATGAGCTTCATGTCTCTCGCGCGGCCGAAAACTGAATGAGGAGGTTCGCCGCGGTGATCAGGCTCCCGCCGATGAGCAGGTTCTTCGTCACCAATTCGTTCGGGTAATCAAAGCCGCCCCACGCCGCGAACCAGCCCGGCAGGAACAGCGCGAAGAGGCTGGCAAAGAGCGGTTCCGCGGCATAAATCAAGCCCGCCTCCGCCGCCGAGATGAACGGTTGCCAGTGGTTCATCATCACGTAAGCCGTCAAGGTGCACAGGAAAACCAGGATGAGCACAAAGCCGAGCAACGCCGGAGAATGATAGATGATCAGCCAGTCCCGCGCCGCGTGCATCGAGCCTAAGGCGACCGGCGCCGCGCTCAGCGCCATCACGCCAAACATCACCAGCGTAAATTGAGTCGTTCGGTTGTTTCGGAAGCGCCGTTCCTCGAGACAGAGGATTTGGCCGGTAAAGAGAACCGAACTCAGAATGGTCTCCCATTCACCCCGCCCCATCCGCCACTGCCCCCAGCGCACGTTCGACAGAATGGCCACCCCGGCGCAGACCAGGACCGAACCGATCACGATCGGCCACGACGGCCAGCGGCGGCTCCGCGCCGCGGCGAGAATCGGCAGAATAACGCAGTACGCTTGCGTCAGGAACGCCGACGTTGACGCGGAGGTGTAGGCCAGCCCGTCCATTTGAAAAAGGAGCCCCGCCCCGCCAAACAGTCCCAGCCCAACCCCTTGGTAGATTTCCAGCCGCGTAACGTCGCGCCAGCTCGGACGACGCCACAAAGCGAGCGCCAGCCCGGACAGCCCAAACCGAAAGACCACCATGCTCGCGGTGACGAACCAACTGCCGTTCTCCGGGGCCAAGGCATGCTGAACGATCTGAATCGACTTCATCACCGGGAAACTGACGCCCCAAAACACGGTCGCCAGCAATAACATGCGAGCCGCCGTGCGACGCCGGCCAGCCGGCGTCGCGGATGATGCCATGGTACCCATCTCGCCGCAGACCCTAAGCGGCGCGAACGAGCCTCGTAAATCCAAAAGCAACGCTGCCGCGGGGAAACGGCGCGGAAGTCGGTTGACGTGGTTAGCGGCGGCGAACTAGGATTCAGTCACCAACTCGCCGACGATCCGATGGATCCCGCCAAAATCAATCAACTATTTGACCACGCGGCCTGGACGGGCGCCATGCCACCCGAACCGGATGACGCCGCCGCCCGCGCGCAACTCGAGGTTCAGCAGGCCAAGGAGAAAATGTTGATGGAGTTCGATCTCGGCCCCGCGCGACCAAAACGGGTCACCATTGAAGTGTTGCAGCAGATGATCCGCAGCCAGCCCGATCGTATGAGTCTAACTCTGCGGAATTGGCTGCGGCGGCGAACCTAAAACGCTAACTCGGTCGGCGGAAGTTGATTGAGGACTCGGGCGAGGACGGTAGGCGGCGAAAGGATCAGACTCAAAGGCGGCGGATTTCGCGCCAAAGCGGCTTCAGGTCAGGATCCTCCAAAGCCATCTTCTTGATACGACCGCGCTCACCGACTTTGGCGGCGATAGCCAAGGCGCGGCCGAGCCAGTTCTGCGACTCGGGAAGAAGGCCCAATTGGCACGCGTAGCACGCGAGGTTATACGCGATCGCCTCGTTGGTCGGAAACCGCTCGGCGATCGGTCCGAGTTCCGCGTAGGCCTCGCGGGTTCGGCGTAAAAAAAAGAGCGCGTTGGCGTGGTTGATCCAGCCGCTGGCGTGGTCCGGAGCGACCGCGATGGTCTCCTCGGCAATCGTCACGCAATCCTCCCATTCACGCAGTTCGGCATGGATCAGCCAACGCACCTGCATGACATCCGGGTGACCCCGCCACTCCGGCGAAATCCGCCCCACTTCCTGCTTGGCTTCCGAAAGCTCTCCCAGTTGCATCCACCCCACCGCGGCGGAGAGATAATGCCCGTCGGGATACGGAACCGCCGGCGCCGCGCCTGGGGAGCGCGCGGTAGCGGTAGTGCGGTTGAGTTCTCTTTCCACGGCGACGCGCCGAAGTGAGGTTAGTTGATGACCGCCAGAAGATTCTGGTTATGGATCGACTCGTTGTTGTCCAACGCGGCCTGATAAGAGCTTTGCAATCCGCGCAGCCCCATCAACTGATTCGTGTAACCCGAAAGGTCGATCGTGGCTCCGGCGCTCTCGGTAGTCCCATCCGCCTGGGTGGGTGACGCGGTCCCCGCGTTTGAGCCGCCCGCGCGACTGGGTTGCAAATTGGGGCGAAAGCCCTGTGCTTTGTAGTAGTTCGTCGGCGTAATTTGCATAGTTCTGATTTCCGTTTCTGGCTAACTTTTACTCTGACTTGCACTCGCCCTCTTCGGCCCTACCGTCCATCACATCATGTTTTGTTGGCATGGTTGTAATTGAATCCGGGTGGTGGCGCCTAGCCGGTGAGATACCCAAATCGCGCCCCGGGGTTTCCCTTGGACAAAAAGCCCGTTGCGGTTTCGCCTCAGGCGAGCCAATTTAATGCGGTTAAAAATTTTGGCCGCCTATGCATCGCCTCGCGAACACCGTCCTCGCCGTCGTCCTTACCGCCTTGGCCTTCGGGACGGGCGGTGCGGCGGCCACTGGGCCGGGTTCCGTGGATACCGGCTTCGATCCCAGCAATCGGGTCAACGGTCTGGTCGCCTGCCTCGCCCTCCAACCGGACGGCAAGGTCATCATCGGGGGTAATTTCACCAACTTCAACGGCTTGGCGCAGAGCCGCATCGGCCGGCTCAACGCGGACGGGACCGCGGATTCGACCTTTCTCCCCGGCGCCGGAGCCGACGCCTATGTGCGGACTCTCCTGCTCGACAGCGGCGGGAGAATCCTGGTGGGCGGTTATTTCACCAACATCAGCGGCTTGGCCCGGCGCGGCATCGCCCGGCTCAATCCCGACGGAAGCGGCGACGCGACGTTTGACCCGGGAACAGGGGTCGATACCAGCGTCTCGTGCCTCGCCTTGCAGGCCGACGGCCAGCTTCTGATCGGCGGCTCTTTCTCCAATGTGAACAATTCTCCGCACAACCGCCTGGCGCGGCTCTCGGCCGACGGCGTCGCGGACCCTGCCTTCACCGCCAGCGCGGAGGGCGCCGGCAGCGCCCCGGTCTATGTCTCGGCGCTGACCGTCCAACCCGATGGCAAGATTCTTGTCGCCGGCAATTTCACCAAACTCAACAGCGTCGGTCGAAACGCCATCGCCCGTCTCAACGCCGACGGAACCCTCGACGAGACGTTCGATCCGGGGACCGGCGCGAACGACTGGATTTGGTCGCTGGCTTTGGCGAGCGACGGTCGCATTCTGGCCGGCGGTTACTTCACCAATTTTAACGGCGCCAGTTACCTGCGCGTCGTCCTGCTCCAGCCGAACGGCCTCCCTGACCCAGGCTTTAAGGTCGGCTCCGGCGCCAGCGATCAGGTTTTCGTCGTCGCGCTCGACCCCAATAACAAGCCGCTCATCGGCGGCGCGTTCGTCGGCGCGGACGGTGAGTTGGAGCCGCATTTCGCGCGCTTGGACACCGACGGGAGCTTTGATTTCGGCATGAATACCGGGACGGGCGCCAGCGACCAGATTGACGCCATTGCCCTGCAACCGGACGGCAGTATTTTGGTAGGTGGAGCGTTCACGAATTTCAACGGCGCCGCGCGTCGTTACGTGGCTCGCCTCGTGGGCGGCGAGCCGGCGCCCAGCAAACCGACGATCAAAACTCAGCCGGTCACGCAATCCGTCCCCGCCGGCGGGACGTTCACCCTCACGGTCGTGGCCGAGGGCACCCCGCCATTCGCCTACCAATGGTTGAAGACCGGCGTGTCCATCCCCGACGCCACCAATAGCGCTTTCAGCGTCACGAACGCGCAGCCGTCCGACAGCGGTTCCTACAAGGCGCTCATCGTCAACGCGCAGGGACTTGCCACCAGCTTGGCGGCCGTCGTCACCGTGACCACCGCCGCGCCAAAAATCACGAAGCAACCGGGTAATCTGACCGTCAACGGCGGCGGCAACGCGACGTTTTCGGTGAGCGGTTCGGGCGCTCCACCACCCGTCTATCAATGGCTTCACAGCGGTACCAACCTTATCGGCGCGACGAATGCGACGCTCACCCTGACCAACGTCCTGAAAGCCGACGGCGGCGGTTACACCGTGCTCCTCAGCAACGACGTCGGCAGCGTAATGAGCAGCATCGGGACTCTGACCGTGAAACTCATCGCTCCGACCATCACGCTGCAGCCGACGAACCAACTGGTCACCCTCGGGTACAACGCCACGTTTCTGGTCTTGGCCGACGGCGCGCCAACGCCCAGCTATCAATGGCGGTTCAACGGAGCCGTGCTGGACGGCGCGACCAATTACTCTCTTACGCTCTCAAATGTGACGCTGGCCGAGGCCGGGAGTTACTTCGTCACCGTGACGAACGAAGGCGGCGCCACCAACAGCGCCACGGTGAAATTGAGCGTCTTCCAAACCCTCGGCCTGGCCGAGGCGCTCAACACCACCAATCTCATCTGGACCACCGGCGGGGGAGTCGGTTGGACCACCGAGACCAACGTCACCCACGACCGCGTGCTGGCGGCCAAGAGCGGACCGATCGGCGATTCCCAGGACTCCTGGCTCTCCACGACGGTTACCGGCCCGGGGACGCTGCGTTTCTGGTGGAAGGTCTCCTCGGAGGAAGCGCTTGATCTTTACCTTTTTTACATTGATGGCGTCTTGCAAACTAACATTTCCGGCGAAGTCGATTGGCAGGCGGCGTCTTTTGAAATCGCGTCCGGCTCCCACGCCCTGAACTGGCAGTACTCGAAGGACGGCAGCACCTCGGTCGGGCAGGACTCCGCGTGGCTGGACGAAGTCAGCTTTACCCCGGGCGCCGCGCCGCAACCCTTCTCGCTCGCAAGCCCGCAAATCCTTCCCAACGGGTCCATTGAGACCATCTTGACCGGAGAAAGCGCCCGCAATTACGCCGTGCAAGTCTCGGCCGATCTTTTCTTCTGGACCTCCTTGACCAACGTCACCCTCAGCAATACGACGGCGACCATCATCGACTCCCCTCCGAACGGCGCGCTCCTTCGTTTTTATCGCGCGCAGTTGCTGCGGTGAGCGCGGCGGGACTCCCCGCGCCCGCGCGCGGGCTTGACTAGGAAATGCCGAACCTCTCATAGTCCCGGCCGAACCAACATTGGTTTGGAATCGGCACGGCAATTTATGCACATCTCGGTAATCGGCCCGACGGGCGCTGGCAAAGGGACTCAGGTCGAAAAACTGGCCGTGAAATTCGGCTTCCAGCCGATCTCGACCGGCGAGCTATTCAAGGAACACATCCGGATGGAGACCGAGCTTGGCCAGATGGCCAAGGACGCGCTCGATCACGGCGAGTTGGTGCCGGACGAAGTCGTCAACGCCATGATCGAAGAATCGATCGAAATGACCAACGCCGATGTGGGCCTGATTTTTGACGGCTTTCCACGTACGACGTACCAGGCTCGCTTCATGGACGACTTGTTCCGGCGGGATGGACGGTATTTGGGCGCCGTGATTTACCTGCGCTCGACCGAAGCGGCCGTCGTCGCCCGCCTGTCCGAGCGCCGCGTTTGCCGCGTCTGCCTCAATTCCTTCCACAATCTCGACGCCCCGTTTACCGAATGCCCGTACAATAAGTGCGCCGGCGAGCATCTCTATCAACGGGACTACGATCACCCTGACCGCGTGCGCGCCCGCCTTAAGGTGTTTGAGCGCTTCATCGGCCCGCTGTTGGAATATTACGCCACGGCCGGAAAGCTCTCGCAGGTAAATGGTGACAATCCGGCGGACCAGGTTTTTCGCGAGACCTCCGCGATCGTCGAACAAACGCTCGGACGCGACACACGCCGCTGACGCTCTGGCGGAGCCTCCCGCTTTTTTGCATGGCCAGCTCCGCCGATCCTGAAACGTCCCGCGGCGTCAGATTAATTTTTCTCCGAGGAACGTCAGGATGCGCGCCGGGAAATCATACTCCGGCGGCGCCGCCAACACGACGTCACCAAAGCGTCATTTGGCTGACGGGCGTCTGGCTTTTGCTGGCCGCCGGTTGTCAGTCAGTTAATCGGCCCCACCCAGCCGCGCGGACGGAAGCGGCTCGGTCAACGCCCTCGCCAACCCGCCCCGAAGTCACCGCTCGCGTCTTTCAACCGGTCAAGCTCCGCGAGATGGACGCCGCGATTAACGCGACCATTGCCGCGGGAAAGACCCCTGGCGCCGTGCTTTGGCTCGAGCGCAACGGCGTCGCCTACCATAAGGCGTACGGGCGCCGGTCGATCGTCCCGAGCTACGAGCCGATGACGGAGGATACCATTTTCGATGCGGCCTCCTTGACCAAGGTTCTGGCTACCACCCCGGCGGTGATGGCGTTGATTGAACGCCGCAGAATAGCGCTCGACGCACCCGTTCAGACTTACATCCCCGAGTTCGCGGGAAACGGCAAAGAGGCGATCACGATCCGGCAACTCCTGACCCACACCTCCGGCCTGCGGCCCGACATCGACACCCGGCCAAGGTGGTCCGGTTACGCCACGGCGATTGAGCGCGCCTGCGCGGAGAAACCGATGAATCCTCCCGGCGTGGTGTTTCGCTACAGTGACATCAATTTCTTCGTCCTAGGCGAGGTCGTGCGACGGGTTTCCGGTGAACGATTGAACGAATTTGTGGCGCGTGAAATCTACCGGCCGCTGAAAATGCTCGATACGCGCTTCTTGCCGCCGGTCGCGCTATCAGCTCGCGTCGCGCCGACGGAAATGACCGACGGCCAGATGTTGCGGGGAACTGTGCATGACCCGACCGCCCGGTACATGGGCGGCGTCGCGGGCCACGCCGGGCTGTTTACGACCGCCGCCGACCTGGCGCGCTACGCCCGGATGTTGCTGAACGGCGGCGAACTCGACGGCGTTCGCGTCCTGCGCGCCGAGACGGTCAAATTGATGACCAGCGTGCAATCCCCGGACGCGGTCCCCGCGCGCCGGGGCCTAGGCTGGGACATCGACAGCGGTTACAGCCGCCCGCGCGGCAAAATCTTTCCCCTCGGTTCCTACGGCCATACAGGCTTTACCGGCACGAGCCTCTGGATTGATCCGTTTTCACGGACGTTTTGGATTCTCCTCTCGAATCGCGTCCACCCGGATGGCAAGGGCAACGTGCTGCCGCTCGAGGGCGAATTGGCGAATCTGGCCGCCGAGGCAGTGACTGGGTTCAACTTTGCTTTCGTGCCCGACGCCCTCGCGCCCCGGCCGGACGAGGCGCCGGCTCCCGCTGCGACCGCCGCCGCCACGCCCCCGGGAAGCGCGACGGTCCTGAACGGACTCGATGTGCTGAAACAACAGCAGTTCGCGCCGCTGAAGCGGTTGCGCGTCGGCTTGATCACCAACCACACTGGCATCGACCGCGAGCGCGCCCCGGCCATCGACCTGCTCTTTCACGCCCCGGGAGTTCAACTCCGCGCGCTGTTCAGCCCGGAGCACGGCATTCGCGGCGCGTTCGATGAGAAAGTCGCTGACAGCGTGGATCAGCAAACCGGCTTGCCGATCTACAGCCTCTACGGCCAAACGAACAAACCGAAACCGGAACAATTGAAGGATTTGGACGCCCTCGTCTTCGACATCCAGGACGTCGGCTGCCGGTTCTATACCTATGTCTCGACGATGGCCCTCAGCATGCAGGCGGCCGCGGAAGCCGGGCTGAAGTTTTACGTCCTGGACCGGCCCGACCCGATTGGCGGCGCCGCCATTGAAGGCCCCGTGCGCGCGGGCGAGGCGACATTCACCGCGATTCACCCGGTCCCGGTGCGCTACGGGATGACCCTCGGCGAATTGGCGGGCATGATCAACGCCGAGCGCGGCTTCAAGGCCGACCTGACCGTCGTCCCGATCCAAGGCTGGCGCCGCGACCTCTGGTTCGATCAGACGGGGTTGCCCTGGATCAATCCCTCGCCAAATATGCGCAGCCTGACCGAAGCCGCGCTTTACCCGGGGATCGGCCTCCTCGAAACCGCGATCTCCGTCGGCCGTGGCACCGACACGCCGTTCGAGGTTGTGGGCGCGCCGTATGTCGATGACGTGAAACTGGCCGCCGAATTGAATCGCGCTGGTCTGCCGGGCGTCCGCTTCGTGCCGGTACGCTTCACCCCGACCGCCAGCGTCTTCAAAGGCCAGCCGTGCGGCGGCGTCAATCTCGTCATCACCCAGCGGGATGAGTTCAATTCGGTCGATGCGGGCGTGATGATCGCGTTGACCTTGCGCCGCCTCTACCCGAACGATTTCGCGCTCGACCGCTTCGACCGCCTGCTCGCGCATCCCGCCACCATCGCGGCCATTCGCGCCGGCGAAACGCTCGACCAAATTCATGCCCTCTGGGCCGCCGACCTGGCGGCGTTCAAACAGCGGCGGGAGAAATTCCTGCTCTACAAATGATCGGCCGGGTCTGAGACGGAATTATTACAACCGTGATTTTCACCAATTCCCTCACGGAATCCAGAGTCTAGGTAGGTACCGACGCACCGGAGGAAACCAGGCCGAGAGGCCTCGGCCCTGGAAGGGCCGGTGAGACTAGCGCGGCGTTTTCAACGCCGGGTCCGATTCGGAAACGGTTAAGTCCGGGACGGACGGTTGAGTCCTTCTAGCGATCGAGTCCGACAAGGCTTAAACGTCAGCCGTCCCTCTCGGGACTTAAGCTCACGCCGCGGTGAACCCGGCGCTAAAGCGGCCGGGCTATTTTCAGCGATCCCTCCGGGACCAAACAGAGCGCCATTGGCGCGACCGCACGAGCTCGCGGCTGGTAGAAGAATTCTGTCTTCGCGCCCAGAACAACCGCCGCCCAGAAGTCGAGTTCGACAATTGATCGAAGGGAATTAGCCTGAGCGCGTATGAGAATTAGGGTTGATCGTGAAGGTGACGGTCGCTGGATCGCGGAGATTCCAGAACTTTCCGGCGTCATGTCCTGCGGTCAGACGCAAGACGAAGCGCCGTACCCGGGCGGAAATAAAATCCCCACCTGAATGACGATGAACAGGACAGCGGCAATCGGAACGATATCAAACTATGATTTTGAGGACCGAAGCCTGCTATCCAAGCGCTCGAACCGCTGGTGATCGGGAATGGACGAAACAGTAAAAGAAGCAAACGAACCCGCGGGTTTCCGAACCAGCGGACTTGCGGCGAAAGAGGTGAGCATTTTCTCGAGCGACTGTTCTCCGCATAGCCGAGATGAGGCCCGGCTCATTTTCTGAGCGAAAAAACGTTGACCGACTCGACGCACAAATATCCACGCTTCCTCAATTTGCGCCTCAGGATCGATAAAAGAAATTTGCCAGTCCTCGGGTAACTCTTCTAGCAGATTCCGAGCCGAATCGATCGGAAATTCCTCTGTTGTCTGGAAATCCAAACATGTCGATACCGGCGGTAACTCTCGTTGCCGCAGGAAACGAACGCCACGAACCGCCGCCGCATAATCGCCCTTCGGCATAACTGTTATTCAATTAACCGATCGGTAGCTTGAAACGCAGCGATCAAAAATCCAACACGCGAAACGGGACAGGGCAAACGCATCTAAATGTGGAACCCACCGACGGTTGTTACCAATCCCACGGGATTCTCGATTTGACCCCGTTGTAGTCGCGAGGAACTTGTTGCCGTAACCGGTTTCCCAGTCAAGCGGTCATCCATTTTTGCGCCCGCGCCTTCCTTCAGCCCCTGCGGGGCTGAGTCCTA
>CAZFVY010000130.1:0-18591 GCA_964522665.1 uncultured Verrucomicrobiota bacterium | reverse complement strand
AGACCGCCATTACCGCTTGTTTCAAGTTAGGTTACTTAGCCGTCACACACCCCAAGGCCGAGGGCGTCGATTTGATCGATTGCAGTTCCGGCGGCATTGTGCCCGACGCCAAGATTACCGTCGGGCCGGGCTATCAAGTTCCCTTCGCGGACAGAATCCGGCAGGGCGCGAACATCGCGACCGCCGCCGTCGGCTTGATTACCGAACCGAAACAGGCCGACCTCATTATCCGCGAAGGTCAGGCGGATTTGGTCCTGCTCGCGCGGCAAATGCTGGTGGAACCGTATTGGCCGCGGCACGCCGCGAAAGCGCTCGGGCACAAGGACAAGTTGCCGCCGCCGAACCAATACGCGCGGGCCTGGTAGGGGTTGGCGGCGGTCAACGCCTCCCTCCTCACGATCACACCGTCGCGAAGCTTAATAAATCATGACCTCCAGGTGAGACTCATGCCGTCGCCGGGCGCCGTGGCGTTGATTCGGTCTCAGTAAATAAATCGCGCATCGCCATAGTCGGAGCCGTCACGGCGGATTGGCGTGCGCGAGAGTCATTTCACCACGTCTCCGGGTGTACTTCGTGGTCGTTATTCCAGCTCCGCGCGGTAATCGTCAGGTTGGTAAACGTTTGGATCTCGCCCCGCTTGCATTCCGTCGGAATCGCGGGCAGTAGTATGCTCTGGCATGAGTCACGAGCATCACGAGCATCAGTCTGACCGCCACGATCACGATCACGACCACGAAGATCAGCCGCACGAGCACGACCCGCGGGAGGCCCATCAGCACGGACACGGTCACCACGGCCACGATCACGGGCCGGGACCGGGCGGATACGGGCGGGCGTTTGCGATTGGCATCGCCCTGAATTTGGGCTTCGTCATCGCGGAAGTCGGGTTCGGGCTCATCTCGCATTCGCTCGCGTTGGTCGCTGACGCCGGCCACAACTTGTGCGACGTGCTCGCGTTGGGGTTGGCCTGGACCGCGGCGATCCTGTCGCGGCGCCTGCCCTGCGCCCGTTACACGTATGGCCTGCGCCGCTCCTCCGTCCTCGCGGCGTTGTTCAACGCCGTCTTGCTGCTCGTGGTCACCGGGGGCATCGCGTGGGAAGCCGCGCGGCGCTTCGCCGAACCGACCCCGGTCGGCAGCGTGACCATCATTTGGGTCGCGGCGGCCGGCATCCTCGTCAATACCGCCACGGCGTTGCTTTTTCTCGCGGGCCGCAAAGGCGATTTGAACATCCGCGGCGCGTTTTTTCACATGGCGGGCGACGCGCTGGTCGCCGCGGGCGTCGTCGCGACGGGGCTATTGATACTGAAAACCGGCTGGCTTTGGCTCGACCCGGTGGTCAGTCTCGTGATCAGCGTCGTCCTGGTGGCGGGCACCTGGCATCTGCTGCGCGATTCGCTGAACCTCTCGCTCGACGGCGTGCCGGCCGGGATCGATTCCACGGCCGTGCGTCGGTTTCTCGCGACGCTGCCGGGCGTTCGTGAGGCCCACGACCTGCACATCTGGGGCATGAGCACCACGGAGACCGCCTTGACGGTTCATCTCGTCATGCCCGCCGGCTTTCCCGGCGACGCCTTTCTCGCTGACGCCCGGCACGAACTCGACGAGCATTTCGGCATCGCCCACGCGACCATCCAGATCGAGACCGGCGACCCCAACTCCCCCTGCGCCCTCGCCCCCGATCAAGTGGTCTGATCCGTCGAGAGCCGTCAGCTATTAGCAAGTCCACCGAAGGGTTCAGCGATGAATAAGCGCATAAATATGTCATTATTCATCTCTGACCCCATCTGCATTTAACTCATTAAGGCGTTGGGGCGACGTTTACTTCGAATTCGCCGCCGCCTCGGGAAGGGGGACCTGCGCGGTGGACATGAGGTAGGCGACCAGATCGCGGGCTTGTTCCTCGGTGAACGATTCCAACAATCCTTCGGGCATCAGCGAAAGGAGCGACGGTTCGACCGCGGTGACGTCCGCGCGGTCCAGCGTCAGTTTTTCCGAGGGTGTCTGCACGACGAGGGTCCGCTCGGTCTTGGCGCCGGCGATGCCGGTGATGACGCGGCCATCCTTCAGGCGGACGGTCGAGATGCGATACGGCTCGGGGACGACCGCGTTCGGGTCAATGACGTTGTCGAGCAGGTAATCGAGATTGCGACGGTCGGAGCCGGTCAAGTCGGGACCAATGGCGCCGCCCTGGCCGAATAACGTGTGGCATAGTCCGCAGGTCTGCGCGAACACCTGCCGGCCTTTCGCGCGGTCGGCCGCGGCGAGACGCTCCGGAGTCAGCAGACCTTTGTAGCGAGTGAACAATTGCTGCTTGGACGCGGATAACGGCCGCAGTTCCGGCCAGAGGGCGCCAAGGCGACGGTTGATGTCGTCGTCGTTGAGGTTGCGCAACTGCCGGACTTGATAGACCGCCAGCGCGCCTTTCGGGAGCCGGTGGTTTTCGACCGCCTCGAGCAAGGGACCCGCGAACGCCGGGCGCGAGGCAAGCGCGTTGACCGCCTCCGCCTGCGCCTCGGGCCGCAGCTTGGGATAGGCGTCGAGCAACAGCTTGGGGGTCTCGGGGACACCCAGCGTCGCCAATCCGCGGACCGCGTCGGCGCCAAGATCGCGCTCGGTGAAGAGATTTCGCAGCAGTGGAACGACGCCCTCGGCGCGGCTCTGCACCAACGTCTGCATCGCCCGCCGCCGGGCGCTGACGTCGGCGTTCGGTCGCGCCAAAAGCGCCCGCAGTTCGTCCGCGGCGCGGCCATCGCCAAACACGGCGCCGATGGTACGCGCCAGACGGCGAACGTTTTCGTCGGGACTCTCGTTCAACTTTGCGGCCAGGGCGGCCCACGCGGGCGGCGCGGCCGCCTTGCCCCACCCGGTCAAGGCCTCTTCCATGCCCGAGAGAATGTCGCTTTGAAACGCCGCGTCCGGCCGCTCGCCCATTAGCTGAACGAGCCGGTTGACCGCCGCCGGGTTGACCTCCAGGTCCTCGGTGACGCGCCGGGCGGTGAAATGGCGCACCTTGCGCATCGGCGTCTCCCGCGCGAGCGCCAGAGCCTGCTCCGGCGATTTGGGCACGGCCGGCTCGATGCCGTACCAAAGCATCAATGGCAGGACTGGGTCGGCGGCGAACTCAGGGCGCGCGGCGAGCGCGCGGGCGATCGGCCAACGCAGGCTCTCCGCTCCCGCCGCCGAATTCTCCGCCGGGATTCGTTGCATTGCCGACGCCAGATAGGTCTGGACCAAGCCGGACGAGTCCTCCTTGGCCAATTGGGCGAACTCCGCCGCCACCGCGGCCGAAGGCGGGCGTTGATCAATCAGCAAACGGATCGCCCAGACGCGGACGTGCTCGTCCTGATGACGCAGGAGAGTCCGCAACCACGCCTCGTCGGCGCCGCCGGTCACGTTCAGGGACCAGAGGGCGCGCAGCTGGCGCGGGATCGCCGTTTGGGTCTCGAACATTTGGCGCAACGCGGCGTGGACCGCGCTCATCGCGGCGCCGCCGGCCGCGCGTTCCTGCAGCAGCTGCCGCGCCTGGCGGGCGTACCAATCGTTCGGATGGAGTTGCATCCGAACCAGGTCCGCGTCGGGCAGTTTGGCGAGGTCGCCGACGACGAGGCCGAAGCCCGGCGGGCGGGGCGCGCGGCCCAGCGGGGCGGTCGCGGCGGCGCCAGGACCGTCGTAGGTAATTTTATAAATGCGTCCCGAGGTGCGGTTGATGCCGTCGGCATTGTGGCATTCGCCGACGTCCGACCAATCGGACAAATAGACGCCGCCGTCCGGGCCGTAAAGGAGGTCGAGGCCCCGGAACCAGACGTCGTCCGTGGTCATGAAATCGGCGGCGTGGCGTCCGACGTAGGTGGCGCCGCGGCGCTCCAGGGTGTCGTTGTTCAGGCGCCGGCCGTGAAGATTCACCGTGAACATCGTATTGTGATACCGCGCGGGCCAATTGTCGCCCAGGTAGATCATCAGGCCGGAATGGGCGTGGCCACCGCCGGCTTGCGAAGTCGTCGGGGTGACGCCCAACTTACGGATGTCGCTCCACGATTCCTTCGCGTCCCAATGCAAATGGTCGGCGGTTTGGTCCAGCAACTCATAAAGATAGGGATCGGCATGCTGGCCGTACATGCGCTTGTAGTAGGCGCCCGGGACCGCGTGCCATAAATGCCCGATCACCGTGTTGATGAAAAAGAGTTCGCCGTTCTCGTCCCAATCGTGACCCCAGGGATTAGTCGTCCCCTGGGCGACCACTTCGAAGGCGTGGGTCACCGGATGAAAGCGCCAGATGCCGGCGTTCAGCGTCGTCCGTTTGTCCGGCGGGTCGCCCGGCGCGCCGACGTGGCTGGACGCCTGGATGCCGTGCCGGCCGTAGAGCCAGCCATCGGGTCCCCACTTCAGGCCGTTGGCGATGTTGTGGCGGATCGAGTCCGCCTCGAATCCGTCCAACAGCGCCACCGGTTCGCCGTCGGGAACATCATCGCCGTCGCGGTCAGGGATGAACAGCAGCCGGGGCGGGCAGAGGGCGAAGACGCCGCCAAAACCGACGGCCACGCTCGTCAGCTTTTGCCCGCGGTCCCAAAAAACCGTCCGCTTGTCGAAATGCCCGTCGTGGTCGGTGTCTTCGAGGATCACGATGCGGTCGCGCAGCTTCAGGTCAAAATTCACCGCCTGTTCGGCGTAGGTGTAGTTCTCCGCCACCCACAAACGCCCGCGCGCGTCCGTCGTCATCGCGATCGGCTGCTGTACGTCCGGCTCCCCCGCGAACAGGGTCGCGCGAAATCCGGGCGGCAGTTGCATCCGTTGCGTCGCCTCTTCGGGCTTGAGCAATGGCGTCGGCGCCTCCTTGCCCGAGTTGTAAATCGCGGGAAACGCGCCGCTCTCGGCGCCGTGGCTGGCCGAGCCGGCGAGGCCCGACGCCAGAGCCAGCGTGACGAGCGCCGCGCGAGCATGCCGCTGGAGTATTGCGCGCGCGGAGGGAGGGAATAATGCGAGGTTGGGGTTCATCGTGTTTGCGCGTATTTTGAATAATCTCGCCGCGACATTTGCCTTCCGTTTCGACAGATCGATCAAACTATACTGAGGTCTTCGGCTCGCACCAAGTGTCAGGCCGACACGCGAACTGTGGACCATCTAATTTAACGGCATGGGGAACTTGATAATTTGCAATATCAGTAAGCGGTAAAAATCGAGCGGTGACATTTATCGCCTTATAATAATCGAGCCGCCTGACGGGCTGTTCATTTTGGAGAGCCGGGATATAGACGGTTATCTTGACGTGCGGTCGATGGGTCTTCACCCACTCGACTACTGGTTGCACGTCCGAATCTCCAGAAACGATGCAGATAGAGTCGATTTGCCCGCTCAGAGCGTCCGTGATGATCTCAATCGCAATGTTCACATCGGTCTTTTTCTCCTCTGGTACCACGTATTTTTCCTTGCACGAACCTCGGCATGTCACTTCTCGCCCCTGAAATTTCCCAAGTATTATTCGAACCTTCTTCAGCGTTCGTAAAGCTTTTAAATAGGTTTGCTGTCGCGCTCGAGCCAGACTGGAATGATCGGTCTCATCCACAATCGCCGTGAAAAACTTCACCGCAACAACGTCTTCGTCAATCCGTAACGCTTCAAAAAACCCTTGGATATTCAGCCATTTCCATTCCGGTTTGCGCTTAAAAATGGCATGGTACCAGTTGTAGCCGTCGACGTAGATCGCCGTCCGCCTTTTTGCCGCTTGCATATCAATCCTTGACTTTCGTAAACGGCGTGGTATCCGTCAATTACTTCTCGCTGTTAAAGGCGATGGGGTGATCCGCAAGGGTTGCCCCGCTTTTCTTTTTTAACCCCTTAATATCACCGCGCCACGTCGCGCCAGGCTATCAACTTGCATTGGCAGCGTCGATAATCGATTGTGAAAGAAACCTTGGAAAGGATCGCCGATGAACGCCACCTCGACTGAATATCCGGTCCGTGAGCCGATGCTACCGGCTGAGGCCGCCGCCAACGTCGCCGCCGAGGCGCGCTTCGATTGGCCGCTCTGTTATGCGGCCGAGACGTGGGTGGCGGGGCAGATTGAGGCGTTCTTGGGGCGCAATCGCTGGGCGGCGAACTTGGCCGAACGTCTGCGCGCCGAAACGGGGACGCTGTTGATCGATTGGACCGATAGCCTGACCGTCTCCGCCGCCGCGGAGACCGCTCTCCGCGAAGCTGGATTCGCGGAAGACTTCCGCAGCGAAGCCGCTCTGCCCGCTCACCGACCGTTTTGGCATCCGGAAGCGATGCTGCCGCGAATCAACGTCGATCGCGCCGCGCCCGAGGACGGCGTCCCGACCGAGCTGGCGATCCGCGTGGACAACCTGGCTGATTTCATGGTGGCGCACGGTTTTTCGGGCGAGCCTACCGGTGAGCCGCTTTCCCGTTACCGCAGTCTGACGGTGGCGGTGGAACATCACGCCCGGTTCTCGGCGATCGAACGCCGCGGCTACCGCGGTTGGCTGGCCGAGCCGCCGAACGCCGAACGCCAGCGGGCGATGCTGGCCGCGCACGAGCTTTGGAAGACCCGCCCGCGGACGTTCGAGGATGACGCGGAAGGTTTTCGGCAGGCGGACGAATGCGTGGACCGGCTGATCGCGCTGGTCGGACGCGACGCCGCGTGCCACGTCGTCTTTGCGGAGGAACGCGCCTTCTGGGAACGCCGCAACCGCGCCGCGCAAACGCAGAAACGCCGCCAGGATCGCCTTGGCCTCGGCTGGGCGAATCACGATCACCACACGTTTCGCTGCTCACGCGCGCATTTCATCGACCTGATGCGGGACTTGGAAAAGCTCGGCTTCGAGCGCCGCGAACGTTACCACGCCGGCGAGCAGGCGGGCTGGGGCGCGCAGATCCTCGAGCAACCGGTCGAGGGGATCGTCGCGTTTTGCGACGTCGATTTGGACCCCGAAGAGCGGGTGATCGATTTCTCGCGGCAGCCGTTGCCGGCGCGGGAAAAGCTGGGGACGATCGGCTTGTGGACCGGCCTCCACGGTGAGAGTTTTCTCGACGCCGGGATGCACCATCTGGAGTGCCGGTTCGATCACGATTTGCTCCGGGAACAACTGGCGGCCGAAGGCGTTGGCACGATGCCGCCATTCTCCGATTTTCCCTTTCTAAAACAGGCGTTCACCGAGGGCGAACGGTGGCCGGTCCGCGGCGAACGGGCGGAGCGCCTGTGGCGAAGCGGCTTGATCGATGAGGCGCAGTACCAAAGGTTCCTGCGCGACGGGGCCATCGGCAGCCACCTCGAGAATCTGCAACGCCGCGGTGGGTTCAAGGGATTCAATCAAAAATCGGTGAGCGTCATCATCGCGGCGACCGACCCGCGGCGGTAACTGGGAGCGGTGGAATGAGGCTCTGCCTTCGCTCTCGCCTCGGCGAGATCGAGGCTTAGTCGCGTGATGGCCGCAGAACGGTGGGGCGAGGCTCGAGCCGTGGATAGTTCGAGCGAGCCGCTACCGTCCGGAACTAATCACGGCTCGCCCGCCTCTGCCTTCGGCTCCGGCGCGGTCGAGTCTTAGTCGCGACGAAGCGAAGGCGTAGGCGGAGCGGAGCCTCGCCCCACCCTACATCTGGCGCCGTGCCCGGCGGCGCCGCCGCGCGGCGTGGCTTCCGGCCCACCCGCCTCGATGCAGTAACTACTGCGACTTGCAAGGCGTCCAAACGCGGATGCATTTCGTGTGGATTTTTCGGGATGGTCCATTAGAATCCTCGTATGCCAGAAAAGAGCGCTAATCAGATCGACCGGTCTCTGCGGGAGTTGTTCGACCGGGGAATGACCGCCCTTCACCGCGGGAACCCCGAGTACGCCATCACCATCTTTAACCAAGTGCTGGCCCGGGAGCCGGCGTTGTACGAGTGCCGCGAGGCGTTGCGGGCCGCCCAGACCAAGAAGGCGGGGGCGGTTGGCGGGTTCTTCAAGAAGATGATTGGGACCGCGAGTTCGTCGCCGCAGTTGGCCAAGGCGCAGATGGCGTTGCGCAAGAATCCGCTCGAGGCCATTCAAATCGCCGAACAGATCCTTAATACCGACCCCTATAACGCGATGGCCAACAAGATCCTGGCCGAGGCCGCGCTCGAGGCCGATTTTCCGAAGACCGCCGTCCTGTCGCTCGAGATCGTTTACAAGAACTCGTCAAAGGACCGCGAAGCGGCGCTGAAGCTCGCGGAAGCGCTGGGCCGGTCCGGCCAGGCGCAACGTGGGGAATCGATCTTGAACGAACTGCTCCGTTTGAATCCCGCCGACCAGGAGGTGTCGCAGGCGATGAAGGGCTTGTCCGCGCGGCGGACCCTGAACGAGGGCGGCTACGAATCGCTGGCCGACGGCCAAGGCTCGTATCGCGACATCTTGCGCAATAAAGAGGAGGCGGTGACGCTTGAACAGGAGAAACGCGAGGTCAAGAGTGAGGATGTGGCCGGCCGGTTGATCGCCGATTACGAGGCCAAAATCGCCAAGGAACCGGGCAACCTCAAGATGTTGCGTTCGACCGCGGAATTGTACGCCCAGAAGAAAGACTTCGACCGCGCCTTGGAATATTACAACAAAATCGTGCAGACCGAAGGCGCGGCCGACGCGTCTTTGGAAAAACTGATTTCGGAAACGACCCTCAAGAAGCTCGATCACGCGCTGGCCCAGCTCGACCCGCAGGCGCCCGATCACGCGGAACAATTGGCGCGTTTGAACGGCGAGCGGCAGGCGTTCCTGGTTTCCGATTGCCAGCGGCGCGTGGAACGTTATCCCAACGACCTCGAAGTCCGCTTCGAGCTCGGCAAGCTCTATTTCCAGGCGGGCAAATTGTCCGAGGCGATTCAGGAATTGCAAAAGGCCCAGGCCAACCCGCATCGCCGCGGCCAGGCGCTCAGCCTCCTGGGCCAGGCGTTCGCCCGCCGGAACATGAATGACATCGCCGCCCGCACCTTTCAGAACGCGATTAAAGAGCGGGTTGGCTTCGACGAGGAAAAGAAGGAATTGACCTACATGCTCGGCTGCGTCCTGGAAAAGATGGGCAAAAAAGAGGAGGCGATCGAACTGTTCAAGCAGATTTACGAAGTCGATATCGGCTACAAGGACGTCAGCGCCAAGGTCGATGCCTATTACGCCGGAAGCTGAACCGAAAGCCAGCCGTAGCGGCAGGTTTTAGGTTGAAGGCCGGAGAGACGGCAAAACCGATTCACGGCGTCGCCATCCAGTCCAAGATCACGGCCGCGGCGGCGCGCGGCTCAGTGCTGAGGACGTTGTGGTCCGCCCGCCAAATCACCCGCCCATCCCGATAACCTGGGCAATGCCGCTTTAACCAAGGGCGGATCGAGGGCCAGGGCACAATCGGGTCAAGTGCGCCGGTCAACCAATAGACCGGCAGCGTGGTTTGGCGCGCCGTTGGCCGCGGGTCGTAACTGGTGATCAAACGGAGGCGATGTTCCATGGCCCGCCGGTCGGTCTCCGTGCGCCGCGCGATGAACTCCGAGATGTTCGCCAACGTTTCCGGCGCGTGCCGATGGCGGAAACGGGCGTATTTCGCGTAGGTGACCAAGATCCCGGTGATCCATCGCAACGAGATGCCGCCGCAGACCGCCCTCCCAAGCCGCAGCAACCACATTACCGGGTAACGGACGAATCCGCCCGCGAGGACCAAGCCGTCGGCCCGAAAACGTCCGGCGCTCGCGTCCGCGTTGGCGCCGCCCGGGACGCCAAGCGGCGCTTCGTTCGGCCCACCGGCGATTCGCCCGAGCAACGCCCAGGCCACCTGGGAACCGAACGATTCCGCCAGGACCCAGCCATGTTCAATGCCGTGCTTCAGCAGTCCGGCTTCGACCGCCGCCGCATAGTCCGCCAGCGACCAGTCCACCGTGCGCGGGTAGGTGATTTCTACAAACCGCGCGCGTCCCGCCACCGCGGCGCGAAAGCTCGAGATCAACGTCCAGTCGCCGTGCAGGCCCGGGAAGTAGATCAACGTCGGAAGCCCGGCCGGCCCATGCACCCTAACCTGCAGTTCTTCCGACATTTAACGTTTCGTTAAGCCGCGACCAACTTGGCCAGTTCGCGATGATCGATTTTACCGGTCCCGAGCTTGGGAATCTCCCGGACCACCTTGATCTCGCGGGGGGCGCAGAGATTGCTCAACCCTTTCGCGCGCACCGCCGCGCGGATTTCGTCGAGTTGGAGCCGGGGCTCGTTCGTGACCGCGATCAACGCCTCGCCTTTGCCCTCGTCCGGCCGCGTGACGATGGCGATCTGGCAGCGCAGACCATACTGCGGGAAAGCCCCCGCCAGTGCGTCCTCGACCGCGGTCAGGCTGACCATTTCCCCGCTGACCTTGGCGAAACGTTTCAGACGGCCACGGATGAAGAGGTAACCTTCGGGATCGACGCTCACGATATCCCCGGTGTCGTACCAGCCGTCGAGCGCTTTGAATTTGAGGTTGGCGTCGGCGTTCAGGTAGCCGCGCATGACGTTCGGCCCGCGCACGAACAGGCGGCCGCCCTCGGCCACGCCTTCGACCGGTTCGAGGCGGTATTCCATGCCGGGCATGAGGCGACCGACGGAGCCGGGTTTGGGCGCCAGCGGCGTGTTCACGCTCACGCACGGAGCGCACTCGGTGGCGCCGTAACCCTCAAGGATCCGCACGCCGAACCGCCGCGCCCAGGCGGTCTCCGTGGCCTCCTGGAGTTTTTCCGCCGCCGCGAATAAATACCGCAGGCTGCGAAAGTCATACGGGTTCGCCTTGCGCGCGTAGCCGTTGAGAAAGGTGTTCGTGCTGAGGAATACCGTGCAATTCCGATCGTAGAACGCCGACGGCACGATCCGGTAGTGCAGCGGCGACGGATAAAGGAACACATACATTCCGCGGACCAGTCCCAGAAGTGTGCCGACCGTCAGGCCAAAGCTGTGAAACAACGGCAACGCCGTGAACACGCGGTCGCCGTCTTCGAGATCGGTCACGGCGAGCATTTGGCGAATGTTCGAGAGGATGTTGAGGTGGCTCAATTCAACGCCTTTCGGCACGCCTTCGGAGCCGCTGGTGAATAGAATCACCGCCGGATCGTGACCCGGGTCATGGGCTTCGACGGGCGCACCCGACGCCGGGGCGACGCCGCTTTGACCGCGGCTCAACGCCAGCAACGACAGGCCGCACGCCACGTGATGACGCAGGGCGGCGCTGAATTTCTGGACGCCCGAAATGCCGGCGCGCAGATCCTCGAGATAGACCAGTTCCAAGCCCGCCGCGGTGAACGGCTCGGGCTTGAGTTTCGCCCGTTCCAGAAAGGCGCGCGAAGTGATGATTTGGCGCAACCCGGCCAACTTCGCGCAACTCAACATGACCGGAATGCCGGTCGAGAAATTGAGCACGGCGGGAACGTTATCCAGCGCCCAGAGGCTGAGCAGCAGGACGGGCGTCGCGTTGACGTTCGGCAGGAGCACGCCGATGCGCTCGGCGTCGGGCGTCAGTACGCCGCGCAGACGCCGGGCGAGCAAGTCGGCCCCGATCAACATCCGCCGATAGGTCAGGCTTTGGTTCGTGGCGTCTTCGAGGATCACCTTGCCCGGTTGCTCGCGCGCGGTTTGGACGATGGCGTCGACCAGGCGTCGCGGACCCAGCTGCATTTCGACCGTGAATTGTTGCGCGACCATTTGTTCCCGCAGCCAACTGGTCAGCCGGATGCGCGTCTCGGCGGAGTTGAGATGCTCGGGGATCGGCGCCGACAACGCCGCGCTGAATTGCGCGCTCACGCGGGGAAACCACCGCCGCCAGCCGGGTTGACGGGACCAGCGCAGCCGATTTACGCCCCGCAGGTAGCAGGTGATCACCTTGGCCTTCGTTTTCAGAAGCAGGAAACCGGTCCCCGGATACAGCTTCATCAGGGAACCGGTGTGGGTGAGTTGCCCCTCCGCGAACAAGACGAGCCGGCCGCCCTGTTGCAGGTATTCCGCCATTCGCTTCACGGCGTAAGGCGAGCCGATGTCGATGGGAAAGGTCCGCGAATTGAGCATGATCTTCCGATGCAGCCAACTGGTCTGGGCGGTCGCCGCCGAGACGACGAATTTCCAGTCACGGTCCAGCACGGCGAGCAGGAACAGCCAATCCAGCCACGAAGCGTGGTTGGGCACGAGCAGGACCGGTCCCGGCGTCGCCAGCGCGCCGACGTCGTGCGCCTCGAAGTGAAAAAGGCGCCGCAGAATGAATCGCAGTAAAGTCTTCATATCATTAATCCCTTGGACTTTTTATGGCCTCGAATTCCGGCGATGGCCAATCCTACGTAAAACGCCTGTCGCGGCGTTCGCAAACGTCGCAACGAGCAAAGGCAGGCCAGATAAACAAAGATCAAACCGCTGCTCCAAACGCTCGCGTACGCGAGGTGAAACGTAGCGACCGCGACCACGGCGAGAAGGCCCGCTTGAAGGACGGTCAGAGGCGGTTTGGTCATGTTCGGGTCGGTGATGTTCATGACGCGGCGGCGGCGGCCGAGGCGACGGCGGCTTCCGGTTGGCGCGCGGGAATCTTCAGCGCGCAGACGATCACGGCGAGCAACGCCGCCAGGCAGAGGAATAATTGCGATGGATCAAAGCCGATTTGCACGTTGACCAGCGCGAAAACGCTGCCACCGAGCATCGCGAGGTTCTCAACGCCGTTTTGCGTCGCGATGGTTTTGCCGAGTTTGTCCTTGTGCGATTCCGCCTGCAACGCGGCGTTGAGCGGGATCAGGAACAAGCCCGCCATCACCCCGGCGACGATCAACACGGTGATCGCCAACGCCGACGGGTGGCTCAAGCCGTGATGGAGCAACCAATCGACCCCGCCGAGCACGCCCACCGATCCGGCCAGCAACCAGCCGTAACGCCGCGTCGCGCGCAGGTCGCCGACTTTATAAAAATACCCGGCCGCCACGCTGCCGATCATCACGCCGATGCTCAGCCACAACCCGAGCAACGCGACTTGCAGGACGCTTTCATACTTCAAGACCTGCTGGCCAAACGGTTGGAAATTCATCTTCAACAACGCGCCGCAGACCCAGAAGAGGACGGTTCCCATGAGGATTCGCGAAAGCCGCGGATGGCTGAAAATCGCGCGCAAATTTACGAAGAATTCCCGCGCGCTGCCGCGCAATTTGACCTCGGGATAGGCCGGCGTCGGGGTCATGAACAGGTTCAAAAACAGCGAGGCCGCGTAGTTCGCGATGACCAGCCCGTAGCAGACCGGGAGCGGGAAGCGATCGACCATCGCGGCGCCCGCGATATTCCCGGCGAGGATCGCGACCAGCGTCAAAAGTTCCACCGTGCCGTTCGCCTTGACGAGTCGTTCCGCCGGCACGATCTCGGGCAGGATGCCGTATTTGGCCGGTGAATAGGCGCACGCGCCGACGCCGACGACCAGGTAGCCGATCGTCTGCCACGCCGAGCCATGCGCCAGGCTGAGCGCGGCCATGGCGCTGCCGGCCAGCTTGATGAGGTTGCCGCCGAGCAGCCAGCGGTATTTCGGGTAGCGGTCGTTGAGAAAGCCGGCCATTGGCGCCAGTAGCACGAACGGAATGAAGAGCAGGCTGGTAAAGTAGATATTGGCGATGCTCTGCTCGTGGGCCGAGATAAGCCCCGCGTGGTATTTGGCCATCAATGGCCCGAGGATCACGACGAGAATGGCGTTATCGCCAAACGCGCCCAAGAACTGACTCACGAGCAACAGCGGGTAATTTCGTTTCGAGTTCATACGCTGAGAAATAAATGAGTTGAGGTTGCGTGTCGTCGCGTCATTCGGCGCCGGACGCCGCGGCCACCGTCTCCGCGTTCCGGCTCAGTTCCGCCAATTCCGCCACGATCTGATTCGCGCGGGCGGCCGGCACGTCGCCCCAGACGTCTTCGGCCGCCCGGTGATAATGGGGCAGAATTTGCCGCATGAGCGCGGCGCCGGCCGGGGTGAGCGCGACGCGGTAGGCGCGGCGGTCGCCGGCCATTTCGCGGCGCTCGACCAATCCGCGCGCCTCGAGGCGGTCCACAAGCCCGGTAATGTTCGAGCGGTGGACGACGAGTTGCCGGCTCAGTTCGGTTTGCGACAGCCCGGCGGTCTCGCCGTGGAGGAGGTTGAGAACGTTGAATTGGCTGGGGCTGAGGTCCCAGCGCTCGAAAAAGACCCGGCTGGCGTTCCACAGCGCCTCGGCGGTGCGGAGCAGTTGCAACAACGCCTGGTAACGCGGACCGGGCGAGATGGCATCGCGTTTCATGGGGTTATGTTTACAGGTGGATTGTTTATGTGTCAACAGTTATTTTCAAAAAAAGAACGGTTGAACGTCGTGTAACGGCGAATGGGAGGGGATGGGAAGGACGGCGCCTCGGGACCGACGAAGCCGGATGCGGTTCGCGGAACTCTCGGAGGGCGCTCAACGACCGATCGGGGTCGGCGATCCGCGGGCCTGGTCGATAGACGTCCGGCAATGGACGCGACTCCGATCGCTTTGCCCGTTCGTCGGTGAATTAATTGATCGACATTTCCCGGTTGAAATCTAGTTTGACAGTTGTTCGCGGAATTGGGCGGGCGGGCGATTTGCGTGCGGAAAGTCCACTTAGGAAGTATGCTTCCAAATAAAGTCTCGGTAACGGTCTCCCCAAGCTTCTGGGAGACGTTTCTCGCCGCCCATACGATGATTCGCTTCCTGGGCGCGCTCATGATCGTGCATGCCGTTTTTCCACTGGCGGGCGTTTCTGTGCTTGTGCTTTCTTACGTTTTTGGAGCCCCGCTCGGGCCCGGCGGAGTGTTCGCCGCATTCTCAGGCTTCCTGTTTACTCCGCTCGTAACCGTGGTGGGGATATGGTCCGCCCGGCGTGCTAACAAGCTGGCCCAAGGACCGTTCACTTATAGCTTCGACTCCGAGGGAATGCACACAAGTGGAGCGACGTTCGAGCAGACGATCAAATGGCCCCCGATACGACGGGTGCGTCAGACGGAGCGGTTTATTTTCATTTTTATTTCACCGTCGAGGGCGCAATTCATTCCGGTGAAGTCTCTCATTGAGAGAGGGGCGCTCGACGACTTGCGCGCGATCTTCCGCCAGTATAGCGACTTTCGCTAGGCGATCCGATCTCCTCACTTACCGATCGGCTTCCAAGCCGCGCGGCTGCCGTCGATGGCCATCTGGTAACGGAGGGATTCGATGACGTGCGCGTCGGAGCCGTCGGGACGAATAAACCAGACGGGGCGTTTGTCGGCTGGTTTCTCGGCGTAAACCTTGCGCATCCGCTCCGGGTCGCTCCAGTAACGCTCGTCAGTACGGCGGAAGGAAATCCATTGGCCGTCGGGGGACCAGGCGCTCGGCGTGCAAACACTCGAGCCGCCAAACGTGGTGAGTTGGCGTTGGCCGGAGCCATCGAGGTTAATGATGAAGAGTTCCAGCGCGTCGCCGACGGGGAAGGAATAGACCAGTTGACGGGAGTTCGGCGACCAGTTCGGGAAGGTTGCTCCGACCGGGCTGACGGCGGTGACGATCTGGCGCTTGTTCGTCCCGTCATAGTTCATCACGAACACGCTGACGCCGCCCGGCACATGACCGGTGTAGGTGATGAGTTTGCCATCGGGCGAAAGGGTTGGATCGTGGCCTTCGCCGAAATTCTCCTCGCCGGAGCCGTCGGGCTTGATGCTCGCCATCTCCGGCTTTGCCCCGTGTTTGCCAAAAACGATGCGGGCGCCGCGCGGGGTGATCTGCCAGCTTGGCATGTAGCAGACGGCCGGAGTGCGATTGAGCCGCCGGACGCCCGTGCCATCGGCGTTCATGATCCAGAGGTTGGTGGCGTTCTCGCGGTCCGACATGAAGCAGACTTGTTTGCCGTCCGGCGACCAACAGGGATAACGGTCCTCCGACCTGGGCGAGCGCGACAGGTTAATCATGTCGCCACTCTCCGGGTCGGCGACGAAGACTTCGGTGTCGCCCGTGCGCACGGAAGTGACGAGGAGCTGGTAGTCTCCAGCGACCACGGACGCCGCGCTCACCAGAGCCAGGCAAAACGCGGACAGGATCAGTTTGGTTCTCATCGATGTGGTCATGGTTTCCAGCGGTAGAAAAGGACCTTGGCTTTGTAATCCTCCTCGACGAAGACCAAGTATTCGCCGTCCTGCCGGCGATGCGCGGTGATGCCGGTCAAGACATCCATCCAACCGGTATTCTGGTTTCCGCCCACGGTAGGCCCAGGATCGAACACGCCGACCTCAACGCCGTCGCTAAGCCGATTGACGCCGACGCGGCAACGTTCCTTCCAGCCGCCGGTGAAGACGTAATCACCCGCGGCGGCCACGCAGGCCGCCTCCGCGCCGGCCGCGGGAACGAATGAAACCGTCGCGCGGTTCCCGGCGAGATACCCGTGACAAATGAACACGCGGCTGATGTGCCGCATGTCACTGCCTTCGTCGGCGACGATGAGCGTGTCGCTGTCATCGAGATAGACGACGCGCGCGATCGTCTTCACCCCCTGAGGCGGCTCGAGAACGGTCGTATTCTCGGCGCGATAAATCGGATTGCCGCGCTCGTCCAACCCCTGAAAATCGTAGCGGAAGAAACCGTACGCCATCCAGATGTTGCCCTTCTTATCGACCCAAAACGGGCCGGGATGGACGCGGTCCGTGTTCGGCGCGAATTCGTCGGCCTGGTAATCGCCGTCGCCGTTTTTGTCGCGCCAGATGGAGGCGCCGGCGGGCTTGTTGGGCGGCCACTTTTGTTCGGTGCGGTAGAGGCCGTTGCCCCATTGCAGGATCAGTCCGGAGGGAATGGCAATCTCGCCCTCATAGCGGAAAACGTTGATGAAATTGCTGGCGAACATGCCGCCGACGAATAGAAACCGCCGGCCACTCAAATAGACGACTTGCGGCGAAGTGAGGCCGTGTTCGCCGTTTTGTTTTACGAAGGTCAAACCGCGCGGGTCGTGGGGATATTTGTGGCGATCGAGCGAATAACCGACCAAACGCGCTTCCTGGCCGGGCGGGCGCGAGTAATCCATTTGGTAATGCTCCTGAATGCCCCACACGTCCCGCGCGTCCGTGCTCGGGTCGGCGCTCGCGACATCGACGAAGCAGTCGCCGCGCAACTCCCAGGCGAGCGCGCCCGCCGGGGTGAACTTCCGCAGGCAGGTACCCATCTCACTCATCGCCACGTAAATATTCCCGGCCGCGTCCATGCCGAGGCCGCGAATGCCCCAGAATTTCGTCGGCGTGACGACCCCCGGCCGGCCGCTGGCGATGCCGCCGTAGTCGCCAAACGCGCGCGTTAGCTTGGGCCGCGGCGGGTCCGAGACGTCGTAGAAGAGGATCTGTTGGCGGGGACTGGTTTGGGAATCGGCGACCATCAACTGGCCGTCGTTCGCCAGCGCCAGCGCCATCGGCTCGAAGAGGCCGGGAAACGTCACCGGCTTGCCGTCGCAGGTGATGCCCTTGGGCTTGAAGTCGTATTCATGGTATTTCGGTTCGACGTAGTCGAACTCGATCTGCCAGCGGCGACCCGCCTTATCGATGGCCTCGAGGCTGTTGGGATTCAGGTTGGTATTGCCGATGACGTCGCCGTCCTTGTAAACCCCGAACGTTTTTCCACCCTCGTCCCAATGGCTCCAGGTATTCACCGTGCCGTCCGGCTGGACGTTCGCGTGAATGAAGAAATTCTGGACCCATTTGTTGCTGGCGCCGGAGAACGAATTGCCCAACCACGAAACCGAATAGCGCAACGGCTCCGACGCGCTCGCCGCCGCCGGCGCGCTCAGGCGCGTCAGGATCCAGAACGCCAGGGCCGCGATCAGAATTCTTGGCGTGATCCCAATCAGATTGAATTTCCGCCCGCCCGCCAGGGGAGCGCCCGTGATTTTCATGAGCCGGACGATGCCCACGCCGCCCCTCTCGCGCTAGGACGATCCGGCGCCCTTTCTTGGACGAATTTTACCGGGTCCGTCCCGCCTTCGCCGCGCGGTACTCTCGCGGGGTGCAGCCGAACGCGCGCTTGAACCGTTTGTCCAGATAGCTCTGGTCCGCGAAGCCGGCCGTCGTGGCGACTTCGGCGATGGGGCGATCAGACTCACGCAGCATCCGCGCGGCGTTGGTCAGGCGGACATGGTTGAGATAAGCGACGAGCGTGACGCCCGCGACCCGTTTGAAGGTCTTCATGAATTGAGGCTGACTCATGCCGGCCAGCCCCGCGGCGGCCGCGACCGAAAGCCGTTCGGCCGCGTGACCGTTGATGTGATCGAACAACTTTTTCAGCCGCAACGAACGTTCCTGTTGGCGCATGAATTCCCATCTCAATAATTCCGAACCACGGAAATGGGCGGCCAAATGATAGAGCATTTCGAGCAAATAGGCCTTGCATCCCGCTTGGTGGAACGGCAACTCGTCCGCGCCCGAATAACATTCCAAGAGCCGCGCCAGCGCCTGATACACGCTTCCCGCCGCCGCGTCCTCGGAGCGGAGCAGATGCGGTCGCCGTTGGACTTTCGAGTAGAAAGGGAGCAGGAAAGCGTAGTCGTGCGACGGCGAACCCAGGCTGTAAACGAACTCGGGCAGGAAACTGATCACGATCACTCGCGTGTCAAACCCCGGAAAATCGACGACGT
>CAZFVY010000129.1:0-18721 GCA_964522665.1 uncultured Verrucomicrobiota bacterium | reverse complement strand
TCGTCCTGCTGATCGCCTGCGCGAACGTGGCCAATCTGCTGCTGGCGCGCTCCACTCAACGCGAGCGGGAGATTGCGCTGCGGCTGGCGCTCGGCGCTCGTCCCTGGCGTATCGTGAGGCAGTTGCTGACCGAAAGTCTGGCGCTGTCGTCGCTGGGCGCTGGATTGGGATTATTGCTGGCGATGGGAGGGACGCATCTGCTGGTCAGACTCAGCCCGGTGACGATGCTGAAATTGCAGGATGCGAAGACCGACGGGAGCGTGCTCGGCTTCACGTTGCTGGTCTCGATTTTAACCGGCGTCCTGTTCGGATTGTTTCCGGCGCTTCAGGCGTCGAAGTCCGACGTTCAACTCGCGTTGAAAGAGAGCGGCAAAAGTTCACCGAGCGCAAGGCAAAATCGTTTGCGCGGGTTCCTGGTCGTCACGGAGATCGCGTTGTCAGTGGTGTTGATGGTCGGCGCGGGACTGCTGATCCGAAGCTTCGAGCGGATTCTAAGCGTGCCGCCCGGATTTGAACCGCGGAACCTGTTGACGATGACGGTTCCGGCGAGCGGCGAAAGATACCGGCAGGACGGACAAATCGCCGCGTTTTATCGCAACGTTCTTGACCGCGTTCACACGCTGCCGGGCGTCGAAGCCGCCGGCATTGTCAGCGTGCTGCCGTTCAGCGCCAATTATGATAACTGCGGTTTTTTCATCGAAGAGAAGCCGCTGGCGAATCCGCCGGAAGCGCCTTCGGCGCGACGTTACGGCGTCAGTCCGGATTACTTGCGCGCGATGGGCATCCCGTTGCTGCGCGGCCGGCAATTCAACGAGCAGGACAACGCCAACGCGCCGCTGGTCGCGTTGATCGGCAAAACGGCGGCGGAACGCAATTGGCCAAATGAAGACCCGATCGGAAAGCGAATCCGGCTGGGCGGGCCGAAGGATGCCTTGCGAACGATTGTCGGAATCGTCAGCGACGTTTGCCAGCAGGGGCTGGATGACCGGCCGGGGATGCAGGCTTATGTGCCGCACGCGCAGTGGATTGGCTCTGACATGACGCTCGTCATTCGCACCGCGGTTGACCCGACCGGCTTGACCGCCGCCGTGCGCCAGGAAATCCGCGCCGTTGACGCCGGCCTGCCAGTTTATCAGATCGCCACGATGCGCCAATTGATCTCCAGCTCAGTCGCCCAACGCCGGTTTACGCTGCTGCTCGTGGGCGTGTTTGCCCTCGTGGCGTTGTTTATGACGGCGATCGGGATTTACGGCGTCATCTCGTACTCGGTCGCCCAACGGAGGCAAGAGATTGGCATTCGGATGGCCTTGGGCGCCCAGCGCTATGAAGTCATTCAACTGGCCCTCGGGCAGGGATTCCGCCTGGTGCTGTTGGGGCTTGCCCTTGGCATCGGTGGAGCTTTCGCGCTCACGCGGGCGCTGCAGCGCCTGCTTTTCCAGACGAACACCAGCGACCCGCTCACGTTTGCCCTAGTCTGCGTCACGTTGGGCGTCGCCGCTACCATCGCTTGCTGGCTGCCGGCCTGGCGGGCGGCCAAGGTGGATCCCATGGTGGCGCTTCGTCAAGAATAGGGATTTCCAGCAATTGTCCCCGCAGACGGCCCGGCAGGTTACGACCGCACCGCGGATTCGAGTGAAGCGGGAGCCTGCTTGGCTGAGATCAACGGGCGCCCAGAGTTCAGGTTGAACTTGCCGGGCGAGGCACGAGTGTGGTACACTGCCTGTATGTCAGAAACGGTGACCATTCGCCTGAGAAGGCCAAAATCCGAGTTGCTGAAAAAGGCGGGAGGCAACCTTAATCGGTGGTTGAACGGGCTGATCGACCATGCCTTGGATGAGCCGGCTCCGGATTGGGACGCACATTTCCGGCGTCCGCGGCGGAAGTTCCGCTGCACGGCGGATGAAGTGAGAAAAGCGGGTCGATGAATTTTGCGGACACGAACTGGCTGGAGGCGCTTTATTTCGAATCTCCGGAAGCGGAGCAGCAAGCGCGCGAGTCCACGAGCCTAGTTGTCGGGCGCCACGCGGATTCTAACGTTTGATGAGACGCTTAAAGCGTTGGCGACAGCGGAAGGAATCGAACTGTTTCCGCAGTTGAGTTCGGCAGGCAAGTCCATACTGACTACATTGACTCGAGGGCGCGGAGAGCCGGGCGTCCCAAACGAAGCGATGCCAGTGATTCGAAATGCCTCACCCGGCGTCATTATCTTCTCATTCAGCGACATCGCTCGATCCCGGCAAACGGTTAATACTCTTTGCGGGCGCGCGATCTCCGAGCATCATCGTGACCGCGAATAATGCTCTGCTGTGAAACCGGCCAAACCCATTTATGTCGAGATTACGATAAAAGGATCGCTCGACGAGATTTGGCGTCTTACGCAAACGCCTGAGTTGCATGCACGATGGGATTTGCGGTTCACGGAGATCCGTTATTTGCCAAGGCCCGGTTTCGATGAGCCACAGCAGTTTCTTTACGCGACGCGCATCGGCGCCGGTCTCAAAATCGAGGGGCGCGGAGAATCGATCGGCTCTCGAACAGGCGACTCGGGCGAACGCGCAAGCAGTCTCAAGTTTTGGTCGGACGATCGTAAATCCCTGATCAGTGAGGGCTCAGGTTATTGGAAGTACATCCCGGTTTCCGGCGGGGTGCGATTCCTGACTCTTTACGATTACCGCGTCCGCTTCGGCGTACTGGGCGAATTGGGAGATCGCTTTGTCTTCCGCCCCGTGATGGGCTGGGCGACCGCGTGGAGCTTCGATCGACTCAGGCTCTGGGTCGAAAGCGGCCTCCCAGCGGACGCGGCGCTCCGATCTGCGGCGGCTTACTTTCTGGCTCGGACCGCGGTCGCGTTTGTTTGGTTCTGGCATGGACTCGTGCCGAAACTCCTGTTCCGCCATCCCGATGAAGCGATCATGCTAACGGACGCGGGAGCAAGCGCGATTACGGCGAGGCTTGGCGTCTCGATCGCCGGGATGGTGGAAATTGCCCTGGCTTTATGGGTGCTGCTGGCGTGGCGTTCACTCCTCCCAATGGTTGTGACCATTGGGCTCATGTTTACCGCCCTGATCGGAGTCGGTCTCTTCTCTCCGCGAATGATTGGGCTGCCGTTTAACCCCGTTACTCTAAACCTCCTGGTCATTAGTCTTGCCGCCGTGGCTTGCGCTGCGCGCCGTTTCACTCCGAGCGCGAGCCGCTGCCGTCGTAAATGGGCGTCCTGACATGCCATCAATTTATCAACTTGCGCTCGGCGACCAATTTCACGAGCTCCATCCGCAAATCCAAAAGCGCTTCGGGTTCTCCAGCTTCGACCGCATCGGATGCATTGGGCGTGGATTCATGGACGAGATCTGGCATGGCCGCAGCTACACGCTGCCTTTTCTTTTTGTGGGCGCCTGGCGCCGGATCATGTTTCCCGAAACAGCGCGCAATGTTCCGTTTCAGATTGAAAACTACGCTTATGTGGACAGCTTCGGCCGTGAAACTGTCACGTGGTTGCGCACTTTTGAAACGCGCAAGCGCCGCCGCTTCGACGCCTATATGATCCATAGCGCGCAGCGTGGCAAAATCATCGATTATCTTGGCACCCACCAGCATTTGGCCGTCGAGATCGACCTGGGGGTGGATGCAAAAACGTGCGGCCTACGCCTTTCGTCCGGGGAGCAACGCTTTTACGAAGGGCCGGTTTCCTTCCGCTTTCCCATGCTCTTCTCCGGCGTCGCAAGCGTTTGTGAATGGTACGATGAAGGCGCGGGCAAGTTCCGTATCGAAGTCAAAGTAACTAATCGCCGGTGGGGACCCCTTTTCGGGTACCGCGGATCGTTTCAGGTCGAATGGATTTCCCTCCAGGAAGCCCCGGCCAGCGCCAAACCCAGCCGGGAGGAGCGGCGCGATTAGAGTCGGATCGGCCGCTCCGGAAGTTACTTCTCAGCGGATGAGAATGCGATTTGCTCTTGGATCCGTCGATGCGTGAATGGATAGCTGGTGACGATTTCGGTGATGAGCGTCTGCATACGGTAGCCATCCTTGGCGATGGTTTCCATGAGATGATCCACCACGATTTCGTCGTATCCTTCTAGCTGGCGGCACAAGGCGTAGGCCAGCAGTTTCTCGGTTAGGTTACGGGCCAGGTCGCCAGGTCGCGCGGCGATGATGGCCTTCAGGTCCTTGGGGGACGCAAAATGTTTTCCGCCCGGAAGTTCGCCCACCGCGTCAATCGCCCCTCCAGTGTCATCCTGGTTGCGCCACCGCCCAATGGCGTCAAAATTCTCGAGGCCGAAGCCGATGGGATCAAGAACCCTGTGGCAATTGGCGCAAACCGGGTCCTTACGGTGCAGTTCAGTGCGCTGGCGCAACGTCAGATTCTCGACCGTCTGCTTGTCCTGTTTGTCGAGGGCCGGAACGTTCGGCGGCGGCGGCGGCACATGTTCTCCGAGCACCTGTTCGAGCACCCACACGCCGCGCTTGACGGGACTGGTGCGGTCGGGAAACGAAGTCACCGCCAGAATGCCGGGCATACCCAAAATGCCCCCGCGATTGGCGTCGGTCAACTTGACCTTGCGCCACTGGGACCCGGTAACCTTTTTATCCAGGCCGTAGAGTGTGGCCAGGGTTCCGTTGAGGTACGTGTAATCATCGTCCACCAAACTGACGACACTGCGGTTTTCCCGCACGATGCTTTCAAAGAACAGCCGGGCCTCGTGATACATCGCCGAGCGCATCTGGCCGGTCATTTGGGGGAATTTGGTGGTATCGAAGGTTTTGCTTTCCAGGCTCCCAAGCCCGAGCCACTGCGCGCCAAAACCGTCAAACAACGCGCGGGAACGCGGATCCTTCAGCAGACGCTTCACTTGCGCCTTCAGCGCCGCCGGCTCATGAAGTTTCCCGCGATCGGCCAGCGCCGACAGTTCCTCATCGGGCATGGTTTCCCACAACAAATACGACAAACGGGACGCCAACTGATAATCGTCCAGGGGAACAATCGGGCGCCCCGATTCAGCCTCCATCGCGGGCGTGATGAAGAGGTATTGGGGGGACACGAGGATCGCTTTGAGCATCAAGCGCAGGGCATCCGGGTAGGCGAGTTTATTTTCGCGCGCGAGCTCGAACACGCGCAGCAGGACATCCAGTTCCGCGTCCGCGGGAGGCCGACGATAGGCGGCGCGGGCCAGGGAACGGGCGACCTTTCTCGCCGCCGCCCGCTCGTCGTCGCCGGGACCCGGCGTTTTGCCAAAAAGCTGCTTTTGTAACTTGGTGCGCGGGGCGTTGCTGGAGGCCAGGACTTTCGCCAGCGCTTCATTGGCGATCGCGAGATATTGCTCCGACTGGAGCGATGACAGGGTGTTGAGATAACCCTCCCCGAATACTTCGTCCGGCAGTTCATCGGCCACCGTCGGATTCACGCCGAGCAGATCATGCAGCGTGTTGCCATACTCGACCTTGGTCAAACGACGGATCACAAATGGACCCGGATCCTTCGAACTGAGAAACTTGAGCTGGCCGATCCCGCTCAGAAACTTCTGCCGCTCCTCGTCCGTCGGTTGCTTTTCCACGTTGTCCGGTGGCATTTCGTGGGATCGCACGACGGCGAGCGCCTGCTTCCACCGTTGACTGGACGCGGTTTCGCCGGGGTTCTTGAGCGCCGGTCCGAAGTTGATTCCGCCCCGCTGTTTGTCCTGGCCATGACACCGCGTGCAGTAGGCGCCGACGAATGGGGTGACCACTTCTTTGAAGGACTTCCTGGCATCGACCTGCCGTGAGGCGAAATCCGCGTCGGCCGCAGGCTGCGCCGCGGCATGCGCGGGCGATGAAAACGCAACGACAATCACGGCCATCGCCACCACTTTACTGCCTAATCTTTCGAGTCTCTTCATTCGTTTCCCAGCTCGGGCTGAGACTATAAGATCGCGCAAGGTGCCGCGGCCCTGCGGCCGCTTTAAGGGCTAACCGTCACGCGACGCTGCGGCCGCCGTTGATCGCTAGGTTTTGTCCGGTCACGAACGACGAGGCGTCGCTGGCCAGAAAAACGACCGCGCCGCCGAGGTCTTCGGGAACACCCCATCGCGCGGTTGGAATCGTGGCAAGGTATTGGTCTTTGTCTTCCAACGCGGCGTCCGCGTGGCGTTCGACCGGAATCCAGCCGGGCGAAATCATATTCACCGTGATGCCAAAGGGCGCCAATTCGCGCGCCATGCTCCGGGTAAATCCATTCTGCCCGCCTTTGGCCGCCACGTACCCGCTAAAATTCGGCACGCCAAGCTGGAAGGTTTCGGAGCCGATATTGATGATGCGCCCCCAACGGCGCGCTTTCATCCCGGGCAGACCAGCGCGCGTCAGCAGGAACGGGCTTTTGATAAAGAAATCGACCATCAACTGGTAAAAGGCCCAGTCGTATTCCTCAATCGGACGTTGCGGTTGATCGCAAGTCGCGTTCTCCACGATGATGTCCACCGGGCCAAGTCGTGCGGTGATCTGCTCGAATATCTGCGCGACTTCGGTCTCATCGGTGACATCCGCCTGAACCAACGTGCCGGTCAGCCCCGACGACTGATATTCGGCGAACGCTTTTTCCGCGCGGGTCTGGTTGTGCCGATAATTCATCGCGACTTTGGCCCCCGCCGCTCCTAACGCGTGCGCCATCGCGCGTCCAAGCCCGGTCGTGCTTCCCGTAACGAGCGCGACCCGTCCTGCCAACGAGAATTGGGGTGTTGGAGGTTTGTTCATGAAGCTGATAACAGAGACGGTTTACGACGGGGCTTCACGCGAGAACCGGCCGAACAACCTCCCCGTGAACGTCGGTAAGGCGCATATCGCGGCCACCGAACCGAAAAGTCAACCTGGTATGATCCAAGCCGAGCAGGTGAAGCATTGTCGCATGTAAATCATACATTTCCACTTTGTTATCGACCACCTTGTAGCCGTACTCGTCCGTCGTGCCATAAGTCATGCCGCCTTTGACGCCCCCGCCGGCCAGCCATACGGTAAAGCCGAACGGATTGTGATCCCGCCCGTTGGTTCCTTGCGCAAAGGGAGTGCGGCCGAACTCACCGGCCCAGAGCACCAGCGTTTCGTCCCAAAGTCCGCGCGCTTTCAAGTCGCCGAGCAGCGCCGCGATCGGTTGATCCACGGCCAGCGAGTTGAATTCATGCCCGGATTTGAGATCGGCGTGTTGGTCCCAACGGTCGCCGTTGACGCGCGGGCAGGTTAGCTCGATGAACCGCACGCCGCGCTCGATCAACCGCCGCGCGAGCAGGCATTGCGTGCCGAAGATTTGGGTCTGCTTGAAGGGCGCATCCAGGCCGTAACGTTTTTTGGTCAACTCGGTCTCGCCCGTCAACTCCATCAATTCCGGCACCGCCGATTGCATTCGGTAGGCCAGCTCGTAATTGGCGATGGCTGACTCGACCTGATCGACTCGTCCAAAACGGTCGAGGACTCCACGGTCGAGTTGGCGCATCAGCGCGAGCTTATTTTCCTGCAGCTCGGGACGGGACTCGGCCGGCTTGATGTTGGCGACTGGCGGGTTGGTCGATTGGAAAATGGAACCTTGATACGAAGCCGGTAAAAAGCCGCTGCTGAAATTGTCCAGCCCACCAGGGGGAATCAATCCGCCATTGAGCACGACGAATCCGGGCAGGTTTTGATTCTCGCTGCCCAAGCCGTAATTGACCCACGCGCCCATCGACGGTCGCCCCGACAAACCGAGGCCGGTGTGCAGAAAATAATTCGCGTTCGTGTGCTCCGAAAACTCGGAGACCATCGATCGAATGACGCAAAGATCATCGACGCATTTGGCCACGTGCGGAAACAGGCTGCTGACCCAAAGACCGCTTTCGCCGTGCTGACGGAATTCCCACGGGCTTTTGAGCGCGTTGCCGTTATTGTTAAACTGCGTCGGCTCCATCTTCATGCCGAACGGCTGGCCGTGTTCTTTGGCGAGGCGGGGCTTCGGGTCGAACGTATCAATCTGGGACGGCCCGCCATCCATGTAGAGGAAAATGACATTGCGGGCCTTCGGCGCGTAGTGCGGCCGGCGCGGGGCCAAAGGATTCAGCGTCGATTCCCGCTTTGCCTCCTGCGGCAGAACGCTGGCGATGCCACTGTCCGCCATCAGCGCCATCGCGGCGATCGCGCCAAAACCATTGGCGCAGCGCGTCAGCATCTCGCGCCGATTCATCGGCGCGCTCAGGAATTTCCCGCAGTGATGCATAAGCGAACTATCGTTGATCTCGCGCCTGATTGCACGCGGCGACTTTCGCGCGCGGCGTGGGCCTAAGCGCGCGGCGCGTTGGGTCGGTGAGCGTCAGTTTACGAATACGAATTCCTTCACGTTAAACAACACATGGCTGAGGTCAGCCCAGGCCCGTTCGTCGTAACCGTGCGGCTCGGCGCCGGCGCCGTAGGCGTCCGCTTGCCGCCGCAGAAAACCGAGTGAATCGGCCAGTTCGGTCCCGGACGGCGGGCGGCCGAACGCCATTTGGTACATTCGCGCGATTCTTTGCTCCGGGGTCCAGCTTCGAGTCTCGGCCAGGCGATGGGCCCAGACTTGCGCTTGATCGATGACGAACGGATCGTTCATCAGAATCAGCGCTTGGGCGGGCAGGTTGGAAAGGTTTCTCTTGCCGGTCGTCGAAGCCGGAATGGGAGCGTCGAATGCCAGCATAAACGGCGACAGGAAATTGCGCCGGACTTCCTGATAGATGCTGCGCCTTCCGGCGCCATCGAGCGGTCCCGAATGGTCCGGCTTCCCGCGACCGTCCATGAACGCGGTAAGGTGGACCGGGACCGACGGGCCGTACATCGAAGTCTCCAGACGTCCCGACACGTCAAGGATCGCGTCGCGAATAATTTCCCCTTCCAATCGCTTGAGCCGCATCCGATGCAACCATTCGTCATTCGGATCCTTCGCTTCGGCCTCCGCGTCGGCCGCCTGGCTCGACATTTGATAGGCGCGCGATGTCACCAACAATCGGATCATCTTTTTCGTGGACCAACCGTCTTGACGGTAACGGGTCGCCAGCCAGTCAAGCAATTCCGGGTGAGTTGGCGCCTTGCCCAAAACGCCAAAGTTGTCCGGCGTCGGAACAATCCCCACGCCGAACAGATGCTCCCAAATCCGGTTGACCATCACCCGCGCGGTGAGCGGGTTGTCCGCCGCGGTCAGATAGCGGGCCAATTCGCGCCGGCCGCTGCCTTGAGCTATCGGTGGTTGGTTCGTGCCCGCGATGGCCTCGAGGAATCCCCGCGGCGCCGTCTGGCCAAGAGTCTTCGGTGACCCGCGCACGAAGATCGCCTCGTCGCAACCGGTTCCGTCCGCCATCGCCGGCACGCAAATCGGGCGGGGGAGCGAGGTTTCGATCTGCCGATATTCCGCGACCAATCCTTCTAGCTTCGCCCGCGCGATGTCCTCGTGATCCCGCTCCAGCGAATTGAGTAAATTGTGGGTCAGCAACCAATTCAATAGCGTCGATTGCTCCCGTCCACGCGAATCTTGCGCCAGACCGTTGGTTCGCCACGCCGCGATTGCTTCATTGGCCGCCCGCCGGATGCGACGGGCGATTTCCTTCGGTTTGGTCTCAGGTTTGCCTATCCCGGCCAAGACCGTCGGAAAGTTAAGCGGAACCGCGGGCGGGGTCGATTGGCCCGAGAAAACCGCGCGCTGCACAGCGATGTAAGCATCGTCGCCGTACCCGCCGGGCCGGTCCGCGTCGGCCAGATCGACGACCGCCCGGTCGCTAAACTCCAGATAGGCTCGGTGGCCTTGCCACATATCCAAATCGATGGTGAACCAGCGCGGTTGCTCCGTGTCCACCACGCGCTTCAATCCGCCGTAAATCGGGTCCCGAATCAGCGTGAAATTGTCGATTACGACGCTGATGCGTCCCGCGTGGCCGGCCGCGAACACGTGGAGGTAACGTTGCTTGATGACAAACGTCGATGAACGCAAAGCCCCTTCGAGGCGTCGGGACAGGCTCGCGGAATTGGCCCAGCCGGCGAGCGCAAGACTGGTGATCGGATTTTGGGCCGCGCCGACCTGGAAGTCCCCCAAGCCCGAGGGCGCGCTGCCGAATGCCGGGCCGTCAGGAAACCAGCCGCGATAACCGTCCACGCTGAAATCAACCAGCGAGACCGGCGGATTGGCGCCCGTTCCCGCGGTCTCGGTCTCGGCGCGGGCAGGTGGCAGATTGGTCAAGGCTCGCTCCCATTTCTCCAGCCGCGCGGCATCGAGCTTTTGCTGGACCAGACGCTTTTTCTGCGCGGTGGCTGCGGCGAGGACGTACGGGCCAAAACCAGCGGCTTGCCTGGCCCAACTCTGGCCGATGGTATCGCGGATTTGAGCTTTGAGCGTCCGCAGTCGCGCCACCTTCGGTTCGACGGCATCGGGCGGATCGATCGCTCGTTGGGCGTAACGTGAACTGTCGAAGATGCCGTAAAGTGAGTAATAATCTCGGGTCGAAATCGCGTCGAACTTGTGGTCGTGGCACCGCGCGCACGAGACCGTCAGACCGAGAAACGTCTTCGTGGCCACATCAATCTGGTTTTCAATGAACTCGGACTGATGCTGCCGCAGATCGACGGGCGAGTGCGATTGCTGGCACATCCAATAAAACGTCGTTCCAATCATCGACTCGTTAAAACCTTCGGTCGGATGCCGCCTCGGGTTGGCCAGCAGATCACCGGCGATTTGTTCGGTCACGAACTGGTCGTAGGGAACGTCCGCGTTAAAAGCCCGAATCACGTAATCGCGATACCGCCACGCGGAGGGCAGGGGATAGTCAAACTCGTGGCCGAGCGTCTCGGCGTAACGCACCAGATCGAGCCAATGCCTCGCCCAGCGTTCACCGAACCGCGGCGAAGCCAACAGTTCATCCACTAGAGCTTCGTACGCGTGCGGCGAACGGGAATTTACGAATGCTTCAACCGCTTCCGGCGCCGGCGGCAGTCCGATCAGATCAAAATAGACGCGCCGGATCAACGTGCGCCGATCCGCCGGCGGCGCGGGCTTGAGGCCCTTTACCTCTAGTTTCGCGCGAATGAATTGATCGACCGGGTTTTCCGACCAATCGCGATCGGTCACCGCCGGAGGGGTCGGGTTGCTAATGGGTTGCCAGCACCACTGTTCGCGCCGGCGCGCGTCGAGATCGAATTTCTTCTTGGCGGACGTCGCGACTGGCTTGCTCTCGCTCGGCCACGGCGCGCCCATTTTCACCCAAGACGAAAGCGCGGTGATCTCCGGCTCGCTCAACTTGGTTTTCGGCGGCATCTGCAAGTCGGTATTGCCGTACTGGATCGCCTCGATCAGGAGGCTTTTTTCCGGGTCGCCGGGCACGATCGCCGGTCGAGTATCGCCGCCTTTGAGCATCCCGTCGCGGGAATCAAGGTGGAGGCCGCCTTTAAGCTTCTCGCTTTGCTGGCTATGGCATTTGAAACAGCGCTCGACGAGGATTGGCCGGACGCGCTTTTCAAAAAGCTCCAACCCCTCGGACGATGCGTCCCCCGCGCGGGTTGGCGTCGGGCGGAGCAGCGCCGCCAAAACGAACGCGCACTGCGTCAGCCGGACGCCTAGAGTCCGAACGGACGCGGTTCGTCGCGCGGCAATGCTCAGGAATGGTTCAAATTTCCGCACGCGCTTTTATTCGTCCGCCCCGAGTTGCCGCCGGTCTGGGTCATCCAAGATAAAGATGTTCCCGAGGCGTCCAATATTCAATCACCTTAGCGGCTTTCCTTTCAGCGGGTTGTCATTCGTGTCCAGAATCTGGAACTCGTGGATGCCGTGCGGCCGATCGTCGGTGTAGGTCCAGACGATCTTCTTGTCCCGGGTGACCTCGGTCAGTTTGATCTCGCCGCCTTTCGCGCCGTAGCTCGTGATCACCGTGTTGCCGTTGGGGAGACGCTGCGCGCCACAGGCGTCGTGGATCGGTTTGCCGGGAAGATCATCATTTGAAACTTGCCAGACCGTGGCGCCCTTCTTATCCACCTCGATGCTCATATTGCCGTAGGTGCAATTGATCAGGGTGTGGCCATTCGGCAGGCGAATCGCGGTGAACGGCCAATTGGGCGTGGCCACTTCCCAAACGATCTTCCCGCGCGGCGTGTATTCCCGCACCACTTTGTCCAGCAATTGCGGTACGAGGTAATTGCCGTTCGCCAATTTGCGCGCCATGCGGGTTTCCATGTGGTGATTGGTCGTCTGGCAGCTCAACGGAAATTCGAGGGCGATGCGTCCCTGGCGGTCAACCTCAAGCAAACGCGGATTCGCGCCCGACTCCGTCAGGAGAATATTGCCGTTCTCCAATGCCTGCGCGGTGTTGACCTCGGACTGCGTTCCCTTGAACTCAAACACAACCTTCCCGTCGCGGGTGACTTCCTGGACGGCGCCGCTCGGGTAATCCTTGTCCTTGGTGATCGCCAACAACAAGTTTCCACTCGGCAATACCCACCCGTCCCGCGTGCCGCGCGGGTATTGCCAGAGGACCTTGCCGTCACTGGAAAGGATGGCCGTTTCCGCGCCAGTGATCAAAAAAGAATGGGTGATCTTGCTCTCGGCCGCGCGGGCCGGGGAGACGCTGAGAATTAGGATCGAGACGAGCCACGGCCACGCTAGTGACAAAATAGGTCGATGGACGAAACTATGGGTCTTGTGCATGGATCAATCTTGCCCGAGGCGGCCAGTCGTTGTCACATCGAAATCACGCCGACGACCCTGTCTTCTGTTTTTGAGCTTGGGACTCCGATCGATTGTGTCCGTCGTGGGAGCCGTCCGCTTCGCCCTAACCAATCGCCGTTCGGTGAGGCGTCACATGGCCCACCCGCCCCTTGCAAACCGCGCTGACCGCTGTTAGCGTGCGCCCGCATTTGGTTGCAATGGACTACAAAGATACACTCAATTTGCCGCGGACCGACTTTCCGATGAAAGCGGACCTGGTGACGCGCGAACCGCAACGTTTGGAGCATTGGCAGTCGATGTTCCTCTACGATCAGATTCAGACCCGGCGCGCGCACAATCCGAAGTTCGTGCTGCACGACGGCCCGCCGTTCGCCAATGGCGACGTGCATGTCGGCACCGCGTTGAACAAGATTCTCAAGGACCTCATCGTCAAATACCAGTCGTTGCGGGGCAAAAGCGCGCCCTACGTGCCCGGCTGGGATTGCCACGGTCTGCCGATTGAGTTCAAGGTCAGTCAGGAAATGCGGCAGGCGCGCGACACCACGACCGACCCGGCCACGATCCGCAAAGCGTGCGAGGCTTACGCCAACAAGTACATCGATTTGCAGCGCGCTCAGTTCAAACGCCTGGGCATCCTCGGTGATTGGGATAATCCGTACCTGACGCTTCGGAAGGAATACGAAGCCGACGAATTGCGGCTGTTCGCCGACCTCGTCGAAAAGGGTTTCGTTTATCGCGGAAAGAAACCGGTTTATTGGAGCATCCCGTGCCGCACCGCGCTCGCGGAGGCCGAGGTGGAATATAAGGACCACGTCAGCCCGAGCATCTACGTCAAATTTCCGGTGATCGGGCAACCGGGTCTTTTCGTTCTGATTTGGACAACGACGCCTTGGACTTTGCCGGCGAACCTCGCCATCGCGTACAACTCGACCTTCAGCTATTCCCAGATCAAGGTCGGCGCCGAGTCGTACCTCCTTTCGACCGTTCTGCTGCCCGTGGTGGCGGCCAAGTGCGGGTGGCAGAATTACGAAGTGGTTCGCACGTTTGCCGGAACCGAGGTCGGGCAATTGGAATGCCAACATCCGTTCATCGCTCGGACGGCGCGGATGTTCGCGGGGGACGCATACGTCGAGAACTCGACCGGCACCGGCTTCGTCCATACGGCGCCGGGCCACGGCTTGGAGGACTACGGCCTCGGGATGCAGCATGGCCTGCCCATTTATTCGCCGGTGGATGACGATGGCCGGCTTGCCTACACGAATGATTTGCCCCGCGACGCGCAAATGCCGCCGGAGCTGATCGGCAAGCCGATCCTCGAAAAGAACGGCCGGAGCGAGGCGAACGAGGCGGTGGTGCAATTGCTGATCGAGCGCGGCGCGCTGGCGCACCGCGAAGACTACACGCACAGCTACCCGCATTGCTGGCGGAGCAAAACGCCGGTCATTTTTCGCGCGATGGATCAATGGTTTATCCGCATCGATCACCAAGGCTTCCGCCAAGCGGCGCTGACGGCGATCGATTCCGTTCACTGGGTGCCGGATTGGGGCAAGAACCGGATCGAAGCCGCGGTCAAAGGCCGGCCGGATTGGTGCATCTCGCGTCAACGGACCTGGGGTGTGCCGATTCCTGCGTTTTTTACTTCCGACGGCGGAGCGATTCTGGACCCGACCATCGTCCGCCGAGCCGCTGATTTAGTCGAGCAAAACGGCTCCAACATCTGGTTCGAGAAATCGGCCGCTGAACTCTGGGCGCTGCTCAAGCCCGCGAATTGGACGGGCGCCGAGCCTGGATCCAAATCGGGCGACACCCTCGACGTCTGGATTGATTCCGGTTCTTCCTCACGCGCGGTGTTGATGCGGCGCGCGGAGTTGTTCCACGGCGAACAACCGGGTTTGGCGCAATGGCAGGCGGACGTTTACCTGGAAGGCAGCGATCAACACCGCGGTTGGTTTCAGTCATCGCTCCTGCTTTCACTCGCCGGCAATGGCGCCGCCCCGTTTAAGACGGTTTTGACGCACGGCTTCCTCGTCGATGCCGACCGCGAGAAGATTTCCAAAAGCAAGCAAGGGCAGGGCGGCTACGAGAAACCGCAGACTGCGGACGCCTACGTCAAGAAGTACGGCGCGGACGTGCTGCGCCTTTGGGTGGCGTCCCAGGATTATCGTAACGACATCGTGGTCAGCGAGGAGCGGATCAACAAGGTTAGTGAAACCTATCGCGCCCTGCGGAATACCCTGCGCTATCAGCTTTCCAATTTGTATGACTTTCAGCCCGAGTTGCACGCGGTTCCGGTGGCCAAAATGACCGGATTGGATCGCTGGATATTGGAGGCGTTTGAGCGGTTGGAGGGCGACGTGCGGGCGGCGTACGACACGTATGAATTCCACGTTGTGTACCAGAAGCTCAGTCAGTTCGCCGCGGTCGAACTATCCTCGCTCTACCATGATGTGGTGAAGGATCGATTATACACCGACCCGGCCAATTCCCCTCGTCGCCGCTCGACGCAAACGGCGCTGTTCCGAATGGTTACCGGCCTTTGCCAGATGCTTTCGCCCATCCTGGTATTCACCGCGGATGAAGCGTGGGAATTCATCCCCGGCGCCCTCAAAGAGGGAGCGGTGCACCTTTCCGAGTGGCAACCCCAATCAACCTCCCGCTCCGAGCTGTCGGCGAAATGGGAATCGCTGCTTGCGTGGCGTAATCGCGTCCTGCCCGAATTGGAGAAGGCGCGTCAAGCCAAGCAAATCGGCAAGGCGCTGGAAGCAAAAGTCCTCATCCCTTACCTCGTCGGCTCGGCGCACGCGACCGCGCTCGCGGCAATCGCGGGCGAAGCCGACGCGTTTCGCGAACTGCTGAATGTTTCGCAACTCACCGTTTGGCGCATCGGCGATCCGGTGCCTGACGCGGCGCAAGGTGTCTTCGACACGGCGGCGGAAAGCCGGGTAGCGGCCAAAGACTCCGACGGGTTCACCATCCTTATCGCGCACGCCGATGGACAGAAATGCGAGCGCTGTTGGCATTGTGAAACCGATATTGGTTCAAACGCCGCGCATCCGACCATTTGTGGACGTTGCGTCGGCGCGGTGACCGCCGCCTGACGCCCGTAAGTTCGAAAAGCGCTTACTTAAGCATTAACCATTTGCCGCAGAGACGGTTGAGCAGTCGGTGAACGGATCGGTCGGTAGGGACATCGCGCTGCGATGTCACCGTCCAACCAGAGCGAAGCGAAGGTGGGACGGAACGAATCGACCGCGATGCCCGCAACGATCATTCGATTGCGCCGCTACGCGGCGCTAACGTCGCAGCGCGCCGTCCTTACCCGTCGTGCGTTTAAGTAAACGCCATTCGCGGTAATGAGAAGGACGATGCCGCAGTGACTGCGGGACTGGCCTAACGCGCGATCTCGCAGCCGCTCAACACGACTTCCGGCTTCCGAGAGCCGTCGCATCGACCACGGATGACCACCGTTTGCCCAATCTCAAGCAACGGCAATTCGCCGCGCCCGGGAACCGCCGCCACGAGCTTCTGGCCGCGTTCCTTGGCGTAAACCGTGCGGTAATCGTCCGCGTAAAAGAAATCGCAAACCAGCGTGGTCCCCTCGGGTGACTCGAGCGAGACGCTGTAGGTCCGGCGAAACATCTTCGGCTCGAACCGGGTCACGACGCCGCGGACGCGAAGCGACTGTTTCTGAAAACGCTGGCCGGCGCCGTTGGCGTCCGTTTGAAAATAACGGACCAGATCGTGGGACTCGATAACGTCCTCGGGCTTAAGCGGGGGCAACTCCGGGAGCGGTTTGATCGGTTTTTCTTCGACGACGATTTTGCCTTTTGCCTCGGGGCGCGGCTTGGCGAGGTCCGATTTGAGATGTGAAATCTCGTCTTGGGCCTTGGCTAGATCACTCTTGAGCTTGTCAATCTCCGCCTCTTTGCGGGCCAATTCGATCAGACGGGGGTCGGACTTGTACTTCTCCCGTAAGGCCGGCGGCAAATCAGACCACGCGACGTGGTCGGTCCCACCGCTGTGCTTGATCTGTATCCCGTCGCCTTCGAGGCGGAGGGCCTGTGCGTCGGTGAACCGTTTGCCGGACAACGTCGTGATCTCATCGGCCGCTACCGAAACGACTCCGGCGATCACCAGCGTGCCAGCCGCGATCAAACCACGAAGATTGCGATAATTCATAAGGCGAGGCGAAGGGGAAAATGAGGAGCGCGAACGCCCGGTTCGCTCCCGTCGCGCCGCGCGACCAAGGCGAGACCCGCCAATGTGTAGCGTTCACCGAACATGCTGGGATGCGTTGTACGGCGCGGGCCAGTCGAAGACAAGCTTCAACTGCCCGAACTCTGGGCGCGATCGAGTGAAAAGAGGCCGGCCGCACGCGGCGCCGTTCGGCGCCCGATTGTGCGTCGGTCGTTTCGCTTAGGCCGCGATGACTTTTTGGGCGCGCTTCTGGGCCGCCCGCTTCCGTTCGGTTTCGTCGAGCAGCTTTTTGCGCAAACGAAGCGACTTGGGAGTGGCTTCGACGTATTCGTCCGGCCCGATGTATTCGAGGGCCCGTTCGAGCGACATCTTCAGCGGCGGATCAAGGCGAATGCCTTTGCCGTCGCCAGTCGAGCGCATGTTCGTCAGGCGTTTCGCTTTGCAGGGGTTGACGGGGATGTCGTTCTCGCGCGCGTTCTCGCCGACGATCATGCCCGCGTAGATGTGATCGCCCGGTTCCACCATCAAGCGACCGCGCTCCTGGACCATGTTTAGCGCGTACGCCATCGCGACGCCCGATTCCATGCTCACGAGCGAGCCATTCTTGCGGGAGACGATATCGCCACGATCGGGGCCGTACTCGTGGAAAAGATGGCTCATGACTCCGAGGCCGCGGGTAACGTTCACCAAATCGGTCTCGAATCCAATCAAGCCGCGGGTCGGAATGAGCGCCTCGATGCTCACTTCGTCGCCGTGATGATTCAAACTCGTGATTTCAGCCTTGCGGTTGGCGAGGTTCTCGAGCATCCCGCCCATCGAGTCTTTCGGCAGTTCCAAAAACAGGCGTTCGATTGGCTCAAGCAAATCTCCTTCCGCTGTTTGACGATAGATAACTTCCGGGCGGGAGACCAATACTTCGTAACCTTCGCGGCGCATCTGCTCCACCAGGATGGCGATTTGCATTTCACCACGGCCGCTGACTTTGAAAACGTTCGGCAATTCAGTGTCCCCCACCCGCAGCGCGACATTGGTTCGCGTTTCTTTCAACAGCCGTTCCCGAATGTGGCGGGCGGTAACCAATTTTCCGTCTTGTCCCGCGAGCGGGCCGTCGTTTACCGCGAACTCCATTTGGATGGTCGGGGGATCGATGGGCACAAACGGCACCGGTTCGCGATCTTCCGTGTCCGCAATCGTCTCACCGATCGAGATTTCCTCCAGGCCCGTCAGTCCGATGATGTCACCGGCGCCGGCTTCCGTAATTTCGATCCGCTGCAGTCCTTGGAAATGGAATATCGCCGTAGCCTTGCCGTGCACGCGACGGCCATCGCCGAGAAAGGAAACGATCGGGTCGCCCACCTTGATCCGCCCGCCCAGAATCTTGCCCAACGCGATTTTTCCGAGGTATTCCGAATAATCGAGATTGGCGACGAGCATCTTGAATTCCAAGCCCGCGCTCGCCTTCGGCGGCGGGATATGCTTGATGATCGCCTCGAACAGCGGCTCCATCGTCGTGCTCTCCTGCGTGATTTCGACCTTCGCGAAGCCCATCTTGGCGCTGGTGTACATCACCGGGAAATCAAGCTGCTCGTCCGTCGCGTGGAGCGAGACGAACAATTCAAAAACCTGATCCAAAACCTTGTGTGGCGTGGCGTTGTCGCGGTCAATTTTGTTGATGACGACGATTGGCTTGGCGCCCGCTTCGAGCGCCTTGCGCAGCACGAACCGGGTTTGCGCCTGCGGGCCATCGACCGAATCGACGACCAGCAGTACGCCGTCGATCATATTGAGAATGCGTTCGACCTCGCCCCCGAAGTCAGCGTGGCCGGGGGTGTCCACGATATTGATGTGGTAGTCCTTGTA
>CAZFVY010000128.1:0-18864 GCA_964522665.1 uncultured Verrucomicrobiota bacterium | reverse complement strand
AGGCGTCATCGAAGGTATCCCGATAGACGATCTTGACGGCGCGGTAGGCGCCCAGAGTATGGCGCGCCAGCCAAACCTCGCCGTAGCTGCCTTTGCCCACCCGGTACAGCAGTTCATGGTCGGGGATCTCGACTCGGCGTTCGGGCGCGTCCGAGCGAGAGGCGTCCTGGACGGTCGGCGTTTCATCCGGATCTTTTGGCCCACTCATACCTTGAGACGGGTATGGTTCTAAAGCGTCACCCGGCGTAAGGCAATCATTTTCAAAGGCTCGGAGCGGGACAATACGGAGCTTCGCGATTCGGAATTCAGCGCCGCTCTAAACTCGAAGTGCGCCGCGTGGTCCGTGTGATTTGGCGCGAAGCTCTCGCAATAATCCACGGCTCTCGTCACCGCGCAAGGCCGCGGGAACCGGCTGGAATTCCGGCGGGAGGCTCGATGGCCGCTCGCAGCGATTCTGAAAAAGGCGACGCCCACTAAAGTCATGCTGATAAAACGCGCCGTCCAGCCGTTCAGGAGGGCATTCGACGAATCCGTAGGATTGCTGAAATCGATGGAACGCGAGACGAAACGTTTCGTGCTCTCCGCCGAGAAATGGGAAATAGAAATCCGATTGTTGGTTGAACCAGAGGGCCAAGTTCAACGCGTCCCACGCGCGCGCCTTGTCCACGACTAGTTGCCCGGTCTCAAACTCCGGGCCGGAGGGTCGCAATAAGCCGCAGCTTCGCCAGATGACGCGCGCCTTACTCGACCGTCTGAAATGAGGCCAAAAGATTGCGCCGGTCTCCCGGTATTGCGGTGAAGCGAAGAGCGACTCCGGATTCTCAACTGGCACATTCCCCGCTTGCAGGAGCAGGATTTGTTGGAAGCGTGAATGGACGAGGGCGTAGGCCTTCAATTCGCGGTCGCCGAGTTGGCGTGAGGGCGCTTTTTTGGCGACCGATTCAGCATCCACGCACTCGACGCCAAGCGGCGTGACCAAGGACCCAAACCCGCGGTAGTCCGTTCCTCCACCCAGATGCCACAGTTCGATGGGCAAAGAGCAGCCGAGCCGCCGCAGACTCTTGATGGTCAACCAAGCGCCGTCTCGTTCGGAGGCGTTCGCCGCGCAAATGACGATCCCGCGGTTGTCCGTTGCCGGCGGACGCCCGGGGATATTCTGTATAAAACGCTCGCAGGTCAGGCGCGCCTGCGGAAGTGTGAGGGGCGCGTTGTCGTAATCGTTGTTCCTGGTCTTGCCGACTCCTCGTCGCGCAGCGCGATTTTGACGGGGCGTGAGGTATTTCAATGCCCCGCCTTCGAAATACCTTCCGATTCGCCGGATTACCTCACCAGCCGAGATCATATCCATGCAGCGGGGAAGGCCCCCCACGACGTCAAGACATAGATTACCAGGTTTGTCTCGGTCGTCACCATCTCCCAATGGAACGGTTCTCCCCTTCCAACACCCGCCCGCTAGGCAGCAGCTTAGAGTCCCCGTCGTCGATATGAACTGGTGTCCAGAATAGGCCTCCCAATGCGCCGCCTCCCGACCGCCGGCGATTACCACGCACGGGCGAGGCGCCAGCGACCCATCTTTGGGAGGGGTCGCTGCCGCTAGGTGCATTGGACCGGTAACTGGGCAGAGGACGCCTTCGGAATGGTAAATTAGGCGCACCAGCTCCCGAAGTGTCGTTTTGCCGCGCAGATCGATCACCCCGCGCAGCTTAGGATGGTAATTGCCTTGGCCGCCAATCTGAACGAACAGAATCTTGCCTCTAAAATGATCCACGACCTTTTGGTAGCGTTCAGCGGACCACCATTTAATTGTCACGTCATGCTTCCCGCCCGCGGCGATAATCCAGTAAGGTGTAACTTCGCCAGTAAGTTCGTGAACTTGCGAATACCACGATTTCTCAAGCGTCGAGAGATGGATGTCGCCTCGGAATGCGGTCGGACGGACCCGCACTCCGAGGCGCTCATTTAGGAACTCGATGTAAGCATGTATGTAATGATAGGGCGCCGAATTGCTACGATTGATGAGTGGCGACTCACATTCGATTGTTTCCACGCTCGGGTCGTCGTCCGAAAGCGTCGAGAGATACGGGTTGGCCTCCCAAAGCTCCGCGCAAGTCGTCCGCACGCCAATCTTGAACTGTCCGGGGTAACAACGGTGCAAGTCGCGGACGACCGCCGTTACCATAAGGATGTCGCCCGGAGAGAGATTAGACCGGAGGATGAGTTTTTTCACTCGACCGCCACCGCTCTGTCGGGCCGTCCCGAGAGTCACCGTTGGCCCGAGCGCGTTGAACAAGTTCAAACGCTAGTAAGACTCAGTAAGCTCGGCCGTGACGAAACTGAGCTAGCTGCCTCGGATGAAGCTCACCGCCGAGTTCGCGAAAAGGTAACCGTTCCATTCTTCAACTTGCCGACAGCCAGACTGCGGGTCGTCGCTCGGCTCTTGGCCCGTGCGACGCGCCGAAACATCCCACTAGGACTTTGGGTGGAAGGCGACGGACTCGGGCTATCATCACTCCTGGGCGCGAGATTGCGCTTCGCGGGTTTGGGGCTGAATCCTGGTTTGACGCGGTGGCTGGCGGGTTGGGAGACCATTCGTGCTTTCATGGTTTGGGAACCTTTGTAGTTGTTGGACTATGTTGAGTCGTGTTGCTTCGGACCATCTTTCCGTTCCGCTCGAACGGGCCGGCACGCCCGCGCCGGCAACCCTGGCCTCGAATCACTCGAAACCACTCAAGGGCAAAATCACCTTTCGAACGCCCCGGCGCGTGGTTGCGTCGCGGAGCATTGTTTCAGCGCCTCGCCCGGCTGGCCGCGTGGATCGCTAACAATGCTCTTTTTCCAAGGCTCGAATCTCTTTTTTAATAAGGCGCGAAACGCGATGCTTAATCAAGTAAATTTGCGCGGAATTTAACTTAAAAGTATCTACAATCCGCGTCGCGGGCCAGGATTGGAGCACATAGAGCTCGAAAACTTGGAATTGTTTGGGATCGACCTTGCGTTTGACCCGCTCGATCGCGACCTGCGCCACGTTTTTTTCCCATTCTTCGTTCCAGATCAGGTCCATCGCCGGGCGCGCCGGGTCGGCGATCTCTTCCAGCTCGGCCTGGCGCGCCGCGTCGTTCACCTCGCGCGCAACCCGCTCGCCGGGACGGCGTTTGCGCCGCTGATCCTTGATGCGCCAATGGGTCATGTTCAGGAGCCACGTTTTGAACGACCCGAGTTTCCGGTCGTATTTGAAGCCCGGCAGACTTCGAGCCACCGCGATGACCGTCTCCTGGACCACGTCCTGCGCCTCGACCGGCTCGAGGCCGGCTTTGATCGCGGTGTGGTAGATGAGGCTGGAGTAAGTCTCGAAAAACTCCATCCAGCTCTCCTGGTTGTCCAAATCGCGCAGGCGGCTGAGCAAGGTTTGACGCGTCGGTACGAGATCGTAGTCGGCTTCCATGTTGGTCCTTACACTCTTCTGGGGTAAGTGTGCTCACAGCCGGAAATCTTTTTCAAACGAAATCACGCCCGGCCCGATTTGACTCGAAAAGCTTGTGACCCAAGGCTGGAGTGGAGCTTCTGGTGAAGCCCGTAGGCTCAAAATGGGTGTTACGGAAGCCTGAGCGCCAAGGTGAGCGTCGTTACGCGAAAGGAAACGCTGGCGCCACTTCGGCCGGCGGTTCGCTCGGCCATGTTGCGGCCAGCGGGGGCAAACATTTTTCGAGGAAATCAGCATTTTGTTTGAAAGATTCGCGTTTTTCGCGCGTATAAGACTAGGGAAGCCCGTGCGTGACCGTAGCCGGACGGGCTTGCCCGCGCTCGAGTTGGCGTTCGCGCGTGAATCGGGGTTAATCCAAATTGGAAGAGGATTGCGCGAAAAGCGCCCCACCCGGAGAGGATTGCCAAAAACGGAGATTAATCGTGACAGCCCGGCGAGTCGGCGCCACAAGATGGCGCCGTCGGAGTGGGTGGCCACGAGGCCAATCGGGATAATCGGAAACGACAATTCATGGCGAATTATCGCGTTACTTGCGTACGGCAGGAGCCGGTCAACGAACCGGACGCCCAATTCCATATCGTAGCCGTCGGCACCGGACATCAGACGGGTCTTTATAGCGTGATTTGGGCGGTGGATGAAGTACTCAACGCCATAAGACAAGGCCACCTTTTCTTCACCCAGGGCGACACCTCGGGCAAGGTCGCCGGCGTCCGGGAAGTCATCTGCCCCCATTGCCACCGTATCATCCTCCGTTCCACCGCCGACGCCGTCCCGGACAATAACCTCGATAGCCTTCCGCGTTGCGGCTAAAGGCCGCAGAGTCCACGCCCGGCCCGCGTTCGTGAAAGCCGGTCTTGACCGCTCTCACCCGCCGGCGCGCGGCGGCAGAGTCGAGGGCGCGGCGAACGGGGATGGATTCCGTCGCAAGCGCTTCTCCGAATGGGCGTTAACCAGGCGTTGGCGAACAATGTGTTGATCGAAAACGGGGCTGCGTTCCCGCCATTATTCGCTTTGCCCTCGGTAGGGGATGCTTCTTTTTTGACCCGGGAACGACTGCTCATTTCAGCGCCGACGCGGCGCTCGCGCGGACGGCGTCGTCGTCATCCATGAGGAGCCGTTCGCGAATGGCCGCGCGGGCGTCATTGTCCCGGGCGCCGATGCGCGCGAGGAGTTGCAATGACGCCAGGCGCACGTTGGCGCGGTCATCACGCAGGCCGGCGAGCAGGACCGGGGTAAGTTCGCGGGCGGGAACGCCCAAACGCGAGAGCGCGCCCGCGGACTCGACCTGGACGAGCACGGCGTCGTTGCTCAATCCTTCCCGCAGCAACGGCACGACCTCGGGATCGTGGCGGCCAACCTCGCCCAGCGCCTCGGCGGCGGCCGCGCTGACGTCGCCCCACTCGTTGCGATTCTGCAGCGCCCGCTTCAGAAACGGCAGAACCTCCTGGCCGTGAGTTCCGAGTCGCCCGAGCGCTTGAACGGCCAAAACGCGCGCTTCGTGGTCCGCGCCGGAATTCACGAGAGCGACCAGCTTCGCCGAAGCGTAGTGGACCTCGGCTCCGCAGTGAGTCAGGCACACCAGCGCGAACCGTTGAATCGCGCGCTCGTCGTCGTAGAGAGGACGATGCCATTGGACGCCCAGCGCCAGGCCGAGCGCCTCGGCGGCGCGGCGGTGACTGACCGCGGGCTCGACAAGGCGAAGAAAGTCAGCGGATCGGTCCGCTTTCATTGCCGTCAAGGCTTTGATCGCGGAATTGCAAACCTGAAGGTCGCGGGCGTCCAGCGCTCGCAGCAGGCTCGGGACGGCGGGCCACGCGTTCGTTCCCATCAGCCCGAGGAGTTGGACGGCGGTCGAACGGTTCCGGCGAATAGTCGCTTCCGTTTCGTGGGCCGCGAGCGCGTGGTCGCGGAAAAAGGCGACGGTGGCCAGTCGCCGGTAGGATTCGAACCGGATGAACGCGTGGTCGTACCAAGGCAACTCAGACCTCACGTGACCGACCAGACCTCTCAACGGTTGACCTAGCGCCGATCGATCCCGGTACCCGCGCGCCAGCCAAATCGCGCCCGCCGCGAGCGCCACCGCCACGCCGGCGCCCAGCCACCGCATCCCGCGACCGCGAGCGCTTTGATCCATTTCGAGTCTTCCACGTCAAACGTAAAACCCTGCTGACGAGGCCAGCGTCGAAATTGCGCCAGGCATTCCGCGTGTCAACTCGAAACCGGCGAATGAGCCGTCGTCATATTGGTGCGGTGGCGAGCGCGGCGCGACACCGCTTTAGGCGCCGAAGCAGCTGTTGAACACCCGAACCGAAGCACCCGTTCATCCCTGCGAAAGCGTCGTCGCCGCTACGCTCTGCCGACGCACTCCACATCGCGCGGCAACTTTTGTTCAAGCGCGACTTGGGTTGCCGTGCCACTCAGGGGTAATCGGGCAAGGCGATTCGCGTGAAATTCCGAATCGCCCGCCCGCCCCCTGCGCGTCTGAAGATTGTTGGTTGGATGCGACTCGCCTCTCCCCGCGACGACGATCCGCGCTCGCCAGGGCGGTGAATCGGCGCGATATTGCGCTGCCGCGCGCGTCGTTCCGCCGGATGGTGGCCGGCGCTCATGTCGGCGTCGCATTGGACCCAGGGCCTTCCCCTCCAACCGTCAGCGCCGGTTGGGAGACGAAAACGCCCGGCGCGAGATGAAACCGCATGGCATAAAAATTGTAATCACCGTGGGAGCGTTTGCCCTCGGCGTCGCCGCGGCGCGGGCGTACCTGAGACCCGGCGAGCCGGTCTATCTCGGGCGGCGATTAGACTTCTGGCTGAGTTCCCTGCCCTGCACGATGCCTGCCGCCGCGATTTCCGGCGGCGCCGGCGGTGGTTATCTGGTCGGCCGCCCCGGCACGGCCTGGCTCAGCCCGGAAGCCGCGCGGACGCGCCGCGGGTCCGCGTTAAAAGTCGAACCCGAGGCGTTCGTGGCTATCGAGCGGGCCGGGACCAATTCGTTGCCGACCTTGTTGCGGCGCCTCCGCGCGCGAGAAACCGCGCTGGAACGCCTCGCCCGCCAGTTGGAACGCCGGACAGTCTGGATCGGCCTCATTCCGTCGGAGTCGTATTCGGCCGACTTCCGACGCTGGCAAGCCGTCACCGCGCTGCTGCGTTTGCGCGACGTCGGGCTGCTCGCGCCCGGTTCCGCGAATTTGGCGGCGCTGACGCCGGAACTGCGGGCCTTGAGCGCCGACCCCGATCAGGCGATCAACGGCGTGGCGCGGTTTCTTCTGCAACAATTCGACCCCGACGCCGCGAAGGCGGCGCCAGGGCCACCCAAGAGTTTCCAACCGGCCCATTGAATTTGGAGACGTGCGGCGCTCCCTTCCTCGTCACGATCCGCGTCGGGCGTCGCGTAGGAGTCCTAACGTCGCGTGACGATTTGAGGGTGGGCCCTCTCGATGATCGAGAGAAGTTCCTTTTGTTCCTTGTTCGGGATCCGGAGCCGGTCGTGTGAGGCCAGAAGCGTTCCGAACTGGTCGCGCGAGGGGTTCTTGAAAACGGTGGTGGCGCCGCCGACCAGGGCCAGCCAGAAGAATTGGAGCACGTTGTCCTCCTTCAGGTCTTCGCTCAGGCTGAAAACCTTCAGATTGCGGAAGAGCGGTTTGGCATAGCCGGTGATTTGACCCTCCTTGAACTCAGTTTCGAGGACGAAGTCGAACCAACCTCGTTTGAAATCAAATTTGCCATCGGCGAGCGCGAGCAGGACCAGCCCCACCCGGCGCCCGAACCGGCGGGACTGGCGCTGTGAGGCCCCCCGGGATTGAACCGAGACCGCCCCGGCCGGCCAAATGAGCTGGATCGCGAGCGCTTTTCATCGGGTGGATGAACTAAAACTCCAGGGCGCCGCGGTCTGGCGCGGGTTGCCGCCATGCCTTGATCCATTCCTAACCATGACACGAAATGGTGTGCGCGCTCCGGGGGGCACCCAATGCTCAAGCTAAAGGTGAATCAGATTTCACGCCCGACGCCCTCCGATGCCCTTTATGGCAGGCTCTCCCACCGCGACCTCGCCGCGAGTATGATCGGCATACACTTTCGTGAATTCGGCGCCATAGAATACGATCATGGAAGTGTAAGATACCCAAAGCAGCATAAGGATCACAGATCCGGCGGCCCCGTAGCCTGACCCAGGTTTCGCTTTTCCGAAGTACAATCCCAAACCAAACTTGCCGATCTCGAATAACAGCGCGGTGAGGAACGCTCCCACCCATACGTTCCTCCATTTTATTTTGGCGTCGGGTAAAAGTTTGAACATCAGCGCAAACAGAACAGAAATGATGGAAAGGGAGACTAAAGAATTGGCGGCCTGAAAAAGAAACATCATGTATCCGGGCCAGTGCGCCTCCATCCACTTGCTCATCGCCGCGAGAATGGACGTGATCACCAATGACGTCAAAAGCAGAAAACCGATCGAAAGGATTAGTCCGAATGAAAAGAGACGGGATTTAAGATACATCCAGACGCCGGATTTCGAAGGCTTGGCTTTCACTTCCCAGATGGTGTCGAGTGATTTTTGCAACTGAACAAAAACGCCGGTGGCGCCAATCAACATGGTAACGATCCCAATGATCGCGGCCCAAATGGAATCCGCGCCGCTGTTGGCTTCGTTAATCATAACTTGTACCTGATCCGCCGCGTCATTTCCGATGGCGGCGCTGATCTGGCCGCGCAACTGACCGTTGACCGCGTCTTTCCCAAAAAAATAGCCGGCCAGCGTAATCACAAGCACCAATAAGCCAGGCAACGAAAAGATGGCATAATAGGCTATGACGGCGCTTTCACGAAATGGATCCTTGTCGTACCATTTCTTGAACGCATCGCGGAACAGTAGAGCTATTTCATTGATTTTCACTCTCGTTGCGACCGTATCCAGGCGCCGGGCGCCCGATCAACCGCACGAAAACGGTGCGATTTGCGGCGCCGTAATACTGAACCCCATAGCCCTAAGCTTCGTTTCATCGGGTGGTTGTCGTTCGGTTGCCGGGCATTTGATATTACAGCAACTGACACTATGCGGTCAGCTGGCCATTCGCTATTGGGGGATACCCCCTACGGTCGATTCCCGGTGATTCCTGGCCAGGATCGACCATTCCTGGCCGATGGCCGCTCACACTGCTTCGGCGGTGGGATAGGTGACAATAGATGGCGAAAGCTTTGGCTTTGTGGCCGGCAACCCGCCGGTTCCCGGCGGCGGCGATGAAATGGGACGGTTTCGGCGTGGCGCGGCGCCGGCTAAAAGTAATTGGCAGCGTGCCGATTCCTACGGGACATTCTTGATCCGCTGAACCGCCTGCCAGAAACCGGCGGTCACCGACGGCCAAATCCGTTGGTAACGGCCGCGGAAATTCGGATTGAATTCTTCGCGGGGGAAGCCTGCGGCGGCCGCGGCTTCGGGAGCGATGGCGAACAAGCACGCCGCGCAGTTCGCGCGCACGTCCGGGTCCGATTCGGTCGTGATGTGCCGCAGCAGCGCGTCCGCGGCCGCCGAGGCCCGCGTGCCGCAAACTCCCAGCGCCCCGCAACCGGCGAACCGCACCGCGGCGTCAATGTCCTCCAGCGCGTCCAACCCGACCGGCACGAGCAAGGTTTCGTCGCGGCTCGCGGTCGAGAGCGTGCACACCGCCGCTTCGCGAATCGCCGCGTCAGGTTCGCGGGCGCACCGCAGCAGGGCCGGAATCGCAATCGGCGCGGTCGGACCGCGGCCCCCGAGTCCATCAATCAAGGCCAGCCGCACCGCGCGATTCGTCTGCGTGAAAAGCGCGTTGGTAAAGTACGGCGTTGCGGCCGACCCGACGGCCGCCATGATTCGGATCGCAGTGAGGCCGCGCCTTGAATCGTCGATCGCGCGCGCCAGCGCCGGCAGCGCGCCGTTCGCGGCGGGTCCCAGAACCAGCAGGCCCAGTTCCCCCTGCGCCTCCGCTTCCGCCGCGGTCCGCAGGTGGACGCGGACAAACTTCTGCCGATTGACGCGGTCAATCATCGCCTGCCTCCAGGCCGGGTCTTGTCGCAGGAAATACCGCAGTAGCGCCGGAACCGCGTTGGTTCCGAGCTGTTGAATCGCCAACCGGGCCTCCGCGTCCTGGCGCTGGCGGCGCTCCAGCTCCGCGTACAGTTTCAGGCCCGGCGGCCAGTTAAAAAGCGTTAAATTCCTGGCCCAATCTCGGAGTGGACGCCCCAGATACCGCGGCTCGGCTGGCGCCATGAACAGCAAGCAAGCGATTGCCAGGAGCAATCCGACGAATAACCAAACGACAATGAACTTCCCCACGCGCGTCATTGTTTGGCAAATTAGCCCCTCGTATCCCGACGTCAACTCACCTCCAGAGACGCCCGAAGACGGATGGAACGCGAGTCCGCGACCGCGGCGGTGGCTCGCGGTCGGGCGCTCTCGTGGATCACGGCGCCCTGCGGATCTTTCGGGCGCGCTGCGGTTCACAGAACCGCGGTCCCGGAACGCACGCCGCAATCCGTTCTCCCTCGCATCGAGAGTTGTCAGTTTGCAGAACCACTTGGGGTCTTTCTGCGGCGCGCGCCGTGGGTTGATTCGCGAGGCGGAGGCGGGTAGCGTGGCGGACGTCTTATGAGTGGATTCAGCAATCAGATACCGTTTCCGGATGATTGTTCGCCGCCGGCCTCGCCGGGGGAGACGGCGAGCGTCAAGAATCGCGGCCGGGTGAATATCCAGCGACAGACCGCCGGGCGCGGGGGCAAGACGGTGACGGTGGTGGCCGATTTTATCGGCATCGGTTTGCCGGAAAAGGAACGGCTGGCGAAGGAGATTCAGAAGGCGTGCGGCGCGGGTGGCACGGTAAAAAACGGTCGGATCGAGATTCAAGGCGACCAGCGTGAACAGGTGGCGCGCATTTTGACCAAGGCGGGTTTTCGCCCGGTGTTCGCCGGGGGCTGAGCGGGGGTAGATTAGTTCGGCCGCACGGCAATCCGGTACGCCCCGCTGACCCCAAAGATCAGCCAGAGCAAGGTGAAAATCCGCAGGCTCCCTTTGAGCAAGCGGAGGGTTACTTTCGACGTCTCGATGCGCGCGCGCGCCGAAGCGATGAAGGCGGGCTTGGTCGGCCGACCCTCGGTGAAGGCCTGCAGTTCGGGCAGACGCTTCATACGGAAGAGGGCGAGTTGCTCGTCGGTGATCGATCCCGGCTCAATATTTTTGCCGGCGGCGCTGGCGGACGGCGCCACCAACGCCCGCAATTCGTCGTCCGAGCGGGCGGCCAAGGCCGACCGGGCGAACGACATCCGCTGCTCGTACCGGGTATCCAGGAGGGCGGTCAACGAACGATCAAATTCGTATTTGGCCGCCAAGTATTGGCCCCCGATAATCGCGAACAGCGCGCAGGCTCCCGCGATGATTCCCAGAGCGTGGCTGCCGGTACCGGCCAGCTTGAGCGCGCCAAAACCGACGAGCGCGCCTACTCCCACCGCCGCGTAGCCGATCTCGTAGCCGGTCCCGATCGTTATCAAATACCAGCCGAGCATTCCGGCCAATCCACCACCGACGGCTCCAAGCGCCCCTCGCAGGAGAGCCCCCGCTCCAGCGCCGGCCGCCGCGCGGGTTGACGCCGACGACGCCAGGCGTTGCGGCGCGGAAGAGGTGGCGCCGGTCGCGCGAGTGGGTATCGGCCGCGCGAGTGGAACAGCGGGCGGCGCGACGGAGGCAGCGAGTTGGGTTGCCGCGCAGTCATTCGCCGACTCGGTTCCCTCGCGACCACAGACCGGGCACTGGACGGGGCCGGGCAGCTTTCCGTTGATCGGCTCACATTCGAACTCGTACCGCTGGCCGCAGGGGCATTCGACTCTAATGTGCATTCGAGTTCCTCAGGTTTGGCGTGCGCGACGATCGTAGCCGCGTGGCCCTGTCTCTTCGGGATCACCTCCAAGCGACCAAGCCAGGCGCAAAGGTAAGCGGTCGCAAATGGGTCCGGCAAGGCAAATTGCGCAGAATAATCTGCCGACGGCGCGACGCTAATCCTTGGTCGCTCGCGCGGCGCCGTTGGCCAGATCCGCCTCGCGAATGACCAGTTATTTATGAGACACTACACTGGCTTAAGCCCGAACCGCGCGCGGGAGCCGTCGCGCTGACCTCATACCACTTGAACTACCACCGCGGTGACGTTGTCGCTGCCGTCTTTCTCGACCGCGCCGAGCGTCAGTTGGCGCGCGGGGTTCGCGTCGGGAGCGGGGTCCAGGCGGCGCAGATGCTCGGTCAAATGGTGGTCGTAGAGGCCATCGACCAAGCCATCCGAGCAGAGCAGGAAGATGTCGCCCGGCTCGTAGGCGATCGCCCCAAGTTGCGGGTCCACGAATTGATTGGTCCCGCCGAGGGCTTTCTGCAAGGAGTTGCGCCGCGGATGACAGCGCGCTTCGCGCTCGTTGATCTTGCCGTTGCGCAGCAGCCAGCCCACGTGCGTGTCGTCCTGCGTGACCTGCCGGATGCGGTCGTCGCCGGCGGGCAGATAATAAACCCGGCTGTCACCGATGTGTCCGATATAGGCCCAGCCCGGCGTGAACCAGCAGAGGCTCAAAGTGGTCTCCATGTTCGAACATTCCTCGTAGGCGCTCCCCACGAAGGTGAGCGTGCGATGGATTTGATCGAATAACTCGGTCAAGACGTCCTCGAAACCGCTTTCCAGGCCAATCGCGGTGTCGCGGTAGGCGCGGGGGAGCAGCGCCGCGGTTTTGTCCACGGCGATCCGGCTGGCGAATTCGCCCGCCCGCGCGCCGCCGATGCCGTCGCTCACCGCGAAGGCGAAGTCATAATGCCTCATCGACGCCTCGCCGATCTTCCCCAGATGATGGACCTCGCGAGCGTCAAACCGCAGGCCCAGAAACGCGTCCTCGTTGTTCGGTTTTACTTTGCCGCGATCCGTCCAGCCGGACCACTTAAGCCCCGCGGTCGCCGCCGCCCTGCGCTGAGATGCAATCATTCGCGGCGCTTACGGCAAGGCGCCTTCAAGGCGAGGCGGCGGAGTCTTCGTTGTCTTCAAACCCTGGCAGGAGGGTGGCAAACTCGAAATCGATGACGCAGAAACGCCCGTCAGACTGGCGGTAGGTGACGTTGCGGACGTCCGGGTCGTCGTGGCGCACGCCGTAAGTTTCCAATTCGGCGAATAAGCGGCGCGCGCGTTCATCGTCCAGATGCTCAACCCGGCTCCCGCAATTGGTCGTGACGATGCGGGGAATCGCGGGGTCCGCCTCGAGCAGGCGGGGCACGAAGGGGCAGCCGCGTCGCTCGAGGAAACGCAAGACCTTGACCTCGTGCGCGAACCGGGTCGCCGCGTCGGGGCCGTGATAAGCCTTGAACACGCGGCCGTCGAAGCTGAGATGGACGGTCGCGCGGAGAGTGTCTTTAACGCGCAGCATACGAGCAGCGGCCAGCGTGGCCGCCCGGGACCGGCGGCAGTTCGCTCCAATTTACTGAGGCAGCTTTCACCAAGCCCGCGGTTCATTCGTTTTACTTCGTTCCTACTATACTCGGCTCCGTCTGCGATTAAATCTAAAAATGGCGGCGCCGGGAATCGGTAATTTCGCCCATTTAAGCTTGACTGAGGGGTAGCCCTTATCGAAGGCTGCCATTCTCATTCATCAATCTATGGGACAAATCCCCCACAAAAGGGTCGGGGTCCGGGGCGGTCGTGGCGGAGGCATTCGCCGCCGACTGACCGTGAGCGGTGGCGCCACCGATTAGGACGAGGGCAGCGCTTATGTCAACCGCACGCATCCTGGTCGTCGAAGACGAGGGCATCATCGCCGCGGACATACAGAGCCGGCTGAGCGACCTCGGCTACGAAGTCGTCGGCCTGGCCTCTTCCGGCGAGGAAGCGATGCAGTTAATTACCGGCGAACGGCCGGACTTGGTGCTCATGGACATCATGCTCAACGGCCTGATGGACGGCATCTACGCGGCGGAGGAGATTCGCAAACGGTTCGCCATTCCGGTCGTATTTCTGACCTCCCACGCGGATGACGCGACGCTCGAACGGGCCAAGATTACCGAGCCATTTGGGTACATCATCAAACCGTTCGAGGTGCGCGAGCTCCATACGAACATCGAGATGGGATTGTACAAACACCGGATGGAGCGGGAACGCTCGGCGCTGCTGGAGAACACGCTGGGCGGCGCGATTCGGGTGCTGACGGAGATCTTGTCGATGGTGGATCCGCACGCCTTCGGCCACGGGCAGAAGTTGCGGGACTACGTTTCGACCCTCGCGCACACGCTCAAACTCGCGCCCAGTTGGGAATTCGAGGTCGCCGCGATGCTCTGCCGGGTCGGATTCGTGACGATTCCACCGACGGTGATCCAAAAAATGCACGCCGGGATCACCATGCACCGGATGGAAGGCGAGATGATCGCGCGCGTCCCGGAATTCGGGCGCGATCTACTGGCGCGCATACCGCGGCTGGAGACGGTGGCAAGCTATGTCCATTATCAAAACAAGAATTTTGATGGCACCGGCTTCCCTTACGACTCGGTGGCGGGGCCAGACATTCCCCTCGGTGGCCGGATCTTTCGCATCCTGACCGACATGATCAAATTGGAATCGGAAGGGACCTCGAAAGGGGTGATTGTGGAAATCATGACCCGGGCCACGGGCAAGTACGATCCGAAACTGCTGAAGGAAGCGATCGTCTGCTTGCTGGTGGCGCCGCCCAAAGGCTCCAAGCCGGTGGCGCTAAAAGACTTACGGGTCGGCCAGTTGCTCAAGGAAGCGATCCAGACGAACGACGGAACCCAATTGGTCACCTCAGGCAACCGAATTTCGGCCCTCTTGCTGAATCGGCTGCAGAATTTTACCGAGCTTAGCGGCATCAAAGAACCGATCTACGTCGAAGAATAAGCGCCCGCCGGGCGGCGCCGGCTTTTCAGCGCCGCGCCGGCCGCGCCGGCATGGCGCCGCCGAAACTGACGTGTTGACGGCTGCCTGGTTTTGCATACCATCACGCCCCGATGGTCAGAAAGACGGTCAAGGGTCACGACCAACATCGGCGTTGGCGAATACGTGGGGAAAGATCGTGCCGCAAGGTGCCAGCAGCTTCCGTTTCGACGAGCTGCGTTCGTTCCTCTGGTGTCAGCCCGGCACGGCGAATCGCCCGACGAGGCGATTTTTCGTTCCTGGTTGAGGCTCTCCCGACCCCACCGCTCAAAGCGCGCGAGGCTTCGTTCGATGGATTAGATTCCGCGTTTACTGGGGAAGAAAGGGTTCAAGCGCATGCCCGAGGCTAAGGTATTCATCGTTGAGGACGAAGGCATTGTAGCGGCCGACATCCAGAGCCGTCTGAAAAACCTGGGCTTCGAAGTCGCAGGGCTGGCGACGACCGGCGAGGAGGCGTTGAAACAGATCCCGGAGTGTGAGCCGGATTTGGTTTTGATGGACATCCGATTGGCGGGGCCGCTGGATGGGATTTCGACCGCGGCGGAAGTGCGGAGCCGCTTTGACCTGCCCGTGATTTATCTGACCGCCCACACGGATCAAGCCACCATCGAGCGGGCAAAAATCACCGAATCGTTCGGCTATATCATCAAGCCGTACGAGGAGCGCGAGCTGCTGACCAACATCGAGATGGCGCTTTACCGCCATAAGATGGAACAGGAACGGGCGCGGCTGTTGGCGTCCGAACGCGAGTTGGTGGAGCGCATCTTGGGTGGCAGCATCCAAGTCTTGACGGAGATTCTCGCGACCGTTCTGCCCCAGTCCTTCGGGCACGGTGAAAAGATGCGGGATTACATGCTCGAGATCGCCCGCCGACTCAAAATCGAGAGTACTTGGGAACTAGAGATGGCGGCGATCCTATTTCAGGTCGGGTACGTCTGCGTTCCGGCGACCGTGATCCAGAAGCTGCGCGCGAACATTCACTTGACCACCGTCGAGAAAGACATGGTCACTCGGTTGCCGGAGTTTGGGCGCAATCTGCTCGCGCGAATCCCTCGCTTGGAAGCGGTGGCGGCGATCGTGCTCTATCAAAACAAGAATTTCAACGGCACCGGCTTTCCGCACGACTCGGTCTCCGGGGAGAAAATCCCGGTCGGCGGGCGCATCCTGAAAATCCTCGCGGACATGGACGCGATGGAGACCAACGGCATGCCCCGCGGCAAGATCGCCCAGGAAATGAAGCGCGCCGAAGGCATCTACGATCCCACCATCCTGGCGGTGGCGATCGCCGGGGTCATCGAGGCGCCGCCGCGGGGAAGCCGGCCGGTGGAACTGGACGACTTGCGCGTCGGCCAGTCGCTGCTGGCGCCGATCGTGACCGGCGACGAAACCGTCCTGGTCTCGGCCGGCAACACGATCACGCCATCGCTGCTGGAGAAACTGCACAATTTTGCCCAGATCAACACCATTAGAACGCCAATCTACGTGGAGGCATAGGGCGCTGCCGGGAAATTAAACGACGACCTGAGAGGCGGTAGATGAAAATGGAAGATTATGTTTTGGTCGGTGATCCGACGAAGAAATGGGTGACCGACCACATCGTGGAGGTCCTCGAAAAGGAGTGCGCCCTGCCGGTGTTCCCGGCGGCCGCGATGAAGATTTGCACCTTGTCGCAGCAGGAGGGCGTGACCCTCGAGGAATTCGCGCAAGTCATCTCGATGGACCCGGGGCTGGCGGCCCGGAGCATTCAGGTGGCCGGCTCGGTCGGGTTCGCCGCGCGGCCCATCGACAGCATTTTTCAGGCGCTGATGATCATCGGCCTCAAGGAAATCCGGCGCGTCGCGATCGCCGTGGGCGCGCTGGGGAGCCTCTCGGACTTTCGCGAGAACGCCGATTGGAAACGGTGGTGGATTCATAGCATTTTAGTGGCCCGGCTGACCGATAAAGTGGCCGCGTCGTTCCGCCGCACCAACGGGATGGAATACCTTTCCGGTTTGTTGCACGACGTCGGCAAGCTTTTCATCGAGCGTTACTTTCCGAAGGAGTTCGAAGGGATTATGCGCGAGGCCCGGCTGCGCCGCCGCGCCCACGCGATGGTCGAGCCGAAATTCCTGGGCCTGGACCATACTCGAATCGGTGGCGCCATCACGCAGCGCCTCGAGGTGCACAAGCATGTCCTCCTCGCGGTTCTCTACCACCACGACCCGCTCTGCGCCGAACACACCACCGATCCCGCCGGCGACGGCGGGTTTCTGGCCGCCTGCGTCGCGGTGGCCGACGCGCTGGCCCATCAACGCCGCGACGACGACACCGAGCCGGCCGAGCAAATGTTGCAAATTCAGCAATTGCCCGCCTGGATTTTCCTCAAGAACTTCGGCATCCCCGGCTCGCTGGAAATCGATCTGGCCGTCGAATTCGACAAGACCGAGCGGGAAGTCAGCGCGTTGCTCTAATCCGCCTACGCTTTGCTTCGGCGTGACATGAGCCGGACAAGCGGCGACCGACGCATCGCTCGCAACGTGGCGATGGCGGCAACAGCGCTGGGGCTTTGGGGAGCCCTGGTACTGCTGTTTGCGGCTCCCCTTGCGTTAAACAGCCCCGGTTCATGGCGCCAAGCGGTTAGCTTCGGAGCGTCTTTTTGGGCGCTTTGGCTGTTGTTCCTGCCGGCCGTGGCGTGGCTCTCTTTCCGCTTTCCGATCGAACGGAGGAGACTGCTTCGGAATGTCGGGCTTCATTTGCTGGCCTGCCTCTTATTGGTCGGAGCCAACCGGGCTGGCTTTCGCGCTCTCGCCCGGGCCTTTCCTCCGGCGCAACGTTTGGAGCGGCCGGGGCGGTCGCCCGAATTGAAAACGGACCGGCTGGGGCCGCCCGGCGCGTTCGGCGTGTTTCTTGGACTCCGCGCGGCGTTGGACGTTCTCGTCTATGGGTCTTTAGTGGGCGTTTGCCAGGCGATCACGAATTTTCGCGGCTCGCGGGAGCGGGAACGGCGCGCGGCCGAATTGGAGGCAAGACTCACGAGCGCCAAACTGCAAGCGCTGCGTATGCAGATCAACCCGCATTTTCTTTTCAACACGCTAAACTCGATTTCCGCCTTGGTTTACGTCAACCCGCGAGCGGCCGACGAGATGCTGGGCGACCTCGGCGGGTTGCTGCGCCGCTCGCTCGATTCGATGGAGGAACCGGAGATCCCCCTGGCGCAAGAGCTCGAGTTTATCGGGGCCTATCTCAGCATTGAGCAAAAACGTTTTGGCGAACGGCTTCGACTGGAACAGAGCGTTCCTGATGAACTCCTGAAAGCCCTGGTTCCAGCTCTCATCCTTCAACCATTGGTCGAGAACGCCATCCGACACGGCGTCGAGCCGCGGCGAGGTCCGGGGCTTATCTCGATCGAAGCAAAACGGGTCGATAAGCATCTCCGCCTCGTTGTCCGGGACAATGGCAGGGGCTTGCCGGACGCGGCCTTAAACGGCTCCCTGCGACATGGCATCGGGCTGGCCAACACCGAAGCCAGACTGCGGGAACTCTATGGCCAGGACCAAAGTTTCTCTTTCGGGAGGGCTGAACCCCAAGGTTGCCGAGTCGATATTCACCTCCCCTTTCACTTGAAGCCGGCGCCAGCCCCCATCGTTCCGAACGAGCCAGCCGAATGAAGATTCGCACGCTCATCGTGGATGACGAACCCTTGGCGAGGCAGCGCGTGCGCCTGCTCTTGGGGGAAGAAACCGACGTGGAGATCATTGGCGAAAGCAAAGATGGATTTGAGGCGGTGGACCAGATTCAAGCAACCGAGCCGGATTTGGTCTTTCTGGACGTGCAGATGCCGGATATGGATGGATTTGAAGCGCTGCGACGAGTCCCGCAGGCGCGGCTGCCGGTCGTGATCTTCACCACGGCTTACGATCAGCACGCGCTGCGGGCATTCGAGGCGAACGCGCGGGACTACCTCCTAAAACCGTTCAAACCCGCCCGGTTCAAAGAGGCGGTCCAGCGGGCGCGGGACCTCATTGCCAACCGACAAGTCGGCGTGGCCGCCCGTGGGCTGCTTGCGCTCTTAGGTCAGACGCCGGCGCCGGCAGGTCAACTCGCTCGATTGGCGGTCAAAACCCCGGGCAAGGTTACCTTTGTGGAGTTGGACCAGATCGAGGCCATCGAGGCCGCCGGAAAATACGCCGTGGTGCAGGTCGGCAAGGAGAATCATGTTCTGCGTGAGACCATGAGTTCGCTGGCATCCCATCTCCCCCCGCGGCGATTCTTGCGCATCAGCCGCTCGGTTATCGTCAACCTCGATCAAATCCAGGAGCTTCAACCCACCTTCAAGGGCGAGAGCCTGGTCGTGCTGAAGAACGGAAAGAGCTATCCCAGCACGCGTCCGATGCGCGAACTTCAGCAAATACTGGAATTCCGGTCACTCTCATCCGGCCATGGGGAAGCTCGGCGATTGTAACCCACTAAACGGGAG
>CAZFVY010000127.1:5746-18870 GCA_964522665.1 uncultured Verrucomicrobiota bacterium | reverse complement strand
CTGCGGCTTAAAGAACAATCCCGTTTCAACCAATTAGCCCTCTTGCGAAAAATCCTGCCGATGTTGGAGACAACGACGTTAAAGGGACGCCTTTGGATTGTGGGAGAGAGCAAAGTGCGCATCCGCGGCGGCGCCATCTGAAGCCGAGGTTTTGGTTGAGCGATCGCGCCTCTCAACTCCTCGTCACTGCCCGGTCTTAATGGTATCGAGCTTGCCTTTGGCTTGCTGGATCAGCCCGCGAAACTGGGCGAAGTCTTGGAGTCCCAAGGCGACCCTGACTTTCGCCGCGCGCGCGCTTTTCAAGGAAGCGCCGAGCGTGCCGGGCTGACGCTGGCTGCTGTAGGCGGACACCACCAAGCCATCCCGCGTGGTGTAAACGGCGTCAAAATTCGGCAGTGACGTCATCGACCAATTGGCGGTCCCCAGGAAATCGAGTCCGTTGACGAGCGACTCGAGTTCGGCGTAATCGACAATGGTCGTGTCGGACACTCCGTCCTTCCCGGTGAGCGTTATCGCCAGGCCGAAGAGCTTGCGGCCGGAACGCGGCTCGATGGACTGCTTGCACCGGACCGAGACGGCTCCATTCTCGGTGTTCACCACGCCGATATCGGCGCTGCCCCGCACGATCACGACGCCGACGCTGCCCTCGAAGGCGTCGAGTTCGGTCCGCGGGGCGTTGGTATCCTGCGCGCGGGCGGCGGCCGTCAAAAGCAACCCGCAACTCAGCGCGATCAAAGTGTTCTTGAGCTTGTTCATAGTCTTCGGTTTAGCAGCGTTCATCCTGTTTATTCCAACACTGACGGGCGGAAAAAGTTGTCGCGGGACGAAAACGCGCGGAAAACGACTTGCCGCCCGCCAAGGCTTCGCCAGAATTCGGTGATTCACTCCGCCCGGCGAGTATTGGGCGGCTCCGCCGTTGACGGCGCTACCATGACACCAACCCACGGACCCTTTGAACTGACCGAGCTATTCGACTTCGTCGAGGACGTGCTCGCTTGGGTCAAGGACCGCGAGGGCCGCTACCTCTGGGTGAACCGGGCGTTTCTAATTCATTACGCGCTGGATCACCCGGACCTCGACGCGGCCCAGTGCCCGCGGGAGGTTTTGGGCAAAACCGACTACGATCTTTCGCCCGCCTTTCTGGCTGATCAATTCCGGTTGGACGACGAATACGCGCTGGCGGGGAACCGAATCGTCAACCGCATCGAACGGGTGGGCGAATTGCCGGGAACCGCGGGTTGGAACGTCACGAATAAAATCCCGGTGCGGGACGCGCGCGGCAGGATCGTCGGGACCGCCGGGATCACGCGCGCGTTGAACCAGCCGGCCCACAGCCCCGGAGCGGCGGCTGGGTTCGGCCCCGCGCTCGAATACATCCGCGATCATTGCCAGCGACCGATTACGAACCAGGAGTTGGCGAACGTCTCGAAGATGTCGCTCCGCGCGTTCGAGCGGCAATTCCTGGCGAGCTTCCATCTCACGCCGCAAAAGTATCTGCGCAAACTTCGACTGCGCATGGCCAGCCGCGCGTTGATCTATACGGCGGAAACGTTATCCGAGGTCGCGCTGAATTGCGGGTTCGCCGACCAAAGCCATTTCACGCGCGAATTTCGCCGGCAATTCGGGCGCACGCCGCGCGATTACCGCGAGCATTACCGCGCCGGCGGCGCCGCTCCTGGCACAAAGACTGCCGTTCCCAAGCAATAAATCGTTTCGCCGGCCGCGCTACGCTTACATCGTGAAATTCGCGACTGAACGCTTTCGGCTTTGGCTGTCCGGCTCGATTCTGTCGCTTGCGCTCGCCGCCGGCGTCGGCGCCACGGCGCAACCGGCGGCGACGACGACGCCCGCGAATCCGGCGCCGCTACGGGCGCTCATACTAACGGGCGGCGAAGGCCACGATTGGCGCGCCAGCGCTCCGTTTTTACGCCAACTGCTGGCCGGTTGCGGACGTTTTGACGTCCGAGTCAACGAGGCTCCGGCCGGCCTCACGGCGAAGACACTGGCCGGGTTCGATGTCGTGGTGGATGATTATTCCGGCCCGCGCCTCGGGGCGGAAGCGGAGAAAGCGCTCGCGAGCTTTGTCGAGACGGGCAAAGGATTAGTCGTGACGCGGGGAGGATTGGGCGATTTGGCGGAGCGACGGACGGGGGACAAAGGCTGGCCGGGACTCGCCAAGTTAACCAGGACGGCCTGGCCAGCCGATGCCACGACCAGCGGCGCCGACAACGCTTTCCGCCGCCTCGCTTTGAAAAACGCGCGACCCGATCATCCGGTGATGCTGGGCCTCAAACCAAATCTGCGCACCGCTGATCAACCGCTGCTCGGTTTCGCGCTGCTCACGGGCGCGGAACCGTTGGCCACCACCGAAACGGCAGCGCCGCTGCTCTTCGCGTCAAGCTCCGGGAAGGGGCGGGTGTTTGGCGACGCGCTCGGTCACGACGTCGGCGCGATGGAGGAGCCTGCCTTTATCACCACGTTTCTGCGCGGCGCCGAGTGGGCCGCCTCGGGGAAAGTCACGCTGCCCGCGGAAATCGGCGTGCCCGGCCCGGCGACCAACGGCCTCCGCGTGCTGGTGATCACCGGCGGACATGATCACGAAGCGTCGTTCTACGGACTTTTCGGCGGTTACCAGGACATCGGCTGGGCGCCAGTCATGGACAGCAAACTGGCGTTTCAACAAGACATCCGGGCAAAATATGACGTGCTGGTCTTTTACGATTTCACGCGCGATATGGAGGACAAAGCGAAGAAAAACCTGCGCGAGTTCGTGGAGAGCGGCAAGGGGATCGTCGTCCTGCATCACGGCATCTTGAATTTTCAGAAATGGCCGTGGTGGTATGAGGAGGTAGTGGGCGGGCTGTATCGATTGGAACGGCAAGGGAGCATTCCGAATTCCACGGTGAAATTTGGCGAGCGGCATTGGATCACGCCCGCCGGTGAACATCCCATTACCGCCGGCATCGCGCCGTTCGAGGTCAGCGACGAAACGTACAAGGGCCTTTTCATCTCGCCGAACGTCAAACCGTTGCTTTACACCGACAATCCGACCAGCGATCGGACGGTCGCGTGGATCGGCCCGTGCGCGACCTCGAGAGTCGTATTTATCCAGCTCGGACACGATCATTCACCTTTCCGCCACCCGTCCTACCGCGCGCTGGTGCACAACTCCATCCTATGGACCGCCGGCAAACTTAATTAATTCGCTCCTATGAAAATCGGACTCTATAGCATCACCTATCTCGGCTGCTGGTATCGCGGGGAAGCGCTCACGCTCCCCGAACTCATCCGGACCGCCAAGGAATTCGGTTACGACGGCATCGAGATCGACGGCAAGCGGCCGCACGGCAACCCGCTCGATTGGCCAAAATACAAATGCCGGGAACTTCGACAGTTGGCCGATGACCAGGGCATCGAGATTCTCGGCGTCGCCGCCAACAATGATTTCAGCAACCCGGTGCCCGAAGTGCGCGAGGCGCAAATCTGTTTCGTACGCGAGCTAATCCGGATGGCGTCCGATCTCGGCGCGAGAGACCTGCGCGTTTTCCTCGCGTGGTGGGGCATCACGCGGCATCCGAAGCTCGCGACGTACGACATCGCCGAGGGTTACTGGCCGATCGTGCATGAAAAGTTCACCGAGGAGGAAATCTGGGGCTGGTGCCGCGAAGGCCTGATCGAGTGCGCGCAGTACGCGAGCGAAATGGGAGTGACGCTCGCGCTGCAGAATCACAAGCCGCTCATCAAGGATCACCTCGACGTGCTCCGGATGATTCGCGAGGTCAACTCGCCCTCGCTCAAAATCTGCCTCGACGCGCCCCTTATGCCCGACAAGAGCGCCGCCGCGATGCGGGACGCGGCCCGCGCCGTTGGGTCTCTGCAGGTCATGTCGCACTTCGGCGGCGAATTCGACCGCAATCCGGACGGCGGCATCACCGGCGTGGACCGCATCGATGGCGTCGTCACCGGCGAGACCAACCAATACTATCTGGATTTCGCGCGGGCCATGCGGGAGATCGGTTACGACGGCTACACCAGCTACGAGCTTTGCCACCAATTGCCGGTGGTCAATGGTGAAACCGTCGGCATCGATTTCGCGCACAAGAACGCCCGGCTCGCGGCCGAATTCATGCGCGGAATCATTCGCGAGGCGAAGGCGATGCCCGCGGCGCCGGTCGAGCGCGAATTGACCGCGGTCGCCCATTGAGCGATTGCCGACCGTGAGCCGAGCATGAAGACGAAGTTCGACCGCGTGAGTCGCATCCTCGCGCTGATCGCCGCGCTGACCGGCGCCGCGTTCGCTCCGGGCGTGCTGGCCCAAACGCTCACCAAACCGACGCACAATCTCTTGTTCATCGGGCAGGCGAAGGGCTACCAACACGAGTCGATCTCGACCGCGATGGCGACGCTTTACAATCTCGGCCACAGCAGCGGACTCTGGAACACTTACCTGCGGACCGATTGCACGGCTATTACGAAAAAGCCGCTCAAGTGGGAGGCGAAAAACCTGTCCGCGTTCGATGCCATCGTCTTCTTCACTGACGGCGAGCTGGACATGGACGCGTCGCAGAAAGCGGACTTGCTCTCGTTCGTGCATGACGACGGCAAGGGGTTCATCGGCATCCACAGCGCGGCGATCACCTTCACCGGCTGGCCCGAGTATGGCGAGATGCTGGGAGGCTATTTTGATGGCCATCCGTGGGGCCAGTTCAACGCGCCGTTGGTGGTTGAGGATTCCCACTTTCCGGGGCTGGGACAGTTTCCGGCCGCGTTCACGCTGTTCGACGAGATTTATCAGATTAAGAACTTCTCCCGAGAAAACGTCCGCGTCGTCATGAGTCTCGACGCGGGCAAACTCGACCTTACGCGCAAGGGAGTCAAGCGCACCGACGGAGATTTTGCCGTGGTCTGGGCGCGCAATTACGGCAAAGGCCGCGTGCTCTACAACGGTCTCGGCCATGTGCCAGCCCTCTGGGAACGGCCCGATTTTCAAAAGATGTGGCTCGAGATGGTTCAATGGTCGATGGGCCTGATCCCGGGCGACGCGACGCCGCAAGCTAAACCGAACCACTAGGACCGGGCGGCATTCTTGATTATGAGGCATTTCTTTAAGGCGCTCTTTACGCTGGCGTTGCTCGGGGAAACGCTCGCGCTTTTCGCGGGCGCCGCGGAACCGGTCATCGGTCCCGAGTATCGCGTGGGCGGATTCGTGCTCGGCTGTCAGGCGTACATGTTTCACCGCTTCACCGCCTTCGAAGCGATCGAGAAGACCGCGGCGGCGGGCGGAAAGACGATTGAATTTTATCCAGGTCAGGCGCTCAGCCCGGACGAGAAGCAAACCAAGGTCGAGCCAAACGCCACGGAAGAGACGATCGAAAAACTGAAAACGAAGGCGCGGCAACACGGACTGTTGATCGTGAACTTCGGCGTTGTGAGCATCCCGCGCGACGAGGCCGGCGCACGGCGAGTTTTCGAGTTCGCCAAAAAGCTGGGCGTCCGCGCCATCACGATCGAGCCGGGCGCCGATCAAGTTGACCTGATCGAAAAGCTCATCAAGGAATATAACATCCCGGCCGGCATCCACTGTCATCCCAAGCACGACAACAAGCCCGAGTACCGGTTGTGGGACCCCAATTACGTCTTCTCGCTCGTTAAGGATCGTGATCCGCGCTTCGGCGTTTGCGCGGACGTCGGACATTGGACTCGGTCGAACGTCGATGCCGTGGCCGCATTGAAGCTATTCGCGGGCCGCGTGATCAGCGTCCATTTGAAGGACATCAAGGAGTGGGGCAATCCCGACGCGGGCGACCTGCCGCTGGGATTGGGCGTGACCAATGTGAAGGGAATTCTGCGCGAGCTGCGGCGCCAGAAGTTCGACGGGAACATTTCCATCGAATACGAGCGTGATTGGGAGAATTCGGTCGCGGACATCGCGCAATGCGTCGGCTACGTACGCGGGTTCGCGGACGCGGAGGAGAAACCATGAAGCAGCCGTCCAGCAAGACCAGGAGCGGGTTGACGCGCCGGAAGTTTATTCGCGGCGCCTCGGTAGCCGTCGCGGGATTTTCCATTGTTCCGCGCCACGTCTTGGGTGGGACAGGGTTTGTCGCGCCGAGCGAAAAGGTGAATATCGCCCTGATCGGTTGCGGCGGCCAAGGGCGGACCAACGCGCGCGCGCTTTTCGATTTGGCCGACGCGCAAATCATCGCGGTGGCCGATCCGATTGAAGCGCAAAACCTCGAAGCCTTTTACTACAAAGGCGCCGCCGGTCGCCTGCCGCTGAAGGCCGAGATTGAGAAACATTATTCGGCCAAAACGCCCAATTTTCAGGTCGCCGCCTACGAGGATTTTCGCCAATTGTTGGAGCGGGAGAAATCGGTCGATGCGATCCTCTGCGCGACGCCCGATCATCTGCACGCGTACGTGAGCGTTACCGCGATGCGCCTGAAAAAGCATGTGTATTGCGAAAAGCCGCTCACGCATAATGTGTGGGAAGCTCGGCAGGTGGCGCGCGTCGCGCGGGAAACCGGCGTCGCCACCCAGATGGGCAACCAGGGCCACGCCGGCGATTTCATCCGGCAGACGTGTGAAATCATCTGGGCCGGCGCGATCGGCTCCGTGCGGGAAGTCCACGCCTGGACCAGCGCCACCCGTTGGAATAAAGCGCTCACCGGACGCGCGCCCGACGAGCCGACGCCGAGCGGCGTCAAGTGGGATCTGTGGCTCGGCCCGCGGGAAGCGCGCGCTTATAGTTCCGCGCTCAATCCGGTTCGCTGGCGCGACTTTTGGGATTTCGGCACCGCGCCGATCGGTGATTTCTTCTGTCACAACTTCGACCCGGCGCTCTGGGCGTTGGATTTGCGCGAGCCATTGAGCATCGAGGCTTCCGCGGTCGGTCCGGTGGACAAGGACATCGCTCCGCCCGCGGGTATCTACACCTACCATTTCGGGCCGCGCGGCGATAAGCCGGCCGTCACGTTTACCTGGTACGAAGGCGGCTTAAAACCGCCGCGCCCGGAGAGCATGGAAGAAAGCGACCAATTTGACAGCAACGGCATCCTGTTCGTCGGCGACAAAGGCGCGCTCGCCAGCCCAGGCTGGGGCGGCCGGCCCCGGCTGATTCCCGGCTCGCGCGACAAGGATTTCCAACGACCCGCGGCCACGTTGGCGCGGTCGAAGGGACATCACCGCGATTGGATTGACGCTTGTAAGGGCGGTCCGGCGCCCGGTTCCAACTTCCAATATGGCGCCGCGCTGACCGAGGTCGGCTTGCTCGGCCTCGTCGCGATGCGCGTCGGCAAAAAGATCACCTGGGACGCCCAAGCGCTAAAATGTCCCAACGCCCCGCAGGCCGACCAATACCTGAAGGAATCATACCGCGCTGGGTGGGAGATTCCCGCGTGACCCAGCAAGTGGCCGTCGAGTTCAGGGCCGCCAATCAAGTGCGCGACGGCAAATCGAGCCTGATGCGTTGAGCGATCGCCGCGGCTAGCCGCATATAGTCAACATGCGCCTCGGCGGCGGCGGCGGCGTGGCTCCCCATGGCGCCGTCGGCGGTTCTCAGGTGAAACATTGGCTTTCGGGCCTCCTGCGCAAGCGGCATCAAACTGCGATAGTTCTTCAGCGTGGCGAGGCAGTATTGGTCATTTGCTACCCGTACCCCGGACTCGGGCGCGATGCCCAGCGCCGCTTGCCGGTACACGTTTGGAATGCGATCCATCCACCGAGCGTAGGCCTTCACCGGCCGATCAAGTCGGACGGCATGCTGTTGAACGATGTAACCCACCGGTCGAGTGTGAGCTTGCGGAAGGTCAAAATTCCCACCGGGGAATTTGCCCAACTTTTCCTTCCAATCCTCCCGCCACTGACCCAAACGTGGTCCAAGGTTTCGCAATCCTTGAAGCGAGAACATATCGGGCGCCAGCGGAATGACAACAAAATCAGAAGATATGAGCGCCGCTCGATTGATCGCGCCTAGATTCGGACCGACATCCACCAGGATCAGGCCAGCGTCGATTGCCTTGGCCGATAGTTGCATCACCCGCCAGAACGCGCTGGTGACACGGAACGCCCGAACGTCAGCGCCCGAGCACTTAGGCCAAGTCTCGGAAAGTTGGTCTTCAAACGTCGATAACAGGAGATCCCCTGGGACCAGCCACAATGTCTCGCCCGCACGAAAAAGATCTGGCCGCTGGAGATCCGCCATCGGCAGCTCGGGTTCTGCCGGAGGAGGCGCAGACGCCGCGCGAAACAAACTCGGCGCTTGTATATCGCCGTACCCCTCAATTAAGGGGCGCAGCGCCTCATGGATTGTCGCCGGAGGCGAAGCGCCTGTTCGTTCAAATAGCGCTTCCAGATCATCTTCGCTCAGGAAAGCGCTAGTCAGGTTGGCCTGTGGGTCCAAATCCACGGCCAGGACGCGTATTCCCAGATCGGAAAACATCCACGATAAGTGATAGACCAGCGAAGTCTTGCCCACGCCACCTTTGTTATTGAAGAAGGTCAGGACCGGAACGCTCATTGTGACTTTTTGAGTTCGACCAGGACAAAACTATCTTCCACCGTAAAGGCAGCCGGGGGGATTCCCGTTTTTGCGCAACGCCTCCTGAGCAAGCTGGATTCCGACCCCGAAGCGCTGGACGTAACCGAGGACCTTCATGGCTTCGGCAAGATGGGGGTTACGGTAGTCGGTTACGCCGGGTTTGCCGAAATTCGATTTCGTCACCTGGCCAAATGGTCCGCCGGGATTCTGAATCTCGATCCGATCGTTAAACCAGGTCACGCGAATCGGCGCGTTGGTTGACTCATACGCGCGGTGCATGATCGCGTTGCGGGCTAGCTGCTGAAGAGCTACCAAGGGGTAATCTGGAGCGCGAACCTCCACCGGACCAGAAAGCAGATCAACGGCGATCTGGATATGCGCCTCCATCTTTTGATCCAGCCGGCTGATCATCTCTTCCACCGGTCCATCAATCTCTTCCACATCCTTAATCGGGTCAGTCAGACTTGTACCGTCGATGCGCAAAAACTGAATGTAAGCGCACGCGATCAAATCACGCGGCCGTTTCCCGATGACAAGGCAACCCACCACGGTGGGAACCCCGTTATCGACGGATTCGATCATTCGGCAGGCCGCCAACCGTTGCTCATAGGACCGTTCATTCTTCTCCAAGACGTCCGGCGCAAACGCGCTGGGCAAATAGTCTTCTTCAAAGAGCCGCCGGTTCAAATCATCAAGCCGGGCATGTTGAATCGGATGCGGGTCGAACGGCAGATCACGATGACGGCGTCTTTCGTTCAGGATACGCTCGTCCTGCGCCGAGGCGAGCGAGCGCCGCGGACCGATTCTAACCCAGCAGCGGCCTTTGAATTTTACTGGCGGCGCATCCGACGGGTGGACAATGACGACCGCCAGTTCGCAACCGTCCAAAACTCGCTTCTCGACATACATGCTCGGCAACGGGAGCACGTTCCCATCGGTTTTCATATCCGATAACGTCAGCAGCAACTGGTCCGTAATCGGCAAATGGGCGCAGGTGGAGTCGTCTTTGGCGCCGACAAAAACCACGCCCGGTTGGCCCTGACCCGCCAGGTCGTTGGCGAACGCGCAAATCGCCTGGCGAATCGATTCCTTGGCGTCGCCGTCCAGCGAAGCTTTGCGCTCCACTCGAAAGGATTCCAAGTCGTTCAACAATGTTGTGAGTTCCGAGTCGGTCATACGTTCGCCAAGCCCATACTCATGCGGCTGGCGAAGCATTTCAATCGTTCATTGCGGGCAATTCAGAGGCGCCCGCTCGATTCTCGTCGCGTCTCGGACCCGGACAGCCTGGGGCCTGGAGCACGTTTTGGTCACGGGCCGGAAGGTAGCGCTAACCGTCGAGCCGTCGAGGCCGGCCAGGGCTTGGACGCGGGAGGCGCCGGAGCGTAGCGCAGGCGGTGCGTCACCACCCCTCACCGCGTCGAGCTACTCCCCGCCCATTGTTTTGGCCCAGTCGTCGAGGCTGCCGCCTTCGCGGATATCGGTGACGCCGGCGCGGCGGGCGACGGTTAGGAACTGCTTCAACAGCGCGGCGCGCTCGTCACCGCTCACGCGTTTCGCCGCGAGTTTGACATACCAAATCGGCAGGCGCGCCACTTCGACGCGTGAGCGAACGGCGTCATTCTCCGCGGCGCGCAGGGCGTGATCGAACAGTTTGTCCGCGCCGTCGATCAATTCATCGTTCAAGTACGCCGCGGTCGGCGGATCGTAGATGTGCGCGTGAAAACCTTTATCGCGGGTTTGCCGTTCCAGCAGGTCGAGGTAGGCGGCGACGTCTTCGGCGGCGGCGCCGAAATAGGCGTGGAGGAACTCTTGCGTGTGGCGTTTCAGGTCGGTGTTCGGGTCCCATTCGAGTTCGGCGAGCAGATAGGCGCGCAACGGTCCCATTTCGCCGAACCCGCCGCGCGATGAATTGCCCTGCTCGAACAAGCCCTTCACGCCGCGGCGCGTGAAGAATTGCACATTCGCCTGCAACGCGTCGAAGTTCGGAAACGGTTGCTCGTAATGGGCGAAATTCGGCGTGTAATCCCACACATAGACCACCGGCGCCACGCTTTCCCAGGCGATGATATCGTCGCGAAAACGCTTGTTCTCGGGCGCGGAACAGGTCTCGAGCGGGTGGGCGAAACAACATTCGATCGAGCACAAGCGGACGATGACGTTCGCGCGCGGGCGAATGGTCTTGGGCGGCTTGCGCGTGTACTGATAAGCGAGGGTGTCGATGCGCACGTTCGGATAATCCGGCTCGATGTTCGCGGCGATCGCGTTGACGAACTTCAGCAACGACGCGGACGGGCTGCCCTCCGCGTCATCGAGCGCCTTGCAGAGATCGCATTGGCAATACTTGAAGGCGTCGTTTTGCGAGACGCTGATGATGTTGGCGTCCGGATGTTCTTTGAGCCATTGGCGCACCCGGGCCGTCGCGATGCGCAGCACGTCGGGATTCGCGAGACAACGCTGGACGTAGCCGTTGACCCGCTTGCCGTCGATCAGCGGAAAGTATTCCGGGTGCTCCTGGAAAAGCTCCGGCGGGACCAGCGCGTCGAGACTGTGCACGAACGGAAAATAGACCGCGCCGCGTCCGCCATGCTTTTCGGTCAGCGCGTAGTTGTTGCCATTGAGCCGATGGCGCGCCGCGAAATCGGCGTCGCGCAGCATTTCGGTCCAATAGACTTCCCGATACGCCAGCGCGGGAATGTGTGTTTCGTCGAGCCTCGGCAACTCGAGCCGCTTGCGCTCGGGCACAAAATCAATCTCCGGCGTAAACCACCGCACGCCCAGCTTCTCCTCGAGCAACGCGTACACCCCGTACAACGTTCCGCGTGGGCGTCCGCCGACGATCACCAGGCGATCGCCCGCCGTGCGCGTCACGTAGCCCTCCGCGCCCAGTTTTGCAAAATCAATCGCCGCGCCGAGGCTCCGCAAATGGGCGTTGTCGCCGAGCAAAATCTCCTTGGGCTGCGCCGGTTCGGCGTCGGTCACGATCGGCAGTTTCGCGCCCGTCATCCGCTCGAGGTAACGCGCCAATTCCTCCGCCGCGTAACGCTCAGACGGAATCGCCTGCGCGGCGATGACGATCCGATAATCGGTTCGCCCGCCCTCCGCGAGCGTCGCCGCCGTCGCGCGAGCCGAGCCGACAGAAAGCGTTAGCCCAAGCGCCAGCCATACGCCCCAACCACAATTGCGCCGCTTCACACTCATAAGCCTAAACCTTGTTACTGAATAATCGCGCGTCACGCGCCGCGATCTTTACCTACCATCCGCGTCCTGCCACCGTTTCCAGGCTAGGCCCGGCCGGTCCACGCGGAATTGCACGAGCCGCGCGTGTTCGACTTCGGTGACATAGATCGTTCGCCCGTCCGGGCCGCCGAAACAGAGATTGCTCGGCTTCGAGCCGAGGACGTTGATCTCCTGCAGAATTCTGCCATCGGGCGCCAGCTTGATCACCGTCCCCTTCCCGTGCCGGCTCACGTAAAGGTTCCCATCCACGTCGCAACGCATCCCGTCGAAGCCGAAATCGTCAAATTTCCGGATCAATCGCTTATCGCGCAACGCGCCGTCGGCGGCGATGGTAAAAGCCCAGACGTTGCGCTGAACGCTCTCATTCACATAAAGGGAGTGGCCGTCCGGGCTGACCTCGATGCCATTGGCCGTGCCGAGGTTTGGCGCTGCCAGCGTCACCTGCCCGGCGCGGTCGATGCGCCAGACCTGACCGCTGCCGGTCTTCCAATTCGGATCACTCGCCCAGAGCGTCCCGTCTAGGCTGATCGCGAGGTCGTTCGGCTGGTTCATCGCCGCCTCGTGCGCGAATACCGTCAATGCGCGCGTCCCCGGAGCCACCCGCCAGACGTTGTGCTCGACGTAATCGGCGATGAACATCACCCCTTGCGGATCGAAAACGATCCCGTTGCCCGTGCTTTTCCCGGGCAGCGTCAGGAACACCTCCGATTTCCCATCCGGGGTCGTCTTGCCGATCGTTTGTTGCGCCTGAAAATTGACCGCGTACACGTTGCCCGCCCGATCGCACGCCGGCCCCTCGATCCCCCGGGTAAACGACCGCTCCTCGGTCAACGGTCGGGCCAGGAACAGGGCCTCATCCATCGCCCCGCCCCGCGATGACAATGACAAGGCCCCCAACGCCAACCCAACAAAGCGGACCGAACGACCCGCGAACGCATCGGTGAACATTTGCCCACAGTACCCAGCCCGGGACCACGATGGCAACGGCGAACCGATCGCGGGCTGTCCGGCGCCAGCCTGATCTGTGACGCCAAAATTCTAGTGGAGTGTCTCATAAAATCGCTCGCCGCGAATGACCCGTTATTTATGAGACACTACACGAGCCAGAATTCTCCCGAAATCCGCCGCCGACCTCGGTCGTCCGCGAGCGCGTCAGTGATGAACCGGCCCGTGTCGCCACTCGCGGCGACTGGCGATCAAATAGTTAGCGTTCGCGGACAGGCTACAATCACCCCCGTCGCGGCAGAGTTTTCCACCGGCGCTCGCGAATCTCGACTTTACATTCGTGGTCAGCGTGGCTTGCATAGCGAGAGTCGAAGCGAGTGAGACGCCGAAAGGCATTGGTGAC
>CAZFVY010000127.1:0-5646 GCA_964522665.1 uncultured Verrucomicrobiota bacterium | reverse complement strand
GTCGAAGCGAGTGAGACGCCGAAAGGCATTGGTGACAACAACGGCCGTTCCCATGCCGCAAAAACCAGCGTCGTCGAAGCGAGTGAGACGCCGAAAGGCATTGGTGACGAGTCCTTCATTCGCTGCATTACCGTGATCGTGTCGTCGAAGCGAGTGAGACGCCGAAAGGCATTGGTGACCCAGCGGTTTTTCACCGGCCAATATTTCCTCGCGCCGGTCGAAGCGAGTGAGACGCCGAAAGGCATTGGTGACGTCATGGGGAACTTCTCGTTGACGTGGGCGACGAAGGTCGAAGCGAGTGAGACGCCGAAAGGCATTGGTGACCATTGTCTGCGCGTCAGCTTCATCTCCCGCGCGGAAGTCGAAGCAAGTGAGACGCCGAAAGGCATTGGTGACTGCAACGCGGACACGACGCGCGGATCAACCCCGCTATGTCGAAGCGAGTGAGACGCCGAAAGGCATTGGTGACTTCGCCGCCGCGACCGGATTATTGACCGCCTCCAAAAGTCGAAGCGAGTGAGACGCCGAAAGGCATTGGTGACGATAAAGTAGCCACCGCCCTTGCCGTCCTTGAACTGGTCGAAGCGCGTGAGACGCCGAAAGGCATTGGTGACTCCGGCGCCGCGCTCGCTTTGAGCACGGTGCGCAAAAGTCGAAGCGCGTGAGACGCCGAAAGGCATTGGTGACCACTTCAGCGTCTAAGCGATCCTGCTCCACGCGAGTCGTCGAAGCGCGTGAGACGCCGAAAGGCATGGTGACTCTTTATGATCTATACCAACACTGTGTGAAACAGTCGTCGAAGCGAGTGAAGCGCCGAAAGGCATTGGTGACCCGGTGATTACGGCGTCGTAGCGGGCGATGGCGGCGCGGAGTCGAAGCGAGTGAAGCGCCGAAAGGCATTGGTGACTCGGCCAATCCTTCGATATTGATTGGCCTCGCCTCTTGTCGGGAATGCGGATAACGCCGAAAGGCATTGGAGACCAAGGATGGCGTTCCACTCCTGTTTGAGTTCGAGACGCTGTCGGGAATGCGGTCAACGCCGAAAGGCATTGGAGACAAGGTGACTTGGGCGCCATTCGGACACCCGACCATGGTGTCGGGAATGCGGTTTACGCCGGAAGGCGTTGGTGACCGCCTTTGGGTGTCCCGCAGGGACAGTTGAGAGTAGGCCGACGTTTCAACGTCGGTTTTGCCGAGGATCGGATTAAGTCCCCGGAGGGACGGCTGACGTTCGCTGCGCCCAGGCAAGAGAGCGAACATTCATTCGTCCCGCCGGGACTTGATCCGGCAGGGCTTTTTCCCGACGCTGAAGCGTCGGGCTATTCTCCACCGGTCTCTTCGAGACGGGAACCAGTCGTTGTCCAAACGTCCCCGCGCGGCGCTTTCCACCCTTGAGCGCCGCGTCGGCCCCCACGCGGTTAACGCCTCCCGCGCCTTCGTCGGACTGCGGCGCGGCGGGCGAAAACGCCCGAAGGCGAGACGAAAGCTGAAGGCTTAATTCTAAATGCTGAAGTCGGAGCCATTGACTCGGAGGATGGCTTCGGCTCAGCTTCGCGCCTTCGTATCCCCGCTGGCGGATGAAATGTCGTCGCCCGAGGTCTTGGAAGAAAAGTCAGGGCCGGAGAGGCAGTTTTTGTAAACCAGGTCAAACCTCCCGAGGCTCGAAAAAGGGGGTAGCTTTGACCTGAATCGCAAACTGCTGGAATTGTGATAGTTGAACGAAAAACAGGTCGTTCGATGGCATGGTCCGAGGTTAGAAAAAATGTCGCCGTACCCTACCTTTGACTTTTGCCCATGCTTGCATTCTGCGCCGCAATGGGTTAGAAGCCCTGCTGTCGGGAATGCGGTCGAAGCCGAAAGGCATTGGAGACGAAAACTGCACGTTGTCGTTGGTGAGTCGGGTTTCCAACGTCGGGAATGCGGTCGAAGCCGAAAGGCATTGGAGACCGCCAGAATGGTCTTGCCGATGAACTCGGGCTTCGGCTCGTCGGGAAAGCGGTCGAAGCCGAAAGGCATTGGAGACTCGGCGTAAATTACCGCCGGATAGTGTTGGGCCATCGGGTCGGGAGTGCGGTCGAAGCCGAAAGACATTGGCGACTCTCCTTCGACACGAGCTCTGCGTTATTAATCGCCATCTGTCGGGAATGCGGCTAACGCCGAAAGGCATTGGTGACTGAGGCGATTGCTTCTTGCCAAGGTAGCTTGACGAGTGTCGGAAATCCGGTTATCGCCGAAAGGCACTGGTGACAACGATTGTTCGGGAAAATCCCCGAGTTGAAAAGTTCTCGTCGGGAATGCGGTTATCGCCGAAAGGCATTGGTGACGAGATGCGATGCTCGCCTACGACGACGAACACATACGCTGTCGGGAGTGCGGTCGAAGCCGAAAGGCATTAGTGACCGCCTTTGGGTGTCCCGCAGGGACAGTTGAGAGTAGGCCGACGTTTCAACGTCGGTTTTGCCGAGGATCGGATTAAGTCCCCGGAGGGACGGCTGACGTTCGCTGCGCCCAGGCAAGAGAGCGAACATTCATTCGTCCCGCCGGGACTTGATCCGGCAGGGCTTTTTCCCGACGCTGAAGCGTCGGGCTATTCTCAGCCGGTCTCTTCGAGACGGGAGCCAGTAGTTGTCCAAACGTCCACGCGCGGCGCTTTCCCCCCTTGAGCGCCGCGTCGGACCCCACGCGGTCGAAGCCGACCCGCCTTCGTCGGACTACGGCGCGGCGGGCGAAAGCGCCCGAAGGCGGAACGAAAGCTGAAGGCTAAATTCTAAACGCTGAAGTCGGAGCGATTGACTCGGAGGATGGCTTCGGCTCAGCTTCGCGCCTTCGTGTCCCAGCCGGCGGATGAAATGTCGTCGTCCGAGGTTTTGGAAGAAAAATCAGGGCCGGAGAGGCAGTTTTTGTAAATCAGGTCAAACCTCCCGAGGCTCGAAAAAGGGGGTAGCTTTGACCTGTGTCGTAACATGCTGGAATTGTAATAGTTGAATGAAAAACAGGTCGTTCGATGGCATGGTCCGAGGTTAGAAAAAATGTCGCCGTACCCTACCTTTGACTTTTGCCCATGCTTGCATTCTGCGCCGCAATGGGTTAGAAGCCCTGCTGTCGGGAATGCAGTTAACGCCGAAAGGCATTGGAGACCTAACCAAATCTGTTCTGTTTTGTGGTATCCGTTGTAGGTCGGGAGTGCGGTTAACGCCGAAAGGCATTGGAGACCCGGGGGCGGCGGGGAACGTCCGCGCGAAGCGGTATCGGTCGGGAATGCGGTCGAAGCCGAAAGGCATTGGATACATGACGGTCCGGTTCGGGTCAACCGGACGCAGGGGCACGTCGGGAATGCGGTTAACGCCGAAAGGCATTGGAGACTCGGTTTACGAGCAGCTTGTCACGTTCTGGCAGGCCGGGTCGAAGCGAGTGAGACGCCGAAAGGCATTGGAGACTATTGCGGGTGTAGGTAACGAGTAGTCCACTCTCCCGTGTCGGGAATGCGGTTAACGCCGAAAGGCATTGGAGACCGGTGCCCACCAACGCGGATTTGGCGCCAACATGGGCGGTCGGGAATGCGGTCGAAGCCGAAAGGCATTGGTGACCGCCTTTGGTTGTCCCGCAGGGACAGTTGAGAGTAGGCCGACGTTTCAACGTCGGTTTTGCCGAGGATCGGATTAAGTCCCCGGGGGGACGGCTGACGTTCGCCGCGCCAAGGCAAAAGAGCGAACATTCGTCCGTCCCGCCGGGACTTGATCCGGCAGGCAGCAGGGCTTTTTCCCGACGCTGAAGCGTCGGGCTATTCTCAGCCAGTCTCTTCGAGACGGCAACCAGCGCCGAGAAATTCGAGGGCCTCACCGAGCGGCCGAACTATTCTCAGCCAGTCTAATTATATCTGGAGGGAAGAAACAACCCATTCTCGCCTCACCGAGCGGCCGAACTATTCTCAGCCGGTAGCTTCGAGACGGGAACGAGTCGTTGTCCAAACGTCCCCACGCGGCGCTTTCCACCCTTGAGCGCCGCGTCGGCCGGAACGCGGTTAACGCCGCCCGCGTCTTCGTCGGACTTCGGCGTGACGGGCGAAATCTCCGTAACGCGTCGGTGACGGGAGGACCACGGCGTACGACGCTCGTCCCTGAGGTCGAACAAGCTGGAGCTCCCCGAGACGTCGCCGCCTGCGGAAGCTTTGCCGCTCAACGTTTAGCCTTCTGCCTTTTGCTTCCAGACGGAGCTTCAGGTCAGGACGATCGTTCGTCCAGGGTCGCTTGCGCTCGCGAGCGAGAGCGCGCCGCGGCGGCGAAGCGGCCCGACCGGCCAGCGGACCGCAACAACTCAAAATCGCGACCGGAACAAACGCAAGGGAAGGTTTGACTTCGCGGCACGGAAACGTTACATTAGTCGGGCATGTTTGCTGTTGAAGCCAAAGCCGGGGGCCAGTCCGAGTCAAACGCAGCTTCCGCTCCATCCCCAAGGCATTGGAAACAAATCGTCGAATCGGTTGAGCCTTTCCTGGGCCAGGTCGCCGAACGCCTGGCGGAACAGGTGCAGGCCTTCGACAGTGAGATCGCCGATTACGCGCAATACGCGCTGACCAATCAAGGCAAGCAGCTCCGCCCCGCCCTCGTCGCCCTCAGCGCCCGGGCCTCCGGGAAGGTCAACGACAGCCACATCACCGTCGCCGTCATCATCGAGATGGTTCACTTGGCGACGTTGGTCCACGATGACGTGATGGACGAGGCGGTGATCCGCCGGCGCCGACCGACCTTGGCGGCGAATTGGGGCAACCAAATCTCCGTTTTGCTGGGCGATTGCCTGTTCGCCCACGCTTTGAAGTTGGCCGCGAGTTTTCCCACGCCGGAAATCTGCCGCGCGGTCGCGTCGGCGACGAATACGGTTTGCGCTGGAGAAATCCTGCAGACGCAACGTCGCAATCATTACGATTTCAGCCGCGCCGAGTATTTCAAAGTGCTCGAGATGAAGACCGCCGAACTCTTCGCGCTCTCGTGCGAATTGGGCGCGTGGCTGGCGGGAGCCACGCCGACGCAGCGGACCGGGTTGCGCCGGTACGGCGTCGCGCTCGGGACAGCTTACCAGATTTACGACGATTGCCTTGATCTTTTCGGCATTGAATCCCGCGCCGGCAAGTCGCTGGGAACCGACCTCGCCAATGGCAAAGTCACGATGCCGATTCTGGTCGCTTTGGAACGGGCGGACGCGTCCGATCGCTCCGAACTCCAGGAGTTCATCCAAGGCTGGGAAGGCTCGAATTTCCCGCGCTTGCTGAAGATGCTCGCCCATTACGACGCTTTGAACGAGGCGCGGGAGACGGTCCAACGTTTCCTGGCCGAAGCCCGCCAATGCCTCAACTGTTTGCCCGAAACCGAAAGTCGTTGGGCTTTGGTTGGTTTGACCGAATTTTTGGCGCAACAAACCGGAGCCTTGGGGGTTACTCCATAAGACTTTCTGGAACCTATGCCCGCCGTAACCGCCATCCCGAACTCGCCGCCGGCGCAACTTCTGCCGGAACAGACGCTGGTCAAGCGCGCCCAAGGGGGCGATCTGGCCGCCTACGATGAACTGATTCGCCTCTACCAGGAGCGGATTTACGCGACCATTTATCACATGACCGCCAATCATGAGGATGCCAATGATCTGGCGCAGGAG
>CAZFVY010000126.1:0-19103 GCA_964522665.1 uncultured Verrucomicrobiota bacterium | reverse complement strand
CCGCTTGATACTTCAGAGCGCTGATAATCGCCGAACTTAGATCAATACCCGCCATATACAACCGATCCGCACCCGATTCTCCGACGATTGGAAGCGACCCGCGATCGACCGGGGCGCTCAAGCATTGTCCGATCGCCGGGAGTCAGTGGGCCGAGTCGAATGCTCCATATAACTGCTTTGATGATAGGGTGCATCGGAGCTGGCTTACTCGCTTCCTTTTGCAATCTCGATGGCTCGTGCTCCCAACTCGCAATTGACGCGCCGCCGCGCACGACGTTTCAACTCAACACGGTTTTCTGACGAATGAGCCGGCGACTTTAGTAAAACCATCCTTCGCGATGGGATTAAATATTGCGAGTCGAACGACGATGTCAACAGAATTATTGAATTAAATACGGCGGGAGTGTGGCGGCTCCTCCGAAGGGCGCCCGATTAGGTTGAATCTTAATGACTTAGCGCCGATTCAAGCGCTCTCCGTTAGTCACGGCCTCAACCTCTTGTTCCATTCCCCTGACTATCGCTCAGCGCGACGAACACGTCCTCCAGCGACGGCGCGATGGGGCGGATGTCCGCGTGGTTGATGCCGACCGCGCGGAGGCGCTCGAGGATGGCGCTTTCGGGCAGGTCGGCTTCGACGAGCAGGTGCATCGATTGGCCGAAGACGGTCGCGCTTTTCAGACCGGGCAATTCGCGCATGGCCTGCAGGCCGACGGTGACGTGCTCGCAGGTGACGTCGAGACGCTTGGTTCCGGGTGGGTTGACGGAGGGCAAAAGTTTGAGTTCGTCGGGCGCGCCGCAGACGATCAGTTTCGACATATAGATGTAACCGACGTGCGAGCAGCGTTCGGCTTCGTCCATGTAATGCGTCGTGACGAAAAGCGTCATTCCCTGGCTCGAAAACTCGAAGAGCAGGTCCCACAATTCCCGGCGCGCGACGGGGTCGATGCCGGCGGTCGGTTCGTCCAGAAACAGGACGGTGGGCTTGTGCATCAGCGCGCAGGCCATCGCCAGGCGCTGGCGCCAGCCGCCGGAGAGCAGCGCGGAGCGGCGTTCCAGATAGGGACCGATATGCGTCAGCGCGATCAATTCGTCGCGCCGCTGCTTCAGATTGGTGCCCCGGAGGCCGTAGAGGCGGCCGTAAAACATCAGGTTCTCATACACCGTCAATTCGTCGTAGAGCGAAAACTTCTGCGACATGTAACCGATCATCTGTTTGATCTGGTCGGCTTGGGTGGCGACGTCCGTGCCCGCGATGCGCGCCCAGCCGCCGCTCGGCTCGAGCAGCCCGCACAACATCCGGATGACGGTTGATTTCCCGGAACCGTTTGGCCCGAGGAAGCCGAAGATCGAGCCTTGATTGACGGTGAACGAAACGTGATCGACGGCGGTGAAGTGGCCGAAGCGCCGCGTCAGGCCCTCGCACTCGATCATCGCGGGACGCGGCATGGCCCGGCTATTTTGCAGGGGCCGCCTTGACGCCCGGAACGTTCGGGAAAGCCACGTCGGCGGCCATCCCGGGGCGCAATTCGCCCGTCTCGTTGGCGAGGCGCACTTTGACGCCGAACACCTGTTTGATGCGGTCCTCGACGGTCTGCGCGTTGCGCGGCGTGAACTCGGCGGCGCGGTTGATCTGCTCGACGATGCCGTTGAAATCCCGCTGCGCGAACGAATCGACCCGCACCTTGACCGCCTGGCCCAGCGGGATCAGGCCCAGCCACGGCTCCGGCACATAGACGCGAACCCAGAGGTGTTGCGGCGTCAGCACGGTGGCGGCTTCGCGGTTCGCGGGCAGAACGTCACCTATTTTCACGCTGAGCGTCTCCAAGACGCAATTCGTCGGCGCTAAAATCCGCATTTCGCGCAGCTGCGTCTCGATTTCGGCCAATTCGGCGCGGGCTTGGACGATCCGCTCGGGGCGGGTGCCGGCGAGCAACAGATCGTAGCGGTCCCTCGCGGCGGCCGCGCTCCGTTCGAGCGTGTTCACGCGGCTGGCCGCGCGGTCGCGATCGGTTTCGGCCACCGTGCGGCGTTGGAACAAGTCCTGGATGCGCCGGTTCTCCGCGCGCGCCAATTCCAGGTCGGAAACCACCGCTTCCCAATCGTGCTTGGCGGTGGCGATTTCCTCGGGGCGCGGGCCGTGCTCCAACTCCTCGAGGACCGACGCCGCGTGGGCGCGCCGAACGGGCAATTCCGGCGCGGCCAGCGTAATGATGACCTGGCCCGCCTTGAGTGAGTCGCCTTCCTGGGCGAAAATATTCTCCACGCGGCCGCCATACCGCGACGCCAGATGGGCTTCGTCGGTCTCAATCGTGCCCGAAACCGGCAGCCGCCCGACGTCATCGTACGGCTTGGAGCAACCAGCGCCCGCGAGGAGTACCAAAGTGAGCGTTAGGAAGCTCGCGACCATCTCGCGGGCGTCAAGCCGATGAATCATAAGGCGCGCGACGCTTCGGCCTTCCCTCGGCCGAGCAACTTGGCGTTGTCGTTCTATCGCGGTTTCCAATTGTGATTCGTGATACCAGGCGGTGTTGTCTCTACGCGCGCTTGGGTTCGCGCGCTTCGGCGGCCCAAAACCTGTCAATAATGGTTACCCACCCGGCGCGCCAACGCAACGATAAGTTCGGGTCGCGCTACTTTTGGCGCGATGGGTCGCGTTGACGGGAGGCCAACCCGACTCGGCGGCGCCCGGGTTTTTTCCGCGGATTTGTGGTTGACAGGCGCAACGGACCGCCAAATAGTGCGGGAGAACCAGCCAACCGAAGGATCATTTGTGAATCGTTTTGATCGATCTCAAGCCCGCCGGCTTTCTCACAAAGCTTTCACCCTCATCGAATTATTGGTGGTCATCGCGATAATCGCGATTCTGGCCAGCATGTTATTGCCCGCGCTCAGCAAGGCGAAGGCCAAAACCAACGGGATTTCCTGCATGAATAACCTGCGCCAGATGATGCTGGGCTGGCGCCTTTATTCGGATGACGCGGCGGACTTACTCCTGGCCTCCTTGAACGTTGACCCGGGACAGAAACGCGTCATCTGGGTCACCGGCGGTTTGGATTTCAACGGTGGGAACCGCAGCAATTGGGACACATCCGTCGATATCGTCAAGAGTCCCATCATGCCCTACCTCGGGAAATTCAACTACAAAATCTGGAAGTGCCCCTCCGACCTGGCGACCGTGGTCGTGGGCACGCAAAAACTGCCTCGGGTGCGCAGCAACTCGATGAGCCAGGTGTTTGATAACGGCGGCTGGCTGCCCTCGCCGCCCTGGCGCGTTTACGCGAAATCCAGCGACATCGTCTATCCGGTCAAGACGTGGGTTTTGGCGGACGAGCATCCGGACAGCATTAATGACGCCGCCCTCGCGGTGCAGATGGCCTTGCCCACCGCGGTCTCCGCGCAGATCATCGACTTTCCAGCCAGCTACCACAACGGCGCCGGCGGACTCTCTTTCGCGGACGGCCATTCCGAAATTCACCGCTGGATAGGCTCGACGATCAAGCCGCCCGCGCGTTACAATGGCGCCATGAGCTTGAATGTTCCGGCTCGGGATTCGGTGCGGGATATCGTATGGTGGTCGGAAAACACGACCGTTTCGATCAAGTAGATCGATCCGCTCGCCGCTTCCCGGGTCGCCGGGAATGGCTTTCCGGTCGTTACCGTGAGGAGGGCTTGCGTGAGCGAGCGATGACCCGCGCGCCGCTCCCGCCGTGGTAACTCCGGCGAAACTTTGAACCAATCCGTTTTGAACTTGAATAAGAGCATGAAAAAACATCACCTGCGTTTCCCTCCGTCCGTGGCAATCGTGCTGCTGGCCTGCTTCGCCTTCGCGCACGCGCAGCAACCACCGGCCAGTCCGGGCGCCATGTTCACCCGCCCGACCGATTCTCCCGGCTTGGGCAAACCGATGGAACTTCCGCCGCCCGACGCCGAGGGTTTCATTTCCATGTTTAACGGCCAGGACCTGACCGGCTGGGACGCGCTGCCCAACTTCTGGTCGGTCAAGGACGGCGCGATCGACTGCGTCGAGACCACCGAACGCGGTGGCAACGTCCAGTCTGATTTGACCTGGATCGACTCCCGCGAGCATCCCGAGAAATACGCCAATTTCGAACTGCGGGCCAAGTTCCGCTGGCTCTCTCACACCGGCAATTCGGGAATTCAAATCCGCGGCAGGATCGACAACGCCGTCACCAAGCACGTCGGCGGTTACCAGGCTGACCTTGACCCCGCGAACGCCTACACTGGCGCACTCTACGACGAATCCGGATTGACCGGCCGGCGCAATAACGGGGTTGGCGGGCCACACATGGGGCCGCGTGGCTACAAAGTCACCTACCCGGCGGGGGGCGGCGCCGCCAAGCCGGAGCCGTTGGCGGAAAACGCGCAAACCCTCGCCGCGTTGATCAAACCGGTGGGCGGGGATTTCAACGAGATGGTCGTCATCGCCGACGGACCGCGCATTACCATCAAAGTCAACGGACATCTCTTCGCTGAAGTAGTGGACCAATACGATAGCGCCATGAAGACCGGCATCATCGCGCTCCAGCAACACGCCGGAGCGCAAATGGAGATTCAGTTTAAAGACCCCAAAATCAAATTCCTCTCCGCGAAGGCCGGGAACGCCCCATGACGGATTGAAGATCCGTTTCGGGCGGGCGCACGCCGGCGGTTAGGCGCTCGGCCGGGCGATCGGTCCGATTATCAAGCCGGGGGCGGTCGCGGAACAATTCAATGAGGGGAAATTCGATCTCCTATCGGAGCGATATCGACGGTCTCCGCGGGGTCGCCGTGCTCTTGGTGGTCGCCTTTCACGCTTTTCCTCGAGGGTTGAAGGGCGGTTTTGTTGGCGTCGATGTTTTCTTCGTCATCTCAGGCTATCTGATAGCCTCCCTGATCCTTGCGGATATTCGAAATGGAACATTCTCGATTATTGAATTCTACGCGCGCCGAATTCGTCGGCTGTTTCCATCGTTGATTGTCGTCTTGCTTGGGACGCTGGCCTTGGCATGGCTGATCTTCAAACCAACCGAGTTTCGCAACCTTGGTCAGCAGGTCATGGGCGGATCGGCATTTGTGTCAAACCTGCTCCTCAGTCGAGACCGGGTCTGCTATTTTGCCGCGTCCGCCGACGCGAAGCCGCTGCTTCATCTCTGGTCGCTGGGCGTTGAGGAGCAGTTTTATCTCGCATTTCCGCTCTTCATTTGGGCGGTCCATCGCCTTTTCCCCACGGCTTTGATACCTCTGCTCGCCGCGGCGTTCGCCGTCAGCTTCGCCGCGTGCGCCTATGGATCTCTAATGCACCACCGATCGACATTCTTCCTGCCGGTGACGCGGGTTTGGGAAATCCTTCTGGGAAGCCTGATGGCCTCATTCAAGGCGGCAGCGCGACCCGAAAGCAAGACGCCCTGGCTCGCGCCAGGATTCAGTTTTATCCAACGGTGGAGGTCCGCCCGGGCGGTGATGGCTCTTCTCGGGTTAGCCATGATCATCGGCGCGGCGGGGCTGCTTTCGCGAGAATGGAGTTTTCCCGGCGCCTGGGCGCTCCTGCCGACGGTAGGCGCCGCCCTCGTTATCGGGGCGGGGCACGAGGCGGGCGTCAACCGGCTCATTTTGCAACGAAAATGGATCGTGGCGACCGGGTTGATCAGCTACCCCCTCTATCTATGGCATTGGCCGCTGCTTTCATTAGTCAGGATATGTTTCGCTTATCGAGGACCGCTCTCGAGTCAATTAACCGTCGCGTGCGTCGCGAGCGCGGCCGTGCTCGCGTTTCTGACCTACCAATGGGTCGAACGCCCCATCCGCTTCGACCACATTCTTGGCGCCGGCACGACTCGTCGGCTTTGCTCGGCCATGGTGTGTGTGTTTGTGATTGGACTTCTCACTTACTGCCGTTGGCTTCCGACCAGATTAAGTTTCAGCTCCTTTCAAAGCGGGTTGGATCGGGCCGAGTACGATTGGCAGTATCCTTTTGGGTACAATGCCAGCCGAGCGAGTGGTTTCGCGGTGGACGCGGAGCTGGCAAAAGGCCAAGCGCGCCCCGCGACGCTCTTTATCGGCGACTCCCACATGCAGCAGTATTGGCCCCGAATCAAGTACGATCTCGAGCGATTTCGCGACCCGAGCCCCGTGATTCTGATAACGGCGACGGCGACGGCGACGCTGCCCGGGACAGGGGGGCTTGATCCCAATGCCTGCGCCAATTTCTTCGAATTCGCGATGAGCGAAGCCGTGAAGACAAACGTGGGGACCGTTGTTATTACCTGTCATTGGGAAAGATATTTTGTCGGCGGCTTTCCGCACGAGCCACCATACGGTATTTATCTCGCGAACGATCCCAAAAAAACGCCCCTTATATTGGGAACTCCCGCCGCCGAGCTGGTATTTGCCCAATTTGGTCGGGCGGTCGGTGAATTAGTCGCGCGGGGCAAACGAGTGTTTGTGATTCTTTCATCGCCGACCTTCGCCAACTGGTCTCCGAGGAGCGTCCCGCGTTTTGGCGATGACCTCCCTGTTACTAACCGGCTCGCGCTATCGAGACAGGAATTTGACGCGTTTGTTAACCCGATCGAACGTCGAATTATCGCCGCGGTTGGCCCGCACGGCGGCGCCATCATCAACCCCCGAGACGCGTTGGACGAAGGCGGGATGTTTTTCGGGCGCGAGCTCGATGGAACCTTTCGTTATAAGGATTTCGATCATATGCGGCCGTTTTATGTACTTCGAACGGCGTCGTTCGTGGATGCATTGATCGGTACGGATTGAAGCCGGTCCGGTCGCAAAGCTAGCGCAAGGACGCGGGCGTCATTTCCTTATCTTGACATCCTATCGCTGGTGAGACCCGAACGCTCCGGGACGTCGGAGACCTGCGGTTTTAAGGATCATTGATTGGCTTCGACGGCGGGCGTCTGATCATTCGCAGTCGTGGATTGTCAGGGCGGGCGGAAAGGGTGTTGGCGTCCCCACGTTCGGCTGCCGTCAGGGTTCAGACCGACGCTTACGCGGCCATCATACACGGCATCCACGGGCGCGATCTCTGCGACCAAGGTTTCGCCCGGCGCCACCCCCGCGAAGTTTCCTGAATGCAAGAGCTGGTGACGTTGCAGCAAGGAATCGTCAACCGGCGTCTGAAAGTACTGTCTGAGTTGCTGGAGTTCGCTGGGCAATTCTCCGCCATTCGCGGCGGAGTAATCGGCGAGGGCTTTTCCGAGGAGAGGGGCGAATTGGCCCTTGGCCGCATCCCGCAAAGCGCCGAAGGCTTGCCGGATTCCATCCTCGGTCTCTAAGTTGGCGTCCTTGGCTGTTGCCACCCACTGATCCAGCGTTAAGAATTGGAGTTCGGGAATCTGCTGTCCCGGTGAACTCGCCATCAGGGCCTTCAATCGAGCGGTTCGGTTTGACCAGTCCCGCAGGCTCGGTTCCATTGGAGGTTCGTCGCGGCCGGTTTGCGATGGTGGAAGTTCCGGCCTATCCCGGCGCAATTGAGCGATTTGAGCGCGCAATTGTGGGAGTTCGGAAACCGATCGGCGTAGTAGGGCGATTTCCTGCGTGGCTGACTGGAGGCGCTCGGCGACGGCGTCGCGTTCAGCGTTCAACTGTTTGAGCCGTTCGCCCAGCGACCGGTTTTGCGATCTCAATTCCTCCAGTGTTCGCTGGTACCGGAAATCCCTGCGGACCACGACTAAGCACAAGCCCAGAGCCGCGACGAGAGTGGCCGTGGCTGCAGTTTTAGCTCTGGTCGTCATAACGTCGGCATCGGTCGTTCAACCGCACTTGAGGAGATAATTCAGCCGTGATCGGGAGTCAATGATGAGTGGAGGATTGTCGTGGACCAACTGACGTCGGTGGAGGTGAAAACTAATGGCGCGGACTGGCAAAAGCCGCCGGGCCGTGGCAGGATTCGTCCCATGAGAGTCGCTCTCCAGCGGTGGCTAATCGCGGTGGCCGTGGCCGTCGTCACTTTGCAAGCGCGCGCGCAGGCGCCGCGCATAACTTATATTTCACCGCCTTCACCGAACGGGAGGAGCGCGTTGCTCGCCTGCGCGGGGCTGGCGCCTGGGACGATGGCGGCGGTGGAGTGGGCGACGGCGATCGCGGGGCCGTGGAATACGAATACGGCGGGGCTGGCCGCTCTTCCGGTCGATGACTTCGGTGAGATGCTGGCCGACGTGCCCGTTCCTTCAGGAACGATCTTTTATCGCGTGCGCGGCGTCATGGTCGAACCGGTAAACCCGAATTCACCGCCGCCGGCGATGCTGAAAATCTCGGCGGGGACTTTTCTGATGGGCAGCCCGGTGAGCGAGGCGGAACGTAACGCCGACGAAACCCAGCATACCGTAACGTTGACGAAGGACTTTTACATTTCGAGGTTTCTGGTGACCCAAGGGCAATACCTGACTTTGATGGGGAACAACCCAAGCTATTGGACAACCAACGGTCCGACCGGGTTTCCGATCACTCGCGATCTGAGCCGTCCGGTGGAGCAAGTCAGTTGGGCGGACGCCACGAATTATTGCGCCAAGTTGGCGGCGTCGGAACAGGCGGCGGGGAGATTGCCCGCCGGGTGGGGGTATCGGTTGCCGACGGAAGCGGAGTGGGAGTATGCCTGCCGGGCGGGGACGACCACCGCGTTTAACCTCGGTCCGGACTTGCGATCCGGGATGGCGAATTTCGCCGGGGGAATATGAATACGTTAGCGGAATTGGGACCGTGTCAAACACCAATGGGGTCTTCTTCGGAATAACGACCCCCGGGGGCGATTATCCGCCGAACGCTTGGGGTTTGTATGACATGCACGGGAATCTTTGGGAATGGTGTTTGGATTGGTTCGGCGCGTATCCGGCTGACGCCGCGCCAGACCCGCGAGGTCCGGCGACCGGCTCGGCGCGCGCGTTACGCGGCGGCAGTTGGTTCATGGCGGGCGGCAAATGTCGGTCGGCTTCCCGAGCCAGCGGCGACCCGAAAGCCGGACGCAACGGCATCGGGTTCCGCGTAGTCCTGGCCTCTTCGCAATGACGTGCGGCCCAGTCGCCAAATGCGGGGAACCGTGCGCTGGATTTAAATGGCTTTGGCTTGTCCCCGTCCGAGCGGATCGCTAAGAATCACGCCCGCCGTGTAAATAGAAATGGGTATTCGCGACTGGATCGACGGCCTGGTCGCGCGGGAACTTAAACAGTGTATCGTGATTGGCTCCGGGGTGAAGTGGCGAGCGGGTGTCGTGGGCCAAATGGCGATGCGGGTCGCGTGGTCGGCGTGGGCTGCGCCTTTTTTCCTCCCGCTTTTCTGACCGATGCACGCTTGGCCGCGACGAATCTCGACCGTCGCGCCCGCGCCCGGAATCAAGGTCTGCTCGGGCCGGTTCTCGCGAAGCCCCAGCTCCACGCTCCTCGACGGCGAAGCCGCGCGATTTCCCGGAGCCGGCGCCGTCCCGATCGCGGAGTGCTTGGAAACGAAAGGCGTTATAAAACCTCTATATAGTGACGGTCCGGCGGGCGTATCCATCTTCGGCATGACGCCGGAGGCGCAGCGCGAGCTTCTCCGCGGAGCGCTCGACGCCGGCCGGCGCGAGTTGAGCGCGGCTTGGGAGGCCAGCGCGGCCAGGCGCGAGATATTCTGGATCAACCTTTGGCAACGCTCGGGCGGCCGGCCGCCGCTGTCGATTGAGCGCGGGGTCGAACTCGATTGCTGGGCGCGCGACCTGGCCGAGCGCGTGTACGGGGGCGAGGGGACCGAATGCGACGGCTACGGGTTCATCATCAATCCGATCGGCTCGAAGGCGCAGCGCTGGCACGTCGATTACACGCTCGAATACTCGACGATTTTCATACCGCTTTCGCGATTGACCCCGGAGAACTCCACCCAATACGCCGTGCTGCCTCCGAACACGCCGGCCGCGGCGCGCGCCCGCGTCGTGGCCAATCTCGATGTGGTTGACCTCGCCGCGCTCGTGGATTCCTGCGACTACGTGAGCGTCCGTCAACTCCTGGCCCCGCCTTTCTCGATCATCAGGATGGATTTCGGCACGATCCACCGCGGCGTGGCGAACACGGGTGATTTTGAGCGTGTCATGTTCTGGATTTCCGTCAACCGCCGCCGCGATTTTCTGCCCGTGGAACCGGCAATCGAGGCGATCCACTAATCGAATTCCCGGACCGCCTTCTCGCCGTGGCCGAGCGAAGCGCCGCTATCGTTGGGTCCAGCATCCGGTTTTCATGATTTTGCCACCCATGATTCTGCCAGATGTTTTTGCAATGGATTGCCACTCCCCGCTGGTCCGTCCGCCCGGAATTCGCGATTGCAGGCGCAACGGGTGGAGATTAAGGTGCGGGCATGACTTTGACCGAAAAGATATTGGCTCGGGCATCGGGGAAGGCCCGGGTGCAAGCCGGCGACAACGTGTGGGTACAGGCGGATGTCCTGATGACGCACGACGTCTGTGGACCGGGGACGATTGGCGTGTTCAAGCGTGAGTTTGGGCAGACGGCCAAGGTGTGGGATCGCAACAAAGTGGTGATCATCCCCGACCATTACATTTTCACCTCGGACTCGAAGTCGAACCGAAACGTGGACATCCTGCGCGATTTCGTAAAGGAGCAGGGCCTGCCCTATTTTTATGACGTGATCGACGACCCCAACGGCCATTGGGTCTTCGACGCCGCCCAAGGCAATTTGAATCGCCAATACGGCTCGCATTACGCCGGCGTGTGTCACACCGCGTTGCCGCAGAAGGGGCACACCCGGCCCGGCGAGGTCTTGTTCGGGACCGACTCGCACACCTGCATGGCGGGCGCGTTCAACCTTTTTGCGACCGGCATCGGCAACACCGACGCCGGGTTCGTGATGGGCACGGGCAAGCTCCTGTTAAAAGTGCCGGAAACAATGCACTTTCGGCTCGAGGGCAAGCTCATGCCCGGCGTGATGGCCAAGGACATCATCCTGCACTGCATCGGTGAAATCGGCTTCGACGGCGCCACTTACCGCGCCATGCAATTCGACGGCTCGGGCATCGCGTCGCTCTCGATGGATGATCGGATGACCATCGCGAACATGGCCATCGAGGCCGGCGGCAAGAACGGCATATTTGAATTCGACGCCCAAACGCAGGCCTTCGTGGACTACCGTTGCAAGCTCAACGGCACCAGGGCCGCCTACGACCCGGTCGCGCGCGACGCGGACGAGAAATTCAGCTACGAGACCACGGTGGACCTCGCGAGCCTCGAGCCGACCGTCGCCTGCCACCCCGATCCGGGCCAGCGCAAGAAGGCCAAGGAATTGAGCAAGGTGAAATTGGACCGCGCCTACATCGGCTCGTGCACCGGCGGGAAGACCAGCGATTTTCTGGAGTTCGCCCGCGTGCTTCAGGGCAAACGAGTGGTGATCGATACGTTTGGCGTGCCGGCCACGCCGGAGATCGTGCGCGATTTGCAATCCGCCTATTGGGGCGACAAAACCGTCTGGCAAATCATGCTCGACGCCGGCGTCAAGATGACGGAAAACGCCGGGTGCGCCGCCTGCCTCGGCGGGCCGGTGGACACGTTCGGCCGCATGAACTCGCCGATGGCTTGCATCAGCGCCACGAACCGCAATTTCCCCGGCCGCATGGGACATAAGGAATCGCAGGTATTCCTGGCGTCGCCCGCGACGGTCGCCGCCAGCGCCATCACGGGACGAATCACCGATCCGCGCGAATTCCTTTCCTGAGCCTGCCGACGGTGAGCGAGCGGCGGGAACTCTCAGCCCCCCGGACATGGAACGAATCCCGCCTCGCGTCGTCGCGGTCGAGACGCCGGCCCCGCCTGGAAAAGGGGCGGCGCCGGGCGGCAATTCCACCGCCCTCGATCAGTGGCGCGGCTTCGCGCTGCTGCTGGTGTTGATCTCCCACGGCTTTTATTTCACCGGGCGGGTCCACGGCATCGGGCGGGTCGGCGTGAACCTGTTCTTTTTCATTTCCGGCGTGCTGGTGTTTCGCTCGCTCTCACGCTCGCGGGAGACCGGCTTGGCGCTCGCCGCCGGCTTCTGGAAACGGCGGTTGCGCCGCCTCTATCCGGCGCTGGGCGCCTACGTTTTGGCCATGGCGCCGATTGTTTACGCGTTGCGGAATGTCCCGGGCGCGGTCGATGCCGGCCCGGCCGGCTTCTGGCGCGGCGTCCCCTGGGCGCTGACCTACGTGATGAATTACTCGCGTTCCATGCCGATGTCGCTGGGGCATTTGTGGAGTCTGTCATGCGAAATGCAGTTTTACCTGCTGGCGCCGGCGATCTTTCTGCTCGGGGGAACCACCGTGTTCCGGCGCCATCTGGTCTGGGGCGCGCTCCTGCTGGCTTTGGCGGGCGCGGGCCTGGGCGGGCCGCTGCTCCACATGCCGGACGCCTGGAAATACGATTTTGAATTCGCCGTCTGGCCGATGATGCTCGGTTTCTGCTGCGAATATCGGCGCGACCTGTTCCTGCGCGTGCCCGGGAGTTGGTTCACACCGATTCTGTGGGGGAGCGCGGCGATCTTTTGCGTCCTGGGCGCGTTGATGCTCGGCGGGTTGGAGATGAAGAAACCGGTGATCGCCATTGGCACGTACGCGTTCCTGCCGTGCTTCCTGGCCTATGTGGCGCGCCGGCCGTTGGCGGGAACGCTCGGCCAAGTCTTTACCTGGCTGGGTGAACGGACCTACTCCATCTATCTCTGGCAACAACCGCTGACGATTTGCCACTATCTGCCGACCTTCTGGCACCCTTTCGGTTCGGCGGCTTCGACGCTGGTGGGTGGCCTCTGGTTCCGTTGGTTCGAGCGGCCGTTTCTGAGCGCGGGGCGCCAGGATGTCGTGCGGCGGTGATGAAACCGCTGGCGATGATTCTGGGAGGGGCGGGGCTGACGGCGGCGTGTGGCCTCTCCTTGACGTTCGCGCTGCTCGCGCGCCATCAATACGGCGAGACCATGATCGCCAAGGTTTGGCCCGCGGGCGTTTCGCCCGTCGCCGTCCCGCCGCCCGCGGCGCCCGGCGCCCGGACCGTCATGTTGTTTGGCGACTCCCGGATGGCGGAGTGGGGAACGCCGTCGATCATGGGCTGGCGGGTCGTAAACGCCGGCTTCCCCGGGTTGACGACCGCGCAACTGGCCCTGCGACGCCGCGAGCTTCTGGTAGAAACCCACCCGGCGTTGGTCGTGATTCAAGCCGGCATCAACGATCTTAAACTGCTGGGGGTTCGTCCGGAAATGCGGGATGTTGTCACCGGCGGTTGCCTAAGCAATCTCCTGGCGATCGCGCGCGAGTGCCGCCAATCCGGAGCCCGTGTGGTCGTCACCGCGATTTGGCCGGCTGGCCCGCCCACGTGGACTTATCGGCTGATTTGGAACGATACGGTGGCCTCCGCCGTCACGGAAACCAACGCGCGGCTGGCGCGGGAGCTGGCCAATGAGCCGGGCGTTCGCTTCCTCGACCTATTGGCGCCTTTCGCGAACGGCGCCGGTCACCCGCCCGCCACTTGGTATCGGGATACGCTGCATTTGACCCCGGAGGCTTACGCTGAACTGACCCCGAAATTGGCGCAAACCATCACGAATTGGCTCGAACGACCGGTTCTCTCGGACACCGCGAAGGAGAGCCGTTGACGTGCGTCACCGCCACCTACCCTTCCGCTCGCGAGCAGCGCAGCGGAACCGCTCCGCCATTCGGCTCTCGCCCAAACCGCTGACCTAACTCAGAAAACGATTACCATGTCCGGTTCGATTATCGATTGGTTCAAGTCGGCCTTTTCCAGCGGCCTTGCGGACGGCTGTGAACGCGGGATTCTCGTGCTCGTGTCCGTGATCCTGGTGGCCGGACCGCTCATGTTTGGCGCCACCGGGAACTGGGGCTTTTTGACGCTGCTCGGCCTGACTCTCGCGGTGATCGTTTTGTGGCTGATCCGACTTTGGGCCGATGTCAGCGGCCGCCTCCTTTGGCCGCCGGTCTGCACCGTGGCCGTGCTGTTCGTCAGTTATGTGATCGCGCGGTATCAGACGTCGGACCTCGAGTACGTCGCCCGCGGCGAGTTGCTCCGCGTTTTGGTTTATGGTTTCGTTTTTCTGGCCATCGTCAACAACCTGAACCGGCAGGAATCAGTCACCACCGTCTGTCTGGTGATGGTTTTCGTCGGCATGGTCGCCGCACTCTACGCCGTGTTCCAGGGATTGACCCACGCGCCGCACATTTGGAACGTGCCACGGTTTCCGGGCTACGAACACCGCGAGTCGGGACCGTACATGAACCCCAACCACCTGGCCGGCTACCTGGAAATGGTCTTGCCCCTCGGGCTGGCCTACATCCTCGTCGGCCGGCTCGGGCACACCGTCAACGTGTTTTTGGGCTATGCCTGCCTCGCGATGCTGGCCGGCATCGGGGTCACGTTTTCGCGGGGTGGCTGGATCGCCTGCGGGATGTCGCTGCTGCTCTTTTTCGCGCTGCTCCTGCGCAAACGCCAGTTTCGGATTCCCGCGTTGATTCTGCTCGCCTTGGTCGCCTTCGGGACCTACGAGTTCACGCAACGGACCACGCGCTCGCAGGAACGGTTCAACGAGATGGTCGCCCAAGGGAAATTGGCCAACATCCGCTTTGACCTTTGGCGTCCCGCGTTTGAGATGTGGAAAGATCATCCGTGGTGGGGCGTCGGTCCGGGGCATTTCGATTACGCCTTCCCCCCGTACCGGCCGACGAGCGTGCAGACCCGGCCTCTGCGCGCGCATAACGATTACGTCAATACTTTGGCCGATCTCGGGCTGGCCGGATTCTCCCTGGTAATGCTCGCGGTGGTTCTGGTCTTCGCCGGCGTCTGGCGCGGCGGGAAATTCACGCAGCGCGGCGAGAGCGTCTTGGGCGGCCAGAAAAGCAATCGCTTCGCGCTTTCGCTGGGCGCCATGACCGGCCTGGTCGCGATCCTGCTGCACTCCGCGGTCGAATTCAACATGCACGTCCCGGCCAATGCCCTCGCCGCCCTGACCCTGATGGCTCTCCTGACGATCAACCTGCGTTTCGCCACCGAGCGTTACTGGGTCAATCCGCGCTGGTTCGGACGTGTGGTGGCCACGGTCATCGGGTTGGCCGGCGTCATCTACCTGGGGCAGGAGGGAATCCGCCGCGCGCGCGAATCGTACTGGCTCGATAAGGCGGCCCACGCGAGTGAGTTTTCGGAGGAGCAACTCGGCTTCCTCAAGCGGGCGGCGGAGGCCGAACCCGCGAACGCCGACACGCCGTACCAGATCGGTGAAATCCTGCGCGCGCGCAGCTTTCGGGCCGAGCCGGGCTACCGCGCCGAAGCCCGCGCCGCGCTCGCGTGGTTGCGCCGCGCGCGGGATATAAACCCCACCGACGCCTATATCTACCTCCGGATCGGAATGTGCCTCGACTGGTTGAATCGGTCGCCGGAAGCGGCGGCCTATTTTCAACGCGCGCTCAGTCTCGACCCGAACAGCTACTACACCGACTACTTTGTCGGCTGGCACTATTTGGAGACGCGGGACTACGCGGCGGCGAGGGACTGGTTTGATCGTTCCCTCCGGATTCTCTGGACGCGTTGGGTCGCCGACTACTACGACTTGGCCACTCGCCGCTTGAACGAACAATCGTTAAAGCGTTAGGCTGATCAATTGGCCGCCAACGTTCGCCGCATTGGCTGGCGGCGGAGACTCCGTCGGCCGCGTCGCGTTTTCAAAACCTCAACGGGTAACTTGAGCCGGGTGTGCGTTTGGATGCACAGTTGACTTTGACCCGTGGTTTCATTACGATTTCGCTGAAGCCCAGATCATTTTAACCAATTCACTGTCGAGTTCCAGCGATGGAACGAACAAATCGTTGCGCAATATGAAAGCACCTAGTCCCAAGCTATCCCGATTGCAGCCGGCGTTGCGGGTCCGGCGGTTGGCCTTCACCCTGATTGAGTTGCTGGTGGTCATCGCGATCATCGCGATTCTGGCCGGGATTCTCCTGCCGGCGCTCAGCAAGGCCAAGCAGCAGACTTATCGCGCCTCCTGCACCAACAACCAAAAACAGTTGATGCTGGCCCACATCATGTATGTGACGGACAACAACGATTACATCGCCTGGGATGGCTGGGGTCAGCAAGCCGCTCCGGTTTCGGGTTGGCTTTACACCGGCCCTTTAGTGGGTGGCAACGCGCGCGCCGGCCAACCGCATCCGGGCTGGGCTGAATCGGGCCTGTGGTGGAACTATTTGAAAAACCCGCTCATTTACCTTTGTCCGCTCGACATGTCGCGCACCAACAGCCTCGGAGTACCGGCCGGGTCAACTTCGACTTACAAGGCCCTCTGGGCCATGCGCGACAACAAGGCAAGCAGTTACGTCATGAACGGCGCCGTGGATGGCTACGGCGCGCTGTCCCAACCCGCGACCGGTCCCGGAAACTCTCAAAAGGCCACCTTATTCAAGCCGACCAACTTCCTGCTTTGGGAGACCGACGAGCGCAATTTCTTTTTTTTCAATGACTCGTCCAGCAACCCTAACGAAGGAATCAGTCAGCGGCACAACATCGGCGCCACCCTCGGGGCGATGGGCGGTCACGTGATCTACATCCGCTACAAGGTTTATTATGACCAGGCGGGCAATGATACCTCCGCGTCAGGGGTTCCGAGAAATCAATTGCCGAACGATCTTTGGTGCAACCCTCGAACCACGTTGGGTTTAGGCGGCTGAGTTGCGGACAGGTCATCATCCCGGAAACCAGCGACATGAAATCCTCCTACGTCGTGCGTTGTGCCGCTTTTTCGGCGGGCTTGTTACTGCTCTTGGGCTGTGGCGGCAAGAGTGAAAGCGACGCTGGCCCGCCGCCACCCAAGACCCCTAAAGCGGCCGCAAGTCAGATGGATGCTGCTTTTCAAGGCGCCGACGCGGGCGTAAAACAAAATGTCGCCGTCGCGACCACGGCGTTGCAGCAGCGCGATTACGAGGCGGCCGTCGCTGCGCTTCAAGCGTTGGAGGCGCAAAAGGATAAGAATTTTCAGCAAGGTGAAGCCATAAGAAGTTCTCTCCGGCTCTTACAGAGCCAGATCATTGATGGGGTGAGCAAGGGTGATCCGAAAGCCCAGCACGCCGCGGACATGCTGAGGGCGCAGAGACAGCACTAATGAGACACAAAGGTCGCGTCCAGGTTTTGGCCTGGCGGTGGATGATCCGCAGTGGGTCGCTGTGACCGGTTGCGATGCCCAGCGGACCCATGCGGGCGGGCGTGTTCGTTTGTGAACGTCAATCGGGCCTCAGCTTTGGTTTTCGAGCGACGTGATCGTGGGGTCGTAGTTCCCCGTTGAGTTTTGAAAGCGGGGCTTGGCCTCCTCAAACGCCTTGCCACGAGGTGAGCCCGCTCCGTGGAATCTATTAGCCGTGTGGAGGTTATGCGTGAATTCACCGTAAATTTCCCGATTTCCCTGGCCATAGTTTTGCTTCCCTACGCGGCGTTATGCGCCCTTATCCCGTTAGGTTCTGCCATTTCATTTGGTGGCGATGAAGGTTACGAACTCGTCAAAGCCTTTATGGTTTTCAAAGGCTTCGCGCTTTATCATCAAATCTGGGATGATCAGCCGCCACTCTTAACGATTCTGCTGGCGCTTGTTTTTAAGCTGTTTGGGCCATCTTTGCTCGCAGCCCGCCTGCTCGCCGCGACTTTCGGCGCTTTGCTTCTGAGCGGCTTGTGTTTTTTAATCCGGGAAGCCGCCGGCGTGGCCGGCGCGCTTTTCGGGGCCTTGATCCTGCTCGGGTCGCCGCAAGTCGTTGAGCTTTGTGTCTCCACGATGCAGGAAGCGCCGGCCTTCGCCATCGGCATGCTCGCCTTGGGCGCTCTTTCTCGTTGGCGTTGGTCCCGATCTTCGGGATGGTTGTTACTGACCGGCCTGCTCTTTGGCGTCGCTTTGCAGATAAAGTTTACCGCCGGGATCATTTTCCCCGCCGCCGCCCTGGAGTTGGTCCTTGAAGCCAGGCGGTCGGAGGTTGGAGCCTTAGCCTCGGCTCTGCGCCATGTCGCGCTCCTCTTCGCGGCAACCTTGGCGGCATTCGTCGTGCTCGGTTGGATTTGTGGCACGGGTGGAATCCAAATGCTTTGGACCTCGCATTTCGCCCTTGCCACCCGGGAATTTGGGTCGCCTGATGATTATCGGTTCTCGCCGCGCCTGCCGCTCGATCATCCCGACGCGTTGATTGGCGTCATCGTTGCCGTTACTGTCGGGCTTTGGACGCGGCGCTTGCGCGAAATGCGCCTACCTTTCGTTTGGCTCGTCACCGCGCTCTTCGTTCATCTTTGCCACCGACCGTGGTGGGACTATTATTACCTTCATTTTGCCATCCCGATGGCGTGGATCTCCGGGCTCGGGTTCGGAATGTGTTTCGATTCCGCGAAGGCCAGCGCCCGCGTCACTGGCTCGTCGCTACGCCGCGCGGTGGGAAGGCGCCTCGTGGGCATCCTGGCCGTGGCGGCCCTGATCGGAATTTCGTGCGCCCTCTCCCTCCCAAGGTGCCTCACCGAGATTGAGCGTCTGCGGGAGAGCGACCTGGTTCAGGATTCGCCGCTCCTCCAGGAAATCGCGAAGCAAAAAAAAGAGACCGAGTGGTTCTACTCGACCCGCCCGATTTATGCGTTTCATGCTAAAATGCCCGTCCCGCCGGAACTGGTCGTCGTGAGCCGTAAACGCCTCTGGTCCGGGAACATTTCGCCCGAACGTGAACTGGAGCTACTCCGACGCTATCATCCCGCCCAAATGGCGTTGGCCGTCACCGAACGAAATCCGCCGCTGATCCGCTTTGTGGAAGAGAACTATTCTCTCGCCTTCGACGACGGGGAGAACCGCCTGTACATCCGCCACTCGCTCACCAATCGAGACGTCAACCTGCGTCAATAAAACCGGCCGGGGTTACCGAGTGAGAAAAGCGATCTTAGCTCAATGGCGCACTCGGTTAGCTCGGCGCTCAATCCCTTTCGAGGATTCGAGCCCAAATATGAAGACTCTTTAACGCCCGCGTCTTTCGCTTCAAAAATCATTTTTCTCACGATAACGCTTGACAACTACGCAAAGATGATTGGTTCATCCGAGAAGTTTGTACTTAGAATGGTGTAAAGACAGTAGCTTGAGGA
>CAZFVY010000125.1:0-19256 GCA_964522665.1 uncultured Verrucomicrobiota bacterium | reverse complement strand
CATATTCAACCTCTTTCAGCAACTCCCTTACAAGTTAACCGGATGACAGTGATTTGGTATCTAATGGTTTTAGCCATTGGCTTGGGCAAGAGTTGCAATGTCTCCGTGGGCAAAGCTGCCCTGTGGATTTTTGGCCTTTGGTACGGCCTCTGGGGCGCCTGGATTCTCTCGGGCGTCGGCGGATGAGCCGTGGTATTTTTGAACAGTTCCCTCGGTGGTGGAGTCAGACACGGACAACCTGAACGCCCAGGCAAATTATTGTCGAATTGTGAAACAAATCAGCCTTAATCCGGTTCTATAGGGTAGTCGCATGGCAAATTCTAAAAGCAAAAAGGGCCGGAAGATAATTGTCTTCTCCGTCATTGGTTTGGTGATCATCGGATTGTCCGCCGCCGCTTGGTTCCGCAAGCGGGACGCGGTGATCACGGTGCAGACGGAAAAGGTCGCGCGCCGCAATTTGACGGAGTTGGTGGTGGCCAGCGGCAAGCTGGAGCCAGTCCTCGAGGTAAAGATAAGCCCCGAAGTCAGCGGCGAAATCATCGAACTGCCGGTCAAAGAGGGGCAAAAGGTCACGAAAGGGGACCTGCTGCTTAAAATCAAGCCCGACATGTATCTGGCCGCGGTGAACTCGTCGCAGGCCAACGAGAGTTCGGCGCTCGCGAATAAGTCGGCGTCGGAGGCCAATCTCGCCAAAGCCAAAGCCGAATACGTCCGCGCGAAGGGTTTGTTTGAATCCAAGCTGATCTCGGACTCGGATTATTTAACGGCCGATACGGCCTACGCGGTGGCCAAGGCACAGCTCGACGGAGCGATTCATCAGGTTGAAATGGCGACCGCGGCTTTGCAAAAGGACCGCGAAGACTTGTCGAAAACAACGATCTATTCGCCGTTGACCGGGACCGTCAGCCGCCTCAATTCCCGCCTCGGCGAGCGGGTCGTGGGAACCGCGATGATGGCCGGCACCGAGGTGATGAGCGTGGCGGAACTCCGCGACATGGAAGCGCTCGTGGACATCGGTGAAATCGACGTCGTGCTTTTGGCGATCGGGCAGCACGCGCGCATCGAGGTGGACGCCTACAAGGACCGGAAGTTTAATGGCATCGTCACCGACATCGCCAACTCCGCCAAAGGCGCCGGGACCGCCGCCGCGAGCAGCGGCAGCAGCGGACAGGAGGCGACCAAGTTTGAAGTGAAGATCCGCATGCAGGAAAAGGAAACGTTCCGGCCCGGCATGTCTGTGACGGCCGAGATCGAGACTCGCTCGCGGACCAATACGCTGACGGTTCCGATCGCCAGCGTCACGACGCGGCTGCCTAAAACTCCGCCGAAGAACAAGGCTGGCGGAACCAATTCCGTGGCTTCAACGAACAGCGCCAGCGCCACGAACGCCACCGCGCAAGCGTCGGGCGAAACGGCGCACGCCAAGAATCCCGAGAATAAGAAGGCGAACGACGCGCCCAAACCGATTGAAGTGGTTTTCGTGACCGAAGGCGATCACGTGAAAATGCTCCCGGTCAAGTTGGGGATCAGTGACGATTCCTACTGGGAAATCACCGACGGAGTCAAGGAGGGCCAGGAGGTCGTTTCCGGCGGTTACCGCGCGATCAGTCGCGAATTGGAGGACGGCAAGAAAGTCAAGATTGGCCCCGGCAAAGGTGAGGCGGGGAAGGACGAGAACGGACCGAACCGCGGATCTAAATAACCCGTGAGCCTGATTCGACTCGATAAGATCTCCCGTCGCTACCAAATGGGGACGGAAACGGTTCACGCCTTGCGCGAGGTCTCTCTCAATATCGAGCGCGGCGAATACGTGGCGATCATGGGGCCGTCAGGTTCGGGGAAATCGACGCTCATGAACCTGCTCGGCTGCCTCGATACTCCGACCTCGGGCCGCTACGAATTAAACGGCATCGACGTGAGCGAAATGGATGACAATCGGTTGGCGGAGATTCGGAACAAGGAGATTGGTTTCGTCTTTCAGACTTTCAACCTGTTGCCGCGTTCGACCGCGCTCCACAACGTCGAACTGCCGCTGGTTTACGCCGGCGCGGACTCGCAGGATCGGCGGCGCATCGCGCTCGAGACACTGGCCAACGTCGGGTTGGCGGATCGCGTCCACCATCGGCCCAACGAGATGTCTGGCGGACAACGGCAACGCGTCGCGGTCGCCCGGGCGCTGGTGAACAACCCGTCGATTCTGCTGGCTGACGAGCCAACCGGTAACCTGGATTCCAAGACCGGCGTCGAAATCATGGCGCTGTTTGAGGAGTTATCGTCCAAGGGCAACACGATCATCGTTGTCACCCACGAGGAAGACGTGGCTTTGCACGCCCGGCGCGTGATCCGCATTCGTGATGGCTTGATCGCCAGCGATGAGGTGGTTCGCGCTCCGCGGGCGTCGGCGATGGCCGCGGAACACTAGCGCGCGCGGCGCGGCGCCATGACACTTTTTACCGACGTAATCGAGGGGCTGCGAATCTCCTGGGACGCGATTCGAGCGAACAAGCTGCGCTCGAGTTTGACGACGCTCGGCATCGTCATCGGCATCGTCACCGTGACGCTCATGGGGACCGCGATCGATGGGTTGAATGGAGCCTTTTTGAAGAGCCTTTCGGTGATTGGCGCGGACGTGCTCTTCGTCCAACGGGCCGGCTGGTTGATCGAGACCCACGAGGAATGGTTGAAGGCGATGCGCCGCCGCCCGATTACGCTGCTGCAGGTCAAGGCGCTGGAGCGGCAAATGACGATGGCGCAAGCCATCGCGCCCAGCGTCGATACCCAGACCGGCCCGGTCAAATACAAGGCGGTCAGCGCCGACAGCGTCACCGTCGTCGGGACCACGGAGCAGTTTGTCTATACCGGCGGCGTCACGATCGATATGGGCCGTTTCTTTACCCAACTGGAGGCCGAGAACGGCCGGCCGGTCTGCGTCATCGGCGCCACGGTGGCCACCAACCTATTTGTCCGTGAAACACCCCTGGGCAAATCGATCCGGGTCGGTCCGGGGCGCTTCGAGGTCGTTGGCGTGATGGAAAAGCAGGGTGACTTGGGCCCGATCAGCCAGGACAATAATGTGATCGTCCCTTTGCCGCAGTTCATGCGAACGTTTTGGCAACCCGAGGACTTTCAGCTGCAGATCAAGGTGACCGACCTCCATAAGCTCGATGACGCGAAAGAGGAGGCCCGTGTTCTCATGCGGAAAATTCGACACGTCGCGCCCACCCAGGAGGACGATTTCGCCATCGATCAGCAGGAGACCTTCCTAAACATCTATCGACGCGTCGCGGGGACGATTGCCGGCATCGGGCTGTTCATCACGGGGCTTTCGCTCTTCGTCGGCGGAATTGGGATCATGAACATCATGTTCGTCTCTGTCGCGGAGCGCACCCGCGAGATTGGCATTCGGAAAGCGATTGGCGCGAAGCGGCGCACCATCCTGCTCCAGTTTCTAATCGAGGCCGCCAGCATCTGTTGCCTCGGCGGCTTGATGGGGTTGGCGATTGCCTACCCGTTAACTCTGGTGCTGGGGCATTACATGCCGGCTTCGATGTCGCCGCTGGTGGCCGGAATCGCGTTGCTCGTCTCCATCTTCACGGGAATTGTTTCGGGATTCTTCCCGGCTTGGCGAGCGGCGCGCATGAATCCGGTGGACGCGCTGCGAAATGAATAGCGCCATTCCCAGCTAACCCATGCCATCGCCATCACAACATCCCAAAAGGCGCCGGTTCGCATTCTTCCGGGCGGAAGTGACCGAGAGCTTTCTCATGGCCATGGGCGCGTTGGCGGCCCATAAGCTGCGTTCGCTCTTAACGCTGTTGGGCGTGCTCGTCGGAGTCTTCTCAATTATCGTGGTCATGACGGCGATGCGCGTCATGCAAAACGACATCGAAAAGGAATTGAGCCGGTTGGGGAGCCAGACGTTCCAGATTCGCAAGTGGCCGGGGATTTATTTTGGTGGAAGAGAAGGATTTCAAAAGTACTGGCGGCGCAAGAGCATCACCCTCCCGCAAGGGATGCAGCTCCAGGACCGCGCCACCCTCGCGCTGAATATCGGTTTCGAGTCCTATTTCTGGGGTGGCGAGGCGGTCTCGCGCTACGCCCACACGCCCCCCAATGTCCGCTTGCTCGGTGAGTCACCCGGGAGCTTTCCAGCGATGAATTGGAATTTGGCCGAGGGCCGGGCGCTCGTGGAAAGCGACCTGGATAGCGACCGTTACGTTTGCGTGCTCGGCGGTGGGCTCGCTAAGTTGCTTTTCCCGTTCGGCGCCGCGCTCGACGAGCAGGTGAAGTTTGATGGGATCAATTACACCGTCATCGGCGTCTTGGAGTCGCAGGGAACGATGCTCGGAGGAAATCAGGATAATTTCGCGATCATCCCGGTCACGACCGGCCTCGACCGTTATGGCAAATCATGGTGGCGCAGTCTTTCCATCCTCGTTCAGGCGCGGGACGCCGCCAGTTACGATGACACCGTCGAACAAGTGCGGGGAATTATGCGCGTTATCCGAAAGGTGCCGCCGGGAGCCGAGGACGATTTTGAAGTGTTTTCGAATGATTCACTGATCAACCAATTCAAGGACTTTACCTCTTCGGTGCGGATCGGCGTCGCGGTGATCAGCTCGATTTCGCTGCTGGCGGCGGGAATCGGGATCATGAACATCATGCTTGTTTCCGTCACCGAGCGGACCCGTGAGATCGGGATCCGCCGGGCGATTGGGGCCAAGAAGCGCAACATCATGACCCAGTTCATCATGGAGGCCGTCATGCTTTGCGAGTTAGGCGGGGCAATGGGCGTTGTGTTGGGCATTCTCGGGGGCAATTCGGCGGCGTATTTTTTCAAGATGAGCCCGGTGATCCCGGTCGATTGGGTGATCTTCGGCCTCCTGATCTGTTCATTCGTCGGAATCGTCTTTGGAACTTACCCGGCCTACAAGGCCGCCAATCTTGACCCAATTGAATCGCTCCGCTACGAATAGGCGAGATCGGGGTTGGCGTTGGACGAACCTGGAGTTTTGGGCGGAACTCAGGCTGGCGCGAGCGCCTGCTCCAGGAGTCGCTGTTCGCGCGGGCCGTACGACAGCGTCAACGCCAGCGAACGGGCTTCGGGCGACATCTTTTTCCAACTCTTTCGCAACGCGTTGATCATCTTTGCGTCGTCGGTCTTGGCGGCCAATTCCGCGAACTGAAATTGTAGGAAGACCAGGCACAGGCCATCCTCCAAGACACGGCTTTCAGGATCACGTGGGAACTCCTTCTTTAGATTTAACGCCTGAACCCGTTCGATGATTTCCGCCGGGTAACCGATTTCGCGCAGGATCTCGCCTGCCTTGGCCGCATGAAACGATTTTAGGTAGCTGCGCCATTGGAGATAGCCGGCGCGCGTCATTTCGTACGATTGGCGGGGAACCTGCCAACGGCACAGATGCTGGCAGCGCGCGGCGAGGCGAAGTTCCTCGCTCGGATTGGGCCGGAGCTTAAAGACCCAATCCGTCAGACGCTCCGCGTAGAGCAGTTCCCGCGGTCGCGGAACGCCGTCCACCGTCTCACGGTTCGGGTCGCTGGCGTTCGCCTCATCGAAACGCCGCCATGCCTCCTGAACTCTTGCCAAGACCTCGGTTGGGAGGGCCGGATGAGGTTCGTTCATGGAGCGTCGAACGGGCTAACGCGGAGGACCAAACTGTTTGGCCTGCGCAGTCCGACCGCGCGGGAGAACGGTGGCCAGCGGCCAGCGACGGGCTTCGGCGCGGGCAAGGTAGGCGGGCTATTCGTCATTGCTAAAGATGCCTTGCAGCGTACTCAGGTCGTGCCGCTTGGTAAACGCCGAAAAGCTTTCTCCGTTCTCCCGGTGGCGCAGGTAGCCGCGGAGCATATTCTCCAAGGTCGCTTTTAGCTGCTGAACCGAGACGCCGGTGAAGATTTGGCGTCCGAAGGACTGGCTTTCGGCAAACCCGCCACCGACGAAGACGTGATACCCTTCGAGGGTCTCGCCCGCGACCTTCACCTTGGCGCCGAGCAGGCCGATGTCGCCGATGTAGTGCTGGGCGCAGGAATTCGGACAGCCGGTCAGGTGGATATTCAACGGTTGGTCCAGCTTGAGCTTCTTTTCCAGATAATTGACCAACTCCACGGCGTTGCCTTTGGTGTCAGACGCGGCGAACTTGCAGTAGCCGTTCCCGGTGCACGCGACCAAGCCGCCGCGCAGGTTCGAGGCCTGCCAATCGAAACCGACCTTGACCAGGGCGCGTTTCACGGTCTCGACATAGGCCTCGGGGATATTCGGGATGATCAGATTCTGCCAGACCGTCAATCGCATCTCCCCAGTCCCGTAGTTCTCCGCCAGTTCGGCCAGCCGGATCATCTGTTTGGTGGTCATTCTCCCCACCGGAATTGAGACCCCGACATAGAACAACCCTTTTTGTTTTTGCGCATGCACGCCGAGATGCGGATAGGCCGGCGAGGGGAGTTCTCGGCGAGCGACCAAGTCGGGCTTGCCGTCCAGCGCCGTCGGCGCGCGCAGCAGCGGCGCGCCGAGTTCCCGTTCGACTTCGCGCAGAAATTTTTCCAGACCCCAGTCGGCCAGCAGGTTTTTGAGGCGGGCCTTTTTGCGGTCGCCTCGGTTTCCGTGCAGAATAAAGGCGCGCAGGACGGCCGCGCTCACTTTGACCAAGTCCGCCGGCGGTACCAGGCAGGCCGAATCTTGCGCGAACGCCTGGTGCCCGGTCACGCCGCCGAGCTTCATGCGGAAATAGACGCCCGCGCCGAGCTTTCCGCGCAGCGGATGTCCCGCCGGTGGCTCGGAAAACAGTTCGGCCTTGAATCCGATGTCGTTCGTGTCCTCCAACACGCTGATTTGGCCGCCGCCGTCGAACGCGATGTTGAATTTCCGCGGCAGGTCATAGAGGTCGCGGTGGTTTAGAATGTACTGCGCCAACTGGTGAACATACGGCGTCACGTCGATCAATTCGAACGGATCGATCCCTGCGGCGGGGCTGGCGGTAAGATTGCGCACGTTGTCCGCGCCGGCGCCCCGCGTGTGCAAACCGATCGCTTGAATCCGACGCAAGGCCTCGGGGGCGTCCTTGGGTTTTATAACCCGGATTTGCAGGTTGGCGCGGGTTGTGATATCGGCAAAACCGCTCGCCAAATCACGCGCCATCTGCGCGAGCGCGCGGAACTGATAGCCCATCAACTGGCCGCCGGGAATTCGCAGCCGCGCCATGTAGCCTTCGGCGTTCGGCGCGAGAAAAAAGAGGCCGTGCCATTTGAAGCGATAGATGTTTTCCCGTTCCGGGGCGCGATTCGCCTCCGCGTGCTCGACGAGCAGCGAATAGGCGTCGAGCGGGTGCAATTCCCTCTTCACCCGTTCCTCGAATATCAGGTTCTCCGGCTCGGGCTTGGGTCGTTCGACCTCGGCGGACTCCGGCTCCGCCGCCAAGCCGAGCGAGCGCAGGTTGACGCCGGCGAACAGGCCGGCGAGATATTCCTTCTGTTCCGCGGTAAAGGCGAGGTTCATAGTCGGTTCAATAGACGTCTCGCTGGTAGCGCTTCTGGGTTTTCAGCTCTTGCACGTACTCGGCGGCTTTCTCCGTCGAAAGCCCGCCCGCCTCGCGAGCGACCTGATGGAGCGCGGCGTCAACGTCCTTCGCCATCCGTGACGCGTCGCCGCAAACGTAGAAATGCGCGCCATCCTGCAGCCAAGACCACAACTCGCGGGCCTGCTCAATCATGCGATGTTGGACGTAAATCTTCTCGGGCTGATCGCGCGAAAATGCGGTATCCAGCCGGGTCAAGGCCCCACGCTCGCGAGCGGCGGTTAGTTCGTCGCGATAGAAGAAATCGGTGGCCTCGTGCTGGTGTCCGAAGAAAAGCCAATTCCGTCCTCGCGCCCCCGTGGCGATTCGTTCCTCGAGGAAAGCGCGGAAGGGAGCGATGCCGGTGCCCGGGCCTACCATGATGACCGGGAGGTCGGAGTTGGCGGGTAAGCGGAAGTGCGGCGAGGGTTGGATGAAGACCGGCACAGGCGTCTCGTCGTTCGATCGCTCAGCCAGAAACGTCGAGCAGAGTCCCTTCCGCGGCCGTCCGTGCGATTCCCAACGGACGATCGCGACGGTCAGGTGCACTTGTTTGGGGTGAGCTTTCAGCGCCGAGGCGATGGAATAAAGGCGCGGCGACAGGCGCCGCAGGTTGGCGATCAAATCCGCGGCGGAGAACTTGGCGGTGGGAAAGTCCTGCAGTAAATCGAGCACGTCACGTCCGTGGCAGTATTCGGTCAGCCGCGTCTGGCCGCCCGGCTCAACGAGGGTTTTCAAGCGTTGATCGGCGCTCCGCTCGGCGGCGGCTTGGATCAGGCTCGACGTGAGGCGGTGGATCTCGCAATCGCGGTGCAGGGCGCTCCGCAGAGAAGTCGAGGCTCCGCCGGCGGGTCTGACTTCCTCCTCGCCGTCGCAACCGAGGCGCGCGATGATGCGCGCGACCAAATCCGGGCAGTTGGTCGCCGCGACGCCGAGCGCGTCACCCACCTCGTAATGGACCTCCGAACCTTCAAGTGAAATTTCAAAGTGTCGAGTCTCCTTGGCGCCGGTGGTCAGCGGCCGGTTTGTCGCGAGGCGCGCGGGAAAGGGATGCTCACGATGGAAGCCGGGTTTGGCTGGCGCTTTGGGTTCCGCCAGGGCGGGAGCCAGGACGGCATGGCCATTGGACGAGGGGCTGGACGGCGTGCCGCCGGCACCGGAAGCCCGGAGGGCGCTCCAAATCGAATCGACCCAACCTTTGGCCGCAGGCTCGTAATCCTTATCGCAATCGACGCGCGGTTGAATCCGCTTGGCGCCGAGCTGCTCCAATCGGGTGTCGAACTTTTTCCCGGCCCCACAGAAGTCCGCGTAACTGCTGTCGCCCAGCGCCAGGACCGAGTACTGGAGATGTTCAAGCCTGGGAGCGGATTCCGCGTTCAAAAAGTTCCAAAAGGCGATGGCGTTATCCGGCGGGTCGCCGTCGCCCCAGGTGCTGGTCACGAGCAGCAGCCGGGACTCTTTGGCGAAATCGATGGCGGCGAAGGCGCTCATTTCCAGCGCGCGGGCCTGGAAGCCTCGGGGCGCCGCCTCGACGGCAAGCCGCTTCGCGATTTGCTCGGCGGTGCCGGTCTGACTGCCGTAAAGCACTAGTAACGACAGTTTGGGCGTCTCAGGCGCGTTCGGCGCACCTTGATATGATTGCGCCCGCGGACCCGCCAATAGCCCGGCCATGAAACCATTAAGCCAGGCGCGCTGTTCAGGCGTAAATGGCGCCGAGTCCGGGATGAACGGGATAACCGGTGGGATCGAGCCGGGCGTCATAGCGTCGCGTTCAGGATGCGGCATGGATCATGGTTTTAATGATGGAGTCCGGGCCAAAAGGTTTTCGGCCGGGGAAAGCGCCGCCCCGACGGATGGACTGGCCGCGCGCCTTGGCTTGAGCGTCGAGTAGAGCGACCATCCGGTCAGGCAGAATCCACCTACGAAGTTGCCCGCGGTTACCGGCAGTTGGTTCCACAGCCACCAGTCCGCGAGCGAGGTCTTGGCCCCGAGCATCATGCCGGCGGGAATCACGAACATGTTCACGACTGAGTGCTCGAAGCCTTGGGCGAAGAAAATGAAGATCGGCAACCAGGCGGCGACGATCTTGCCGACGGTTGAGTTTGAGGTCATCGCCATTACAACCCCCATCGTTACCATCCAGTTGCAGAGCACGGCTTTCGTGAACGCGGTGACGATGCCGGCTCCGCCAAACTTGGCGTAGCCGAGCGTTTTGGCTTCCGCGGCGGCGACAAGCTTGGCCGCCAGCGGATCGGGGCCGCCGCTGCCCGCCATCGTCAGACAGACATACAGCAGCCCGGCATAGATCAGGCTGCCGATCAGATTACCCACGAAGACCCACGCGAGGTTGGATACGACGCGAGTCATTCGAACGTCACCGGCGAGGCACGCGAGGGGGAGCAGGGCAAAACTTCCGGTCACCAGTTCGAGTCCGAGCAACACGATAATGACGAACCCGACCGGAAACACGAGCGCGCCCACCAAGGGGACGCCGGTCTGCAGGGTCGCGGTCATCGCGAGGCTGGTCGCGATTCCTAACAAGCCGCCGGAAAGCGCGCCGCGCAACAGCAGATCTCTAACGGGCAGCGCGGCCTTGGCTTGCCCAGATTTTAACATGCTTTCGATCACTTCGACCGGCTTTAGGTAATCCATTTGATTGTCGCTCTAATGTTCTGAATTCCAGACATGACGATCATAAGGCATTTGCCGTGCCGCGGACCGAGGTCTCGCTCTAAAGTTAGGCTCATATTAATCAATGAATCGATGAAACAGACTCATGTGACTTCCGGAGTCGTCGCGCGCCGACGCACGGCGGCCCGCCGCGTCACCGGTTGCACCGTGGTTGGGGCGGCAAAGCGCACTCCTTGGGGCTGTCCTAACGTATTAGCGTAGAGTAGATTGTGAAACAATCATGGCGTGAGCCGAACGGCGGATTATCGAGACGCAAACTCGCCGTAGAAAAGGTCTGAATCAAGCGGCGGCAACATTTCGGCGCCTCCGAAGCCTCGGAAATCAACCGGAACCAGCGATGAACTGGCGCTCTGGCCATCACCCGAGGCAGCGGAATTCCAGGATCAACCGCTCGCCGGCTGTTGCAATCTGGCCACGTTGAGTAAATCGCGCGCGATCGGGCGCCAGCGCCAGCCGCGTCAATTCTGGCCGCCCACCGAATTATCGATGGCTCATTCGGCCGCGCGCGAAGTCGGCGTTCGGCTGCATAAGCGCCGTCAAAACGGTTGGATATTTGCGCCTGCTCGACTGGTTTTGAAAGCCGACGTGATCGCCCAAGCCGTTCTGTTAGGTAAGGTGATTTTCATTTTTTTGCCAGTCAGGCATCAGTTCTGCTCATCGATTGATCGATGTATGGTTCATGGCGCCTGGCGAGATCCGGGCTTGCGTCGAAAAACCCGCGGTCGCCTGCGGCGGCGCGCGCGATCGAGCGGATTGGTCAAAGCCGGAATTGATGGATGTGACGAGTGATATTCATGTATGAGCGTACCCCTTGACAGCAGGCAACTAAGAACGTTCGCGACGCTGGCGCGCAAGGGGAGTTTCACCTTGGCGGCGCGGGAGATTCATCTTTCCCAATCGGCCGTGAGCCATTCGATGAAGGCGCTTGAGCAAGAAGTGGGATGTCGCCTTTTAGACAGGGTGGGCAAAAAGGTTTTGCTGACGCAGGCGGGTGAACAGCTCTTGCATCATGCCGAAAAAATCTTGCGTGAGATGGCGGAGGCGCGAACCTCATTGGAGCGTTTGGGCAAGTGGGGCGTGGAACGATTGCGCGTCGGCGCCAGCACCACCGCCTGTCAGTACATTCTGCCGAGCGTCCTCCATGAGTTTAAGGAAAAGTATCCGCAGTGCTTGATCGCGATCGAGCCGGGCGACACCGCGGTGGCGCTCGAGTCTCTACGCGAGAACCGAATTGATTTGGCGATCGGACTCGAGCCGCAGCATGAATTGCAACTAGAGTTTCATCCGCTGTTCAGTGACGAATTGGAATTCCTGGTTTCGCCGGGCCACCCTTGGGCGGTGGCGGGGCGGGTGACGCGCGAAGAGGTTCCCCGGCAAAGCTACATCTTCTACAACAAGCGGAGCTACACGTTCCGGTTGGTGGAGGATTACTTTCGCCAGGAGGAGATGGTGCTGAATTCGGTCATCGAGCTGGGTAGCATGGAGGCGATCAAGGAATTGGTGAAGCTCGGCTTGGGAGTCAGCATTCTGGCGCCGTGGATTTCGCAGGAGGAGTTGCGCGAGCAAACGCTGGTTTCCCTCCCGCTAGGAAAACGCAAACTAAAGCGAATGTGGGGTGTCCTGCACTGGCGCAGCCGCCGACTTAGCCTCGCGGAGGAAACGTTCATCAACATGTGCCGCGGCGCCACGGAAACTCTCTCCAAAAGCTCGGTCGTGACCGCCGCCGCCTGACCCGCGCGGCGCCACGCGCGGATGCTCGACGGCGGAAGCGGGGCGTTGCGTCCGTTGCCGTTTGACTTTACGGTGGGTCGCAATTACCAGATGGGGCATGCGATACATTCTTTTTTCGGCCGTGCTTTGCCTGTTGCTGGGCGTCGGTGTGTTCGACCTTTGCGCGGCGGACGGTCCGGCGACGTTTAAGGTCAGCGAATTCAACTTTCAGCGCCCGAGTCAATGGGAATGGGTCGAGGTAAATTCGGCCATGCGCAAGGCTCAGCTAAAAGTCGTCGGCGCGGGAGCCAAGGAAGCCGCGGAGGTTGTGTTTTACTACTTTGGCGCCGGCAGTGGCGGGGGCACTGATGCGAACGTCGCGCGCTGGCTGGGACAGTTTGAGGAACCGAAGGAGAAAACGCACGCTCAAGTGGACCCGGTGACCGTCGGCCAGACCAAGGTAACCTATGTCAAGGCGGAAGGTACCTATCGCAGCGGCATGCCGGGCGGCCCCGTGACGCCCATGGCGAATTACGCGCTGGTCGGCGCCGTGATCGAAGGGGCCGAGGGCAGCGTTTTCGTTAAAATGACCGGGCCAGCCGCCGTGGCGAAGGCGGCGCAGGCCGATTTTCGCAAGATGGTCGAGAGCGCGCTGAAGCGGTAGCGCGGGCGCGCCGCCCCCGCGCCCCTCAGGTGACGACGTCGCCGAACTCGCAATTGTAGGTTTTACCGCACGCCGTGCATTGCGCCTGCGTGATCTCCAGTTCCGGCGTCCAACTGTAGATGGCGCCGCAGTGTTCGCACTTGACGATGTAGCCGCGCCCGCGCCGGCGGTATTCCTCACGCGCCGCGTCCGATTCCGTCGCCAGATCGGCGGCCTCCAGCAAGGCCAGGGCGGAGGCGTCGAGGACTCCACTCGCCGACAGCCGGGTGGCCTGGGCGTTGATGACCCCCTCGAAACAGTTTCGCACGAGGCGCGCGTTTCCGAAATTCTCCGTTCGCGTCCGATGGAGACTCAGGAAATGGTGCAGCGCCTTTTCGCGCAGCGCCGGCGTCAGGATCAGTCCGTTTTTTCGGCACATCAGGGAAAAAATCCGGCACAGCTCCTGCGGCGAGTAGTCCGGGAACTCGATGATGCGCGTGAACCGTGATTGAAGTCCCGGGTTCGAATGCACGAAGCGTTCCATTTCTTCCGGATAGCCGGCGACGATCACGATCAGCCGGTTCCGGTTGTCCTCCATCCGCTTGATGAGCGTGTCGATTGCTTCGCGGCCGTAATCCTCGCGCTCCTTCGCCAGCGCGTACGCCTCATCGATGAATAAGATTCCGTCGAGCGCCGAGTCGATCACGGCGTTGGTCTTCGGCGCGGTTTGGCCGACGTATTGTCCGACCAGGGCGGAGCGGTCACACTCGATCAAGTGACCTTTCTTCAGGACGCCGAGTGAGCGGTAAATCCGGCCCATGAGACGAGCGACGGTGGTTTTGCCGGTGCCGGGATTGCCGGTATAGACGGAATGATAGCTGGTGGCGATCGGCTGGAGGCCTTGCGCGATGCGGTGTTGCTGAATGTTGGCAAAATTGGCGGTCTGCCGAATCTTTTCCTTAACGGTGGCGATACCGACCAGTTCCTCCAATTCCCGCAAGACCTCGACGAGGCCCTCGGTTCCCGCCGCGGTCGCCGCCGACGAAGAATTGGCGTGGTGTTCCTCGCAGATGACTGCCAATTGGCGGAGCAGGTATTGAATGAATCGATTCTCCTTCGAGGAGACGTTGCCATCCATTTTCGAGAACGCGGCGCACATTTCACCGACCAGCACCTCATAGTAGAGGAGAACCCAGGGCGGGATCTCGAGTTTGGCGAGCGAACGGGCGATCTCGACGAACGCGCGGTCGAGGCCGTCCTTGACGTGCTCCGCCATGGCGTCGTGCAGCTTAAAAATGCGGTCTTTGGCATTTTCGAGATAGTCCGTAATTACGTCGTGAAGGCGAATTCCCCGTTCCTTCGTGTAGCCGCGATTGAGCGCTTGGAGGCGGTCGCGGTGCTCGAGGCGATAGAGGCCGACGAAACCTTGCGCGATTTCCTCGGGCCGATTGCAGTAAAGGCAGGCCATCCAGAATTGCGCCGAGGCGTCGGTGACGAGCGAGAACTCGTTCCGCGGGAAAAACACCGACCACGCGCCGCCGACAATCTTCCGAAAGGCGTCGAAAAAATCCTCGAGCAGATCGACGGTGCCCTCGGCGGTCTTTTCGTACGAGAGTTGGGGTGGCGTGAGAATCTCGAGGTATTCGGCCATCAACTTGGCGCTCAGTAGCGCGCGAGCCAGACGTTGGATCGAGTCCCGATCGCAATCGGTGACTTGGGCAATTTCGGCGACCTTTGAAACCAGCTTCTTGTAGGCGTTGGCGTAGGGCGCCTCGATTTCCACGATTTTTGCGGCTTGGTCCGGATCGATGATACTCTGCCGAACGAAGTGATCGACGATCTCGGCGGGGCTGAGCTGGTTGAACGTCGCCAAGGCCTGAAAATCGAGGGGGTGATCCCGGCGCGTCTGCGGGTCGCCCATGATGGCCGCCAGCAGACATCCTGGCAACAGCGGGTGATGCGAAAAGTCTTTGACGAGCCGTTTCATCCGGGTATTTCGGGCTTAAATTATCACGCCGCGCGCGACCGCGCACGCCCGTAATTGACCTTCCAAAGTATCAAGCCGTGCGCGGGCGCCGTCATCCCCGCCACGCGGCGGTCGGCGCGCGCGAGCATGGCGGGAATTTCGGTCGGGGCGATTTTGCCTTGGCCGACCTGCACCAGGGTGCCGACGATACCCCGGCACATTTTGTAGAGGAAACCGTCGCCTTCGAGTACGAAGGTTATTTCCGGTCCGCGCCGCGTGAAATCGCAGCGCGTCAACGTCCGAATCGTTGACTTCATTTCATAGTCTCGCGTCGTGGCGAACGATTTGAAATCTTGTCGGCCGAGAAAAGCCGGGGCGGCTTGCGCCATGGCCGCGAAATCCAGTGTCGCGGGTACATGCCACGCGGTGTGGCGGAGCAGGGGATTCATCGCGAAATGGTTCCAAACAGAATAGCGGTACTGTTTGCCTTGGGCGTCGAAGCGAGCGTGAAAATCGGCCCGGCAGCGGGTGGCCGCCATCACGCGCACGTCCGCTGGAAGATGCGCGTTCAGCGCGAGGGCCAGCTTGCGTGGCGGCATTTTAAGCTCCGCGAGCGGGACATCGAGATGGGCGACCATCCCGCGCGCGTGGACTCCCGTGTCCGTCCGGCTGGAACTGTGGATCCGCTTCGGGGTGGGAAAGATCCTTGCGAGGGCTTCTTCGACGACCTGTTGCACGCCAAGCCCGGTCTTCTGCGCCTGCCACCCCGCGTAATTCGTACCGTCGTACGCGATGGTCAACTTAACGCGCGCCGTCGGCTCCGTCGGCGGCGTTTCCGGTCGCGGCAGGGGATTCATGCGCCCGGAGGCGGCTCGGCGAGGTTATCCAGAAAACTCTGCAATAGAATCGCCGCGGCGGCCCGATCGACTTTCTCTTTGCGCTCCTGCCGGCGGACGCCGGCCTGCAGCAGGAAGCGATTGGCCTGCGTCGAGGTCAAACGTTCGTCCCAGGTTTGAATCGGCACGGCAATCGTCTCCTTGAGCACGGCGATAAACTCTTGCACCTTGAGCGCCATTGGGCCGTAACTGCCGTTCAGATTTCGCGGCATGCCGACGAGAATGAGGGAAACCTCCTTCGTCTGAATCAGCTCCTTCAGCCGCGCCAGGAACGCGGAAAACGGTTCGGCCGGGATATATTCCAGCGGCTGGGCGATGGTGCGGGTCTCGTCGCTGAGGGCGATGCCCATCCGTTTGCTTCCGTGGTCTATGGCAAGGATGCGCATCGGTATCGTTCGAAATGGTTGGGAATCAATTGGCTCACACGGGTGGGAGGCAGTCCGTTCCCGAGGGATTAGAGAGTTTTCAAAACTTTGGCCGCCGCCGCGATTGTATGTTCAATCTCGGCCGTCGTGTGGGCCGTGGACAAAAACCCGGCCTCGAATTGCGACGGCGCGAGGTACACGCCAAGTTCGAGCAGGCCGTGAAAATATTTCGCGAAGCGTGCGCGGTCGGCCGCCATCGCGTCCTCCAGGTTATGTACCGGACGATCCGTGAAGTAGCCGCAAAACATCGAGCCGACGCGGTTGAACCGCACCGGGACGCCGGCGGATTTTGCGGCTTCCCGCAGGCCCGCTTCCAATTGCGCGCCGAGCGCTTCGAGCCGATTGTAGGCGTCTCCGTCGGCTAACTCCTCGAGGACGCAAATCCCGGCCGCGAGCGCGAGCGGATTGCCACTCAAGGTTCCCGCCTGATAGACCGGCCCCAGCGGCGCGAGACAATCCATGATGTCCGAGCGGCCGCCGAACGCACCGACCGGCAATCCGCCGCCGATGATTTTCCCGAAACAGGAAAGGTCCGGTGAAATGTTATAACGCTGTTGCGCGCCGCCCCAGGCGAGGCGAAACCCGGTCATCACCTCGTCAAAGATCAGCAGGCTGTCGTTTGCCTTGGTTATTTCGCGCAGGAATTCCAGATACCCGGGGAGGGGCACGTAAAGGCCGGCATTTCCCGGAACCGGCTCGAGTATAATGCCGGCGATCTGTCCTGGATTCGCGGTGAACGCCGCCTTCACGGACTCGACGTCGTTGAACGGGAGGACGATCGTATGCTGGGTGAACGCCGCCGGCACGCCGGCGCTGTCCGGATGCCCGAAGGTCAGCGCGCCCGATCCTGCCTTGACCAGCAACGAGTCGGCGTGCCCGTGATAACAGCCGGAGAACTTGATGATCTTGTCGCGCTTCGTGAAACCGCGGGCCAGCCGGATGGCCGACATGGTGGCTTCGGTTCCGGAGTTGCACATGCGGACCTTCCGCACGCTGGGCGCGGCCGCGCAGACCAATTTTGCCATCTTGACTTCCAGCGGGTTGGGAATCCCGAAACTGGTTCCGTGGACCGCGGTCGCCTGAATCGCGCGCACCACCTTGGCGGGAGCGTGGCCAAGGATCGCGGGTCCCCAGGTGCCGACGTAATCGATATAATCGTTGCCATCGACGTCGAAGACGTGAGCGCCCTGGGCGCGATCGACGAAAAAGGGCTGTCCCCCCACGGCCCGAAACGCGCGCACCGGCGAATTGACGCCGCCGGGAATTAGCTTCAGGGCTTCCGCGAATAGTTTTTGGGATCGTGCGTGTGAAATCATGGTTTTGGGCGTGCTATCCCGCGGTCGGCGACGGACTGGATGGGCCGGCCGCGTTCCAATCCTCGCGGAAACGTTGGGCGATCGGTATGCGGCGGCCGACGCCGAACGCCTTGGTCGTCACCTTTAGCCCCGGCGCGGCCTGTCGGCGCTTGTACTCGTTGGCGTCGATTAATTGTACGACCCGTTTGACGTCGGTGACCGAGATTCCCGACGCGATGATTTCCGCGGGAGACTTCGCTTGAACGATGTAGGCGTCGAGGATGGCGTCCAACACGTCGTACGGCGGCAGCGAGTCCTGGTCCGTCTGGTTTGGGCGCAGCTCGGCGGAAGGGGGCTTGGTGATCGAAGCCGCCGGGATGATCTCCCGCTCGCGATTGATCCAGCGCGCGAGGCGATAGATGGCGGTTTTCGGCACGTCACTGATGACGGCCAGCCCGCCGCACATATCGCCGTAAAGAGTGCAGTACCCGACCGCGAGTTCGCTCTTATTCCCAGTGGTCAGCAGCAAGGCGCCAAATTTGTTCGAGAGCGCCATCAGTATGACGCCGCGCAGACGCGCCTGAAGATTTTCCTCGGTGGTATCTTCGGGGCGACCCGCGAAGAGCGGCTTTAACTGTTCCTTCACCGCGGCGAACGCCGGTTGGATTGGAATGACGTCGTAACGAATTCCGAGTCGTTCCGCCAGCGCCCGAGCGTCGTAGAGGCTGCCCGCTGAAGAAAAAATGGAAGGCAGCGAGACGCCGTGGACGTTCTCCGCTCCCAAGGCCTCGACCGCGAGACAGGCCGTGAGCGCCGAGTCGATGCCGCCGCTCAACCCCAGCACGGCGGAGCGAAAGCCGCACTTGTGCAGGTAATCACGCAGTCCGAGCGTCAGCGCCCGGTATAATTGTTCTTCCTCCCCAGCCGCCGCATAGGTGACCGCCGGGGCGGAGTCGGTATCCACCACGATGAAATCCTCCGCGAACGCCCGGCCCTGCGCCAGGAGTTGGCCGCTCGCGCCGAAGGCGAGACTGTCGCCGTCGAAAATCAACTCATCGTTGCCCCCCACGAGATTGCAATAGACGACCGGGCGTTTGACCTTCGCGGCCAGGCTGGCCAGCATCGCGTGCCGCGTCTGATTCTTGCCGAGGCACCAGGGAGAAGCCGAAATATTGAAAAGCGCCTCAGCGCCAGCGTTGGCCAACTCGATCGCTGGATTTCGCCGGTACCGCCGCTCCGGCCAATAATCCTCGTCGTTCCAAACGTCCTCGCAGATCGTCAGCCCCAACTTCCGTCCGTTGAATTCGACGGGGAGATTCTCGGTCGCCGGCTCGAAATAGCGGTCCTCATCAAAGACATCGTAAGTGGGCAGCAGGGTTTTGTGCCGGGTCGCCAGGAGCTTGCCGTTTTGGAGCAAAGCGGCTGAGTTGGTGACCTCCCGCCCGGGCTTGACCCGGTTCTCGCCCACGAAACCGACGAGCAAGCCGGTCTTGCCGGTCTGCGCGGCCAACCGGTCGAGGGCGGCGAGATTCGCTTGAATCAGCGCCGGCTTGAGCAACAAATCCCGCGGCGGATAGCCCACGAGCGCCAGTTCCGGCGCCATTACCAAGTCAACGCCGGCCGCGACGCCCTTTTGATACGCGCGCCGGATCGCGGCTTCGTTACCCGCCACGTCACCGACCGTCGTATTGATTTGCGCCAGTCCGACCTTCATCGCGAATTGGACCGTCCTCGTGGGCTAACGTTTGCCAAAAAAGGTTTCCTTCAAAGAGCCGCGCTCGGTCGCCACCGCGACTCCAACCTTGACCTGATTCTTTTCGAACCAGCCCTTCTGGGTTTCGAGCACGTATTGCACTTGATCGGTGGCTGCTTTGATCGGGTTCTCGTCCCGTGGAACCATGTCATGAATTTCGAGGATGACTCCTTCGCTGTCAATGTAGGCGCAAGAGAGGGGAATCAACGTATTGTGCATCCAGAAGGCTTGCTGCGCGGGGCGGGGAAAAACGAAAAGCATTCCCTCCTGATCGGTGACGTTCGTGCGGAACATCATTCCTTTTTG
>CAZFVY010000124.1:0-19276 GCA_964522665.1 uncultured Verrucomicrobiota bacterium | reverse complement strand
AAATTGCACCGAAAAACCGATTATGTCCACCTATTTCATGAACAGTACACTAGGCTCGTCCAGGACCAGTAGCTCCGGCCGATGCGCCAGCGCGACGAGCAAGCCGATTTTGGCCAGTTCGCCGCGCGAGAGATGTTTGATCCGGGCCGCCGGGTCGAGCTGGAACTGCCGGCGCAGCGCGTCCGCGTAGTCCGCGTCCCACCGGGGATAAAACGCGCGCGAATAACGCATCAGTTCCTCCACGCGCATCCACGCCGGCAGATCCCGGTCCTCCGAGAGAAAGCCGATCCTCCCCAGCACGCCGGGCGGGTCCTCGACCGGATCAAGCCCGAATACCCGGACGCTCCCGCCGGCCGGCTGGAGCAAGCCGAGGATATGTTTGATCAGCGTCGTTTTGCCCGCGCCGTTGGCGCCCACCAGGCCGAGCACCTGCCCGGCGGTGACTTCGAGCGAAACATTATCGAGCGCCAGTTTCGCGCCAAACCGCCGCGAGACGTTGCTGATCGAGATGACGGAATCCCTGTCGTTATTCATTTCCCTTCCTCCGGTTGCATGGTTTTGAATCGCTGCCGCATCAAATTGAACAATTCCTCCAACCCGACCTCCAGGTGCCCGGCCTCGGCCAGCAAGGCGTCGATCCGCTCGCCCAACACCTTCACCCGCTCGGCGCGCCGCAAGGGCGAGGCGCCGTCCGAAATGTAAGTGCCCGAGCCGTGCCGCTTGGCCACCAGCCCGGCCTGCTCCAACTCGAGGTACGCGCGGGCGACCGTGTTGGGATTGATGACCAATTGTTGCGCGAGCGCGCGGATGGGCGGCAGTTCCTCCCCCGGCGCGAGGCGGCCGGCGGCCACCAGGTATTTGATCTGGTTCACAATCTGCCGGTAGATCGGCAGCCCATCGCGGGGTGACAGGTGAAGTTGCATTGCGTATTAGTGTATTAATACACTTCGTGTCGCGCGTCAACCCCTTTTTTGAAAATAATTCCGGTGACGGGCCTGGCCCTCCGCGGGACGGCTTAGCTCCGGCCCAGGTCAACGCCTTGGCGCCAGTCGATCACGGGGCGTTGGTCGCGGTGATGGAGAGATTCGTCAGGCGCTTTTCGAGCGCGACAAGGACCGCTTCCCGAGGAGCGATTTTCCGGGCGGCCTCAAGCGCGACCCGCGCCGGGCCGGGCTGGCGCAGGCGGATGCGGACGTCGGCCACGCGGATCAGCGCCGTGAACAACGCCGGGTCGAGCGCGACCGCCTGTTCGTAGCAGGCGGCGGCGTCAAACGGGCGGTTCAAATTGCGCAGATAGACGTCGCCCAGTTCGATTTGAATCTCCGGATTGCGCGGGTCGCAGCGGGCGGCGGATTTGAGCGCCTCCAGGGCGTCGGCGTCGCGCTCAAGCGCCAGCAGCGCGTTGGCTTTCGCGAGGTACGATTCGGCGTGGTCGGGTCCGATTTGGATCGCCTTGTCCGCAGTAAGCAGAGCATTCTGCATGTCGCCAAGGCCCTGGAAACAGGCGGCGAGCGCGACGTAGGCCGGGAGCCGGGCCGGGTCCATCTGTATAATGTTCTGCAATATAGGCCGGCCCTTGTACGGCTGCCCGGCGCGGTCGTAGGCGATGGCGAGATTCAGGAGCACGGCGGGGTTGGTGGGATGATAGGCCGCGAGCGGCTCGAGCAACCGCACGGCTTTCGGCGCTTCGCCGGCGTCGGCGTAGCCGCGGGCCTGCTCGAAGAGATCGGGCAGGAGTCTCATGTGTTGCGAGGCGGTGGCCGACCAGGCGTCCGGCATCGGATAATGTTCGGCGTTGAGGCCGAGGCTCAGCTCGCGTTGCGCGTCCTCGGCGCGGCCCAACCCCCGCAGCGCGAGGCCGAGCAGGTAATGCGCGTTTTTCGCGGCCGGATCGAGGGCGAGGGCTTGCTCGAGCAGCGTGACGGCCCCGGCGAAGTCGCCGCGTCTAAGATGGATGTCGCCGAGATTGGCGTAGCCGCGCCATTCCTTTGGCGCGAGGACGGTGAGGCGTTCAAACGAAGGTTCGGCCTCGGCGGCGTCTCCGGAACGCAGGAGCGCTTCGCCCAGGCGGTAATGCCCGGGCGCGAAATCCGGAAAGCGCGCGGTAATGTGTCGAAACCTCTGCAACGCCTCGGCGGGGCGGCCCAACTCCTGCAGCGAGATGGCGACGTAGAGGTGAGCCAGCGGCTCCGCCGGGTCAAGCCGCGCGGCGTTTTCAAAGGCGGGCAGCGCCGAGGCCCAAAGCGCGTTGGCGGCGTAAACCATGCCGAGCGTGGCGTGGCGCATCGGGTCGGCCGGTTCCTCGCGCACCCAGGTGACTTTCTCCTGGATGTAATCGCGCAGTTGTGGTTCCAAGCGCGCGAGGTCGGGCGGCACGGGCGGCGGCAGGCCGCGATGGTTTCGCCAAACCGCGAGACCGGCCGCCACCAGCGCGACGGCGAGCAGAATGACGAGCCGTCGCCGCGTTGGACCGGTCCGCCGATGGGCGTCAAGCGCGGCGTGGAGGTTCATGGAAACAAAAAGGCGCGGCTGACGCCGCGCCGTGAAAATGAGGGACGATGGGCCGCGAGGTTATTGAATCCTCGAGGAGCTGCGCTCTTGGAGCCAGCCGACGTCCGGGCTGTTCGGCATCGATTGGCCGAGCGTGAGGCTCTGACCCGGATGGATGGTCGGGGTGGTGCGACCGTCCTGCCATTTGTGAATTTCCGAGTGGCCGTCCGCAAACGCGAAACCAGCGGCGCGGTTGTGATAGCTGGCCGGGAAATCAACCAACTGATAGCTGCGCGGATTGTAGGGGTCGGAACCGGTCATATCCACCGCGAACCAACCGTCGTTGATGCCATCTTCCCGCTCATCCAGAAAGACCCACTCTTTGACCGGTTGGGGAATGTTGATGTCCGAGTATTTCTTGAATTGGCGAAAGCCGGCGGTGTATGGACCCGCGCGCTCGCCCAGGTAACCATTCATCGAAATGCTGCGCACGCGCGGGTTGCCCGTGAGACCGAAGCTTTTGCTCTTGTCGGCCGGACACTTGAAAACGCCGTAGTTGTGGGCCAGATAATTGGCGAGCGGAGAATACGTGTTCAGGTACACGATGTTCGTATCCGCCCCGGCGGGTTGGCCGCCGGCGAAGTCAAGCCAGCCCAACACCCACGTCTTCGTGCGATTGGGCACGGAGACATCCTGGACGCCGCCGCCGTCGAGGTTGCCGACCAGCGTGTCCGCGTTGTCGTCGGGGTACATCATCCAGGCCAAACCGATTTGGCGGCCATTGTTCATGCAGTTGATGCCCATCGTTTTGGTCTTGGCCTTCGCGAGGGCAGGCAACAACATACTGGCTAAGATCGCGATGATGGCAATGACCACCAACAATTCGATCAGCGTGAAGGCCCGCCGCAAGCCGGCGAAAATCGCCGAACCGGGGCGTGGAACTGAATCTTTTGTCGTCATAACAAAGCAAATTTATGGTTAAAGGGCTGTGTCATGTGATAAACTAGCAGGCGTGTGTTTTCCTTGTCAAGGGAAACGGGGTGAGCCGCGGGAACTGCGGTTAAACATGCATAAGCCTCGACCGTTCGATTGTAACTAGCCTGACAACAATATGTTAACGAAAGTGGGAAATGCCGGCCGCCTCGTCTTTCCGAAAAGCCGCCCGGCGCCGTGGCAGGTGTGCGGTAAGACGCACAGCGTCAGTCGAGATTTTTCTTGCGGAATCTTTACAAAAACGGAACCGCCCCGACCCGCGCGGGCCGCGGTCTCGATTTCTCGTTCCACGAGTCCGGGGAACGGCTCGCCCGCGTGAAGAAACGGCATGTCCAAGGCGGATTCTGGACGTTCGTCGGTTACATGCTTTCGCCGCTGTCATGGTGGAACGATCTTTTTGTCAACGTGCCCCTGGCGTTGGTGTTCGCCTGGGTGGTGAGCTGGTTCCACCCCGCGGCGTTCGCGGCCAGCTTTGTGGCGGGGTATTGGCTGACGAATGTCCTCGGCCTCATATTGATGCACCACGGTTTGCGCCAGCTCTCGACCGCGGAGGCGCCGAAGTTTTCCCGCTGGTCGCTGCCGCGGGACATCGCGATATCCCTGGTTTACACCTGCGTCATCGTCGCGCTGGTTAAGCTGAAACTGCTCGCGCCCCTCCCGGACTACCTGCCGAAGCGCTGACGACGCGGGCGCGCGGGCGCAAACGATGAAATTGGCGCTTTCACCGCGCCCGCCGCTGGTGTAGGCTGCGCGTTCAAGAGCTATGAAATGGACCGAACAACAACTCTGGGACCGTTTTCAAAAACATTATGCAGAATTTCCCGCGATCGGCCTGGCGATCGACGTGAGCCGCCTGAGTTTTCCGGATGATTACTTCAGCGGGATGGCCGCGAAGACGGAAAAAGCGTTCGCCGCGATGAAAGCTCTCGAAGGCGGAGCCATCGCGAATCCCGACGAAGGACGCATGGTCGGACACTATTGGTTGCGAAACGCGGATTTGGCGCCGACTCCCGAGCTGCGAGCGGAGATCACTGGCACGTTGCAAGCGATCAAACGATTTGCGGCCGCGGTCCATGCCGGTGGCGTTAAGGGCGCGGCCGGCCCGTTCAAGAGCTTGTTGGTCGTCGGGATTGGCGGTTCGGCGCTCGGCCCGCAATTCGTAGCGAAGGCCCTCGGCCAGCCGACGACGGATAAGTTGGAACCCTATTTCTTTGACAACACCGACCCGGACGGTATCGATAAAGTTCTTTCTCAACTGGCCGGACATTTGGGACAGACCTTGACCGTCGTCATTTCCAAGTCGGGCGGCACGAAAGAGACCCGCAATGGGATGCTCGAAGCCAAAGCGGCCTACGATCGCGCCGGGCTGAACTTCGGAGCCCACGCCGTCGCCGTAACCGGCATCGGGAGTGAGCTAGACAAATATGCGACCGCTCATGGCTGGCTCGAACGATTTCCGATGTGGGATTGGGTCGGCGGCCGGACGAGCGAACTCTCGGCGGTCGGTTTGCTTCCGGCGGCCTTGCAGGGGATTGACATCGACCAGATGCTCGCCGGCGCCAAGGCGTGCGATGACCTCACCCGGGTTCCCGAGGTCGCGCGCAACCCCGCGGCGCAGCTGGCGTTGGGTTGGCACTTTATCGGTAACGGGAAGGGCGAAAAGGATATGGTCGTCTTGCCTTACAAGGACCGCTTGGAGCTTTTCTCCAAATACCTGCAGCAGCTCCTGATGGAATCGCTCGGCAAAGAGTTGGACCTCGATGGCCACGTCGTGAATCAAGGTATCGCCGTTTACGGCAATAAAGGTTCAACCGATCAACATGCTTATGTCCAACAACTTAGGGATGGAGTGCCGAATTTTTTTGTCACCTTTATCGAGGTGCTCAAGGATCGGAACGGTGATTCCATGTTCGTGGACCCGCGCGTCACGTCGGGCGATTACCTGAACGGCTTCTTCCAAGGCACCCGGAAGGCACTATTTGAGAAAGGGCGCGAATCGATTACGTTGACGGTGCGGGACGTATCGCCGTTCACGGTCGGTGTTTTGATCGCTCTTTACGAGCGCGCGGTCGGCTTTTACGCGTCGCTGGTTAATATCAACGCCTACCACCAACCCGGAGTCGAAGCGGGCAAGAAGGCGGCGACGGCCGTGATCGACCTGCAACTGCGCGTGCTGGATTTCCTCGGCGCTCATCCTGGTCAACCACAGTCGATCGCGGCAATCGCGAGCGGCATCAAAGCAATTGACCAAAGCGAGAGTGTGTTCAAGATTTGCGAACATCTTTCCGCGAATGGCCGCGTCGTGAAGCAGCCCGGCGCGAATCCCTTCACCGCCACCTATCGTTCTTCGTAGTCGCCGTTCGCGGTTCGTCGCATGTTCGTTTATCCCAAGCAATACGACGTGATCGTCGTAGGCGCTGGCCATGCCGGCGTCGAAGCGGCGTTGGCGTCCGCGCGGATGGGTTGCCAGACGTTGATCCTCTCGATCAACGTGGACACCATCGGCCAGATGTCCTGCAACCCGGCGATCGGCGGTTTGGCCAAAGGGCACCTGACCCGCGAGATCGACGCCCTCGGTGGCGAGATGGGGAAGGCGACCGACATGACCGGATTGCAGTTCCGGATGTTGAACACCAAGAAGGGGCCTTCCGTCTGGGCCCCGCGGGCGCAATGCGACAAGAAGGCGTATCAATTCCGGCTGAAATGGCTTTGCGAACGACAGGAGAACCTCGACGTGAAGCAAGGCCAGGCGATGCGCCTGCTGCACCGGGGCGGGGAGATCGTGGGGGTCGAAACGGCGCTGGAGGTGCGGTATCTGGGCAAGACGGTGGTCATCACCACGGGCACCTTCCTCCGTGGCCTGATGCATATAGGTACCAATCAGCAGTCCGGTGGCCGAGCCGGCGAATCGGCGGCGACAGGACTATCCGGTTCGCTGAAGGAGATTGGCCTTGAACTCGGCCGATTGAAGACCGGAACCCCGCCGCGGTTGTTGCGCCGGTCGATCGATTTCTCGAAAACGGAAGTGCAGCCTGGGGACGAGCCAGTTCCCTATTTTACGTACTGGAAAGACGATTTGTTCCACGTGGAACATTCCGGAGTCAACCCCAGCGACTTGGGCCGGTCGAATGGCAAATACCCGCCAGGATCGATCCTGGATCGTCTCAACGGTCAACTCCCCTGTTACATCACCTTTACCACCGCGGCCACCGCCGCCACCATCCGTTGCAACCTGCACAAGTCGCCGATGTACTCCGGCGTCATCGAAGGGGTCGGCCCGCGCTATTGCCCCTCGATCGAAGATAAAATCGTCAAGTTCCCCGAAAAGGAACGGCATCAGATATTCCTCGAGCCGGAAGGGATCGCGACCGACGAGATTTACGTCAATGGCTTCTCGACCTGCCTGCCGTACGAGGTGCAGGTCGATCTGGTGAAGACGATCATCGGGTGTGAAAACGCCGAGATCATGCGCCCAGCCTACGCAGTCGAGTACGATTTCGCTTTCCCGACCCAACTGGCGCCCTCGCTTGAAACGAAGGTCTGCCGCAACCTTTACCTCGCCGGACAGATCAATGGCACCTCCGGCTACGAAGAAGCCGGCGCGCAAGGCTTGATGGCCGGCATCAACGCCGCCCGCCGCGTCCAAGGCAAAGAGCCGGTTGTGCTCGGACGCGATCAGGCTTACATTGGCGTGTTGATCGACGACCTGATTACCAAAGGCACCGTCGAGCCGTATCGCATGTTCACCTCCCGCGCTGAATACCGCTTGCTTTTGCGCCAGGACAACGCGGATCTCCGCCTGTCCGAAATCGGTTCGCAAATCGGTTTGCTGCCACCGCGTAACGCCGCCAAGTTCGCGGCCAAACGTCAGGCGATGCAAAATGAACTTCAGCGCTTGGAACAGACTCGATCCGGTTCGACCACGCTCGCCCAACTGATGCGTCGGCCCGAGGTTCACTACGCCGACCTGCCGGGCAATGACCCGGCCCTCGACCTCGAAGTAATCCAACAGATCGAGATCAGTATTAAATATGCGGGCTACGTTGATCGGCAGGAAGAAGAGATCGAGAAGTTCAAGAGCATGGAAGGCAAGCGCATTCCCGATTGGTTGGACTACGCGACCGTGCCGAGCCTGCGGACCGAAGCCCGCCAGAAACTCGGCAAAATCCGTCCCGCGACGCTCGGCCAGGCTTCCCGGATCTCCGGGGTTTCGCCGGCGGACATCAGTATCCTGATGGTTTCAATGAAACGCGGGCCGAAGACCGAGTCTGACGTCGCCGAGGCGATTGAGCCTTAGGACGAGAAGCGCGATCCGAGCATCGGTCCTTCGTCGTGGCGGACCGCGGCTAAATCGAGCGAACTGCTTGAAAACGCAAAGCCTCTACCTGATTCTCGCGGCGTGGCTGGCGCTGGCCCTTCTGGCCGGGGCGAGCGGCATTCAGGCCGCGTTGCCGATGCCTTTTCCGCAGGCGCTGATCTTCACGCTCACTTTCGTGCTTGGATTAATCTACTGCGGCTCACCCGGATTCCGTGCGGGCGTGACCGCCGTCTCAGCCTCCACCCTCGTCCGCTTTCACATCACCCGCTTCGTCGGCCTCTACTTTCTCTATCTCGGAAGTATCGGCGACTTGCCTCGCGCGTTCGCGACCCCGGCCGGCATCGGCGATATCGTCACGGCGACCTCCGCCGTCGTCGTCGCCAGCCTGAACCGCAAGCGATCGCTCCAGAACAATCGTATCTATTTTATCTGGAATATGTTAGGAACTTTTGATATCCTCTTCGTGGTCGCCAATGCCGCGCGCCTCGGCTTGGCCGATCCGGCCTCGATGCAAGCGTTGACTCGCCTGCCATTGAGCCTGCTCCCCTTTTTCTTAGTGCCACTCATCATCTTCTCACATGCTGTCCTGTTCCACCGTTTGTGGCGAAGCTTTCGGACCTCGGCGATGATGTGACGGGACGCGGCGGTAGTGTAGTGCCTCATAAATCCCAGGCCGCGAATGACCAGCTATTTACGAGACACCACACTAGTCGTCGGGTCGGGAGCGGAGAGAAACTCAACCATCACAGCCCTCCCTAAAAAAAGCGAAGCGGGCCCGGGATCGACACACGGTTTCGACCCCGGAACCCGCCTGCACTATATTCTCGGCGCCAAGATTACTTGGTTCGAGGAAATCGCACGTCCCAACCGGCCGGCCCAAACGCTTTTGCAAGACGTTCAGATCCGAATCAGCGGAGACCGCCACTCAGACATCCAAAGACACTCCGTCCCTCCGGGATGGTGTTTGCCTTCAGAAATGAGCGTGGCTACCCACACTGCGCGCTTGAGGCAACGTTTGGTGTCTTATGGTTCGTGGCGATGAGACCAGCAAAGCGGCGGCTTCGTCAAGCGAAAACATTGAAATTCCGTTAAGAAAATTACGCGCCCGTTTCCCGGCAAAAAGCGCGAGTTGCCACTTTCGACCAAGGCGGGCAGAATCGGCGCCGCCGCGTGACGGACCTCGGTGAGCCGGGGGCCAAATCGGCGGCAGCGGTCAAATCAAGTTATGTCGAACGAAACCAAGTCTGAGCTACTGGTCTTGCTGAAACAGAAATCGGTCTTTCACGGCGATTTCACCCTCGCGTCGGGCGCCAAGAGCAATTTTTACATCGATTGCCGCCTCACCACCCTCGACGCCCGCGGAGCCTGGCTGGTTGGGCAAGTATTCCACTCGCTGATCCGGCAGAAAGAGAAGGAATTGGGCGTAACCATCCGCGCGGTCGGTGGCCTAACCATGGGAGCCGATCCCATCGCGCTCGCGGTGGCGATGGTTTCCCATTGGGCGAAGGACCCGGCGCCGCTGCAAGCGTTCGTCGTCCGCAAACAGCCGAAGGGCCATGGCCAGACCAAGCAAGTCGAGGGCAATTTCCAGGCGGGCGACACCGTCGTGGTCATCGACGATGTCATCACCACCGGCGAATCGACCATCAAGGCGATCACCGCCGTGCGCGAAGCGGGCGGCACGGTGGCGTTCGCCGCCGTCCTGGTGGACCGCCAGGGAACCGGCCGCGCCAACATCGAAGCCGCGGGAGTCGCAGTAGTATCCGCATTTACGAAGGACGAGCTGCTGGCCCGCTGAGGCGGCCGGCGGCGGTTGGCTTTACCACGACAACTTGAGGTAGATAATGCGCATGCTTCGTCGCCTATCAATTCTGGTCGTGACGCGCGCATTCGCGTGTTCCGGTTGCAAGCCATCACTCCAGAGCCTCAAAAATAACTATGACAGCGCCATCCAGGAACGACAAGGGGTCGGTTCTTAGTATTGACAGCATCACACCGGCGCGGGTGTCAAGCGGCGCGCCGCCGTTCGAATGCGGGGACATCTACAGTTGTCAATACTAAGAACCGACCCCTTGTGGCTTTAATTTTGAAACAGCCAACTTATCTTACGCCGACTTCCTATGCGCATTGAACCGATTGTAAACTCGTTCCGTCTTAGCGTCACCCCGCCGACACCACCGGCCGCTCGCGGCCAGGCGCGGCCGTCACTCGGCCGCTGCCGGTTTACGCCTCTGGTTGCCTGGAGCGCCATTATAATATTCTTCGGCTCCCTCTACCGCAGCCCGGCGCAAGGTCAGCCGGCGCGATCAGCCGATGATAACTGGAGTTCCCAATTCGACTACTCTGGATTAAGCTCAGATTACGGAAATCAAAACGGGGCGTTAGCCTTGGCCTATGTCGGTACGAATCTCTACGTGGGCGGCTATTTTTCCGCGGCCGGACAAACCTTGGCCAACTCGATCGCCCAGTGGGACGGTTCGCGTTGGCATGCCCTTGGCGCCGGTCTCCTGGGCGGGGCAGGCTCGGTTGGTGGAGGCTATGGAAGCGGAACGCCCGTCCTTGGGGCCGTCTGGGCGATCGCGGTGTCGGGGAGTAAGCTTTACGTGGGCGGCACGTTTCAAACCGCCGGGGATCAGTACGCCAACGGCGTCGCCCGCTGGGACGGCGCCTCGTGGCGCGCTTTGGGCGACGGCATTCTCAATGGCGTGCAGGATAAGAATGGCTTGGGCGCGAGCGTTTACTCGCTCCTCGTCGTCGGAAACGATTTATATGTCGGCGGCAACTTCGCACAGGCGGGAGGGATCGCGTCGCCCGGCGTCGCAAAATGGAACGGGACCAATTGGTCGTCGATTGGAGGGGGAATTCCGAACGTCACCAGCGTGCGCGCGTTGGCCTGGGACGGGCAGAAACTGTATGTCGGTGGCCAATTCCAGATCGTTGGCAGCCAAAGTGTCGCGGCCTGGGACGGTACCAAGTGGCTGCCGATGGCGCTGGGGTTAAGTTCGACCGGTCAATCCACTTACGCTTTGGCCGAGGTCCGGTCTCTCGCCGTGCTCGGAACCAAAGTATATGCCGCGGGATACTTTAATCTGGCTGATTCTGTCGTCCTCGCCGGCAATGCCATGTGGGACGGCGCGACTTGGTCCCCCGCCGTCACCTCCCTCACGGGGGGCGAGAGATTTCGGCTGCTTTATACTCCAGACGGTCAAGTCGTACAGGATTTTGGCGTCGGCGCCCTCGCCACGGTCAGTAATGTACTCTACGCGGCCGGGAGCTTTACCACGACCAATGGCTCGCCCGCGGTCGGACTCGCCGCCTTGACTGACGCTACCCAGTGGAGCGTCCAGGCTAGTGGGCTAGGTTCGGTTTCATACGGCGGAGCGGGTTCTGTTCCAAGCGGAGTGTGCCCTGCCCTGGCTTCCGATGGCCAACGTTTTGTGATCGGAGGCTGGTTCACGCAGATCGACAGCGCTAACGCCGCCGGCATCGCCCAACGAAGCGGCAAAACACTAATCCCGCTAAATGATGGCGGCGGATTCGGCGTCGTCGAAGGAACTTATCCCGCGGCTCTGGCGTCCGACGGGACGAACCTGCTCGTGGGGTTTGTGGGAAACTCACTCGCCCGCTGGGACGGCGCCGGCTGGTCTAGCCTTGGAGCGGGTGTCAGCCGGGTAATTGTCGGGCAGCCGACCATTTATCCCGGAATCGTTCGCGCGCTCGCTCCAAATAACGGCGTCCTCTACGTCGGCGGAACCTTTAGCGCCGCCGGAGACCAGTATGCCAATGCGGTCGCTGAATGGAACGGCACGAACTGGGCTTTGCTCGGCGCCGGCGTCAACAATGGCGTTTCGGCGAGTGGCAATCGGATCGGCAACATTTCCTCCGGTTGGGGGGGAGATTACCCGGTGGTCGCCGCGATCGCCGTGGACCATACCAACGTTTACGTCGGCGGTTTTTTCGACCGAGCCGGCGGGGCGCCCGCCGCGGCCGTGGCCAGATGGGACGGCACCAACTGGTCTTCATTGGGAAACGGGCTTCAAGGAAATGTCTTCGCGATGGCGGTCGGGCCCGACGGGCTTTACGTCGGCGGAGAATTCTCATACACGGACGCGGGCGGCGTAACGCGCGTTCAGCTTGGACGTTGGGACGGCGCCTCGTGGAGTTCACCCGGCGGCGGATTCAGCGGCGGGGGTTATTCACAAGTGAACGCCATCCAAGTTCACCAGGGCGAGGTCTATGTCGCCGGGGACTTTAACGGCGTTGGTGGCGTCTCCGCGGCCGGCGTGGCGAAATGGGACGGCGCCACCTGGGTCGGGTTTCCCGGCAAGGTTTATGCGTCGGGGGATGACAGTTGGTCCATGAATGGGGCCACGAGTTTAGCCTTTGACGGCGACGATCTCTATGTCATGGCGGAATTCACCCTACCCGTGGCGCCCTTTTATCGTAATCCGCGGGTCGGCGTCGCCAAGTGGACGAGCGCCGGGTGGGTCATGTTGGGAAAAGGCTTCTCTTATCTGCCCTATTACACGCTCGTGCCCCACCTTTCGGCGATCACCGTGATCGGTAAATCACTCTATGCGGCCGGGGATTTTGCCCTCGCGGGAAACGCGGTTTCGTTCGGCCTGGCCCGTTACAACCTGGCGTTGGACTTTACCAGTCCGGCGTTGTCCGCGCTCCAGGCTCTCCCGGGCGGGGCGGTGACCCTCTCCGCGACCAATGTCAACGCCGCGAGCGCGTTTCTCGATGCGACCACGGACTTTTCCCAATGGTCCCGCGTCGCGACCAACGCCGTCACCGGCGGGACCGTAACGTTCAAGGATTCTACGGCGGCAAATTTCTCCCGCCGCTTCTATCGCGTCGCGCTGCCATGACCTCAAAGGGGTCGGTTCTTAGTATTGGCAAATAGTTGCCAATACTAAGAACCGACCCCTTCGCGACCCCTTCGGGCGGATTAAGGTCTAGCGGCGCAGGCTGGCCGTGTCTTTGGCCCAGACGGCGCGGATGGCGGCCTCGTCGCCGGAGCCGGTGGGAACGGCGTCGCTTGGGTTGTTGGCGAAATACCAGCGGGTGTCGGATGAGGTCGCGGTGCGGCTGCCGGGCATTTCGAGATGGGCGTTGGGATCGGTCTCGCGCAGCCAGTCCCAGGCGTATTGGAGCCATTGGGCGCGATAATCCTTCGGCTGGTGGGCAAACCAGGTGATCTCATCATAGCCCCAGACGTAAAGTCTTTCGTTCGGTCCGCCCGGCTGCCCCTGATGGCGGCTGGCGCCGAAATTGTCGAGTTCCACCAGGTAGGGCAAATGGTCGCAAGTCCATCCGCTGAAGGTGCGGCCACCCTTGCTTCTCCCGTAGAGGCCGTCGGAGTAGCCGACTTTCAGGATCGCCTCCATCGGTTGATTGGTCGATTCCATGACGCGCAGGGGAAACGCGTTGAAGTCGAGCAAGGGATTGCCGTGGCGCTGCAACCCGCCGGTCGGCGTGTGACCGTTGCATAAAACCATGTGGCGGCGGGCGTGTTTGGCCGCGTATTGGCGCACCAGGCCCAGCAATTCCTCCCAATGCGCGTTGTCCCGGTCATTCTTGTTCATGATCTCGACCTGGCCGAAGTGGATGCCTTCGCAGCCGACATCGATGTACGAAGCCGCCTGATAATAAAACCACATCCGGGTCTCGAGCTGGCTCTCGTCGGGAACCTGGCCCTGCCCCATCGAGCGGCGCTGGTTGGGTTGTTGATAAATCATGTTTTCATAAATGAAGTTCCGGTTCGTGACCGGCTGGCCGAAGGCGGTGAACACCCAATCGGGGATCGGGATTTGGCTCACGCGCTGGCCCACGATCTCGAAGACGCACGCTTCCAAGACCATCTCCGGATCGGCGGCCAAGACCTCCGAGATTTGCCTTCGCGCGCGTTCGACGTTGTTCGTGAAATCCCTTTCGGCGCCCCAAAGACAAAGCGCGCGGCCGATGTATTTCGCCCCTTCGCCCTGGAGCATGCGAATGTTGTCCTTGAGATCGCCCCGACCGTTGAGCAGGCCCTCCATGCTGACGGAGCGCGAGAGGTAATTCTCCAGAACTTCCCGCGAAATGGCGCTGTCGAACCTGAAACCGCCGGGCCGGCCGGTGGCCGGCGCCTCGTCGGCGCGCGCCATGTCCCGCGCCAGCAAAAGCCCGAGCGCCAGGAGGACTCCGCGCGCGGTTAATTTCCCGAAAGTCGAGACAAAGGAAGTCTTCATACGTTGATATTGCGAGACGATTTTGAGGAACAGTTAAGTCCCGTGGCAGACCGATGGCGATCTCAATTCACCGGCGCCAGCTCGGCGTTCAGGCGGAGCGTCGCGCCCGGTTTCACGGTCAGGCTGGCGGTCTTGGCGCCGCTGCGGACATTAAAACGGCCACCCTTGGCGTTGCGGATCTCCGCCGATTCCAGCTTGCCGCCGCGCCACGTCATGCTCACTTCGTAGCCGCCGCGCGCGCGCAGGCCGGAGACCGAACCATCCGGCCAGTGGGTCGGGAGCGCCGGCAACAAGCTGATTTCGCCGGCGTGGCTTTGCAGGAGCGCCTCGGCCACGGCGGCGGTGAAGCCAAAACTGGCGTCAGACTGATTCGCGCCGACGTTGTGCAGGTTCAACCCCGGGCCGCGGCCCATATAATTCTTGAGGCACGCGGCCACTTGGTCCCCGTGCTCCAACCTGGCCCACATCGCGGCGCCCCAAGCGTTGACGAAACCGCCCCGCGCCGGATGGGCCTCCATCCATCTTTGGTACGCCGCGGCGAAATCTGGATTACCTCGCAGCGTGAGGGAACTGCCCGGAAAGAACGCGAAATTCGGCGAGACATTGTGCCCTTGCGGACCGGGCCGCCAGTCCTCGATCCATTCCTGCACAAAGCCCGACTTGCCGATGCGGTAGGGCGGCAACCTGGTGAGAGCCGCTTCCAGTCTGGCGCGGAACTCCGCGTCCACGCCCAAAATCTTGCTCGCCGCGACGCAGTGCGGGAACAGTTCGCGCAGGATCGCCACGTCAAGCGTCGGCGCGGGCGAAAGGAAGGACATCCTGCCGGCGGCGTCGAAATAGCCGTGCTCCGGCGACATCGAGAAGGGCGTGACCAGCCAGTGATGTTTCGGGTCCTCCACCATAATCTCGAGGAAGAATTCGGCGGAACCTTTCATGAGGGGATAATATTGCCGGAGAAACTTCTCATCGCCGTCATAGGCATAATGTTCCCAAACCTGCTGGAGCAGCCACGCCCCGCCGACCGGCCACATGCCGTATTGCGCCGCATCGACCGGCGCCGTCCCGCGCCAAAGATCAACGTTGTGATGCGTGACCCAGCCGCCGGCGCCGTAGTAGGCCCTGGCCGTTTTGGCGCCGGTCACGGAAATGTCCTTGATGAGGTCGAACAACGGCTGGTCGCATTCCGAGAGATTGCAGATCTCGGCGGGCCAGTAGTTCATCTCCGTGTTGATGTTGATGGTGTACTTGCTGCCCCAATTCGGAACGGTGGCTTCGTTCCAGATCCCCTGAAGGTTGGCCGGCTGTCCACCCGCTCGGCTGCTGGCGGCCAGGAGGTAACGCCCCAACTGAAAGACCAACGCTTCGAGGTTCGCGTCCGGCGTTCCCGCCCGCACCGCCGCCAGACGCTCCTCGATCGGTTTTGCGTTCTGCGTGGCATCGCCGACGTTCAGCCGCACCCGGCCCATTAGCCCGCGAAAATCCGCCTCATGCCGTCGGCGCAGCGCCGCGTAGTCTTTCCCGCCGACGGCGGACAAAACCTTTTTGCAACGCGTGGCGGGATCGGCGCTGATATCGTGATAATTGACGTAGCTGGTAGCCGTCGTCAGAACGAAAGTGACCGCGTCGGCCTTCTGAATGCGGACGCTGTCCTCGGTGACATCGGACCGGCCTCGCTCGGCCCGCGCCACGAGGGAAACTTCAAACGATTCGCCTGCTCCCGAAACTTGCGCGATCAGGCCGTTCGGCTTCGGGTTCGGACCTTTCCATACCCCACTCATCACGAGTCTGCCGGGCTGCGCGACGACGCGATCCGCGAATGGACCGTTGAGCCGCGCCCGCACGGAAACGCGGCCCGGTTGGTCAGCCGAGATTCGCATGACGAGGACTCGATCCGGGTAAGAGACGAAGGTTTCGCGCGTGTAAAGAGTGTCGCCGGAACGGTAGGTGACTTTGGACACGCCGGTCTCGAGGTTCAATTCGCGGCGGTAATCTGTGACCTCGCCCAACCCGTCGAAGTCCAGCAGCAAATCGCCCAATGGTTGATAGGCCTGCTGCGCCTTGGGTATCCCCCAGAAATGGTCGTTCACCATTTTTTCGGCCTCCTGGAATTTATCCGCGAAGACCAGTTCCTTGATCTGGGGATAATATTTGATCGCGTCAGGATCGTCGTAGTCGTGCGGGCGCCCGGACCAAAAACTGGAATCGTTCAGGGCGATCCGCTCATGCGGGACGCCGCCAAAAACCATCGCGCCGGTGAGGCCGTTGCCCAGCGGTGACGCGTCCATCCAGGCTTTGCCCGGCTGCTTATACCAGAGAAGCATGTCGCGCCCGTCCGGCGCGGCGCCCGCCGGCAAACTGACGCCCCAGACGGCCGCGGCGAAGAAGACAAACAGAATTCGAACGGAAACAAACGCGCGCATGATTTTAGGTGGTGGCGACAGTCGGAGGCATTGTCCAGATTATAGCGGAGCCGGGCGAGCGCGGTATCCCCGCTTTCGGGGATGTTCGAGCGAGGCGCGAGCTGGTATCAAGTCCGCTGCGATCCAATTCAGCGAAAACCGGCGCCCGGCGACCGGGGCACGACGATTTTCCGAGCATGAAAACAATTCGATACTTCGCCGCAACGTTCATCCTCTGCGGCCTCCTCGGTTTCCCAAATTGGGCTCGGGGCGCGACCGGACAACTGATGGCGGGGACGGCGAAGGTCAGCATCACGCCGGTGACCGACGAGCCGCTCCACGATCCCGTGTTTGCGCGCAGCCTGGTCTTGGACGTCAACGGCGAACGCCTGGCGTTTGTCGCGGTCGATCTCGCGGTTTTCACGAGTGACACCGTGGAAACCGTCTGCAAGGAAAAATACGGCGTGAACAAGGTCTTCCTCTGCGCGTCGCACAATCACACGGCGCCCTCCAAGCCCGGCAAAGGTCCGGAATACAGCAACCTGAAGGCGTTTTACGAAACGCAGGTGATTCACGCGGTCGAATTGGCGGTGACCAATCTGTTCCCCGCGAGGATCGCCGCTGGACGCCGCAGCTTTCCGCAGTTGGGTTTCAAACGCCTGATCATTCGCGAGGATGGCCACGCCCGCGAGTCGTGGATGGGCGACGATCATTACGCCCCGATCAATCCGGAGCGGATTCCTTTCGGGCCGGTCGATCAGGAAGTGGGCGTGCTGCGGATCGAGGACATGCATGGGCAGGCGCGCGTCATCGTCATGAACTACGCCTGCCACGCCGACGTCGTCTGCCTTAGCTACGCCATTTCGGCCGACTTCCCGGGAGTCGCCGCGCGGAACGTGGAGGAGGCCTTTGGCAACCAGGTCAATTGCCTCTTCGTCAACGGCGCGGCCGGCAATGTCGCTCCGTTATTCACCGTGCCGCGCAAGACCGGTCCCAATGACCCCTTCAAGACCGACTACGCGCCGATGGAACGGATGGGCGAACTGCTCGCTTACGAAACCGTGAAGTTGGCCAAATCTCTGACCGCCAAATCCGATGAAACGACGATTCAGTATCAGGACGCGGCCCTCCAATTCACCGGGCGTTTTAACCAAACCAAGCATCTCGACGTGCGCCTCACGACGCTGTTAATCAACCACGACATCGTGATCGCCGCCAATCCCGGTGAACTCTTCGCCGAGCTGGGACTCGAGTGGAAGGCCAAGATGCAGGCGGAAGTGGCCAACCCGTTTTATTTCGGCTACACGTGGCACGCGGGCCAGTGGCCCGGCTACGTCCCGAGCATCAAAGGCGCGGCGCTGGGAGGATTCGGCGCCGACCAGGATTCCGGAATGATCGAAGTCGGCGCGGGCGAAGCGATCTTCAACAAGCACCTCGAGAATTATTTCCGGCTGACCGGCCTCATGCGCGATCGTCCCGGCCCGGCCGGCTTCAAACGCGGACCCCGCTGGTACGTGGTCCCGGTGCCCGAGAATATTGAGAACAAGGAGAACCCCGCCAAGTGACGCCGGCTCGCGCGCTGGACGCGCGTTCACTCCGCAACCCCCCAAGGGGTCGCCAAGGGGTCGGTTCTTAGTATTGACAACTCATCCTTAAGCGGGCCGCGGGTCGCGACAAACCGGACCGGCATTGGAAAGGCGCTCGCGCAATGGAATGACTTGGCCGGTAGGGATGACGACTACTGGCGTTTTGCCGACAAACGCTCTGATCACTCGAGTAGTTGTCAATACTAAGAACCGACCCCATCATGTGCTTCTAATTTGGGAAGCCTCCATAGCCCAGAAGCCGTCCCACATGCCGAACCAGTTTTCCCTGGCGCCTCGCGTGCGTTGATTGGCGTGTGAGCTTCATATTTAAGGACTCCATTTATGGTTGGCAGGCTAAGCTCAATTTGGCCGCGTTATGAAATAAATTAATGTCATCATTGTCGCAACCAAGCCAAATGATATTGGAATATATACTAGATTCCAACGCCTTAAGCGCATTTGTAAGCATTCGAATCTGGTGCGTAACTCAGGCCGCTCAATGAGCCACTCAGGCGGCTTTTTGCGAAGCCACTTAAAACATAACAAAGTTGTTTGTGTAAGATTTGGCCAGCTGCCTGGTGGACGCCAAAGCCGACTCGTAGGTTTGCCCAAGGACTCCCACAATTGCCGATCACTCATATACAAGAGTTCCAAAAACTCATCCAACATACAATTAATCCGATAGCCATGATATGCTAAAAAGCAAAATACGCAGGCAACAGGGATCAGGAATACCTCGGCGTGTTCTTTCATTTACCATGTATATTGACCACCGAAGCCGACGTCAATGGGTCGGTTCTTAGTATTGGCAACTCTTCCTAGAGCGGGCCGCGACAAACCGGACCGGATTTGGAAAAGCGCTCGCGCAACGGAATGACTTGGCCGGGACGGTCAACGAATGCTGGCGTTTGGCCGGCAAACACTCTGAGCATTCGAGCAGTTGTCATTACTAAGAACCGACCCCATCAAGAAAGACTTAAACCTTTTTGGAGCGCGGGCAAAACCCCTCCAGGGTTTGCCCGACTTTTGCTTGCTGGCCCCCCGGGTAGCGCGTGCCGCGCAACCCGGGGCTTTAAGATGGAATCCCTCCAAGATTCTTTCCCTTGGTAGCCGGAAATGCCGTCGGTCACAGTCGTTCGGCAAGGAGCGCCTCGCTTCAGACGCTCCGTTTTCGACGCGCCCGCCCCTCGGGTTCTCGCCAAGGCAGACGCATCTAAATCCTGCCGTGCGAGTCGTGTCGGCCCGTTTTTTGAGCAA
>CAZFVY010000123.1:16600-19441 GCA_964522665.1 uncultured Verrucomicrobiota bacterium | reverse complement strand
CCCGTTTAGTGGGTTACAATCGCCGAGCTTCCCCATGGCCGGATGAGAGTGATTTCCCCTGCAGGTATAACAAATGTGGAGGAAAAGATTCTTAAGACACGCAAGTGTGTCCATGTCGGTGTCAGTTCTCACTCTTGACAGTTCACAAAGCTAACGGACCGTCTCCGGCCTCGCCATCTGCCCACGTGTGACGCCGAGCTGACTGAGCAGCTTAAGCTCCCGCCACAATTGCGCTCCGGGAATTTCGCCGGCCAACAATTGACGGTATTTCGTGATGGTCCGCTCGACCTGAATTGGGGTCTCGTTGAGGAATTCCAGGCGGAAGCGGCGGGCGCCGAGGGCGTGGAAGCGCGGGAAATACTCGGCGCCGGTTTGGGCGACGGCGTTGAAGACGGTGTTGCGGCAACCGGCGTCGGCTTTGAGCGGGTGCGCGGCGCCGACGCGGTCGCGCAGGGCGACGTCATGTTTATCGCAGGGGCGTCCGCAGTTCGTGTAGTCCGTTCCGGTGGAGAGGAAGGCGCAAAAGACGCAATGCTCCATGTGAAACATCGGGATGTGCTGGTGCAGCGTGATTTCGAACCATTCGGGCGGGGCGGAGCGGAGCAGGGCCTCGAGTTGCGCGGCGTTCAGATCGTAGGAAACCGTGACGCGTTCGAGACCGAAACGCTGAATGAAATAATCGGCAGTCCAGGCGTTGGCGACGTTCAACGAGAAATCTCCGATCCGCCGGCAATCGGCGAAGTATTTGAGGTGATCGTAATTGCGGATCAGGTAACCGTCGGCGTCGCAGGAGCGGACCTGTTTGAGAATCCATTCCTCGCCCATCTTCGTAATGCGCGGCGGCGCTACCCAGATGGTCGGCGCGGCGCCGGCGCCGACGGTCTCAGGGCGAGGCGCGGCGCGAAAAAGCTCCACCGCGGCGCGGTACTTCTTGGGGTCTTCGAATTCGCAGTAAACGACCCGAATGCCAGACCGGATGGCGATCTCTAATTGTTGGAGATTCCGCACCAAGACCACCAACTCCGACTCATTTCCAAGCGTCGCGCCGGCCGCCCCGCGCGTGGACGCCGGCGCGGAGACCGGTTCGCCATCCGCAACGAGGCTCCATCGTTTCGGCGCCGCCCGTTGCGTTTCGAGTTCGCGCACCAAATCGCGGCGGAGCCGATTCAATTCGCTCACCGGCAGAATCAGGTCCGGTTCCAAATGACAGGCAAGTTCCCCAAGCTCAAACGGCGAATCGCCCAGCCGGCCCAATTGCTTGCGCAGTAGGTCTTCGGTGAGCGGTTGCTTTTCGGCGACGGCCAACGGCATTGTGGAATCCGCCTTGGCGATGTGCCCCTGTTCGTCCTGCGCGATTACCGTCAACGGCCGATTCACCGCTCCGTGGACTTCGAATCGTAGCGGGCGGCGAAAATGGAGTTTCCCCGGGGCGAACGATTGCCGCAACCGCTGGTCCAGCGCCGGGTCGCTCGTCTTCCAGAGGCGGTCCCCGACGTGGATGCGACTGAAATCCAAGTCGTCGTTGCCGAACGCGACGATGGTGTCGTCACCGCGCCGCTCGACGCCGTAGATGCGGCCGCCTTCTTCCGGTTTGTCCGGTTGGCCAGCGTCGAAAACCACGCCATCACCCGGCTTAAGCGGTCCTTCCGCGTGGAGGATAACCTTTCCTCGATCGAGGCGCTTCACCCGGCCGAGAAAGACCCCGCGCTTCTTGCCAAAACGGGCATGCACGAGCTTTTGATTATCGACCCCACCAAACCAGCCCGTGAACAGTCCGCGCGAAAAGCCCATCTCCAGGTCATAACGGGAGCTTTCGCATGCTTCCCCGAACACCTCGGTTCCCGGGACATTCGTCGGCGCCATCGCGGCATCCAGCGTGCGGCGGTAAACGCGGGTGATGTTAGCGACGTATTCGGGTGTCTTGAGCCGGCCTTCGATCTTTAACGACGCGATCCCGGCGCGGATCATTTCAGGCAGGAGTTCCAGCCCGGCAAGGTCCTGTGGGCTAAGCAGATAGCGCCGATCACCCAATGGCACGGTCTGGCCATCTGAAATCAATTCGTAAGGCATGCGACACGCTTGCGCGCATTCGCCGCGATTCGCCGAACGTCCGCCGAGCGCTTCGCTCGTCAAACATTGGCCCGAGTAAGCGACGCAGAGCGCGCCGTGAACAAATACCTCCAACGGCAAAGACGCGTCGATTCGCCCTGCGTCCGGTTCGGCCGCGGGCCGCAGCGCCGCCTGAATTCGTTCGATTTCTTTGAGCGAACATTCCCGCGCCAGGACGACTAAGTTGCAGCCGAGTTCCTTGGCAAATTCGACCCCGGCGGCGCTGGTGACGGTCATTTGCGTCGAGGCGTGAATCGGGAAATCAGGCGAGAGCCGGCGGATCAATCGGCAGACGCCGACATCCTGGACGATGGCCGCATCGACCCCGGCCGCGATCAAGCTGCGCAAGTAGCGTTCCGCCTCGGCCAATTCATCCGCGAAGACGAGCGTGTTGAACGTGACGTAACCTTTCACCCCGCGCCGATGCAGAAACTCCATCAACTTCGGCAGGTCGGCCTGGGTGAAATTGTGCGCGCGCATCCGGGCGTTGAAACGTTCGAGGCCAAAGTAGATTGCGTCCGCCCCATTCTCGACCGCCGCCCGCGCGCATTCCCAATCGCCAGCGGGCGCGAGCAGTTCCGGGCGCGCCAGGACCCGGCCCGGCGATTCCCGCCCGGGGCCCGCTTGGGATATGGTTTCAACCGTTTGCATCCGCGATTCCGTCATTGTAACAGGTTCTCGTTTGATGGGCTATCAGGATGTTTGTTACCAGTGGGTTACGCGGATGGTATG
>CAZFVY010000123.1:0-16500 GCA_964522665.1 uncultured Verrucomicrobiota bacterium | reverse complement strand
CCGGTCGGGGATTGGGAATCGCTGGTCAATCAAGCGATGGAGATGGTGCGGCGCGAGCGTGTCGCCAGCACGCGGGTTTTGATGCGCGCGATGGGCGTCGGTTATACGCGCGCGGTCGGGTTGCTCGAGGAGTTGGAGAAGCGGGGGGTGATTGGGCCGGCAAAGGAGAAGGGGACGCGGGAGGTTTTTGGGGGGAAGTCGGCTGGGGATGAGTATGATAGTTATAGATCAGACTCAGATGGGGGAGGGGCGGACGGCCCGGCTTCGCCAAGGCTTCGCCGCGGCGATCCTGATTCTGAATCGGGATCGGACGGGGCGGGCGCGGCGGCGACGACGGGTGATTTTTCTGATTTGGTGGGTGGTGGACGCGAGAATTTCCCTCCGGCCGCCGACTCGAACCCACCGGAAGCCGGCGATGGTAAGCCGGTTCTTCAACCGGGCGCTGCCGCCCAACGCGCTGATTCTGACCGCGCGCCAGATGGTCCCCAACGGGGCGCGCCTTCCGATGGCACGGAGGGCGCGCCCACTTCTAACCTGGACGCCGCGGACGCGGAGTTGCGGAGGAAGGTTGAGCGGGCGATCAAGGGGGCGATGATCAAGGGTGGTGGCGTGGGCACTGTGGATGTGCGGCCCGCGGATGATGGGAAGAATGGGAATGATGGGAATGATGGTGGGGACGGCGCGGAGCCGCCGGAGGAGGGGAAGCCGGACGACGAAGGGCCGGAGGAGAGTCCGTCCTTGCGGGCGTTTTATGATTTGCTGTCGCTGACGCCGGAGCATCGCGCGGAGTTGAAGACCAAGCGCGGGTTCACCGACGCGGAGATTGACGGGTTCGGGTTCCGGTCGAGCACGAAGGAGAACCGGACGTTGGCGCTGGGGCTGTTGGATCGGTTCCCGGAGGATGTGTTGGTTGGGGCGGGGATCTTTACGCGCAAGGGTGGCCCGTCTTCGTCGGACTCCGACGCGGCGGCTTCACCGGAGGCGAAGCCTAATGCGCAGTTTTGTGGGCTGGGCATCAAAGGAAAGGACGCGAAGGGTGAGGTTCAATGGGATTGGGTCAATCCGATTCTGATTCCGTATTGGGGGCCGAATGGCGAGTTGCTGGACTTGAGGGCGCACAAGGGTTCGACGGCGAGCGGTCGGCCGCGGCTTTACGTGGCTAGGTTTGGCGCGCTGGCGGGAAATGATCACGGCTCGGCAGAGTCTCGCCCCACCCCGCAGTGCGTGGTGATTTGTGAGGGAGAGTTCAAGGCGTGCGCGGTGGCGGCGGCGCTGGGGGGTCTGGTCCACGCGGTGGCGTTGCCGGGCATTTCGATGGCGCGGGATGACTCAGCGGGGAGTTATCCGTTGGTGCAAGATTTGCACGCGGAGTTGAAGCGTGTCGGCGTCAAGCGGGTCGCGGTCGTGTTCGACAACGAGGAGAAGGGTGATCCGAAGCTCGCGTCGTTCAAGGCGGATGATCACAAGCGGTACGACACGCAAATTTGGTCGCGGTATCTGGCGATCAGTTTGGCGGCGAAGAATTACGACGCCAAGGTGGGGTGGCTGCCGGACTCGTGGCGGGATGAAAAGGGCAAGGCGGATTGGGATGGGGCTCTGGCTCGGCTGAGGGATGGGACTTATGCGAAGCATGGGAAGGATGGGAGTAATGAAGGGGGCAATCCGGCAACGGCGGCGGAAATTCGGAAGTTGTTTCTGGCGGTGCTCAAGGAGGCCAGGCCGGGGAATGAGTTCGCGCAGCTCGGGTTGTTTGACGGAAAGGCGGAGGCGATCATTCGCAAGGGGGTCGCGAAGAAGTTTCTCAAGCCGTTGCTGCTGTCGGGCAGTGATCGGGAGTTGTCGATCGCCAAGAAGTTGGACCGGTTCGCGCGGGAGTCGGGTCCGGGCCGGGACGGGATCGCGCTGGTGCGGAAGGTGTCGGAGGCGTACCGCAACTGCATTGGGTGTTACTACATTTTGAAGTCGGTCTTGAAGGACCGCAAGGACCGGGAGTGGTGGCAGGCGAAACTCGAGAGCGCGCAGAAGTTGGGGCGAACGGATGGTGAATGGGACGCGGCGTTCGCGATCGAGCGGGTGTTGGAGGGGTCGCCGTTTCCGGTTTCGGATTTCACGTTGACGCCGATGTATTCGGTGCAGCGGGGGCCGAAGATCAACCGGCGGGTGTTGTTGCGCGGGCGGTTGGGCGCGGAGCGGATCGCGATGCTGGACGCGGAGAGCCTGAGTCAGCCGACGAAGTTCCGGGTCTGGCTGGCGAATCAAGGCGGATTCAGTTGGTCCACGGGGCAACAAGAGTTGGACGCGCTGATGGCCCAAATGAATCGGGAGTTGGACGGGCTGCAGGTTTACGAGTTGTCGCACTTCGGGTGGCACGCGGACGCGAGCGCGTGGGCGGTGAGTGATTGTTTAATCACGTCGCCGAAGTCGCCGGACGAGCCGGCGATCAAGGTGACGCCGGATGAGGAGGGGATTCTGTGGCACCAGGGGATCGGCTACCGGATCGGGGAAACGGATTGGGAGGGGGAGGCGTTTCGTTTGGGCCGGCCGACGTTGCGGCCGTCGGTGGGGTTGGCGCTGGGGGACGTGGAATCAGAGGAGGGTTGGAAGTTGGTGGAGGGCGCGGAGGATGATCCCGTGGCGGTGCGGAGTTTGTTTCAACAACTGGCCTTCTATCTGCGGGAAACGCTGCGGGGTTCGGAGGCTTACATGGCGTTAGGGGCGGTGCTGGCGTTCGCCGCGGCGCCGGAGTTTTTCGAGCGGGAGGGTAATTTTCCGGGGTTCTGGATCGCGGGCGAGCGCGGCGGCGGCAAGACGACGCTGGCGGGTTGGATGATGCAGATGTGGGGTTTCCGCCGCTCGGGCGGGATCAAGATGGGGGACTCGACGCGGGTCGGGATGCAGTTGGCGGCGCAGCAGTATTGCAACATTCCGGTTTGGTATGAGGAGTACGAGCAGGGGTTGGACCGGCTGAAGGTGGAGTTCCTGAAATCGCTGATGGACCGGGCGCCGGCGTCGAAAAAGGAATTCGGCGAGCAGGTGCGGCATATCCGCACGAACGCGATCGTGACGGGGGAGAACACATCAGGGAAGTCGAGCATCGAGCAGAGGTTTGTGCATATCAACGTGTCCGAGCAGCGGCGGAAAGAGGGCCGGTCGGAGGAAGAGCTGCGGACGTTTATGCGGTGGTTCGAGTTGAACCAGAAGTTTTTCTTCACGCTGGGGCGGTTTGCGTTGCTGCACCGGGCCCGCTTCGTGGCGGCGTTCGACCGGATTTGGCAGGAGTGGTGCGCGGACCCGGCGCTCAAGGGAACGGAGACGCGCTCACGCAAGGTGCATGGGGTGAGTTACGCGGGGTTTATGGCGATGGTGGAGATCCTGGCTACTGAGGGGAAAAATGGGACTGCTGGGAATGGTGGGAAGGATGGGATTCTGAAGACGCTCGTGATCGAGGAAGCGGAGTTGCAGAAGTTTCGGATCGACATGGTGGTGCACACGGGGATCGCGGTGCGGGACGTGCGGGCGGACGTGAACGTGAATCAGGTGTGGACGCACGTGGTGACGGCTTTCAAGTTGGGAATTTTCCGGGATGTGATGGCGCACTGCTTCAAGGCGGTGCAATTGCCCGGCCCGGGGTATCCGCCGGGCGCGGAGAATCAAACGGGGGCGGCGTTGGGGCTGGCGACGGGTTGGGCGTCGTACGTGCTTTACGTGGATTACGCGGCGGTGTTCGAGCATTTGCAGGCGCATCTGCGCAAGGCGGGGCGCGAGTTGCCGTTGTCCACGCGGGACGCGCGGGATCAGATGGCGTCGCAGCGTTACTTTTTGCCCGGCTCGCATCGGCAACGTTTCGGCAAGGGCGCGTCGCCGTCGTTGTGCTGGGCGATCGCGGTGGATTATCACCCGGCGGGTTATCGCCCGGTGTCGGACGAGGAGCTTTTCAAATCACGGGAAGGGGTGGCGTCGCAACGTTGGGCGGATCCCCGGAAGGGTGAATTGTTTTTGGTGGTGGAGGCCGCGCAAGGGGGCGGCGAAGCCACGGAAGCAAACGATTCGGACGCGCCGAGGATGGCGCTGTAGCGGGCACTAAATAACGATCCTCCTTCGCCGAGGCTACGGAGGACGGGCCAATAGGCCGGAAAGGAAACGACGGTATGCAGTATGTAATGCAAATGGTGGCGGCGGCGGTGATCGCGGGTGGGGTCACGTGGCTGATGTGGCGGTGGTTTAAGTATCGGGACGCGGCGTTTGAAGGGCGGATGAACCATGCGAAGGCGAATCTCGCCCGGCCCGGGAGTCCGGCGGCGGCGTCGGTGCGGCTGCGGCAGACGCGAGCGCCGATCAAGATGGTGTTCGACTTGGAGCCGGGGCGGACGTCTTACCACATCCGGCATGGCCATGGGACGTTCGGCGTCGGTTCGACGTTGATCAATCCCCGAGGGGACCGGTTCGAGCGGGCGTGCCGCGAGGTGAGTGACGACGCCGTGGAGGTGGTCTTTCACGATCCGGTGCGGGATCCAGGTTGGAAGGTGGTTCTCTATCTCTGAAGGAGGCGACTATGAACATTGCTGCTTTATCTGGATTGGCATTGGGGATCGGAAACATCGGGAGTGGGCCGTGGTCGAAGCGGCTCGGTCGGAAGCACGCGCGGGCGTTGCCGGAGAAATACGGGCGACCGTTGGACTGGTTCGTGAAGCGGAAACGGAGGAAGGCGATCGCGAAGGCGTCGCGGCTGATTAACCGGCGGAAGGCGCGAGCGCGTGCGTCCGGGAAATAGGAGTGATGGGAAGCATACGAGGAATGAGAGTTATGAAGAACTTCAAGTTTCATCAATCACTGAGGAAGCGATGCCTGACGGCGTCGTCGCTGGCGCGGCTGGCGGGGGTGGGACGGAGTCATTTGTCGCAGGTGATCAATGGCAAGCCCGGCCGCGGCGGGCATACGCGCAGGAAGATCGCGCGGCACTTGACGGAGGAGGAGTTGGGCCTGCTCGGTTGGGACGCGGAGGGAAGAGTAATTGCAGTGAACTAAACACAATCAACCAAACAAAAGAAGATGAAAGAGTATCAGGAAATTCTACGGCAGATCATGGAGCATGGTTCGGATCGGGAAGGTCGGAACGGGATGACGCGCGCGATTTTCGCGCGGCAAGCGAGGTTTCATCTCGACGAAGGCTTTCCGGCGATGACGACGAAACGGCTCGCGTTCAAGGCGGTGACCAGTGAATTACTTTGGTTCCTGGAGGGCAGCTCGGACGACAACCGGCTCAAGCAGTTGAACGGGTCGGAGCGCACGATCTGGACGGACAACGCGGAGGCGGATTACTGGAAACCGAAGGCGAAGTTTCCCGGCGACCTGGGGCGCATCTACGGGGTGCAATGGCGCCGATGGCTTTGCCACGACGGGCGGACGGTGGACCAGCTGGCCGAGGTGATCGAGCGATTGAAAAAGAATCCCAGCGATCGGCGGCATGTGGTCACGGCTTGGAATCCGGGCGAGATCGAGCAGATGGCGTTGCCGCCGTGCCACATGCTGTTTCAGTTCTTCGTGGCCGATGGCCGGCTGTCGGTCCACGCGGTGCAGCGAAGCTGCGATATGTTCCTGGGGGTGCCGTTCAACATCGCGTCGTACGCGCTGCTGCTGGCGATGGTGGCGCACGTTACTGGATATAAGCCGGGCGCCTGCGTGCTGACGTTCAACGACGCGCACATCTACCACGAGCATTTCCCCGCGGTGCGAGAGCAGTTGAATCGGGAGCCGATGACTCCGCCGCATCTATGGCTCAACCCGAACGTCACGAGCATCGACGGGTTCACGCCGGAGGACATCAAGCTGATCGATTACGAGAGTCATCCGCCGATCAAGGCCAAGATGATCGTTTAACCGGAGGAAACGCTATGATCATTGGACTCATTGGGCAGAAGCGATCGGGCAAGGATACGGTCGCGGCGTTCGCGCGGGAGTGGGCCGAGGCGCGCGGCGTTTCGGCGGAACGGTTCGCGTTTGCGGACGCGTTGAAACAGGAGGTGGCGCAGGTCTGTGGCGTCACGCTGGACTACATCGAGGTCCACAAGGCGAGGTATCGCGCGATGCTTCAATGGTGGGGGACGGAATACCGGCGGGTCCAGTTCGGCGACGACTATTGGGTTAGCCAGGTCGCCGACCGGTTGGACGAATGGGAGATTGAGCGCAGCACCGATCAACACTCCGCACTGGCGGTGGTGACGGACTGTCGCTTCGCGAACGAATGCAAGATGGTGCGGGAACACCGCGGCGCGCTGGTGTCAGTCGTGCGACATGGCTTGCCAGCGGAGGACGCGCATGTGTCGGAGCAGGTGGCGGCGTTGCCTTTCAACTTCCAGATCGTGAACGACGGCACGATCGAGATGTTGCGGCAACGCACGGAACGGCTGCTCGACGTGATGTGGACGAATGGTTGGCGGTGAGCATGAGGCAGCGCGGTCAAGCGGTTCCGGAGCGTGGGTTGGCGGACATCCTGTGGCACGGGTACTGGCTCTGCCACGGGTGCGTCAACGTGACGGAGACCGAGGACGACGAGCGCGGTTGGCGGCGGTGCGTGCAATGTCACTCGGTCAAGGTCGAGTGGTTCGACGGGATCGAAAGGTGTTCCACATGGAACGCGTTGTCCCACGTGGAACAATTCTCGAACGCTAAAGGCTGAAGGCTGAACGCTGAAGTGGGGAAAAGATTATGGCGAAAGCGCGGCAGATGAATACGGAGACGGTGAAGGTGTGTCTCGGTTGCGAGGGGTTGGTGGCGCGGCGGGTGGAAACTTGCCCGGGCTGCTGCGGGTATCACTTTGATGAATCGATCGACGCGATCGCGGGTTGGGTGGCGGCGCGGTCGAAGGCGGGCAAAGAGCTGATGATGGAAGCGGGAGTGCGGTTCTTGGAGTGATCCTCCTTCGCTAAAGCTTCCTCCTCCGCTGAAGCTACGGAGGACGGGGCGGAGGACAGGTGGGAATTATATGGGTGTGGCTGATCTTAAAGAAATTGGCCGAAAATTTTAACGCGGAGACAAGTTATGAAACTGTGGATGATGTTGGCGACGTTCGAGGATAATCACTTGGAGTCGCTGGAGTTTTATTGGCGGCTGGATGCCGGGGAACTGGCGTTGGTGGCGGCTCAGGTGGTCACGAAGGAGATGACTGAGAGGCATGGGGAGCTAAAGCATCTGGTCGTGCTGCCGGCGGTAGAGCCGAAGATGGACAGGGATGGACTGACATGGGTGGGAACGGACTGGGCGAAGGGGGAAGGGCCGTCTTCGCCGAGGCTGCGACGCGGCGAAACATCTGATGTTTCGGAGGCCGGCGTATGAGCAGCGCGTGGAGTCAGCCGGTGGTGGTGGTGCAGCAGCCTTTGCGCGGGCCGGGCACGCAGGAGAAGGCGCAGTTCGTGGCGCAGTCGATTTCGTTGACGTGGAGCTGGGGGCATTCGCCGGCGAGCGCGGTGATCACCTACGTGGATCAGGATCCGACGGGGAGATTGAACGTGCTGGTGGGGGCAAGCATGAGCATCACGTTGTTTGGAAAAACGTTTTGGGGCATCTGCAAGACGGCGCCGACGTTGCTATCGAGCGGCGGAAATCGTTGGACGGCGGAGTTCATAGACCGGCGGGAATACCTGCAATGGGACCGGGTGTTCGGCGCGTTCAACATGCCCGACACGCGCATCGTGAACGGGTTTCGGAAGCGGCGTTACTGGCACATTTTGCCGCAGGATTGGGCGGCGCATAAGAAGACGTTCACGACGACGCCTTACTCGGCGGCGACGATCCTTGATTACATCTTCGCGTTCAACGCGGAGAACTTTCCCGGTCGGGGCACGGTGAATCAGGTTTGGCAGCGGACGTATCATCCGGATCAGATCGCGGTCGCGGCGCCAGCGATCGACATGCTATCGGGCAAGAGTCTGGCGGAGGCGTTGCTGGAAATCTCCGAGCGGCAGGGGACGGTGTTCACGCTGATGGGCGGCCCGAATTCGCTGGTGTGGGCGCGCAAGGGCGAAGGGACGTTGCCGGACGCGCCGTTGACTTCGGACAATCAATCGGTGGGCACGACGCTGAGCGGGCATCCGACGCGGCGTTACATCGTGGGCGACCGCAATCTCTACACGGTGTTGAACATCGGCATGGTCCCGGATTGGAACCGGGCGTGGGAAGCCTTTTGGGGGTCGGACCTGAGTTTGTTCATGACGGAGATTTACAACCTCGGCGCGCGGGCGGACGGCGTGCGGTTCAACGCGATCCCGAACGACGAAGGGCATCAGGAGGGGCGGCACCTGGCCGCGGCGCGGGCGTTGGAGATCACGGTGGCGCAGTACGCGGCGATGCGGGACGACGTGGTATTTGATGATCGGCGCAAGTTCGGCGGCCGGTCGCGCATGGACATGCCGGCCGCGCTCTACTTGACGCAGGTGGTGTTCCGGGCGTTTCGTCCGCCCGCCGAGGTCGTGATCAACGGGGTGACGCGCGAGACGATCGCGATGGACATCACGGAGCAATTGACGGCCAAAGTCGATTACGATCCCAAAACGGGCGAAATGACGGCGGAGATCGATCAGGTGGTGGACTCGAACGGGTTCGTGATCGTGCAGGGGTTCAATGTGGGCAATGAATTGTTTCGGAACATTCGCCCGGAACGATTCGACTTGGAAGCCTGGGTTGCCGGTCAAAAGGTGTGGCAGGATCGGCCGTTCACGGTGGATGACTCGGGCGAAAATGGGCGGTTCATCATCCTGGATGAGCCGGTGGTTTCGACGACGGATTGGGTGATGATCGTGGACAAGTTGGCGGTGATGAACGCGCGGCCGACCATCGCGCTGCCGCGGGTCCAGGCGGCGTTGACGTTCGAGGCGGAGCAGTTCGTGACGCTCTACGGCCCGCTGGGCCGCGACGGGCAGGAGAACGTGCCGGGGCTGCGCGTCGAGGCGGTGGTGAAGAACGGCGTCACGGTCGAGGTTCCCTACGCGGATGGGAAGACGGCGGTGACCAAGGCGAACGAGATCGCGGCGGCGCTCTCGAACTTGCAGTACTGGTTCGCGCAAGGGGGTTTCGAGATCAAGTTGAATCCGGGGGACACAATCACGGACTTAACGGGCGTGATGAACCGGATCACGATCAAATGTTCGAACGAGGGTCAAACGGCCGAGATCGAATTCACGAGTGAGTTGGGCGAGAACTTCTATCAACCGGAGCGAATCTTGGATCGGCGCACGCGGGAAAACTCGTTGCTACCAGGGCAAGAGGAGTTGCGCGCGCAGGCCAACGAAGAGAAGCGGCTGGCGGCCGGCCTCAAGCAGAATCGCGGCCTGGGCAAGACGCTGGACGCCGAGGTGAACGTGCTGCTCGGGCAGGGCGACGCGTTGACGACGCCGGTGACGATTGACGGGGGCGTTGGGTCGCTGGCGGTCGGCACGCCGATCTGGAAAGCGCCGACGACGCGCGCGGCGGTCGGCGACGACAATCAGCAAAACGCCTCTACGGAAGCGGTGATGCCGTCCGCGGTTGATGACTCGCACACGGTCTTCGCGGGCGTAACCGTGCGTCACAACGAGGACGCCGCGAGCGTGCTGAAGGTTCAAAAGACCGGCGAGGCTCTCGTGCGCGTCAAAGGGCCGGTCATGGCCAGTGACACGCTGGTCAAGCAGAACGGGGCGGACTATCTCGTGAGCCAAAGCCTGGGCGCGTTGAACGCGATCGTGGTCGGCGTGGCGCACATGGCGGTCGAGGACGGCGCGATCATGCTGGTGAGCGCGATGCTCGGGACGGGCGGCGGGGGTGGGACGACAACGGCGGCGGTGTGGGCGTGAAAAACAAGGCTGAAGGCTGAAGGCTAAATGCTGAAGTGAAGGCAAAACAAACTGAACAAATGAAACCACTAACGGAAGAACAACTCAAAAAGACGATCACGACAGACGTGGGGAATTGCTCACGATGCGGCGGAGATCATTCACAATTGCTTTTCACGCCGCTGAAGCGGCGAAGCGCATACAGCCATTGGACGACCTGTCCGGAGACCGGTGAGCCTATCGTTCTGGAGATGCATCAGCGTCATGACGTAACCGCCGTCGGTAAGGGGGCGGAAGATGGCAAGATTGGATACGACGACAAGGTTAAAATCTATCTGTCGGCCGCTGACATCTTGGTCCTGGCCGCGCGGAACGGGATTGTAGTCAGAGCTACTGACCCCGCCTACATGGGAATGCTGATTGGGGAAGCTCATGAGCAGGCACGAAAGAAAATGCCCTATTGGAACGCTGCCGACCCAAGCCAGGGAGAGGCTGTCTGTTCGGAGGTGGCATACGACTCGCCAAAAAATCCCGCCAAGTTTGGGACCTAATTGAGAGGCAGTCCGAACATGAAATCAGACTGGGTAATGGACGGGAGCGCGCCGCCGAAGCGGATGGAGATGGGGCAGCTTAAGCCGTTGCAGAATCACAAGGGGCATAAGTTGCTCCAACGGCGGGAGGCGCGGCGACGGCTGGTGGATTTGGAGTTGCCGGAGTTGGTGGCGGGGCAGATCGGGGAATTGATCGAGGAGCATTTGAAACGGCAGCGGCTCGCTAAGCATGGGTTCGAGCCGCGCAATCGGGTCATTTTGATCGGGCCGCCCGGCAACGGCAAGACGTCGCTGGCGGAGGCGATCGCGGCGGAATTGCGGCTGCCATTCTACGTCGTGCGGTATTCGGGAGTCGTATCAAGCGGGTTGGGCGAAACGACGCAGATGATGGTTAAGGTTTTCGAGGAAGCGGCGACTCAGCCATGCGTGCTGTTCTTTGACGAGTTCGAAGGAGTCGGTCGGAGTCGTGGCAAGGCGGGTGGTGATTCGGCCTCGGGCGAAATCACACGGATGGTCGGCGCGCTGCTCATGGAGATTGAGCGGTTACCGAGCACGGTGATCGCCGTGGCGGCGACGAATCACGCGGGGATGCTCGACCGGGCAATGGAGCGGCGGTTTCAAATCCGGTTGACGTTGCCGGGACCAACCATCGAGCAGGCGCGAAAGTTTCTGGATCGGATCGGCGCGGCGCATCTGGCGGAGGAATTGGCGGCGACGAACTTCTCGGAGTTGGAAGAGTTCCTCGTGGACGTGGAACGCCGGGCGGCGTTGTCGGATGAGGATGAATCGCTCGCGACGTTGGCGGAGCGGCGGCTGGTTTTGTGGAAGCAACGGGCGGAGGTAGGAAGGGCGGAAGGAAAGGCCAAGGGCTAAATGCTGAATGCTGAAAGGGAACGGGGACTACGTGGAGTGCGGTGGCAGAGCGGATCGGCGACGCTGATTTGGTCGGGGCATCCGGTCACCCGAAAGCGGTGTCGCGGGACGCTTGCCACCGCAGTCCAAGGCGCGGCGATTCTCTTTCCATCCCTCGCGGTTTCGTGTGAGATTTTATGAGCACTTCTTTTCAAAAAGCGGAACTGGCGGTGGTCGGGCAAAAGCCGACTTCGCGGCAGCGGAACAAATTGGCGCGGGCGTGGATCGATCGCATCTTGTCGGGGATCGGCGACGTGGCGTGGCGATTGAATTGGTATCTGCTCGCGTTGGTGCGGCAGCCGCGGAACCCGGACGAGGATGGGAACTACCCGGCGAATGACGAATGGTATCGCGCCTACGGCCTGATTGATCCGAAGAAGCAGCCGGGTCTGTCGTGGCCGGATGATGGATCGGAGCCGGGCGATTACCAAGGGATTCAACTGGGCTGGCCGCTTGGGGCGTTTGTGTTTGGGTCGGACGCGCCGGAGAATTCGCCGGTGTTCGGCAGCGAGGACGCGCGGCTCAATGTCGTGCCGGTGGAGCTTAGCGGGGCGCAACCGAAGACGCTGGCGGACTTTTGGACGCTGGGGAAACTCGAGCGGGGCGGCATTGACATGGCGGCCGGGGCGCAGCAGTCGGCGACGTTCACGGCGGCGCAATCGCACTTCGCGATTCAACCGCACGCGTTGACGTCGTATCTGAAAGGATGGGGCGGGTTCTTCCCGACGCCGCAGTTGTTGCCGCAGGATTGCGGGGACGGCGATGTGCCGGACGGCATTCCGAACACGCCATTGTTCGATTTCTTTTTCACGAACTTGAACGATTGCAGCACGCGCCATTACACGGGCATGTGCGGGGACATCAGCAACGCGCCGAACACGGGCAACCCCTACATCTACGGGATCGTCCGGGGACGTTTCGCGTACGATGTTTATCATAACGACGGGACGGTGGAGCAGTTGCCGATATCGACCTGGGTGGAAGGGCCATACACCGGCGGCGGCATGTTAGCGCGGAGCGACGGCGATCAGATCGAGCAGGTGTTGAATCGCTGGGTGGCGGACTATCGCGGGTCGGACGCGGAGCGGGCCAAGCCGGGTTGGCTGGTGACGAAGACGGGGTTCGACAATCAAACGACGCTGTCGCGGCAATGGGCGCTCTCGCCGGCCAAGGGCACTTCAAACGGCGACGGCACCGTGAGCGTGACTTATCCGCGATGGGAATCGCAGGGTCAACTGCTGGTCGCGGCGGGCACGAAGCTCGGGCTGGTCCTGGGCGGCAGTGGGACGGCGTTGCCGTTCTCGACGGGCTACGTGATCGCCGGGGCGTTCGTCCAGGCGGCTGGATTGGCGGCGGGCGTGACGGTCGAGATGTTGGTGAATGGGCAGAGCAAGCAGCGGTTCGTGCTGGCGCCGGACGCGCAGGGTTACGCGGAGGCGATGTTGTGGTTTCCGACGCCGTATGTCGGATCGACTGGCGGCAGTGGAACAGGGGTTGAATTCCGTTTGGTGACGGACTTGAACCTGAAGACGACGGACGCGAGTTCGTGGCTGCTCGTCGAGGTGGCGAATCTCTACAGCTACAAGCCGTGGCTACACGACGCTTACATGCTGTTGCGCTTGTCCACGACGGGCGGCGGCGACGACACGGGGCGGGTGACCGGGTTGGACGCGCCGGGGACGGATTACAATTCGCCCAAGACGATCTCGGACGGCTTTCTGGCGAAGGGCGCCATCGGCAACAAACTGGCGGGCGGCCTGCCGGATCAATGGTCGGGTCCCATCACGGACAATCCGGTCTATGAGGCGATGCGGCGGCTGGTGATCGGCTGGTCGCGGATCGCCACGCGGGAGAAGCTGGTGAGTTATCAGACGGACCCGGCGGACGGGAGCAGCGTGCTGACGTTTCAACGGTTTGAATTCCTGACGAATTCGCAACTCGATTTGTGGCAGGGGATCGCGCCGCCGTTGGACCCGATTGCGTCGGGCGGGATTCTGTCGGGCGTGAAGTATTTCGTGCGGGGCGGCGTCGAGTTGAAATACAACGGGGTCGTCATCACGGCGTTGGATCCTTCCGCGACCGGTTTGCCGCCGACATCGGGGCCGAGCGTGTTCACGGGCGCGCGGGGCGTGACGGGATTTACCGCGACGGTCAACTCGACTGGCGCGGAGCAGGTGTTTCAGATCGACGGGATCATCCCGGTGGCGCCGGCGCGCGGGCTGACGAATCGCTGGGTCGTGCAGCTCGCGCTGAACGTTTACAAAGACGCGGACGATTCGCAGTGGAAGCCGACGGGTTACGGCGATCAAATGCTGGTGATCCCGCAGCGTTGCCTGCTCGACTCGCACGCGGTTCCCAAGGATTCGACCTTGTCACAGGTCATCGCGCCCGGACAAGACCCGGTGATCGCGCCGGAGGCGCCGTCGGCGATGATCTACGCGAAGGGGGCGAATGGGCCGGGCACGAACAATCCTTTCGACCCGAAGTATTTCCCGAACGAGGCGGCGGCTTATTACAGTTCGTGCCGGATTCACGCGGCGCCTTATGAGTTGGCGAGCGTGCAAAGCTACGTCTCGGGCGGCACGACCTACGTGCGGGTGAAGCTCAAGGGGCGACTGCGGCAATGCACGGATCAGAATGACGCGCCGCTGGGGCCGGCCGCGGTGCCGCTCGACCGCTCGACCTGGATCGAGGATTGGATGCCGACGGCGCAACCGTATCGCACGGACGAGAACGCGGTGATGGAATATCTGCGTTACATGGATACGAACGCCGACCCGGCGACGGTGCGCAACTGCAAGCAATCCATTGGCGACTCGGCGGCGGACGCGACGATTTGGGCCGACGATGATAATCCGAACGGCGGTTGCTTCATGCGGTTCCTGATGGCGAAGTTGCCGCCGGAGGTGAGCGAGGATCAGCCGACGCCGAACGACGCGCCGGACGCGCTCGACACGCCGATCACGATGGATGAGATGGTGGGACTCGAGCTTTACACGCGGGCGGGTTGCGAGGGTTTCTTGGACCAAGCGACGACGGAGCAGCGGAATTGCCAAGGCGCCTACTCGCACCTTTACGATTACACGTTCTCGAATTTGATGCTCGAAGCCACGGGCGGCGCGCGGCCTTGTGGCGGCGACGTGAAGCAATGGTTTTCGTTTCTGCCGAGCGTGCTGCGACCAGATCGGCCGCAAGGTCACTCGCCGTTGCCTACGACGAAGCTCTGCGCCGAGGGGTTCAATGACTTCGTGAACTCGGTCAACCTGCTCGACAAGGCGCGCGTTGAATTCCCGTTTTACGTGGAGACGCGCGTCAACACTTCGTCGGGTTTTCAGGCGGTCACGCCGAGTCACTCGACACCGACGCTGCCGCCCGGCGCGTGCGGTGGCGACCGGAATTTGGAGAGTGGCGAATACGCGGCATTGACGACCGGGCCGGGCGCGACGCAAACCAGCACGCCGGGCACGTGGGAGTTGATTGGCAGTGATCCGAACACGTTGGGATTCTCGGCGCAGAACACGGTGCGGATGTATCGGTCCTTCGACGATCAACCGGCCCAATGGTGCCAAGGCCCGTCGGGCCTGACCTGGGCGATTGCGACGCAAACGCAGACCGTCGAATGGCGCGTGCCGTCCGCGGTGGACCTGGGCGGCGGACCGATCCCGCAATACCAATTACTCGCGCTCGCGCCTGAGCTGCGGTCGATGTTTCAGGCGGGCGGCTTCGGGATGATGGGGACGCTCTCGCGCGCCTCGGATTACTTCACGGAAGGCGGCGACCCGGAGGCGTGCGGCGGCGTGACCTGCACCAGTGGGACTTTCTCGGACGGCTATGTCATCGCGGCCACCGAGCACAAGCCGGAGCAATCATCGTGCTTGCTGTTGCCTTCCTCGGGAAGCTTCGGCCCGGACGCGGCGCCGTCATCCTACCTCTGGCAATGGAAATGCACGAACGCGGACGACCCGGCGAGCTTCTCGGATAACTCGTCGAGTTCCACGATCGGCTTCACGATGGCCGGCCCGGAGGCGGGAGGGAGTTTGTTTCTAGCCGTGCCTTTGGCCGACTAGAAACGAAGGCAAAAGGCTAAATGCTGAAGGCTGAAATGAAATCCAAGACTGGGGCATCTGTGGCGTTACTTCAGCCATTTTTTTGGTTCGTATCCATAAACCCACGGGCGATATAGCTGGGAACGTTGACAACTCTGATAACGCGATCGAATTTGGACGGCGACGGTGGACATTAACCCAAGGAAACAATGAGAAAACATTTGATTAGTTTGGTGGTCGGACTCGGTGTGGGCGCGGCGTTGGCATGGGGGCAAGGCATCATCTTCAACCCCGTGGTGGTAAGCGGCGTGACGATTCGCGTGTCGCAAGTCGAGATTGGTTGGCCCAGTCAACTCGGCTGGATCTACATGGTCCAGGCGCGCGCGGCGGTCACGGCGGATTGGCGGGACTTGGGTTCGGTAACGAACCTGGATGGGGCCGCTTTCGGCGCATGGCGCGACACGGTGCCCGCGGGTTCGGCGCAACAATTCTATCGCGTGACGGCGACGCCGGTGGTGCAAGGGCCAACGCGATGAAAGCGCTGACGCTTTGGCAACCTTGGGCGACGCTAATCGCCGTCAGACTGAAATCAATCGAGACAAGGTCATGGGACACGCGCTATCGCGGCCCGTTGGCGATTCATTCGGCCGCGCGTAAGTTTAGGGGTTCTGAGGGTGAGCAGTGGCTGATGAAGCAGTCAGACGAGATATTCGATGCGATCGAGGATGCTTGCGGTGGGATTACGGACGACAGATTCCCACCGGGCGTAGTCATCTGCACTTGCAGCCTGGTTGACACGGTTCAATTTCCTCATCCCAGCGCGCCGCCGGACCCCTACGGCTATTTTACGGCGGGTCGATTTGGGTGGCGGCTGGAGAACATCACCCCGCTTGAAGTTCCGATAGCGGCCAAGGGTAAACAAGGGTTGTGGGAATGGGTGTCGAAATAAGTATGATAACAAGCAAACACACAAAGCCTGTGGGGACGCTGGTGTTTAAGGGGGTTGACCTGAATGCGCTTGTCGGGCGGGGCGGCCCTCCTACGCTTAAAGCTACGGAGGGCGATCCCGCTGCAGAAGCGGGATCGGGACAGGTGGATGGCAACCAGCGCGGTTCCTTCGACCAGTTCCGTGAACTGGTGAGGGTCGCGCGGGATAAGCACGGGGCGACGTTCGCGGGTTACAAGGAG
>CAZFVY010000122.1:0-19558 GCA_964522665.1 uncultured Verrucomicrobiota bacterium | reverse complement strand
AAAGAGGCTTCTCAAGGCGACCGTCACGCCAGCGTTGCTCTTGCCAATTTGGACCGCAACAGAATCGAAAACTCTCTTGACAGCCGATTCCTCTTCGTACAACCTATAGACAGTTCTTTGTAATCGAGCACAACCTGTTGTGCTTTCAAACGTGAACGAGTGCCCCCGGCCACGGCCAGGGGAGAATAGGGAATCGGGTGCAAATCCCGTGCGGTAGCGCCGCTGTATCGAGCGACGAAACGCCACGAGAGCCACTGTCCAAAGGGATGGAAAGGCTGGCGGAGTAGGACGACCTCGGAGCCAGAAGACCTGCTCATTCACGCTCATCAAGCCCTCCGGCCTCCGCCGGAGGCAACGGTCGCGCCAACGACCGGATGAGGGATAAGACGAGCCGACTTGCAGTCTGCGACGCCCGCCTTCACTCCCTCGCGAGTGGACGCGGGATTTTTTATGCCCGCGTCCCGCGAGGGGTTTCCCTCAGAAGTGAAACGCGGTTTGGCCGCCGCCAACTAAAAAGTCTCGACATGTTGCATGAACAACTCGACGGCCAGCTTCGGCTGGTTCAATTAGACCCACTCCAAGGCCAGGAATTCCTCGTTCGCAAACGCGACGGACGGATCGTTCCCTTCGACGAAACCCGCATTCAACTCGCGTTGGAAGCGGCGTTCAAGGCCGACGCCGGAGTTCTCGGGTCGCGCTTGCTTCCACCATCCGCCCAAGACAGTGTGATCAGCGTCGCCAACGCCGTCATCAACGCCGCGCTCGCGCGGGCCGTGCGCGGTGACACGTTGGAAATCGAGCAACTTCAGGACCTGGTCGAAACCCACTTGATGGCCGCGGGCCACCACGCCGTGGCCCGCCGTTACATCCTCTACCGTGAGGAGCGCCGCAAGGCGCGCGCGCTGCGCGGTCAACGAACGGTTGAAGGGATCGCGCAAGCGCAACTCTACGTTACCCTCGGCGACGGAAGCCGTGAGCCGCTGGATCCACAACGGATTCGTCGGCATGCCACCACGGCTTGTCGAGATTTGGAGCCGTCTTGCAACGGGCGCGACCTTGCCGAGGAGGCGCTCCGGAATCTCTACGACGGCGTCAAGCCGGAGGAGATCGAGCAAGCGCTCATCCTGGCGGCCCGCTCGCGCATCGAGCAGGCGCCGGAATACACGTTTGTCGCCGCCCGCCTGTTGCTCCAGAGACTCTACCGCGAGACGCTGCCGACCTTCACGGACCAAGCGAGCTTAGCGTCGGCGCATCGTAATCATTTTCCCACTTACATCGCGCGCGGAATTGAAGCCAGCCGATTGGCGCCGGCCTTAGCGACCTTCGATCTGCCACGCCTGGCGGACGCGCTACGCCTCGACCGCGACGCGCAATTCACCTGCATCGGCGCGCAGACGCTCTACGACCGTTATCTGATCCATCACGCAGGCCGGCGCCTCGAGACGACGCAGTATTTCTGGATGCGCGTCGCGATGGGACTGGCGCTGAACGAAGGCTCAGAAAAGGAGGCTCGCGCGATTGAGTTTTACGAAGTCCTCTCGACGTTTCGCTTCCTCAGCAGCACGCCGACGCTGTTCAATTCCGGGACGCCGCACCCGCAACTCAGTTCCTGCTATCTCAGCGCCGTCACGGACGACTTGGAACACATCTTTAAGGTCATCAGCGACGACGCCCGTCTCTCCAAGTGGGCCGGCGGTTTGGGCAATGACTGGACCAACATCCGCGCCACCGGCGCCCATATTCACGGCACTAACGGAACAAGCCAAGGCGTAATCCCCTTCCTCAAAGTCGTCAACGATACGGCCGTCGCCGTCAACCAAGGTGGCAAACGAAAAGGCGCGATCTGCGCGTACCTCGAAGTCTGGCACCTCGACATCGAGGACTTCCTCGAGTTGCGCAAGAACACCGGCGACGAACGCCGCCGCACGCCGGATATGAATACAGCCGCCTGGATTCCCGACCTGTTCATGAAACGGGTCAAAGCGGGCGGGTTCTGGACGCTGTTCAGCCCGAGCGACGTTCCCGATCTTCACGAGCTTTACGGGTCCGCCTTTGTCAACCGCTATGAGACGTACGAACGTCTGGCGGACGAGGGCCGGATCAAACTGTTCAAACGCATCGAGGCCACCGCCCTATGGCGAAAAATGCTGACGGCTCTGTTTGAAACCGGGCATCCCTGGCTCACGTTCAAGGACCCGTCGAATATCCGCTCTCCCCAAAGCCATGTCGGCGTCGTCCACAGTTCAAATCTCTGCACCGAAATCCTCCTAAACACCTCGCCGGATGAAACAGCCGTCTGCAATCTCGGTTCGCTCAATCTCGTCGCTCACCTTCGCGCGGGCGAACTGGATCGCGACGCGCTCGCGCGGACGATCCGCACCGCGGTCCGGATGCTGGATAATGTCATCGACGTCAACTTCTATCCCACTCCGGAAGCCCGGCACGCCAATCTCCGGCATCGCCCCGTCGGCCTCGGCATCATGGGATTCCAAGACGCCATTTTTCAACTCCGGCTCCCGTACGCCAGCCAAGCCGCGGTGGAGTTCGCGGACGAAAGCATGGAGTTGATCGCCTGGCACACGTTGGCCGCTTCGGCGGAATTGGCGCGAGAGCGCGGCGCTTATCCCACCTATTCCGGTTCAAAATGGAGCCAAGGTCTCTTGCCTCTCGACACCATTGAATTACTCGCCCGCGAACGAGGCGGGTTCCTCGAGATGGACCGCGGCAGTCGCCTCGATTGGCGACCCATCCGCGACGCTATTCGCCGGCACGGCCTGCGCAATTCCAATACGATGGCGATCGCTCCGACCGCCACGATCTCGAACATCGCCGGCGTCAGCCAGTCGATCGAGCCGGCCTACAAGCACCTCTTTGCGAAATCAAACCTCAGCGGAGATTTCACGTCGGTTAACCATTACCTGGTGGCCGACCTCACGCGCCTTGACCTCTGGGACGCCGAGATGGTCGATGATCTCAAATACTACGATGGGTCAGTCCAAGCCATCGACCGCGTGCCCGTGGAATTGAAGGCGCTTTATCGGACCGCGTTTGAGATCGAGCCGCGCTGGCTTATCGAGTGCGCCAGCCGCCGCCAGAAGTGGCTCGACATGGGACAATCGCTGAATCTTTACCTCGCGCAGCCGAACGGACGACAACTCAGCGACATGTATCTGCTGGCCTGGGAGAAGGGTTTGAAAACGACCTACTATCTCCGCTCGTTAGCCGCCACCCAGGTTGAGAAATCGACGACGGATGTCAACCGCCGGGGCCTCCAGCCGCGCTGGATGAAAAACCAAAGCGCGTCGGCGCAGGTTGCAGTGCCGCGCGAGCAAACCGGCGGACCACCGGTCCCTCCGCCGGACGAGGGGATTGCCCTTTGCCGCATCGACGATCCAACCTGCGAGGCCTGCCAATGAACGACCGACTACTCACCCACAATGCCGGCGCTGATTCAAGCCGCCGCACGAGTCATCCCGGCCGCGTGCCTCGGCGTAAATCCGGACGGCGGTCTCAAGACGCGGCAGGAGGAAGTCAAACCGGCCCTCGAATGGCTCGTCGCGGCCGCGCGCCAATGCCGGACGCTAATTCCGCGGGCTGATTCGCCCGCGCCCATCGCCTGAGACGCGGGCGGCGCCAGCCCAATCCGGCGCCGCCCAACCTTTACCAGTTCGCGCAAATCAAACGACTCCGCGCCGCCAAACTCCTCACGTAACACCCCCTCTCCCCTATGTCATGCTGCCAATCCTCCGCCGAACCCGCTCAACCACGCCCGCTGTCCCAACGCGTCAACGCCGCCGACAAACGCCTGCTCAATTGCCGCGCCGTCGATGTCAACCAGCTCATGCCGCTGAAGTATAAATGGGCCTGGGAACACTACCTCAACGGTTGCGCCAATCATTGGATGCCGACCGAGGTTCCGATGCAGCGGGACATCGACCTGTGGAAATCCAACCGCCTTTCCGCCGACGAGCGAATGGTCGTCATGCGCAACCTCGGCTTTTTCAGCACCGCCGAGAGTCTGGTCGGCAATAACATCGTCCTGGCGATCTTCAAGCACGTCACCAACCCGGAGGCGCGGCAATACCTGCTGCGGCAGGCCTTCGAGGAGGCGTTGCACACGCACGCGTTCCACTACATTTGCGAATCGCTCGGACTGGACGAACGCGAAGTCTTCAACATGTATCACGAGGTCAATTCGATCCACGCGAAAGACACCTTCGAAATGGCGCTCACCGCTGACATCCTGGACCCGGCTTTCGAGACCGGCTCGGTGGGCGGTCGGCGCCGCCTTGTAAAAAACCTCGTCGGCTTTTACGTTATCATGGAAGGCATTTTCTTCTACAGCGGTTTTGTGATGATGCTCGCGTTCCACCGACAGAATCGCTTGACCGGAGTGGGCGAACAATTTCAGTATATTCTGCGCGATGAGACCATCCATTTGAACTTTGGCATCGACCTCATTAATGGCATCAAGGCCGAGAATCCGGAGGTCTGGACCGCCGAATTTTGCGCGGAACTTGAGCGACTCATCACCGCCGGGGTCGAACTGGAGATCGCGTACGCGGAAGATTGCCTGCCGCGCGGAATCCTGGGGCTTAACGCGGGGTTGTTTCGCGAATATGTGCGGTATATTGCCGACCGACGGCTGGAGCGGATCGGCCTCGCAATAAAATATGGCGCGGTCAATCCGTTCTCGTGGATGAGCGAAACGATTGACCTGGGCAAAGAGAAGAATTTTTTTGAAACCCGCGTCACCGAGTACCAAAGCGGCGGCTCGCTCACCTGGTAAAATCGAACCGGTCAAACTCGCGCGAGCGAATTGCCGCCGCGCGCCGCATAAGGACAACGCCGCGATCATGAAATGAGCATTCTTGCCGACCACGAAATCCGACGACTGGCGATCGACCAGCGCATGATCGAGCCTTTCGTCGAACGTCAGGTTCGCGGCCTCGACGACGGCCAGCGAGTCATCAGTTTCGGGCTTTCGAGCTACGGTTACGACCTCCGCGTGGCGGATGAGTTCAAGGTGTTTACCAACGTCTTCAACACGGTCGTGGACCCGAAGGCGTTTGATCCCAAATCATTCGTCGATATCCGGGGCAATGTTTGCATCGTCCCACCCAATTCGTTCGCGCTAAGTCGCAGCGTCGAATATTTTCGCATTCCGCGCGACATTCTCGCGATTTGCCTGGGCAAGAGCACGTACGCGCGTTGTGGAATCATCGTCAACGTGACGCCCTTCGAACCGGAATGGGAGGGGCACGTGACGTTGGAAATCTCGAACACAACTCCCCTGCCCGCCCGGATCTACGCGAACGAGGGCCTCGCTCAAGTCCTCTTCCTGCGCGCGCCGCACGCTTGCGAAGTCTCCTACGCTGATCGCCAGGGCAAATATCAAAAACAAAGGGGCATCACTCCGCCGCTTTAGTGGTCCGTCGGTCGCGTCTTCGGATCGTCGCGATTGGCCAACGGTCGCGCTGCGCCGCGCCGCCTCCCTTCGAACAACGACGTGATCCGAAAGGCGGCCGCGCCGCCCTGCCGCGCGCGAGCGGCGCCAACTCGGGCGCGCCGCGGAGTCGGGCGGCGGATTCGTGCGCGCGGTTCGCCCGTGAGTAGCACCGTGGCAACCGTTCGAAACTAAGACCCAGCCCAGGCCGAATCTGGCCGACGCGTCGCGTTATTCGGCGACGTTGAACCTATTTTCCTGGATTTCCCGGAGTTTGAGATTGCGCTACGGCCCGGTGTGCTCCTAAATTCACCGGCGAACGGGTCAGTGATTGGGCCATCCCAACGTCATTCATCACCGCATGAAACGCGAGCACAGGAAAGCCCCGAAACCGAAGTCCGCGCGCGCCACGGTCAAAGCCCCCAAAAAGGCGCCCAAGGCGAAGCGGACGATTTCCCGCTCCAAGACCCGCCGTCCGGTCCCCCATCGGATCACTCCAGCGCGGACGATTTCCGCCCTCAAAATCCCGGATTTTCTACTCGAACCGGACGATGTCCCGTCTCCCCGTACCCGTGAATCCGTCGGACCAGATTCCGTTGGCCCCGACTTGCCGCATGGCGTCGTGACCGAATCGGCGCCGCTGGCGCCCTTGCCAGCGACCGCTCCACCGGTTCCGCCGCCAGCCCCGCCCGCTGAACCGCCGGTTGCGCCGGTGGCCACGATTGTCCCCGCCTCGGTCCCGAGCGAGGCGCCCAGCGAGAACGCCGAGCGAACCAACCGGCCGACGGCGCCGGAGACTCCGCCGCCGGTTACGCGCGCCGAACCACCGCCGCCACCTCGCCCCGATGCCGAGCGCCCGCATTTCGCATTGGACCCGATGCCGCTGGCGGAATTGGCCGCCAAGATCAGCCACGCCGCCGAAACGATTGGTGGCGGCGGGAAACCGACCGAATCGTCAGCCGCTCTTCCCGAGGCGTACGGCAGCCGGGAATTGGTCTTAACCGCGCGCGACCCGCATTGCCTCTACGGACATTGGGACGTGACGCGCGCGCAACTTCTGGCCTATCAGCAGATCGCGCCCGATCACCGACTGGCGTTGCGCCTTTACGCCGGCAGCGTCGGGGATGTGCCCTTGAGCGAAACGCCGGTCTCACCGGAGTCCAGTCACTGGTTTCTGCCGGTCACCGAAGCGGCGACGAATTACATCGCTCAACTGGGCTACTACGAACGCGACGCTCAATGGGTCTCCGTGGCGACGTCCGGCCTCGCGCGAACGCCACCGGCCCTCGCCTCCTCCGACACTCAGTTTAAGATGGCAACGATCCCTCCGGAGGTGCCATTCCAACAATTAATGCTCGAAGCCCGCGCGGCCGCCCTGGAAACGGCGCCGCTGGGTGAAGCGATCGCCCGAATTTACCCAGTTGACGCCCCCGAAATCCCGTCGGCTTTCGCCATTCAATGGCATTTGGAACAGGAACGAGAGAAAACCCGGCCGGTCATCGAGACCCGGCAAATCCGACCGAGCGTTAATTCCGAATCCATCGTCGATTTGACCCGCCGTCAACTTGAAGAAGTTGGGGCCGGGCCAGCGCCGGTCCCGACCGCGGCGCCAGGCGCTCGGCGAGGAGCGGCGCCGACTTCTCCGTCCGGTCCCCTTGGCGCCGCCGAGGATTCCTCCAGCGGTCCCGGCGGCCAGGCTTTGGCGCCTACCGAAGCGCCCGGGGCCGCCGGCGCGCCGGGAAAAAAATCTTTTTGGTTCACCGTCAACGCCGAACTGGTCATTTACGGAGCGACCGAACCCGGGGCGGCGGTCGCCATCGCCGGCCGCCGGATCAAGCTGCGCCCGGATGGCTCGTTCAGTTGTCGTTTCGCGTTGCCCAACGGCAGTTACGAATTGCCGGTGGTGGCGGTTTCGGCGGACGGCGCGGACGGCCGCGCGGTTGAATTGGAGTTCACCCGCGATACGACCCAATGGGGCGAAGTCGGCGCCACGCCGCAGCCGCCGTGGCTCAAACCACCGGGCGCCGCGCAGCCCTCTTAGCAGCCTCACGTTGAGGCGCGTTGCCCTCCGTCATGACCGGCTACGTCGCCCTCGTCCTCCACGCCCATCTGCCGTTTGTCCGCCACCCGGAACACGAGCGTTTCCTCGAGGAAGCCTGGCTGTTCGAGGCCATCACCGAATCCTACGTGCCGCTGCTGCAGGCGCTCCAAGGCTGGCAGCGGGACGGACTGGAGGCCCGCCTCACGCTCTCGCTTTCCCCGACCCTGTGCACGATGCTGCGGGACCCGCTGCTTCAGGAACGCTACACGCGGCGCCTGGACGGCCTGATCGAGCTGGCCGAGAAGGAAATCCACCGAACGCATTGGGACCGGACCTTCCGCGAGCTGGCCTGGATGTACCACCACCGCTTCAGCTCGACCCGGACCGCCTACCAGGCGTGCGGCCGCGATCTCGTCGGCGCGTTTGGCCGTTTGCAGGCGGAAGGACGGCTTGAGATCATCACTTGCGCCGCCACGCATGCGTTATTGCCATTGCTCACCGGGCACAGCCCATCGATCCGCGCCCAGGTTCTGGTCGCCCGCGATCATTATCGCGCCTGCTTCGGTTGCGATCCCCGCGGCATCTGGCTCCCCGAATGCGCGTACGTCGAGGAGGTCGAAACCGCGTTGCAGGAGGCCAATCTCCGCTGGTTCATCATGGACGCGCATGGAATTCTGCACGCCGCGCAGCAGCCTCGTTACGGCATCTACGCGCCGGTCTTCACGAGTCACGGCGTCGCGGCGTTCGGCCGTGATCTGGAATCGGCGAACCAGGTCTGGAGCCGCCACGGCGGGTATCCGGGTGACCCGCGGTACCGCGACTTCTATCGCGACATTGGCTTCGATCTCGACTTTGACTACGTCCGGCCGTATCTGCCGTCGCCAGACCATCGGGGATTCACCGGCCTCAAGTACCATCGGATCGCCGGACGCGAGAACGGCAAGGAGGTTTACGAACGCGAAACGGCCTTGCGCGTCGCCCGCGAGCACGCGGCGCATTTCCTGAAAACTCGGGTCGAGCAAGTTGAACGCGTCGCCGGGTTGGTGGACCGGCCGCCGCTGCTCGTCTCACCCTATGATTGCGAATTGTTCGGGCATTGGTGGTACGAAGGGGTGGATTTTCTGGACGCGTTCGTCCGGCTAACTTGCCGCGAGCAGAAGGAGATTACCCTGCTGACGCCGGGCGACTATCTGCGCCGGCATCCCACGTTGCAGGTCACTCATCCGAGCGCGTCAAGTTGGGGCGAAGAGGGCTACTGGCGAGTCTGGTTAAACGAAGCCAACGCGTGGATTTATCCGCACTTGCAAATGGCCCAGCGTCGGATGACCGAGCTGGCGCGCCAATTCCCCGAGGCCGGCGGCGCGCTCCAGCGCGCGCTGAATCAAGCCGCCCGCGAGCTGCTCCTCGCCCAGGCCAGCGATTGGCCGTTTATCCTGCGCACCGGCACCAGCCCGGAATACGCCCGCAAACGGGTCCAGGAACACTTGCTCCGTTTTCTCGCGCTGCACGAACAAGTGACCACGACCCGCGTCGATGAGACCTGGCTCAGTGACATCGAATCACGCGACAACATCTTCCCGGCTGTGGACTATCGTTATTGGGCGTAGCCGCGGCCGTCGCCTGGCGCGCTGACTCGGCCGACGCCACCGATCAACCAGGCGTGGCGCTGTCGCAGAGGCGCAGGAATTCAGCCTCGTCGATGACCGGAACGCCCAACTTCTGCGCTTTCTCCAATTTGGAACCGGCCTCCTCGCCGGCGACGACGAAACTGGTATGCTTGCTCACGCTGCCGCTGACTTTGCCGCCGAGCGCCTCGATCTTCGCGGCCGCCTCTTCCCGCTTAAGGTGCGGCAAGGTTCCGGTCAGGACGAACGTTTTGCCCGCGAATGGGCCGAGCGCCGACGCCGGCTGGTAGAGCGCGGATTTGAAGTTCAACTCCGCCGTGCGCAAGCGCTCGATTAAATGCCGGTTGCGGCTATCGCCGTGCCACTGCGCCAGGCTCTGCGCGATCACCGCGCCGATATCCTCGACTTCGTTCAATTGGTCAACGGAGGCATTGAAAACGTCGTCGAGGCTCGCGAAGCTTCGTCCCAACGATTTGGCGACGCCCGCGCCCACGTGCAGAATTCCCAACCCAAAAAGCAGCCGCCATAAATCGCGCGTCTTGCTGGCCGCGACGCCCGCGAGGAAATTCCTCGCCGATTTCTCCCCCATCCGTTCCAGGCCGGCGATCTTGTCCAACTTCAACGAATAAAGGTCCGCCACGTCCCGCGCCAGACCGGCCTTCACCAACTGCCCGATGAGCGCCTCGCCGCCCCCTTCAATGTCCATCGCCCCGCGCGCGCACCAGTGTTCGAGCCGTCCGATCACCTGGGCCGGACAGTCCGGATTCGGGCAGCGCCAGACGACTCCCTCGTCTCCCGCGGCCCCGGCCAATCGCGACACCTTCGAGCCGCATTCAGGGCAGACTTTAGGGAAATGGAACGGCGTCTCCGCGCCGGTGCGCCGCTGCGACACGACGCCGACCACCGCGGGAATGACTTCACCGGCCTTTTCGATCAGCACGGTATCGCCGATCCGGATATCCTTCCGGAGCAATTCGTCCTCGTTGTGGAGCGTGGCCCGGCTGATCTTGCTGCCGGCGAGAAACACCGGTTCCAACTCCGCCACCGGCGTCAAAGCTCCGGTGCGACCGACTTGGATGGTGATGGCGTTGAGCCGCGTCTGCGCCTGCTCCGGCGCGTATTTGTACGCGATCGCCCAGCGCGGGGCCTTCGCGGTGGCGCCCAAACGCTCCCGCCACGCGACGGAATCAAGCTTGATCACCGCGCCATCCGTCTCGTAATTGAAATCGCGGCGCACTCGATCAAGCTCCGCGATCGCGGCGATCAATTCGGCGGTCGATTCGCAGTACCACGTTCGCTCGGGCGTCTTAAATCCCAGACGCTTCAACCACGCGAGCAACTCCCGTTGCGTCGCGGGCAAGGGCGCCCCCGTCACCGTCCCGACGCCATAAAGCGCGGTATCGAGCGGGCGCTTCGCCACGAGGCGCGGGTCCAATTGCTTGAGCGAGCCGGCCGCCGCGCTGCGCGGATTCGCGAACGCTTCCTCCCCGGCGGACTCCCGCTCGGCGTTGAGGCGAGCGAAGCCGTCCCTGGTCAGATACACCTCTCCGCGAACCTCCAACAGCTCCGGCGGTTCGACCACGCGTCCCGAGGCGTCGGGCGCCGGATGTTTTTTCCCAGCGGCCGACGAGTCGTGAGAACCAACGCCCGCCAGCCGCAAGGGCACGCTGCGAATCGTTTTCAAATTGGCGGTGACATCGTCGCCGATGACTCCGTCGCCCCGCGTGGCGCCGACCACGAGCAGCCCGTTCTCGTACCGAAGATTGACGGCCACGCCATCGACTTTAGGCTCGACCAGCCAGACGAGCCTCTCGCCTGGCAGAAACTTCTGCACACGGTCGCAAAACTCCTGCACTTCGGCCTGCGAATAGGTGTTGTCGAGGCTCATCATCGGCGTCCCGTGCGGCACGCTCTTAAACTCCGCCAGTGGCTGACCACCGACGCGCGCGCTGGGCGAATCGTTGGTCGCCAGTTCTGGAAACGCGCTCTCCAAGTCGATCAATTCACGGTAGAGCCGGTCGTACTCGAGGTCACTGATCACCGGCTTGGCCTGAACATAGTAAGCGTAATCGTGAGCGCGTATTTGCTCGGCCAATTTAGCGTGCCGAGTTTTCGCTTCCGTAAAAGTCATGACCAAATTCTTAAACCGGGACCGCCCGCCAATGCACGAATTTAATCGTGGACGCCCAACCTCGAGACCGCGGTCCCCTCGGCGCGCGGCTCTGTGAGCCGCCAGCACGCCCAGCCGGCCGAACCCGATAAAGTATCCCGCACGCCTCTTGCAAGGCGTGGCCGCTACACGTCGCGGACCCGCGCTCCGGTCGCGTCGGTCAACCCGGCGTCCTCATTTCCCGGCGGGCCATCGCTACCGGCGCGCGGCTCTGTGAGCCGCAGCACGCCCAGCCTGCCTAACGCGATCAAATATCCCGCACGCCTCTTGCGAGGCGTGGCCGCTACGCGTCGCAGGCCCGCTCTCCGGTCGTGCCGGGCGCCGTCGGGCTGCTTTTCAACGCCAACGCTGCCAACGGCGCCGGAAAATCCCTTGTCCCGACGCCAAATCGGGATATTCTAATCCTTGTATTGCGCGCGGCGGATTGGGCCGAACGAGAATCGGTTCCCCGCCGCTCTTTCTTTTTTATGAGTGAACACGTTGAACACATTGAGGATTCCCTTTCTGATTTCACCACCGACTCCCGCGTGCTGGTACTCTCCGCGATGGCGGTCGCCATCGGCGCTATCGGCGCCCTGGTCGCCGCCGGACTATTGTGGCTGATCGCCGTCATCACGAACCTGGCCTTTTATCACCGCATCTCAGCCGCGGCGGCGTCGCCGGAGGGCCATCACCTGGGCTACTGGGTGGTCATCGTTCCCGTCGTCGGCGCATTGATCATCGGCCTGATGGCGCGCTACGGCTCGGAGAAGATCCGCGGCCACGGGATTCCGGAAGCGCTGGAAGCCATCTTGATTGGACGGAGCCGCATCCCGGTGAAAGTCGCGCTCCTGAAACCGCTTTCGTCGGCGATCTCCATTGGCACCGGCGGTCCGTTCGGCGCCGAAGGCCCGATTATCATGACCGGGGGAGCTCTCGGTTCAATTTTCGCGCAGTGTTTTCATCTGTCGGCCGCGGAACGAAAAACCTTGTTGGTGGCGGGCGCGGCGGCGGGCATGTCGGCGGTTTTCGCGACCCCGGTGGCGGCGGTGTTGCTCGCGGTGGAATTGCTGCTTTTCGAATGGAAACCGCGCAGCTTCATTCCCGTGGCGCTCGCCTCGATCGTGGCGTCAGCTTGCCGCGTGCCGCTGCTGGGCGCCGGGCCGATCTTCGCCGTCGCGCCGCATGATCCGGTCAGCGCGTTAGGCTTGGGCGTGGCCCTGCTGGTCGGCGTCGCCGCAGGATTAGCCTCCGGCGGATTGACCGCGTTGGTTTACGGCGTCGAAGACGCGTTCCAAAAGCTGCCCATCCATTGGATGTGGTGGCCGGCCATCGGCGGTTTGTTCGTCGGCATCGGCGGTCTGATCGACCCACGGGTCCTGGGCGTCGGATACAATCTCATCGGCGCGTTGTTGCGCGGACAACTCGTCGGCTCCGCCTTGCTCGGCCTGTTGATCGGCAAGGCCCTGGTATGGGCGATCGCCCTCGGGTCGGGAACCTCCGGTGGCGTGCTGGCTCCGTTGCTCATCTTGGGCGGCGCGCTCGGCGCGTTGATCGCGCATTGGATGCCCACGGGCGACACCGGTCTATGGGCGATGATCGGCATGGCGGCCATGATGGGCGGCACGATGCGTTCGCCGTTTACCGCGATTGTTTTTGCGTTGGAATTGACCCATGACCTCAACGCGCTGCCGGCGTTGCTCATCGGCAGCGTCGCGGCCCTCGGGGTCACCGTGCTGCTGCTCCGCCGTTCGATCCTCACCGAAAAAATGGCCCGTCGCGGTCACCATATCACGCGCGAGTACAGCATCGACTCGTTCGCCTTGACGCGGGTTGGTGAAGTGATGTTCAAGGACCCGCCGATGGCGCCTTCCACGATCACCGTCGGCGAACTCTCCTCCCGCATCGCGAAAAACGACCCGGAGTTGACCCAACGCCAAGGCACACTTTTGATCGATGAACGGCGCCAGCTCGAAGGGATCATTACCCGCGGCGACTTGGTGCGGGCGCTTCAGCGCGATCCCCTGGGAGCCATGAGCGCGCTGGACGCCGGCAAGCGCAACCCGGTCGTGACGTTCGCTGACGAACCGCTGGATGACGCGATCAACAAGATGCTCAAGCACCGCGTCGGACGCCTGCCCGTGGTTGACCGGCGGGAGACCAACCGCGTCGTCGGCTATTTGGGCCGCGCGGACGTTATGGGCGCCCGGCTCAAAGTGATGGAAGAGGAACAATTGCGCGAGCGGGGATGATCCGTCGCGCGCCAATTAACGATGCGATGCTCCGGCGCGTTCGATTTAGTGACGGATAAACTCGGCGTATAGCTTGGCATACCGGCCCCCTTGCGCGATCAGTTGGTCGTGGCTTCCGCGTTCGACGATTTCGCCCCGATCGAGCATCAGAATCTTGTGCGCGTTGCGAACCGTTGATAGCCGATGCGCGATCACGAAGCTGGTGCGCCGCTCGAACAATTTCTCGAGGGCGTGCTGAATAATGGATTCCGTGTGCGGATCCACAGCGCTGGTCGCCTCGTCCAGGATCAGAATCCGCGGCCGCGCCACCATAGCGCGCACAAAACAGAGCAATTGACGCTCCCCGGCGCTGAAATTTGAGCCGCGTTCGGCCACCTTGGTTTCGTAGGCTTTCTCAAAACGCTGGATTATCTCGTGCGCGCCCAGAGTTTGCGCCGCCTGGATCACCTCCGGGTCCGTGGCCAGCGGCCGTCCGAACTTGAGATTCTCCATCACCGTTCCCGTGAAGAGGAAATTCTCTTGCGTCACGATGCCGATTTGCTCGTGGAGTGACTCAATCGTGGCGTCCTGGAGGTCGATGCCGTCCATCGTGATGCGCCCGAGCTGCGGTTCGTAAAACCGGGTGATGAGACTGATGATGCTCGTTTTGCCGGACCCGGTGGCCCCGACGAGCGCCACGGTGAGTCCCGGCTTGGCCTCGAAGCTGATGTCCTTAAGCGTCCAGGTGTCGGGCGGCGCCGAGTCGTAGCGAAAGTGGACCTTGTCAAAGATGATGTGCCCTTGAATCGGCGGCAACGCGGCCGCGCCCGGTCGATTGCGAACCTGCGGCAGGGTATCCAACAATTGAAAGATGCGCTCCGCGCTGGCCGCGGTCGAAAGCACCGCGTTGTAAAGGTCCCCCATCGTTTGGATCGGCCCGAAGAACATTCCCAAATAAAGGATGAACGCGGCCAATTGCCCGACGGTAATGGAGTGGTGCATCACCAGCACGCCGCCATAGCCTAGAATGATCGCCGTCCCGAGGCCCGACATCAGTCCGAGGAACGGCATGTAGGTGTGGAAGATGCGCGCCGCGACGAGAAAATTCTCCCGGTAACGCTCCTGAATCTGGTGAAAGCGCGCGAGGTTTTCTTCCTCGCGCGAGAAGGCCTGCGATACGCGGACACCGGCGATGTTGTCCGCCAACGCGGAGGTGATGCGCGACGAATGTTCGCGTACTTTCCGATAGGCCCGCATGCCGTGCACATGGAACGCGCGCGTCGCCAGCCAGAGCGGTGGCAATACCACCGTGACCGCCAGGCACAAGCGCCAATCATACTGCATCATCAGAATCAGCACGCCCAGCAAGGTCAGGGCGCTGGCCAACAATTGATTGGCGCCCCACGTCAGGATGCGGTCCAGGGAATCGATGTCGGTATCCGCGCGACTGATGATTCGTCCCTGGTGCGTCTTGTCGAAGTAGTTCAGGGAAAGTCGTTGGATATGCTCGAACACCGCCAGGCGCAGATCGTTCATCGCGCCCTGGCCGACGCTGATGGCGCTCTTGACCTGGATGACCGACAGGTACCAACCCAGGAGCAGATTCCCGAGGTAAATGAAGCTGATGATAAAGATCCCGCGGGAGGCCGCCGCCGGCGCGGTCACGTTCGTCAAATACCGGTCGATGCCGATCTGAATAAACTTCGGCCCCAACAACTGCGACGCCGTCGCCAGCAACGTGAAGAGCAGGTTCCAATAGAAGAGCCGCCGGTACGGCCGCAGGTAGCTCGTCAATCGACGGAAGGTCGCCCAGCCCATTCGCTTCTGGGCGAACTGCTCTTCCAATTCGATTTCTTCTTTGGTGGCCATGACGGGATCGCGCTCGCTAGTTCTTCATTTGCTGCCGGAATATTTCGCCATAGAATCCGCCAGCGCGGCTCAATTCCGCATGGGCGCCGCGTTCGACCAACCGCCCCTCCTTCAGGACTAAAATCAAGTCGGCGTGCTGCACCGTCGAAAAACGGTGGGCGATCACAAATGTCGTGCGCCCCTCGCACAGCCGGGTCATGGCTTCTTGAATCAGGCGTTCGGTCTGCGAATCCACGCTCGCGGTGGCGTCATCGAGGATCAGTATCCGCGGGTCCATCAGGAATGCCCGGGCGATCGCCAAGCGCTGCTTCTGTCCACCGCTCAGGGTAACGCCCCGTTCGCCCACCATCGTTTCGTAACCGTCTTCGAGTTGGCTGATGAATTCATGCGCCTGCGCCACCCGGGCGCACTCTTCGATTTCCTCGCGGCTCGCCTGCGGACGGCCGTAGGCGATATTCTCGGCCACGCTGGCGCTGAATAGAAACGTCTCCTGAAAAATCACGCTGACGCTATGGCGCAATTGTTTGAGGTCCAATTCCCGCACGTCGGCGCCATCGACCAGCACGCGACCCGTCGTCACGTCATAGAAACGGGGAATCAGATTCACCAACGTCGTTTTGCCCGAGCCGGTCGGACCGACGATCGCGACCGTTTGACCCGGATGGGCCTCGAACGTAACGCCCGCCAAAGCCGGTTTGTTGTCCGCGTAATGGAAGCCAACGTCCTCGAACCTGACCGTGCCGCGGCCGGGAGGAAGGTGCCGTTTGCCGCTCTTGATTGCTTGCGGTTCGCGCAGGACTTCCAGGATGCGCCCGGCGCTGGCGCTGGCGTTCTGAATAATGTTCGTGAACTGCCCCACCATGCCGACCCGATGCCCGATCGCCATCAGGTAGAACACCACCTTGGCGAGATCACCGATCGGCAGACTGCCTTGAATAACCTTGCGCCCGCCGAGCCAAAGCACCAGCGGAAGGCTTAAGCCGTAGATGAACTGGGCGAATGGGACGCGCGCGGCCCAGTAGTTCACCGTTTCGAGCAACGTGCCGACGAAGCGGTCCTTCTTTTCGCGGAATTTGCTCACCTCGGCGGATTCGCGCGCGAACGCTTTGACCACCCGGACGCCGGCGATGTTTTCCTGGATGACTGTGGTCATCGCGCCATGCAGATCATGCACGTTGCGCCATTTTGGCTCCAGGACGCTCGCGTAAAATATGATCAAGCCGATCGTCGGCGCCATGGTCAGAACGGCGATGCAGCCCAGCAAAGGCGACGTGGCAAAGATCAGGCACGTCGTCACGATCAACGAAACCCCGATGTCGATGCTGAGAAACAGACACGCGTAGAAAAAGTCCTGCAGCCGCCAGACGTCGGTCGTGGAACGGGAGATCAGTTCACCGCTGCTGGATTTGTCGTGGTAACGGAACGCGAGGCGCTGGATGGCGTCGTAGATCGCGCCCCGGATGTCGCTGAGCGTCCGCTGAACCAATAAATTGCGGATTGGGCCGAGGATATACCCGACGCCCGCCCGGACCAGCACCAGGGATACGAATAACGAAACGTAGGTATAAGGTGAGAATTCCGCCCCCCATTCGACGTGCCAACGCAAATTCGTAATGGCGCTGCCGAGGATTTGCGGGAGTGACATCTCGATGCTGATGTTGATCAACAACAGCGTGATCGAGACCGTCACTTCACGGGGGTACTTCCGCAGAAAGGCAATAATGCCCAGCAGATTACTCGCCTCAAACCGAGGCTTGGGTGTCACCGTCTCGGACATGGCGATGGGTTACGGCGCCGAGACTGAGCGACCGCCGCCGGGCAGCGGTACGCGATTCCGCCACGCGCCGAAGAGGGCGCCGCGCGTCGTCGTTGGAATGGGCCAGGTCTGATTCACGAGCGGCGATAGATTCACGCAACGGGCCGGTTTTTCCATCAAAATCTTTACCCTTCGCCGCGGCGACGCTAGACTTTGGCCATGAATCCATCGCCGTGCGTCTTGCGTCGCGCCAACGTGGATGACCTGGAGGCCCTGATGGAACTCTGGCGCCGGGCGTCCCTGCCCGCGGAAGAATTAGAGAAACGTCTGACGGAATTCCAACTCCTGATCGGCCCCGATTACGAGCTGCTGGGCGCCATCGGCCTGCAAATCGACGGCAAACAGGGGCGCGTCCATAGCGAAGCGCTGACTCATCCAGAGTTGGAGGACGAGCATCGGGCGGAACTGCTCGGCCGTCTCCAAAACGTCGCGCGGAACCACGGCCTCGTTCGCCTTTGGACCCAAGAAACCGCCCCCTTCTGGAAACATAGCGGTTTCACCGAGGTGACGCCGGAGGCGGCAGTCAAGCGGCCGGCTAGTTTCGGCGCCGGCACCCAGCCGTGGCTGGCGCATCAACTCAGGGAAGAGAATCCCGCGGTCTTCTCGATTGAAAAGGAATTTGAGGTTTTTCAGATGCAAGAGCGCGAGAACAGCGAACGGATGCTTCGCCAAGCCCGCGTCATGAAATGGGTCGCCGGGTTGGTCGCGCTCGCGCTTTTCATGCTCGTGATCTATTTCGTCGCCAAGGTCGCGCAGAACCGGGCGCGGCTGCAAAAATCACCATCGGGCCTGGCGCCGATGTGACGGCCGAATACGCCGTCGAGCGCGTGCCAAACCGACGGGTCGGCGTTTACGGGCTGGCCGTGCCTGCGCCGGGGTGATGATGCATGTGGGCCTTCGCGGGATCGACGGCGAGCTTGAAGCTCTTGAGGTCCCAAGGCGTCGCTTCGGCGGCCCCTTCGCGCACCCGGTAAAAGTGGTCCATCGGCAGATTCTTCAGCGCTTGAGTCTGGCCGGTCACCGGCCAGAATATCTCGACGGCGCGGATCGCCTTCGCCTCGCCGAGACCGATCTCCTGCCGCAAGGGATTGGCTCCAAAGCTTCCCCCGCTGCCGACCGTGCGGTGAATCTCCCGCGGTCCATCGGCGGTTTCGGCGATCACTTTGATCCGCGCGCCAATCGCCCCCCGGTTGGATTGAACGCCTTCGAGCTTGAGCGTGATCCAGTGGTTGCCATGACCAGGATTCTCGAATAATACGTTGAACGCCGTGTCGCCGGTATAGGCCCCGCCCATGACCTCGTAAACGTCCTGATCGCCGTCGTTGTCGATATCGCCGAAGGCGACCGCATGGCCCTTCTGCAAATGCCCGAAGCCGCCGGAGGTCGTCACGTCCTGGAAGACTTTTCCGCCCGCGTTGCGGAACATTCGATTGGGAACAAGCGTCGAAAGATTCGGATCGCCCGTGCCGAGATAGAAATCAAGGTAACCGTCGTTATCGAGATCACCGAAGTTGCAGCCCATGGCGTGCAGCACTTTCGACAGGCCCGCTTCCATCGACGCATCCGTAAATGTTCCGTCGCGGTTATTGTGATAAAGGCGGGCGCGTTCGCCGGCGCTGGGAAGTCCCAGGTAATCCGCGGCGATGTCGCCGGCGTCGGTGATGTGGTAGCCCGCGACAAAGATATCCGGCCAGCCGTCGTTGTCGTAGTCAAAAAACCAGCAGGGAAAACTGTACATCGGCTCGGTGACGCCCGCCTGCGCGGCGACATCGGTGAACGCCCAATCGCCGCGCGAGCCTTTGGACGGGTCCTTGGGGCCATCGTTCCGGTACAGCACGTTCGGCTGGCCGAGGCGCGAGAGATAGAGATCGGGACGTCCGTCGTTATTAAAGTCGGCGCTGACGACCCCTTTTACAAAGCCAACATTCGCGACGCCGCACGCCGCGGCGCATTCCGTGAACGTTCCGTCGCCGTTGTTGCGAAAAAGCTCGCACGGATTCCGGTCTCCCTTGGATGACTCGTTCCCGATAAAAAGATCGAGCCAGCCATCATTGTTGAAGTCAAACCAAACCGCGGTCTGCGTTGGACGAAAGCGCAACAAACCGGCCTCCTCGGTCACGTCGTCAAACGTCCCATTGCCATTGTTGCGCAGCAGCGAAACCGGAAAATGCCCCGCGGTCTTCATCCAGGCGCCCCGCAAGACCAGCACATCGAGGAACCCGTCGTTGTTGTAATCCGCCTGAATCAAATTAAGCCCGCCAAACTCGTTCAACAGGCCCGCGCGGTCGGTCCAGTCGGCGAACGTGCCGTCGCCATTGTTGTGGAAATAGCGGAGCGAGTCGGCGAATCCGATCGACGACATGATGAGGTCCAGGTTACCA
>CAZFVY010000121.1:0-21087 GCA_964522665.1 uncultured Verrucomicrobiota bacterium | reverse complement strand
CCGGTTTTGAAGTGCCCACCGGTGGCCGGTTTTGATCCGCCCGATGACAGCCGGGCGCTGCTGCCGCTGGAGTTGTTCGAGCGGATCATGGCGGCGGCGCTCAAGCCCAAGGCCCGGCCCGCCCAGCATCCCGGAGCCTTTTATCATGGACTGCGATTGTGCGGGGTCGATGGGAGTCAGTTTTCAGTGACCAACACGCCGCCAGTCAAGAAGCAGATGCGCAAAGCCAAAAGTAGGCGGGGCCGGGCAGCCTTTCCGAAGGTGGGCGTGGCGCTGATGGTCGAACTGGGGCTGCACAATCCGTTGGCGGCGGCCATCGGCGCCGGCGGGGAATCGGAGATGGCGCTGGCCCGGCGGGTGTTGTCGGCCCTGCCGGAAAAGAGTCTGTTGATCAAGGACCGCTATTACGGGAGTCCCGAGTTGTTGGTCGGCCTGCCGCCCGAGGGACAGCGGCATTTCCTGGCGCGGGTCAAAAGCAATCTCAAGCGGCGCTTGCTGGAAGTGTATTCCGACGGCAGCGCCTTGGTGGAGATTGCTGGCGGGAAGGGCCGGCGGTTGGTGCGGGAAATCCTGGGCCGGGTGCAGCGGGGTGGGCGCGGGCAGGCCACGACGGTGCGTTTGTGGACCAGCCTGACGGATTGGAGAAAGCATCCGGCGGCGGAGTTGCTGGCCTTGTATGGCCGACGCTGGGAACAGGAACTCTTTTATAAGGAGTTGAAAGTGGATCTGCGTTCGACTCCCTATTTGCAGAGCCACACGGCATTGACCGCGATGCAGGAGGTGGCGGCGCTGATCCTGGCCTACGCGGTGTTGGTGGATTACCGGATCCAAGCCGCTGCGGTGGGCCAGGTCGGGGTCTTGCGGATCAGTTTTCTCAAAACGATGCAGATCGTTCAGGGACTGTGGGGGTTCTTGGAGGTCTCGGCAGACTTGCTGGCCCCGGAGCAACTGCGGTTAGTGGTGCGGCGGACCCTGCGACGCATCGCCGAGATGGCCATCCCCAAACGCCGACCGCGATCCTGTCCGCGCGCGTTACGCCAGCCGGTCAGCAGTTGGCCGCGATTGCGCAAAAACACCAGCCGCACCGGAGCCGTCGAATACTCCGTGGGCGCCATTTACGCCTGAATTCCTAAACGGCATTGCTCCTAACCCGATGCTTGATTTCAGCTCCGGTAACGGACTCCCCGCACGGCAGGTTCGTGGCTGCGCTGAGACGTTATTTTGGTGGGGCGATCGTCCCGCCGCCTAGATCTGCTGGCGAAGGTGCGGAAACAGTTCTGGGACCGTGCCTCTGGGCGGCGGTTCTCGCCGGAAGGCTAGGACAGCATGAGGAAGCGAAACGTACATTGGCCAAGGCGAGCGGTGCACTCGGGGCAAAGGCGTGGATGGCATTATTTGCGGACGAAACGTCGGCACGCGGGTGCTTCCAACAAGAGGTATCCGCGGCACTTGGAAGTGTGAAGTTACAGCGCTCACTCGCGGAACTGGCGGTCTCAGCGTTCAATGATTTTGAATACGCGCGGAAATGTTTGGTGAATGGAGCAGAGTTGGCCAAAGCACACTCGGATGACTTTGACTGGAGATTTAGGTTCGTAGATCTGGCTGAGGCGTGGAGGGTTCTTTTTGACGACTCTGAAACGTCAAAATGTTGCCTTCAAACCGCCGAATCGGCTGCTCAAGATTCATGGGTCTGGATCCGATGCGCCGAGGCTTGGCAAACGATTTTCCAAGACTCCGCCGCGGCTAGGCGATGCCTGCATAACGCCGAATCCGCTGCACCGTTTTTGTCCACTTGGATCCGGTGTGCCGAAGCCTGGCAAGCGATTCTCAAAGAAACTGCCGTCACCAACGAACGCCTGCAAATGGCTGAATCCGCGGCCAAAGTTTCAAAAGATTGGTATGACTGTGCCAAAGCGTGGCAAGCGATATTTATACAGAGCGTCATAAATAAATACGCATGTTAAGCAACGGCACACAACCTTCTGAGGGTTTCGTTGGGCTGTTTCCAGCATTCAAACAGCTCCTCGACTGCCTCGACCACTGCTTCCAGAGTGGGGAAATAACGGTTGTGAAGGCGAAGCCGGCGCGTCAGTTTCCAGACTCGTTCGATCGGATTCAAATCCGGACTGTAGGGCCGCAAGTAACTCAATACGAACTGGGGTTCCTGCTCTGCCCGCCACCCGGCGTGAAGCTTGGCATGGTGAAACTTGGCGTTATCGGTGATCACAACCACTCGGCGACCGGCCCGGCGACTGCATTGTCGCAATTGGCGAAGAAAGTTCCAGGTGGTCACGGCGTCAAAACGGTTGGCTTCGCGGTGGAAGATAAACTTTCCGTCGCGCAGACGGACGGCACCGAAATAACCGACGCTCTTGCGCGTGGGGTGGTGCCGCACCACCGGATCGTCCACCTCGGGCGGGATCCACATTCTGGCGCGGGAACCGTGCTGTTGAAAATGAACTTCATCAATCGCCCACAAATCAACGGCGGGATTTCTTGCCAGTGCGCGGAGTTTTTTTATGCGTGGCTTGTGCCTGCGCATCAGCTTGAGCGATTAAGGGGCGCGGCTTGCGCAGGCGAAAGCCCAACTGTCGAAACAGCCGCTGGCACTGGCGCGCCTTCAGTTCCACTCCGAACTGTTGCGCCAAGTAACGGGAGAGGGTTTTGCCATCCCAAACGCCGCCGCCTTCCACTCCGGCCGCAGCTGGGGTTTGCCGCAAGGCGGTCTCCACGTCGGCCAATTGAGCCGGACTCAAGCGTGAAGGGCGGCCAGGGCGTTCGCCCTCGGTCAGTCCGGCCAAGCCATCTTTTTCAAAACGATGCACCCAGTTCTCCACCGTGCGCGGCGAGTCGCCCAGCACACCGGCCGCTTCACGGCAACTGATGCCATGAGCTACCAACAGCACGCCGTGAAGGCGGTGATCATATCGAGACTCATCCGAACGACGGATTTCGTCTTGCAGTCCGAGAATCATGGTTTCGGCATCACTAATTTTCAGTGGCTTCATAGCCACATTGAAACACATCAGAGCTGTATGCGCAATTATTTATGACGCTGTGTATAGAGACATTATCGCGTCCAATCGGTGCCTGCAAATGGCTGAATCGGTCGCAAGAAGCTTCGATGATATGATGGACTATTGTATCCGCGGCTGGAGTGAAGTTCTCCAAGATACGACGTCCGTCAAGCGCTGCCTGCGAAAGGCCGAATCGGGCGCTAGAGTGTCGAAGGATTGGATTAGTTGCGCAAGCGTGTGGCGATTTACGTTTAATGACGTCGGCGCAGCTAGTCGCTGCCTGCAACTGGCTCAATCGGTTGCGGAATATGTATCTGATTGGGATCGCTGTGTAGATGGCTGGCAGGAGATCCTCGGGGATTCCGCGGCAGCCATAAACTGCCTCCAGGTTGTCGAATCGGCGGCTGAGAATCCCCGGGAGTGGGAACGGTGTGCCAGCTTATGGAAGAAGCTCAAGGACGAGAAATCGGCACAGAGGTGTGAGTTGATGGCGAGACGTTTAGCCAGGTAAGCGATCTCGACAAATCTAAACTGGTGTCGCGGCCTTCCGATTCCATCTTGACCGTCTGGCAGGCGGCTCCAACGCCATCTTGATCCGCCGACACACGCGCCCAAAACGGACGACGCGAACAGATTTGCACTTGCATCAAATCTGATGTTTTGGCGTAAATGAATGTTGCCCGTGAGACCCAAAGCGCTCGGCGTTCTTGGCAATTTAGTTGGTCACGAATCGTTGTCTGGCGTCGATGACGCGGGCTTTCGGTCGATCGCCGGTTGCAAGAGCCGAACGATTCGTCGCAATGCTCACGGCGGTTTTGCGGTAACGAGAGATTGGCTGTGAAGAAGTTCGCCCTAGTAGTCGGCGTCGAACGATATCGCGATATACATATCGCGCCGCTACGGTGCGCCGGCGCCGATGCCAAAGCGCTCGCGGCTCGCTTGCGCGAACGTTGCGGTTTTCATCATGTCACGCTGCTGGTCGATGACGGCGGTGATGGAGCGCCGGACACCCACACGCTGGTAAGCGCTTTGGATGAGTTGGCGATCGAGGTCCAGCCGGAGGATTTGGTGCTGGTCTTCTTTTCTGGCCATGGCGTCGAGGTCGATGGCGCCGGTTATTTGCTCACTCTTGACAGCATTTGGGCGCATCCGGACGCGTGCAGCCTACCGTTAACCCGACTGCGGAAAGCCGTTGGCCGTATGGCTGCACGCAAGCGCGTGTTGTTGCTGGACGCTTGCCGCAACGCGCCGCAAGCCGCCAAAGGCGACGGCGGAAACCCGATGTCTGAAGCGATGTCCAAGGACATCCTTGCGGTCGGTCAGTTTAAATCCGATCCAGGCGTCGCCATGGCGACGTTCTCTGCGTGCCGCCCGGGCCAGCGTGCCTTTGAGTGGTTGCAGAAGGGGCATGGTGTCTTCTCGTATTTCCTGTTTGAGGGCTTGGATGGCGGCGCCTGGGATGGGTCACGCCTGGAACTGCAGCGGCTGGCGAGTTACACCGAGAAAGGGGTGATAGATTGGTGCCGCCGCAGCCCGGGAATGGATGGGCTACAACACCCTTGGTTCAATATGGAAGGCTCGCCGGAGCCGATTCTCTTGGTCGACGGTCCCGGTCGTCCGATTGCCAACGCTAAAAGGCTGACGGCATCTCCTGATCCTGAGTCTGCCGAGGACGCCGAATTACGCGCGTCAACGGCCAGTCATATCAAGAAATGCCTTAAAAGGCTGGAATCGGGCCAGCCAGCGACGGAGCCGGTCGAGGGGCTATCCGTTCATTTCATCGACGATTGGCAGCTCGGCGCCGAGAAGGGCTGGCCTGACGCGCAATGGCTCCTTGGCGTATGCCACGAATTTGGGTGGGGGGTCGCGCGAGATGACGCACAAATGGTCGAATGGTATCGCAAATCCGCCGAACAGGGATTGTCCCTGGCTCAGCAAAGTCTCGGTGATTGCCTAGCCAAAGCTCGGGGTACGACCAAAAGTTTGGGCGAGGCCCAGAGGTGGTATCGCTTGGCCGCCACCGCCGGACACCCGAACGCCAAAAGCGCGCTCGAGGCGATTGAACTGGAAACCAGTGACGACAACGTGTGGAACGAGGCTCTGTTGAAAGACGATCCGGGATCCTACGCTGCCTACCTGGAGAGTCATCCCGAGGGCCGCCACGCTCAAAAGGCCAAGGAACTTCACGCCGAAGGCGCCGATTGGCGGGCCGCGAATGCGGCGTCAAATCGCGAAAAGGTCTGGGATGGGCCTACAGACCTTGAGAAGGCCCTCGAAGCCTACCTGCGGAAATGGCCGAACGGCTCGCATTCAAAAATCGCGAGGGCAAATCTGGACGACATTCAAGACGATCGGGCCTGGAAAATGGCCGTTGAAGCCAATTCCCTCGTCGCGTTTCGAAACTACCTCAAATCTCACCCGATGGGCGGTCATGCCTCAGAGGCAAACGCGGCTGCTGACAAATTGCAGGCCGAAGCGCTGGCGTGGGAGGCTGCGTGTGAAAGGCCAGCGACAGCAAGTTACAAGCGATTCTTGTCTGATTATCCAGACAGTGCGTACGCATCGGAAGCTCGGCGATTTATTCGGGACTATAGCTCCGACGAGCTGGCCTGGCGCAGTGCCGTGGATCGGAACACCGTCGCAGCGTTTAGCGAATACCTTGCTAAATATCCCCAAGGTAACCAGGCGGCGGTCGCAAAAGAACGTGTCAAGACGCTCGCGGACGCCGTCAAGGGGATGGTTGACGAACAGGCTCAACGCGCCAAACCCGGCCGCGGGGGGCTTCGGTCCGCTCAAGTACCGGCCCGACGACAGGGCTTAACTAAGCCGTTGCTCAAAGGTGAGGTAGAGCATCTGCCGCCGAAGGTAACTGTGGATGCCGCGGGCCAATCGGAGACGGAAACCGTCCGCGTCAGTCTTCCGCCTAAGCCGCAGGCACCGCCAAAAATAGTGATTCCCCCGATTGCCCCTCCAACGAAAGCAGGCGAACAAGAGCTAGGCAAGCCGGCAAGAAGGCTCCAAGATCAGACCGTACCAAACGTTTTACATTCCAAATCAGGCGCGGCATTAGGCGCGACTCGGGAACCAGAGGAAAAGCAGAACCGCCCCGGTGTCGTTCCGCCTGCGGGCCTAATTTCGTCCGACCGGGAAACCGCCCGCCTTGCGCTTCTTGGTTCACTTTCAAAAAAGGTCGACGCAACCCCACTCCCGCCGGAGCCGCAGACCTATCCAATGACGGACGTTCCGGCGTCGCCGCCGACTCAAACCTCCTTGCGAGTTAACGCCGCCGAACAAATCAGCGCGGAGGCTCAAAATAAATTGGGGATCCGCTACGCCAGTGGCCAAGGCGTGGAGCAAGATTACGGAGAAGCCGTTCGCTGGTTTACGAAAGCGGCCGAACAAGGCCAGGCCGTAGCCCAATACAATTTGGGGCTCTGCTACTACAACGGCCAGGGCGTGGCACAAAACTACTGTGAAGCTGTTCGCTGGTACACCAAGGCGGCCGAACAAGGCCATGCCCAGGCTCAATCCAACTTAGGGCTCTGCTACGACAACGGCCAAGGCGTGGCACAAGACTACGGCACCGCCATTCGGTGGTATACCAAGGCGGCCGAGCAAGGCCACGCCGTGGCACAATCCAAACTCGGGATCTGCTACTACAAAGGCCAGGGGGTCCCGAGAGACTACGGCGCGGCCGTTCGTTGGTACGCCAAGGCAGCAGAAAAAGGCCACGCCAAAGCTCAATATTGTTTGGGTCTCTGCTACGAAAACGGCCACGGAGTGAAAAAGGACGGCGGCGAAGCCGCCAAGTGGTATCGCAAAGCCGCCGAACTGGGGCACGTCGAAGCCCGGTCTAAATTGAATGCTCTACGGGGTAACCAGTCAGAAAACCCACCGCACCACGTTCCAACTTTACCCATCGTTTTGTCTCCCGGACCGGTGTATTCTACTCCTACGAGGATTCCAGAGAAACAATCGCCTCCCCACGGGTCTGATCTATGGCCGGCTCACGAACCAAAAGTCGGAGGCGTCGCCGTATTCTTTGGAATTCTAGTACTCATCTGTTCAACCTATCCTGTTAGGTCCGGTGGACTGTATTGGATTATCTTAGACGGGTTTTTGTGCAGCGTGTTTGTCTTAATGGCGTACGGCGCAGGGGTCGATCAGAAATGCGCAAGCGATCGATTGCTGCATCGCTTGGGTAGAACTCTCGCTTTGGCCGGACTCTTTGTTTACGCTTGGCGCGTCTGGACATTTTTTCATTGAGGATGAATCTGCGATTCGAACGAGCGACTCGGGAGTCGTCGTGTATCTGTCAGCGGGCAGTTCAAACCGGCCACTGATGGGCGGATTGAGTGTACCACCGCAACTAGCGTAAGTGAACATTGTGCGTTTCAAACTCGACTCGCAACTCGTTGGTAGAGCCAAGTCTTCAGTGACAATTAAAAGCGCTGGTGAATAATAATCGTCACTGTCCACAGGCCGGAGAGGCGGAGCTGGCGGATGGTGGTTTCGATTTGAGTCATGGGTTTTGGTTGGGTTGAGGAGTGCTGGGCAGCGGAATGCGGTAAGCCTCCAAAGGCCGGATGAGGGGATGGGTTTCCAGGAACTGGAGTTGCACGACATTGGCCGGCTGGTCCAGCAGACGCCTGAGATCGCGCAAGCGCCACGCCCCGTGATGCACGGCGGACAGGGCGACCCGTTCCAATTCGGCCACTGGATGTTTTTCGGCCAGTTGCAACAGCCCCTGCATGACCCGCAATCCCTGCGGGCCGCGTTGGGCAAACATCTGCTCGGCCCAGGTGCCGGTCTGCGGTCCGAGCAGACGGCACCGGTCCAGAAGATAATCAACGCCCCGTTCGATGAGGTGGCGTTTGCGGCTGTGAAGATTGATCTTTCTTCGAAAACGTGGACAGGAGTATGTCGGGTATTGTGTTGTTGTTAGTTTAGTTGAATTGGTTTTCGAAATCCACAGGACTCTTGTAACCTAGGGCGCTGTGGAGCCGCCTGGGGTTATAGAACGTTTCGATGTAGGCAAAGATCAAAAGCTGGGCCTGCTGGTGGGTGGCGGGCAGAAAGTTGCCGAAGCACTCGGTTTTGAGGGTTGCAAAGAACGATTCGGCCCAGGCGTTGTCGTAGGGATTGCCGGTCCGGCTCATGCTGGCCGCGCATTGCTTTTCGGCCAGTAGCGCGCGGAAGTGGGCGCTGGTATATTGAACTCCCCGATCAGAATGGTGCAGAAGCCTTGGGCCGGGATGGCGACCTAGCCAGGCCTGGTTCCAGGCTTCTGTCACCAAGGAAGTTTCCAGGGAAACCGCGGTTTTCCAACCGACGCATTTACGGCTGCAAAGGTCCAGGGTCACGGCCAGATAAAGCCAGCCTTGAGCGGTCGGGATGTAAGTAATGTCGCTGGCCCAGGCCTGATCGGGCCGATCCGGGGTCGGGATGCGAGCCAGCCAGTTGGGCGCCACCGGGGCCCGGGGATCAACCCGCGTGGTGCGCGGTGGGCGAAACTTGCGTTTCTGACGCGCGCGCAGATCCAGTTGGCGCAGGAGCCGCGCCAGTCGGTTTTTACCGCAGCGGACGCCTTGCTGGCCAAGCAGCACTCTGAGGCGGGGGCTGCGATAGAGGCCCCGGCCTTGCTCAAAGGCCTGCTGGATTTTAGGCCGCAATGCCTGATCGGCCAAAGCGCGGACGCCCTGATCCTTGCGGCCATGCGCGTAAAAGCCGCTTCGGGAGACGCCCAGAACCTGGCAAAGCGTTTGCACAGAATGCTCTTTTTCCAAGGCCATCTGCTCTACCAGTTGGAATTTCCTGGTCGCTTCTGTTCGCTGGAGCAGATGGCCAAGGCTTTTTTTAAGATGTCGCGCTGTTCGGTGACATAATCCAACTGTTGCTGTAGCGGCTGGATTTGCCGCTGAGGGTCGCTCGGCTCGGGCGGCGCTGCGCTTGGGGCCGGCGCGGCCGCAAACAACTGCCGCCAACGGCTCAGCGACCAGACCGAGATGCCCAACTCCCGAGCGACGTCGGCAAGGGAACGCTCACTGGAACCAAGCAGGCGTACCGCGTTTTCCTTAAACTCGCGATCAAATCGCCGTCCGAATTTATTGGTTTCACTGATAGGCTTACTTTCCACCCTCCAAGCCCTGTCCGCAAAACCGAAGAAACCTCAGGGCACGCCAACGGCTACAAGCCCAAGACCGTCGCCAGCGGCCTGGGTTCCATCACCTTCCAGATTCCCCAGGTTCGGGGTGACACGAAGTTTTATCCCAGCGCCTTGGAAAAGGGGCTGCGTAGCCAGCAGGCTCTCAAGCTGGCCCTGGCCGAAATGTATGTGCAGGGCGTCTCGACCCGCAAAGTTTCCGCCATCGTCGAACAGTTCTGCGGCGTCTCGGTCAGTTCCACCCAGGTCAGCCAGTGCGCGGCCCGCTTGGATGTCCATTTGAAAGCCTGGCGCGAACGCCGCCTGGGCGTTTTTGCTTATCTGGCGCTGGACGCTCGCTATGAAAAGGTCCGCCAGGACGGCCAATTGCTGGATTGCGCCGTCCTGATCGCCCTGGGCGTCGGTCCGGACGGTAAACGGCAGATCCTGGGGGTCAGCGCCGTCTTGAGCGAAGCCGAAGTCCATTGGCGCGCCTTCCTCCAAAGTCTCCAGGCCCGCGGCCTGTGCGGGGTCGAGTTCATCGTGAGCGACGATCACGCCGGCCTGCGCGCGGCCCGCGCCGCCGTCTTTCCCTCGGTACCCTGGCAACGCTGTCAATTTCACCTTCAGCAGAACGCGCAAGCGTATGTGCCCCCGCCTGGAGCAACGCGCTCTGGTCGCCGAAGCCATCCGCAGCGTATTCAATAGTTCGAGCCGTCCGGCCGCCGATCTGCGCTTAAAGGAAATCGCGCTCGCGTATGCCGCTTCGGCTCCGAAGCTGGCGGCCTGGCTGGAGGAAAACCTGCCGCAAGGCCTGACGGACTGCGCGCTGCCCTCAACCCATCACCGTCGCACGCGCACCTCCAACGCCATCGAACGGGTCAATCAAGAGATCAAACACCGCACGCGCGTGGCCAGCCTTTTTCCCAACGAAGCTTCCCTCTTGCGCTTGGTTTCGGCCCTGCTGGCCGAAACCAGCGCCGAATGGGAAACCGGAAAAGTTTACCTCAACATGCAAAACCAGAACCCGCCCTCAGTTTGAAACTCGCTGAAATTACAGAAAAGAATTTGCGCCGCCGATACATTCAGTTCTCCGATGCATGAAAATTTGATTATCCACGTAATTGTGGTCAGACTATACGATGCAATACGCCCATCGCTTTTCACAAATCTACCGCGTCGCCGGTGAATCGCCCGCAAGATTTTGCCGGGTTTTACGATCCCCGCATCGAGCACTGAAATTTTATGAGCAACTCTGACCACCAAGAGGGATCGCTTGTGGACGTCATTACCCCCGAGATCAAGCGCGGCTCCTTCATTCCCGGATTTGGGAAATCGAAATTTCGCGTCCCGGCTTGGATTCCCGGGACGGGCCTGGTGCACGCCCGAATGTCGGCGACCGGCGAGTATGCGCTGGAAATGCTGCTTCCCAAAGACGCCGAAAGCTTGAGGGAAGGTGCTGTGGGTGATTTGCTCTATCGCGTTTGCGCGCTGGTTCCACGCGCGCAGATCGCCCTCCCAGCGTTAAAAAAGGACGCCCAAGACCAGCCGTGGGATTTGCTGATTACCGTCTCACTTTCGGTGGTCGACGGGCGCAAATTCCTTGGCGTCGGCGCGATTCGGCTGGTCACCGTTGGTTCGCCATTAAGCATCGCGATGGCGGAGCACTGGATTTCCGCCTGGATTCGGCAAAGAGTGAGCGACGAAATCGAGAGCACGCCGCTCGACGCCCTGCGTGACCACGATGCCTGCCCGCCCATCTGGTGGGGGCGGAAGTTGAATGAATGGTTGGCCCATCTCGGCCTCCAGGTGGAAAACGCTTCCACCCGGTGGGAAAGCGAATCCGTCAACCAAAATCAGACCCAACGCCGATTTCTGGAAGAGGCACGGCGGCTCGAGTGCGCCCAAGGGGAGGAACAAAAGAACCTGCTTCGACAAAAGCAGCATCAGGCGGAATTTGACGCCACGATGGCGCAACTCGATCACGATCAATCGCTCACGGCCGAGGCGCGGGAAGAGCAGAAGCGGGCGCTGTTCGCGGAATTTGAAAAGAGGACGATCGAACGGCAAGGTGAAATCGAGGCGGCCCGCGCCGCCAACCGGCTGAAGGCGATCCACGGCGATCTGGAAATTGCGCGGGCGCAGGAGGAGCTTGAGAAGATTCGCTCGCAAGCCGCGCTGGAGCGTTTTCGTCTTCAGCGGGCGGACGAACGCGCGGCCGCGCTCGAAATGGCCGAAGTCGAGCTGAAGATCAAGGCGCAGGAAGCGATCTCCGGCGACGAGGCGGAGGCGCGCAGAATCGCTTTGCGGAAGCAGCGTGATGACGCCGACCTTTCCAGGCGCAAATCGCAAGCGGAGGCCGAGAAGTCCGAGGCCGAAGCGCAAATTGCCCAACAACGCCTCGCCGCGGCGCGTCTAACGCAAGTCGAGTTAGAACAAAAAGAGACCGAACTGCGCCGCCGCCACGGTGAGATCACGAGTCATTTGGCGATGCAGACGGCATTGCTGAACCGGCTTGTAACGCAGCTTCCCACGATTCTGGCGACTCTCCTTAGCGGCCAGCGCGATCGGGTCCAGAGCGCCGGCGACTGGGCGACCCGACTCGGGATCGATCCAAAGGAAATGGCCAACCTTGGAATACTCACGCCGCAGGTCTTTTTCCAAAAACTTCAACGCAAGGCGTCCGCTGATCACGGGCTTGTCAAGCTATACAAAGACGATCTCGCTAGCCGTAACATTGGAGCTCGCGAAATCGGCGCCATGCCCAGCGCGGGCTCGGTGAATGTGGCGACACTGACGATCGGGCAAAGGGTGGACTTCACGTTCACGTCGCGCCGCGCCGGTTATGTCACCTTCATAAATCCCGGCTCGGGCGGACGGTTCTGGCTTCACGTGCCCAACTTTCACGCGGTTGCGCCAAAAGTTGAACCGGACCGTCGTTACCATATTCCGGGGCCAGAACTTTTGCCTTGGGAAAAATTAAGGGATGCCGGCCTGGACTTCATCGAGTACGGGCCGGTCGGCGTCGAGTACTTGGTTCTGATCGTCTCGGAACAGTCGCTGATCGACGTGACCATTGCAAGGCGTTCCACGCCGACGGTGAGTTTTGCAGGAAACCAATATCGTTCCGGACCCACCGTGCTCTTGTCAGACGAAGAGGTTGAGGCGCTGGAATTTAAACTGGATGGGTTGAAACCGGAAACTTGGTCCGCCGCTGTCCTCGACTTCCGCGTCATGGACAACTAATGGTATGTCTGGGCGACGCTCTGGGCGATTGGCGGGGCACCCGGACCGAAGCCGTGCTTCAGGGGATGCAAGCCGCCAATCCAAAGATTCATTAGGTGCCGGTCACGCCCAAACCCAATGGACGAGGGGAGTCGAGAGCCTGTTTGAAAAATCCGACCGGGCGGGCGGCGAGGGATTTTGGCGGCGGGCGAGGCAGTGAAGCCGGTGCATCCCCCGGCGGGCTATGGCGGCTGAGCCAAACAAGCTCGCTGGCGAAAGACCGGTCGGACACCCGTCCGGATTTTTCAAACTGGTTCTGAACTTTGAAACGCTTGTGTCGAACTCGGTAATCGCCTTCCTGCGGTCAACACCGCACGGTCGGAACTGCGAGCCCGGGTTTTCCGACCGTCGTTTACAATTGTGCGAGGCGTTCGATACCGACGGGCGTAGCGGTATCGAAAACGGTATCAAAAGTGCCCGATTTTCGGGCTGTCTGCGCAAAAGCAGTCGACTTTTATGATACCGCGCTATGATACTCACCGTCGATTTGTGAGCAAACATGGGCCAACGAGGGAAATTGACGAGATCGAAAAACCCCAATGTTTATGGGCGTTTGATCGCTCAAACCAACGTGGGCGAAGATGGGAAAAATGCCCGAAAACTCTTTACACGCAGTAGGTCGGGGGTTCGAGTCCCTCATCGCCCACCATCTTCATTATCAACAAGTTAGCTCCAAGGACTTCAAAAGTAACAATACCCAGTAACAATAATTCCAAGGATGTCCAGCATCATCCAAGATCGTCGAGGGTGGTTTGATCTGTTCGAATCAAATGCCGTGCCGACGCCCCAAAAATTGCATGTGCACAACCGGAAATCTGCATTGAGTGATTGCCGTCCGCTCGGCCGTGCCCTTTCTCAATGACTTGGGGCGAGGACGGACCGGAAACCGAAATTGCCATTGTACGCGACGCGCGGATCCTCGAAGTCGCGAAGCGCCGAGCGGCAGTCCTTGGCGTAGCTGAACCAATAGCCGCCGCGAAGCACGCGGTACTGCCCTGAGGTCGGACCTTGCGGGTCAGTGACGCTCCCAACCGGATACGAATCATACCAATCCGAACACCACTCCACCATGTTCCCGTGCATATCGTATAATCCCCACGCGTTTGGCTGATAGCTCCCCACGGTTGCCGTCCTTCCCAGATATATTCCGCTCTTATTTGTCACGGTGCCTGTTCCGCTCACGTACTCGTACTGGCCGACGAAATTCGCCATCCCCGATCGTAGGTCGGGACCAAGATTGAACGCCGTGGTCGTACCGGCCCGGCAGGCATACTCCCACTCCGACTCCGTCGGTAGCCGGTACACCCACCCAGCGGGCAACCTTCCGGCGGCCTGCTCCGAGTCCGTCAGCTTCCCACAATAATTGGCCGCATCGTACCAAGTCACTTGCTCGACCGGGCGATTCAAGTCCGGGCTTACGATTGTGCCGTTGCCGTCGATGTTTGTCGTGAAATAGCTTGGGTTGTTCCCCATTAACGCTAGGTATTGTCCCTGCGTCACCAAATTCTTGCTCATGTAGAATCCGTTCGTCAACGTGACCGTGTGTTGGGTTTCATCAGAATTACGCTCTTTCTCATCATCCGGACTTCCCATCACGAATGTGCCCGGCGGAATCCAAACCATGCCTGGTGGGGCCGGGGGCGGATTGAGCGAGGAGGAATTCGTAGAGGCAAATCCGCGCACGCGGTAGAAGATCGTTGTCGCGGACAGCGGGACATTGACCTGGATCCGTCCCGTTGCGTCCACGATTAGGGAATCTAGCGCCGACGTGTTGGTGTGCCATGGTCCCAATACCGACGACGCCCATTCGATCGAAGCTGCCGTCATTGGTGCAAGATTGCTGCAGGTCAACAACCCAGTTCGACTGAACGAGTTGATGACCGGCAACTGAGCATTTGCCCCAAGGGCAGCGACAATTATCGCCATTCCAATAACCCACCAGCGATTCGCAAAACTCATGGAGGAATGGTCGAAAAAAGCAGCAAAATGCGTCAAGCCAAATCATGCGGATTGCAAGGACTCAACGGCCCGGCCCCTCCCGATCAGTGTTTTCGCTCGTAGAGCCACAGCGCGGCCAACAGTCAGACAACCGCATCAGGGTGGTGAGCGAAGAGACCGCAGTCGGAGAATCGCGCGTGTTGTCTGCACAGTCCTCCGCATGAAAGCTGTCCCCCAACACCATTCCTTACTTTTTTTTGTGTACAAAACCTGGATCGGCGGTACGATTCCCAGTTCGTGACGCGTCAATCACGCATCCAAATCGAAATCAAAAAGCGCGGCGACAACTTTGCGCTTCATGCCGACTATCAACTCGTCGCTGTCGCGGTTTACCGCAAAGTAGCCGTCACCGTGGCGACGTTGCTGAATGGGCTGATCTACTACACCAGCCGCAAGCTGTTCAGGGAGACGCTTGAGGAGGCGTTGGTGGCCAAGCAACCTGAGGCTGAGAGAAAGCCTGACAAGAAGGCTGTCGCGGCTTGTAAACCTAGTCTCGTGACGGCCCATTACTGAACCGGCGCCAGGACCGGGCGGAAGCCGATATCGTCGCGGATCACACCCGGCTCGATGATGAAGCGGCGCGCTGATCGGCAGTTAGTGGCGAAACTGCCGAAGGAGCCTCCGCGAACCAACCGATACGAGCCGGACGACGGCCCGCCTGGGTCAATCACGCTCCCGATTGGATAGGCGCCATACCAATCCCAACACCATTCCCCCAAGTTCCCGTGCATGTCATATAATCCCCACGCGTTCGGCGGATAACTTCCCACGGCCGTCGTCATCCGCAAAGCGACCCCGATCGAATTGGTCACGCTGCCGGTTGTTCCAATGTACTCGCGCGTGGCGTCGAAGTTCGCCATCCCCGATCGAAGGTCCGGACCCACGTTGAACGCCGTCTTGGTACCGGCGCGGCAGGCATACTCCCACTCAGCCTCGGTTGGCAACCGATAGACCCACCCGACTGGCAATCTCCCGGCCACTTGCTCGGCTGCGGTAAGCTTGGCGCAATAGTTTGTGGCATCGTACCAACTGACGTTTTCTACTGGACGGTTTACGTTTCCAACAAAGGAACTCGGGTTGCTTCCCACGACGGCGATGTATTGTCCCTGCGTCACCAAATTCTTCGCCATGTAGAAACCCTTTGTCAGGGTTACCGAATGTTGGGTTTCGTCGGTGGAACGTTCGTTCTCGTTCGCCGGACTGCCCATGAAGAATGTGCCGGGCGGAATCCAGGCCATTCCGGGCGGCGCCGACGAGTTTGTCGCGGCTACTCCGCGCACACGGTAAAACGTCGGCACGTTCACCTGAATTGTGCCATTGGAACTGACCGTTACCGTGTCCAACCCGGCCCAGTTGGTATGCCACGGTCCCGAGACCGACGACGCCCACTCGACCGACGCGATGCTGCCGGCGACAAGGTTGGTGGCGGTTAAGAGACCCTTTTGATCGAATGAATTGATGACGGGCGCCTGAGCGTTTGCCCGAAGAACAGCCGCAGCCAACGTCGTTCCAAACAGCAACCAGCGTTTCGGGATCCTCATAGCTAAAGCATCGCATGAACGCTACGGGTTTTCAACGCGAATCCTACGTTTCGAGCGACGACGCGTCGAGGCCGCGCGCCGCGCGGAAGAAGGTAGCGCGCCGACGCAGAAGGCCGCGCCTTGGCTCGCTGGCGCGCTCACGTCGGCCGTTCTTCGAATGTGTGCGCTCGATCCTCTGGATGAACCGCACCGGGCCGTCTTGATTGCCTAAGCCCTCAATCGCTTGGTCGCTCTGAGGGCTGACAAAGGCAACTTGGATGGGGACCCGATCTAAGCCCAAAACTGAAACAATGGGCTCAAAGTTGCGTCCGGCGCTCGTGTTGCGAGAGGATTGTAATTTTGCGCGGCGGCAGTATAAACGAAGACCGTGCGGCACGCTCTTATTTTGCGCGTTGATCCGATTGATATCGGCGCGCGCAGCCTCGCAGTCCGATGACTGAGTCATCCACCTATCTCGTCGCGGAGGCCGATTTGCCGGCGCTGCGCGCGGCGGTGTCGCGGCTGGCGGGTCTTGGCTACAACGAAGTCCGCGTTCGTGAGCGGCTCGGGCTGGCGGACCTCAATGATCTCTGGTGGCGGGCGCTGCCGATTTATCGCGCCGAGCGACTGGCGGACCGCGATCCGCTGGCGTCGGCCATCGATCTTTTTCAACTGCAAGGCGTGATCTCGTCGGAGGAACTGGATCGGCTGTTCGAGTCGGCGGCCCGCGAGGTTTTGGTACGAACGGGATTGATCGTGGTGGATGAGAGCGGGTTCGCCCGCGCCCGCGCGGGCCTTTTTCCGGTGGGAGACCGATTGGTGTTTTCGGACCACGCGTGGCCGAATCTTCCCCACCCCGGGCAAGCCGAGGCGCGGCACGATCAGGTGATGTACGTGGGAACGGACAGTCGCTGGCTCGCGCGCGCGACGGTACGCCGGCCGGTCGCCGCCGCGTTGGACCTTTGCACCGGGTCGGGCGTGCATGCCCTGCTCGCGGCGCCCCACGCGCAAAAGGTGGTGGCGGTGGACATTAATCCGCGCGCGGCCCAGTGCGCGCGTTTCAACGCGCAGCTTGCGGGCGCCGACAATATTGAGATCGCCGTCGGCAGCCTTTTCGAGCCGGTTCAGGGAAGGCGCTTCGGACTCATCACCGCCAATCCGCCGTTTGTCCCTTCGCCGTTGGACGCCGTTGGTTTTCGCGATGGCGGACGTTCGGGTGAAGAAGCCTTGCGTCAAATCGTGGCTGGTTTGCCGCTCTACCTGGAGCGAGGAGGCATCGCTCAGATCGTGACCGAGCTGGGCGAACGAGAGAACGAACCGCTGGCCGATCGCCTGCGTGAATGGCTCGGTGGCGCGCCGCTGGACATCCACGTGCTCCGACTGCGGACGCATTCGGCGGCCACTTACGCGGTGGGTCACGCGCATCGCAACGAGACGTTAGGCGCCTACTTTGAGGCGGTTCACGAATGGGCGGCCAACTTGAAGTCGCAAGGCTACGTCCGGATCGTTTCGGCGCTGCTGGCCTTCAAATGGAGCGACCCGGCGCTGAACGCGCCGTGGACGCGAACCGAGGACGCGCAACCGCCGCTGAGCGACGCCGGCTCCGAGGTGGAAGCCACTTTTCTCGCGGAATATCTTTCCCGCAAACCGAATCTTCGCGACCTGCTGGAACGCCGCAGCCTCCGCCGCGCGGGACCCATCGGCCTGATCGAGACACGCATTCTGGGCAAGACGTCGGCGACCAAGACGCAAGCGCAATTGTTGGGAATGAGAATTCCGATCTCACATTGGCTTGACGCTACGGAGCGGGAAGTAGCGCTGCTCTTGCAGGAACCGTTGGCGTGGCACGACCTCCTCGAACTCGCCCGCGGACTCAGCCTCGACGAGGAGGCCGTTACCGCGGCGGTCGCCTCGCTCCTCCGACGCCGACTGTTGCTCCTAAGCGCCGTCGATCCGCCCGCGTTACCGGGCCAGAAGTGACAAAGCTGGCGTCGCCTGCCGTCAAGTAGTCACGCCCGTATTTCACTTTCCGGTGGTTGGCGCGCCGGGCGCCAGCGCCGCGAGGCGTCGTAGCGCGTCATCCAGCACGGTCTCGGCTTCGCTCAGCTTCCCGGCTTGCAGGAGCGGCCCAAGCTTTTCCTCGACGTAACGGCCAATCGGAGCTGGGTCGCGGCCCGCCGAGCGCCAGGTCTTAAACCCCGCCTGCACTGCCACCATCTTGCGCTGCACGCGCATCTGCGGCGTGTCGTTTTCATTGAACGGCTTTTCCCGCAATGGTTCCCCGGCGAGAAACCGGCGGTAGGCGGCGATTGCGTCCGGGCCAAAGGCGCTCTTTTCCAATAGGTCGGGCAATTCCTGGCCGGTCGCGCCCGTGTTGATCGCCACCAGCGCCGCCCCGTGGTTGTAGTGCCAGCCGAGGTAGGTTTCCCAGTCCAAGGCCCCGCCGGCAACGGCGGCGTTGGCCTCGACCCCGCCCCAGGGGGAATTGCCGCGCTTCTGCAACTCGTCGTAAAGCGCGGTGAAGCCGGAGCTAAGCAATCCAACCGGGTAAGTCGTCCAACCCGGCCGCGACCAGTCGTTGAAGGCCGCGGTGACCCGCGCGCTGGATAGCTCGGGCGCCTGCGGGGCGACATGGGGATAGAGTTTTGTCGGTGGCAGGCCAGCTTCGGCAAACTTGCGGCACCAGAAACCGACGGTCTCCTGGACCACGCCCGCCAGCGCCTCGCGCAGGTCCGGCGGCGGTTTTTCCGGGGTGTAACCCAGGTCCCGCAGCGCCCGGTACCCGAGCCGGCCATGGGACACGCCGTCCGCCGCCATCAGTTTCGCCGTTTGCGGATCGGGGTTTGACCAGTCATCGATGCCCGGCTCCGCGCCGACCAGTACTCCGGCAAAGAGGCGACCCTTGCCCTCGCGCTCGAGGGCCGCCAGTTCCTCGTTAATCGGCGGCGCGATCACCTCCCGGACCAGGCGCCTCACTTCCGAGCGGTAGGCCGCGCTCGTGAGACAAGGCGGCGGGGAGAGGCGCTCGACCACACCCCAGTTGAGATAGCGCGTCTTGGCGGGCGGGCCGTCCCAGCCGAACCATTCGACATTGCTCCCGTTGGCGGCGTTGTAGCCGGGCAATTTCGGGTCGAACCAATTCCACAGGTCGGGCCGGCTACCCCAGTGGATGTGGAAATCGAAGGAGAGCATGACGGCCAGGTTCTGCGCCCGCGCGGTGGCGAACGCCATGTGGATACGGGCCGCCAACTGTTTCTCCTCGTCGAAGGGGGAGATAGGAATACCGAAGCCAAGCAGGCGGGAACGACCGTCACCTTGGCTACCGAGCTTCCGAACCAGTTCCGCCGTCTGTTCGGGCGCGCGCCAAAAGAGCAAGTAGCGCGGCTCACTGGTCGCCGCGGCCTCAACGGCGGCGTTCGTGTTGGCGCGCGGCTCCGCTGACTTCGTGCTCGGGCTCGCGATCAAAGCCAGCGTCGCAAGCTTAACGATCAGACGCCTGAGCGACCTGACCGGTCGCCCGCGTAACGAGAGAATCTTCATTGATTACCGGTCGCAATCTACGGTCAACCAATCGCCCCGTAAATTAGGGATTCATTAAAAACGGCGGAAATGATCGACGCAAGAGCGGCAGAACCGCCGACGGGGTCGAGTCCTTCATTACCCGCCACGCTGCCAAGAGGTTCCGCATATTGCAGAGACCGTCGCGGGTGCTTCGGATGTCGCAATAATCGCGACCTGATCGACACCCGAATGTCACAAAATTGCGGTTCCCATCCGGGGACTGTTTCGTCCTAATAAACGCATGAAATTGGACCTGCGCCATGCACTCTTACTACTTGCTCGCTGAAGTTACCATCGCCCCGATGTCGTTCACCACGGGCTTTTTCCTGTTCCTCGCGGTCGGGATGGCCCTGGCGTTTGAGTTCGTCAACGGCTTCCACGATACGGCGAACGCCGTCGCCACGGTGATCTACACCCACTCGTTGAAGGATAAGGTGGCGGTGGTCTGGTCCGGCCTCTGGAACTTGATGGGCGTGCTCGCGTCCAACGGCGCAGTGGCCTTCGGCATCGTATCCCTGTTGCCGGTGGAACTGGTGCTGAACGTCGGCTCCGCGGCGGGTTTCGCGATGGTATTTTCACTCCTACTTTCGGCGATCATTTGGAACGTGGGCACGTGGTACTTCGGGCTGCCGGCCTCCAGTTCGCACACGCTGATCGGTTCCATCATGGGCGTGGGGATTGGCAACGCCATCATGAATGGGCGGCCGATGAGCGCCGGGATCAACTGGACGAAGGCGACCGAAGTCGCCGAGTCGCTGCTCATTTCGCCCTTGGTGGGCTTCGTGTGCGCCGCCGCGCTGTTGCTCCTGGCGAAAGCCTTGATCAAGAAGCCGGAGCTTTACCAGGCGCCAGACAAAGACAAGGCTCCGCCGCTCTGGATCAGGAGCATCCTCATCGCCACCTGCACGGGGGTGAGCTATTTCCACGGCTCGAACGACGGGCAAAAGGGGATGGGTCTGATCATGCTCATCCTCGTGGGCATCCTGCCGAGCAGTTTTGCGCTGAAGATGAGCTCGGACGCCGAGGCGCTGCGAAAAATGTCCGGCGCCTCCCACGCGTTGACGCAGAGTTTTGAAAAGCGCGCCAACGGCGTTACCGTCACCGAGAAGGAAGCCACCACGGAGCTTTTCAGTTTCGTCAAAGCCAGCGGCAAACTCAGCGACAAGACCTTCGCGGCCCTCGCGGAAAAGAACCGGGAAAACGTCGCGAGCCTCGACAAGGTGAAGACCTTCGACGACCTAACCGAAATAGAACGCCGCGACGTGCGCGAAAACTTCTACCTCACCGCCTCCGCGATCGATAAGCTCACCAAAACCAAACAATTCCCGGAAGAATCCGAGGCGAAAGCCGCGAAGGAGTTGAAGCAGAATCTTGATCGCGCCACCAAGTACGTCCCCGATTGGGTGAAGGTGGCCATCGCCCTGGCGCTGGGCCTCGGCACGATGATCGGATACAAGCGCATCGTCGTCACGGTCGGAGAAAAAATCGGCAAAGCCCATCTAACCTACGCCACAATCATCCGCCCATTAGCCCCACAGCATCAACTGGTTATGAGTATTGCTGG
>CAZFVY010000120.1:0-21376 GCA_964522665.1 uncultured Verrucomicrobiota bacterium | reverse complement strand
CCACCTACTTTCCGAAAAATAAACCAGCCTGCCCCCGTTGGCAAGCGAAAGGAAACCATGCCCGCTAATTCCCCCGAGCCATCGGATGGATCGCCCTTGGCCGCCATCTACCGGCGCGTCTCGACCAAGCAACAGGACGAGTCGCTCAAGACCCAGGAAGGCGCCTGCGACGCCTACTGCGCGTTCAAGCGTCTCGCCACCTCGCCCGAGACCGAATTCCACGACGCCGACACGAGCGGCAGCATCCCTCTGCTCGAACGCCCCGGTGGCCAAACCCTGTTCAACGCGATCAAACTCCGGTTGCGGTCCACGTCGTCCACTCCGTCCACGTCGTCCATTCTCCCGATCAAGCACCTCGTCGTCGCCAAGCTCGATCGCCTCGGCCGCAGCGCGATCGACCTGCTCAGCACCGTCAAGCAGCTTGACGACCTCGGCGTCACCCTCCACATCGTGGACATGAACGGCGACACGCTCAGCACCCAAGGGCCGGCCGGCCGCCTCATGTTCACCGTGTTGGCTGGCATGGCCGAATTCGAGCGCGAGATGATCGGCGCCCGCGTTCGCGAGACGATGGACCGCAAGTTCAACGAAGAAGCGCTCATCGGCACCGTCCCCTACGGTTATAATGCCGTCCCGACCGGCGAAGTCACCGTCAAGAACGGCAAAACCACCGTCCACAAACGGCTCGTGGACAATCCCACCGAGCAGCAATGGCTCCGCCAGATGCACCTTTGGCGCGAGGACCACCGTTGGTCATTCCACGGCATCGCCGCCGAGCTGAACCGCCGCCGCGTCCCCACCAAGACCGGCAAACTCGGCGGCTGGCAATCCGGCAACGTCGCCAAAGCGCTGGCCAGCAAACACACCGCCCGCTTCCTCGTCCGCCAAACCGCTTTCGAAGCCGCCGCATAAACCAAGGCTGAAGGCTGAGTTCTAAATTCTAAAGTAGAATTCAGCCCCAGCCGTCACCGTCCCAAACCTTCAGCAATTAGCATTCAGCCTTTAGCCTTATTTTTATGAGTCCCACCAACTATCGTCCAGCCTCACCCTCCGATTTCATCGGCCCCGCGCGCCGCGTCGCGCAGATCATCGATCGCATTGTGGCCGACTCCAAGCCCACCGGCGATCCGATCAATATCCTCCTGAACGGCCCGCCCGGCACCGGCAAGACCACGCTGGCGAACTACCTGCTTGCGAAAGTTGGTTGCAGTAAATGGTCCACCACCAAACTGAACGGCACCGAACTCAAGATCGAGCGCGCCGAAGAACTCGCCCGGAGCTTCGCCACCACGAACCTGTTCCCCGAATGGCGCTTCCTCCAAATCGAAGAGGCGGACAAGGTGACGCCCATCGCCCAAGTGCGCATGCTCACCCTGATCGACGACCTCCCGCGTCAATGCGCCGTCGTCTGCACGAGCAACTGCAATATCGCCGACCTCGAAGAACGCTTCCAAACCCGCTTCCAAGCGTTCGAAGTCCTCGGCCCGGAGCCAGCGGAGATTGAAAGCCTCCTCTCGCGCTTCCTCGCGCACGCCCCGGCGATGGCCCGTCACATCGCCACGCTCAGTTGCGGCAACGTCCGCCAAGCCCTCCTCGAAGCCCAAACTGCCATCCAATCCGCCGTATAATTCCCGTAGGATCCTATGCTTCCCATCGCCCTTTACTTGCCCCCCGCGCGACGCGCGCTTATGCTGGCCCTTGCCATGAACGACCCGACCCCCGACCCTGAAGAATATCAAAGCCTCCGCGCCGGCCCAGACCCCGATCCGGAAGTCGAGGCCGAGCTGCAAATGGAATCTGCCATCGCCGCCGAAAGCGGCCGGACCCCGGAGCGCATATCTCCCGAACAAGGCGTCCGCCTGATGACCGGCCGCGTCGCCTACCTTCGCGAGCAGGCGCAACGCGCCCTCGAGAACGATATGATCGACCACGCCAAATACGTCCAGCGCGACCTGAACGAAGCCCTCGCGCGCCTCGCCGAATACGAAGCCCAACTCAAGGGCCGGAACTGAACGAAGGCCGAATGCTAAACGCTCAAGGCTGAAGTAACTCCCGCCGCGCCAAAGCCAGCGCCGCGCTTCGTCCATTTTGTCCACCCAGTCCATCCCGTCCATTCGGTTTTCTTGACGCCAACGAGTATCATAGTTATATATCATCCTACTTTATGCCAGCACACCCGCCAGCAACCAGCCAGCAAAAGCCGCCCGCGCACGAACCGCCCGCCGCCCGCCCCGTCCTCCGAAGCTCGGGTCAGCCCGAGCAAAGGAGGATTACCGCCGTCGATCTCTTCTGCGGGGCAGGGGGCACGTCCACCGGCCTGCGCGACGCCTGCGCCGATGCCGCGGTCGCCCTCAACCTCACCGCCATCAACCACTGGTCCCAGGCCATCTCGACCCATACCCTGAACCATCCGGAGGCGCGCCACCTTTGCGCGAACCTCGACGAAGTTGTCCCCTCCGATCTTTTCGCCGCCGACACCCTCGACCTCATGGTCGCCAGCCCCGAGTGCATCTACCACTCGACCGCCCGCGGCGGCAAACCGATCCCCAACCAGAAACGCCCCAGCGCCTGGTGCGTCCCTCGCTGGGCCGAATCGTGCCGCCCAAAAGTCATCATCATCGAAAACGTCCCTGAATTTCGGAAGTGGGGACCCATCGGTTCGAATGGCAAACCGCTCAAGAGCCGCCAAGGCGAAGCCTTCAACGCCTGGCTCGCCGCGATCAAGTCCCAAGGCTACCAAGTCGTCCACCGCGTCCTCTGCGCCGCCGACTACGGCGACCCGACCACCCGCCGCCGCCTCTTCATTGTCTGCGTCCGCGGTCGGCGCAAATATGAGTGGCCTGAGCCTACTCACGCCTCGAAACCGGAACTCCGCAAAGGCTCCCTCTTCGCCCCGCTCAAACCGTGGGTCGCCGCCCGCGAGATCATCGATTGGACCAACCCCGGCAAATCCATCTTCGCCCGCGAACGCCCGCTCAAGCTGAAAACCCTGCAGCGCATCGAAATCGGCCTCCGTAAATTCGGCCTCGCCGCCTTCATCCTGCCCCAGCACCGAGGCGGTGCGCCCGTTCACGATCCCGCGAACCCGCTCGCGACCATCACGACCGACGGCGGACATGCATTAGCGAGTCCCTACCTCATCGCGATGGAACAGTCCGGCCGCAACGGCGGCCACGCCCGCGACATCGACCGCCCCGCCCCCACCATCACCACCGCCAAAGGCGGCGCATTAGCGGTGGCCGATCCCTACCTCGTCCACTTGCGCGGCACCGGCAAAGCCGACTCCGTGAAAAAGCCCATCCGCGCGGTCGCCGCAAGGGGCCAGCACGTCGGCGTCGGCCAACCTTTCTTCATCCATCTGCGCGGCCAAAGTAAAGTCGGCGACCTGGATTCGCCCGCGCCGGCAGTGACTTCCGGCGGCGGCCATTTGGGCCTCGCTCAACCCTGGCTCGTGGAAACCGCCCACGGCCCCAACGGCGGCGAACGCGTCCGCAGCATCGAAGACCCGATGGCCACCGTCACCGGCAACCGCGGCAGCATGGCCGTCTGCGAGCCGTGGATCGTCGATGCCTCGCACGGCCCATCGTCGCCCGGCAATCACCGCGTTACCTCCGTGGAAGAACCTTTACGCACGGTTGCCGCCGGCGGCGTCCATACGGCCGTCTGCCAAGGGTTCTTGCTCCCGCACGACGGCGTTCATGGTGGGAATGCCCCGCGCTCCCTCGACGAGCCGTTGCCCACCGTCACCGCGAGTCATGGCGCGGGCATCCTCGTCCAGCCTTGCCTCATCAAATACTACGGCACCGCCGGCGCCCAATCCGTGGAAGAACCCGTCGGAACCGTCACCACCAAACCCCGGTTCGGTTTGGTGCAACCCATCGTCGAGATCGACGGCGAACGCTACGCCGTGGACATCCTCTTCCGGATGCTCACCCCGACCGAACTCGCGCGCGCCCAAGGCTTCCCCGACACCTATCTCTTCACCGGCAACAAAGAAAAAACCGTCCGCCAAATCGGCAACGCCGTCCCGACCCGCCTCGCCAAGGCATTGGCAGCCCAAGCATTGAAGATCATCTAAGCCTATCCTTCCCATAACTCCCATCCACTCCTATGACCAAACGCCAATTCAATCGCCTCTCCGACTTCGCCGTCCGCATGACTCGCGTCGCCATCGGCAACCCACGCTGGCAAGCCGTCCTGCGCCGGCACGTGAAAGACATCCTCTGGCAAATGGACGGCGGCGACCTCAACTACCGCGAAATCATCGCCTGGGACGACAACCATGAAGCTTCCGAATCCGAACGACGCCGTTCCCTACTGCCCTATACGAGCGAACTTCTCTGCGATTACGTCTCGACGTATTGCTGGGATCACAACCTGACCCGCGAACGCGAAACCGCTCGCGGTGATTGCTCTCCGATTCACTCCAAACTTGACATCGCTTTGCACTGCTGCCTGCGCGCCGCCTGCGATCTGGCCGCACAACCGTCCGCAGGCGTCGCCGGATTCACCGTCGGCGACCTGCGCAAAATGTGGCCCGGCCAGCGCATCCCGAAATGGGTCGCCGCCGAATTCGAACCGCCAATCGCCCAAGCCAAAGACACCGACAGCATCTGGCTTTGATTTTCATAACTCCCATCACGTCCCATTATTCCCATCCCCCATGAGCCAAATCACCAAAATCCAATGGACCGACCACACCTTCAACCCGTGGATCGGCTGCACCAAGATCAGCCCCGGCTGCCTGAACTGTTATGCCGCCGAGTCCACCACCAACCGCGTCGCCCGCAAAGCTGGCCGCGACCATTGGGGCAAGGGCCACCCGCGCCACCGCACCAGCGCCGCCACCTGGCGACATCCCCTCCAATGGAACGCCGAGCGCGCGGCCTCATGCCCTGTCGAGTTCGAATTCCCGCGCGTGTTCCCATCCCTCTGCGATCCCTTCGATAACGAAATCCCCATCGACTGGCTCGCCGAATTCCTCGAACTGATTTTCAAAACCCCTTACCTCCGATGGCAACTGCTCACCAAGCGGCCTGAATACGTCCGCGACCGCATCGCGAACGCCATGGAATACGCCGACCGCCATTGGCTGACAAGCGGCGGACCGCGCAGCTTCCTCGGTGACCGACTTGGCGGCTGGCTCGAAGCCTTCGCGCCGCACCGCGGCATGGGGCAGATACCGCCGAACATCTGGCTCGGCGTCTCCGTTGAGAATCAACAGTACGCCGACCGGCGCATTCCCGAGCTGCTGACAATTCCCGCCGCCAAACGCTTCCTCAGTTGCGAACCCCTCCTCGGCCCGCTCGACCTGCGCGAGCATTTCAAGTGCAATGACTACCGCACCGCGATCCATTGGTGCATCATCGGCGGCGAATCCCACCAACCCCACGGCAACACGCGCCCCTGCGTGATCGACTGGATCCCGCCCATCATCGCCCAATGCCGCGCCGCCGGCGTCGCGCCGTTCGTCAAACAACTCGGCTCGATCCCCCTCGAAACCGGCGACCCGCATACGACGCTCCAACAACTCGACGGCTGCCCCCTCGCACATGGCGATCCCGACCTCGTCGTCGGCAACGTCGTCCGCGCGAAATTCATCTCCCTCCAAGACAAAAAAGGCGGCGACATAACCGAGTGGCCCCAGCGACTCCAAGTCCGCGAGTTCCCGAGCGCCTAACGCGCCTTGGACTGCGGTGGCAAGCGAAGCGCGACACCGCTATTCCCCACTTTAGAATTCAGCCTTTAGCCCTCAGCCTTATTATGCAACGCACCCTCATCAACCCCGCAATCTACCAAGAACTCCTCGACTCGGCGTCCAACGCCGGACAGAAAGGACAAGCCCAGTATCACACCCCAATCGCGTTCGGACGCGAGTTGGCCTGTTACCTCCCCGATACGCGTCCCGTCATCGTGGACCTCTCCGCCGGAGCCGGCCATCTCCTCCACGCCTGCGCGAACGAAACGACCGAACGCCTCCTGGCGTGCGACATCGATCCATCACCCGAGCGAAGCGAGCCACGTCGAAACCTCGGCGAAGACGGGGCAACCAAGCCGAAGTCTCCCAAGACCTACCCCATCGTGGCCGACCTCACCAAACTCTACCCCCTCATGGTCGAAACCGACTTCCGCGCCGACCTGTTCGTCCTGAATCCTCCGTGGGACCTGCACTGGTATCGCGACCGCCTCGCCTCACTCGCCGATTCCCGCCTGCCCGGCGTGCGCGAAGCCTTCGCCGCGCACGACGGCCGCACGTCACGCGACACCATCGACTCGACCGTCGCGACGATGCTGATGGCCCTGGACCGCTGCACGACGTACGGCGAAGGCATGATCATCGGCAACGACGCGACGATTCACCGCCTCATCATGGCGCCCAACGCCCCCCACCGCGCGCTCGCGCGACACGTGTGGTCCTACCAGACGCTCCCATCACCCTGGGCGAAGGGAGCCAAGGCTGAAGGCTCAACGCTAAATGCTGAATTGGGGAATTCCGATCCGGACACTTCAGCCCTCAGCCCTCAGCCTTCAGCCTTGCCGCAAGTCGGCGTCCTCTACTTCGCCGCCGGTCACCACGAAGGGATCGCCCGCCCGAGCCTCGGCGGCAGCCAACGCGACCAACGTCAAGGCGCCTCCATCCGCGGCACGTGGTGCTGCGAAACCCGCACCCACGAGAAGTGGCAAGCCGTGACCGAAGAATGGTCGGCCCGTTCAACTTCAGCCCTTAGCCTTAAGCCTTCCGCATTTAATTTGTGGCTCTCCCCGGACGGCGCCATCCGCACCGCGCTCTCGCTCTTCCAGCAACACAGCAGCCGCACCGACAAAACCCTCGCCGCCGAGCTGCACTCGCTCAACGGAAAGCAGCCCATGCAGCTAGTCCTGCAACGCAACGATCGCGAGACGCTCGAACGCGCCGCGTTCAACAGCCCGTGGACCGTCTGCCCGCAGCTTCAAGCGGCCGTCAATCTGGCCGTCCAGCAATACCACGCCACCCGCGCGCCGCTCTACCCGCTGCCGAAGATCCAACGCCTCGGCTACCTCGACGAGCAGGAAAAGATTCTCTGCGTGAAGGACTTCTCCGGTTCCGATTCCGAGAATTCAGCATTTAGCGTTCAGCCTTCAGCCTTTGCGGCCGGCCGCCGCTATCCCATCTCCTCCCGCACCGTCACCGTCTCCCGCAAAGGCACCCGCCCAAACCTCTCCGGCGAATCCGAGGAACTCGAATACTCCGGCCAAGAACTCTGCATCTCGATCCACGACGATCAAGGCCGCGAACATCGCTTCATGGAAGCCCGCCACACCGCCGCCGGCGTCAAGGTGAATCACACCCACCTGAACAGCCGCCGCAACCGCCCGACCGCCGGCCCGCCCGTGAACGTCCACCACACCCTCGACGACCTGATCGCCCACTTCGAAATCCCGGAAGTCCCCGACGTGGCGACCATCGCCCCCGAAGCCTTCCAGAAAAACCTGCAGATCCTCGCGCAACTCGACCAAGTGCTTGCCCTTTGAGGTTCGAACGGTTTCGCTATTTGGAATCACTCGATAAGGTAACCTTTCTCCTCACGCTCTCGCCATGCTTCCCTCACGGCGCAAGCTCTCCAGTTTGAATACACCGCCGCGAGGAGAAATACCACTGCCAGGCAAACTAAAGGAGGGTCACAATCCAGCCATTGGCGAACAATAAATTCTTGGCTGACCGCGCCCAAAATAATGCCCCATGCAGAGCAAAATTGAAGATGGATGTAATCCGCCCAAACCGCCAATGCCCCAACAACCTGGGCTCGCTTTGTTGCAACCGCGCTCTCCGTTGCCTCCCAACTCTGAATCAGTCTTTCGGTCGTGTTAGCGGAAATGCCACGAAACCGGCCGCGCTGCATCTTGCGTGCGCGATCATGATTTAAAAGGAATTCAAACAGCGGATAAAGGATAGATCGATGTAGACCGTAAATAGCAACACCTGCGACTAACGCGGAGGGCAGCCCATAATTAAGGAGTTCACTTCGTTGAATTCGGTCTCCAGAGGCGACTGCGAAGGAGATTACGAAAAATGCGCCTGAGAAGGCGCTCCGAAGCAGAAAACTTAAACTAAACGATTTGATGATTTCATTCATAGTCGCACACGGCGGATCGCAAGCCCCAAAACGCAAAAGTGATCCCGGATCACTGCCAGCGCTGGCTGGCCCCTTCGTCGCAGACCGTTAACCACTCGGGCGTCGGGTTGCCCGCTCATACATTTTGATCGCGTCAAAATGGGTCAGAATGTCTGCGTGGCATCGCTCAAACAATTCCTCGTCTGCTTTGGCCGCATGCAGCGCGTCGCTCAATTCTTGATAGATCCGCCGAAGCGACGGAAACGATTCTTTAATCTCCGTCCGAAGCGTTTTTTGGTAGCGTTCGCCCAATTCGTCGCCGCTCGGCCGTTTTCCTTCTGCGTATCGCTGAATAAATTCTTTGATCTCCGGGATCGTCCGCCAGAATTGTTCGATGAAAACTCTCAGAAGGAACAAACCAGCCAGCGTCTTTCCCGCGTTTCTAAGGATTTGCGCGTCAGCGAAATATTCACTGAATTCCTCCGGTATGCATTTCGGCGCCGGGATCGACTCGATTGGATCGCGGCCAGCAAGGGTTAAGGTATTACCTTTACGACGGACTAAAACCCTGATAGGGATTTTCTTGCATTTTTGGCAAAGATAACTCAGATAGAACCACTGGTTCTGGTTTTCTCCATTTAACGTTCGGTTGTCATCAGGGACGGGGTTAAAAGGCGGAGCCGCTTTGCAGACCTTGCAGTGCGTTTCCACCGTAGGCAAATCGAATACTATAATGGATCCACCCGCCGACGCGAACGCGGCGTTGTTGCTGCCGTCATTCGGAAACCATTGTTTTGAGATCTCCTCATCAATCCAATTGGACCTTGTCGTTACACGGGTTCCTACGGCTACTTGCAGCCCGGGTGTGATCGTCTTGGCGAAAGCATTAATCGCATCGACATCCAATTGCACCGACTGGTAGAGATGCTTCTCTGATAACAGTCTCAGGAGTGCCACGTTCACCTCGCAAGCGATTTTATCCTGCAACGAATTCATTTGAAATTGCTTACCCGCGCTGTCGCGGAATTGAAAGCCATTTCTGCCAGTCACCTCACCCGTCCGCCTTTTTTGTCTATCTCCATAAAGCAATCCAAATCCAAGACTACGCCCGCGCCGCCCTCTACGACAGCCTGATCCTCGCCCACGACACTGGCCTCGGAAAAGGCATTGCCGGCCTCGTCTGGCCGCTCCTGAAGTGCTTCACCAAACTGCTCGCATCATCGCCCACGGACGGTCCGGCAAGGCCCGCAATTAGGGCTTTACCCAGCGTCGTTGTATCTTTCGCTGGAGACGCCAGGACACTGAGTGAGGGTTAATCGAACGCTACGGTTCCACGCCTACTCGCAACGTGGTCGCGCGCTCCGGCCAAAGACGCCGCCATTCTTGTCGCGCTGTCCGCGGGAGTCGCTACGCCCGCAGTGGCAATCGATCGGACTACCCCACCTACTTCACTTGCATGACAGGATCGACACGGTTTCTCATTCCCATGAGCCTTGCAATCGCGCTCGTGAAGTCCGGTAGATAGGCGACGCCGTCGTGGCCACAGTCGCTCGACGACAATTGATACTCGGCGAAGTTGGAGCCGAACGGAAAGCCGGTTTTCTCCGCGTAGAGGTGGCTACTGTCGATTTGGAGGCTGACCTTTGACGCCTGGCTTTCCAGGCGCAGTCCCCGGACGCGCCGGCTCGCGGGAGTGCCGACGGTCACGGGCGAACGACCGGCATCCATAGGCCTGAATACCGTGTCGCCGCCGCGGGTCTGGAAAAAATTCCAGAGGACTGCCACGTTCTTCTGAACCGTCCCGGGTTCCTCACGGAACGGATCCACGTCATAGGTCAAGAGCAGGAGGACAGGAATCGGCGCCGCCAAACGGTAATCGAGACGGCCCTTCACATTGCCACCCACGCTGACGTCGTCAGCCTCGCTGATCGTTCGGGTAAAATTAACCGCCGTGGTTCCGCCGCAACCATAACCCGACACGATGAGCGCGAGGTTTTCCAGGTCGGCGGCCTCCACGATCCGATCCTTGTTCGGGTCGAGGGCCGACAGCAAATCGAAGAGGGCGTCCCCCGATTCGTTGTCGCCGTAAAATCGGGGCGGCGTCTGAATCGCTTCATTGTTGCCAAGGATGCCGAGAGCTTGTTCAAACCACGTATTGCCATGGTCTTTCGGCCCACCCGTCGAGCGGAAGCCGATCAGCCTGACGTTCGAGCCTGGGTCCATTAGCGGTTTTTCGCTCATGCGGTTTCTTTCGGTTGTCGAGTTGACTGTCAATGAGGGTATTCGCAAAGGACGCATGCAGCCCATGGATGATCGTCTTCCCCGAATACCCCCCTCAAGTTGGCACCCTATGCCGGCATCGCTCGCTACGCCATAAGGGTAAACACGTAATTCAAGCGTATAATGTCCCTCAACTTTGCCACGCCGGTCTGCATGGCGAGCAAACCCGTTCCAGAAAAAAGCGGTTCCATCGCAAAGCCAACCTTTCACCCGTAACCTCAACCCCCAAAACGCACACCTGCCGCCGCAGGCTTGTAAGCCTGTGCGGCTAGCACTATGCCTCTAAAACCATTCCAAATCCAAGACTATGCCCGCGCCGCCTTGCACGACGGCTTGATCCTCGCCCACGACACCGGCCTCGGCAAAGGTATTGCCGCCCTCGTCTGGCCACTCCTCAAAGTCGGCTGGACTGCGGCCCGGCTCGATCCCGATCCCGATTCCGCTTCTGAAGCGGAATCGCCCTCCAAAGCTCGGAGCGAAGGAGGGTCCGTTCGCCCACGGCTCACCCCTCGCGGCTCGATCCTAATCGTCGCCCCCGGCGGCTTGCACGAGCAGATCCGCGCGGAAGCCAAGCGCGTGCTCGGCCTGACGCTTACGTCGCTCGACAGCCAGGCGACGTTCAAACGGCTCGTCTGCTCGAACGGCAAATTGTCCAACGGCTTCTACCTCACCAGCTACACCCAACTCGGCGTCAACGGCTCGCTGCCCATCGGTCCCAAGCCGAAGGATGGTGACCCCGACGACCGCCCGCGCAACCCCACGCTGGCCGACCTGTGCGCGGACACGTTCGATTGCGTGGTGATCGACGAAGGCACCCGCCTCAAGGGCGCCGACACGTTGATCGCCGAGGGCGTCCGCACGTTGCGCCCGAAGTATCGCCTCGTGCTGACCGCCACGCCGATCAAGAACCGCATCCCGGATTTCTTCTACCTCGCGTGGTGGGCGGCCGGCGGCCACGACAAAGCCACCGCCCGTTTCCCTTACAGTCGCGACGACCAAGCCGAATTCGCCGCCACGTTCTCCGTCTCCGAACGCAACCTCACCAAAGAAGCCATCGCCATGAAACTCCGCAAGCCCTCCCGCTTCGTCAAGCTGACGAACCAAGTCTGCAACATCCATCGATTCTGGAAACTGAACGGGCCGATCACCCTGCGCCGCCGCAAAGCCGACGCCGGCGAGCAGATCCCGAAGAAGATCCGCCGCGTCCTGCGCGTGCCCCTCGGCACCCGCCAAGCGGAAGTGTACAAGCGCCACCTCGATTGGAAGCCGAAGGACAAACACGGCAAGCCCGCCATCGGCGCCCAACTCCAGGCGCTGCGCATCGTCGCCAGCGCGCCGTCCTCGACGCTGCTGCCCTTCCCGAACCGTTACCTCAGCGAAAGCCTGATCCCGAAACAGTCCGCCGCGCTCACGTTGATCGCGGAAATCCTCGAACGGGGCGAGCAAGTGATCGTGTTCAGCGCGTTCCATGATCCCTTGGACGACCTCCAACGCCGCCTCCGCCGCGCCGGCGTCCGCCATTACCTCCTCGACGGTCGCCTAAGCGAAGCCCAACGCGGAAACTTGGCCGCGCAATTCAAGAAAGGGCCGCCGCCCCGCGGCTCCGCCTCCCCACTTGAGCATTCAGCCTTTAGCCCTCAGCCTTTCCGGCACGTCCCCGTCCTGCTCGCCAGCACCGAGTGCATGTCCGAAGGCTACTCGTTCCATCTGTGTAGGAACGTGATCTTCCTCGACTACACCTGGGCCGCCGACCGCATGGAACAAGGCGACAACCGCGTCCACCGCCTCAACAGCCCGGCCGACGTGAACTCCTACCGGATCATCTGCGACGGCACCATCGACCGCCGCCTCGAGTCCTCGCTCGCGGAGAAGTCCGACAGCGCCGAGCTGGTGCTCGACGGCAAACTCCTCGGCGAAAACCCCGCCGAGATCAACCTGGCCGAGCTGCTCCAAAACGCCGCCCGCGACTTCGCCGCCACCGGCGCCAAGACAATCGACGAGTCCGCCTTGGAAAAGGATTGGCCCGCCCTCCGCGACCGCCTTGAACGTGGTTACAAAGCGTGGAGCGCCGAGCCGAAAGAAGCAGAACCGACAGCCGCCAAGTCATCAGACGACTCGCCGCGGCGAAGTACCGACCTGATCGCGACGAAGACGGGGCCGTCCATTCCTGCCATACCGTCCACCGAGTCCGCCAACATCATCCCCGTGGACTTCACCAAGCCGGCGCCGACAGTCCCGGACGCGGACGAGCCGCCCAGTTGGTTGTCCAACCTGCTCGATTGGGCGAAGCCGTGAAAGCAAAACACCCCGCCCCGGCGTGAGTCTGACGCCGGGGCGCAGATGATCACTTGTAAATATCGTGGCTCCCGATGTCCAATGAGGTCACGACCTGCCCGTCGATGCGAAAAATCACCCTCAAATTATTCTCAACTACGGCAGAAAAAATGGGATGCCTTGCGTGCGCGGAAAGCTTCGCGATTCGGTGGGTGCCTAGACGCGGATCAAAAGGGTTCGCCTTAAATATTTTGAATGCCGCACGAGCCGACGCACGCTCATCGGCCCCGAGCTTCCTGAATTCTTTCCAAAACCGGGCCGTAGCCTCAAACGTGTAGGTCACGCATCAGTCGGCGGGTCTTCCATCGCCTGATCAAGACTCATCGTCCGACCAGCGTTGAAGTCCGCCAGCCCCTCGACAAATCCATCTGGAATCGTATCCATCGGAGTTTCGACCCATGTGCGAACTTCACGCGCGTCAACGCACAACACAAGAGCCGTGCCCGACGTCGATACCCGTTGCATGATTGGAAGATGTTCAATAGTCGCGTTCATATCGGTGTCAGGATGGTTGATTCGGTGGCACAAAAGGAGACGAAGTCATTGGGGACACGGTTAAACGCCGCTCACCAATCTTCTCGTTGTTCAGTAATATGACGATTGCGTATTCCCCCGGCGACGGGAACACACACACTAACGGGCAGGAAATTTCAATCACTTCGTTCTTAGGTATCTTTTGACCCGGGGCCGTCTGAATCTTTGCGTGACCAGAACCCGCTACTAAACCGGTGCCTGGCTGCTCAACACGCGCCACCAAATTGATCGCCTCTTTTATCTCACCTTGCAGATTGGAGAGCATCGGCGTGATGAAGAACGGCGGCGATTGGAACGGAAATTGCCCACCTCCAATGACGCTAAAACACCCAATGTAGCTCAATTTTCCCGTCCCGTGTTCCCGGATCACGGTGTCACAGACAATAACCCCACAACAAACCGGTTCAATCTGGTGCGTATTCACTTTAGCCAAAACTAACATCTCGGCAAAAAATGCCAAGAACAACTTATTCCCATACCAGAGCAACTGCCGTGCCATCAATCCCAATTCGGGAATTCAAATACTGGTAGGCAGTTTTTTTCCCTCCACTACCGGATCATCTCGAACATCCCACGGCGGTCCAGTTCCACCGCGCCGGCGGCGATGGCCCGGGCGTGGGCGCCGCGGGTCAGATCGTAATGGGGGCATCGACGATCGTTCTGAAACCAAGTGCGCTTCAACCCAATCCGCAATGCGAAGGCGTGGAGCGCGTCCAGATCGCAGGAAGTCAGGTGCGCCGACTCGCTCCACTTCCATCGCCGGTTCGGCACGCAGGCGGCCAGCGCGTCAACGAACACCGTCTGGTCGTTGATTTGGGTCGGCTTGCTCGGGAGGTTTGGCGGCAGGTCCATTTGCCGGATTCGCTAAGGCGTGGATGAGTTTGCCCAGGTCCTTACTGTCGCCATCAGACTGCGCGGTGAACCTGATTTGTCTGCCGCCTTTGGTCATCTTGATTTTCATTTTCTTATTCGCTTCACCCCGTCCCGGCGTGCGCCTGACGCCGGGACGGAGCAACCTCACTTCAGCTTGCGCGCACGTTTGTCCGCGCCGGGATCGCGATGGCGCTCAATCACACCGCCCAGCCAACGCGCAAGCCGACGCGAAGAAATCATCACCAGCCCGGCGGCAGCTTCCCTTCCAACCATAACCCCAACTCACCGATGGTGTAAACGACCTGGATGCCGCGTTCCTTGGCGAACCACCGCTCTTCCTTCGCGCCCGCGGAGGCCGACCAATTCGGCGTCATCAAAACCACGTCGCACCGCTTCAGGATTTCCAGATCGCCCTTGAGGAACACTTCGTCCGGCAGCGCGCCGGTGTAGTGGCGGGTGTTCGTGTGCGGGCAGATCACCGCGCCCCCGACCGCCGCCACGACCTTCCACGCCTCCAACGCCAGCTGTTCCGCCGCCCGGATGTTCTCCTCGATCGCCCAGGCCGACGGCCCGCGGAACGGTCCCGCAACGTAAACAAGTTTCATATCAGTATCTCTCAAATCACGGGTTTACAAATGGGATAAGATTTTCGAGTTGACCGACAGCCGGGGCGCGGCAACCGTCGCAAAAGGATGAATGCGAAACAAAGAATCCTCACTTGGGTGGCGCTTTACTTGTTGGTCGCGAGCTTCTGCTACCTACCATGGAAAGTCCAACTGCACTCCACGTCCGGACACCTGCTCGCAACGCACCGGTATTGGGCGCCGATTTGGTATCAAGGCGCTTCGTCCATCTTGAACGGAGCGGAAGGCGAGAGGTCAATCGTTTATCCCGAGCTCGCGATTGAGTGGTTCGTGCTGGGTGTCATCTACGCCGGGGTGTATATCCTCATCCGAGACAATAAGCGTTAACGGCCCGGCTATGTAAACCAGTTTCACCGGCCCTCGAATACCGCGGTTAAGATGTTCGGCTTCCCATCCTCGCGCACGCCGCGGATGCCGTCCTCGACGTTCGACAGCGAAATGTTCTTCCAGCCCATGCTCGCCATGAACTCCACCAGACTCGCCGCGTTGAAATGGTGAAGGTGCTCGTGCGGCTTGCGATGCTTCCAATCACGAAACTCCGGTTGGCCTTGAATCCAATGGCACCACGGCGCGCTTACGATCACGTAGGACGCCTTCAAATCCGAAAGCCATGCCAGCGACGGGAAATGCTCCAACGAATCGTAGAACGTAACCACGTCGCGGTGGCGCGACATCACCTGATCCCAGCGCAAAGTAAGCAGGCGTTCGTCCGTCAAGGGACGAGTGGCAACATCGAAGCCGCTGCCCGACAGCCCCGCGTCCGCGCACCGCACCAGGAAGTCGCCGTTCCCATACCCGATGTCGAGCAAGGTCATCCGGCACGCCGCCCCGACCGACGCCAACAAGTGTCCTAACCTTAGGCATGACATTGCCCGTGTCTTTATGCCCAACCCGTCGTAATAGCCCGCGTAGCGCGACACGTCATACGGCTGCGGCGGCGTCACCTGGTGAATCACCCCGAACTCATCTGTCGCGTACGTTACCCCGTCCAAATCGATCTTATTCATTGTTTCCTCCCCTTTGCTCCACCGCGCGCCGATGCGCCGCCATTCCAAAGCCCACAAAAGCGCCTTGGAACTGTCGCAAATCAGATCGGTGCCCGACGATGGTATTGCGTGCCTCCTCGATCCACCGTCGGAAGTAATACTCCGGATCGTCCATCACCCGGTTCAGCGCGATCAAACCGGGGATGCCTTGCATCACGGTCCACATGCTCAGGCTGTTGGACGTGGTAATGATCCCATCGCAGGACTGCGCCAAGGCGAGAACCTCGAGCATCGAGCGCGTTTGATTCACCAGATTGATCACGCGCTCACCCGCCGCCGCGGCCACCCAGCCGAGCCGGGCGTCGCCCACCACGTCCGTCCGACCCACGATCACAAATTCGTGCGGCGTCTCCCGCAGCAGCCATCGCACCGCCAATTCCCAATGCGGCCAGTGCTGCGCCAGCGGCGTCGTCGCCAGCGAAAAGGGATTCAGCAGGAACCGCAAAGTCGCCGCGCGTTGCGCCAGCCGCGGTCCAAACCGTTTAAGTTGAGCCGGGATGAACGCCGGTATCGTCGCGCCGCCCCAGCGGTTCACCGGCTGCTGGCGATATTCGACGTTCACATGCGTTGGGATCACGTCATGGATGGCCACGTCGCTTGGCGTGGCCCGCCGCAGGGCGTTCCGGTATCTCTCGCCGGTCATCGGGCGATCACACAAGGCGCTGACCACCTCGCGGTAGTCGGACCGCGCCGCCTCATGGCGAACGGCGAACACGTTGGTCTGCGCCGCAATGAAATGCTCGATGTCCGGGTCCGGGCCGTAGTGGATGACGTTGACGAACCCCGAGGCGGACGGATGCGCCTCGATGTTCCCCAGCGCGGCGAACATATCCCCCCAATTCCCGACGGACAGAAACTGTTTCATGACAAAAGGAGTGGCAAAATCATGGGTGGCAAAATCATGGGGAAAGGAATTACACCCGATCTTTTTTCTTTATGATTTTGCCACCCATGATTTTGCCTCAGTCTTAACCGCGTCTCGACCAGAACAGCCCGATGTTCGATTGCCCGTGACGTTCGCTCACCTGGTGTTTGAAACCGCGGCGGATCAGAACCTCCTGCAGCATCTTGATCTTGAACTTCGGCATTGCCTGCAATTCCGGCGGCATCTCCCGGTCTTCGACCTCATGAAACTCACCGCAGATTTCCACCGCGTTGGACAGAAGATCAGCCGAGTAAAGTATCGGCCACTCGCTTCCCTCGCAGTCGAGCTTGAGCAGGCGCACCCATTGCTCTTCGCCGAACGGCTGGTTCTTCCTCCACAAAATGTCATCCAGCCGCAGGCAAGGCACCTTCTCCGGCTTTTCTCCCTTATCGCCCCACAGCACATTGCCGCCGCCCGTGTTGACTTCCTTGGCCTCTTCATGCCACGGATGGCCGGTGAAGGTCAGGAAACCGACGTTCACGTCCGACCGCCAGACCGCGACGTTGTAAATCTCGACCTGTCCGCTCGCGATCTCCGGCGCCAGATTCCGCCGCGCCAGTTCATAGTTTTCGCGCGAACACTCGAACGCGATCACCCGCGCGCCCCGGCTCGCCGCCGCGTACGCAAACGCCCCAATGTGCGCCCCGATGTCGATCACAACGTCCCCCGCCGCGAACGCCTCCGGCAACCGATACTCGTTCAGCGTTACGACGTTGTGCCATACCGCCGCGTCGCAGGTCCCAGGGCGGAAGGTAAACTTGCGGACCTGTCCGGATGGCTGGTCCGAAGACCCGTCCTCCGCAGCCTTGGCGGAGGAGGAAGACGGAGCCGCCAACGCCCGCTTCTCCTCCCGGAAAAACAACTCCAGCCATGCCTTCGCGATCCGATCCCAGTCGAAGAAGCGATCCGTCCAATCGGTCACGATCGTCTTCGGCGTGAACGCCCAATGCCGCTTGATCCGGTCGCGCGCCGACGGCACATAGACGCGCCGGCGCAGGCGCCCGTTGTCGAACGGCATTGCCACAGTGTCGTGCTCGATCGTCAGCGGCACCGTCGGGCACCCCATGTCATCCAACTTCTGCATGATCTCCAGGCACGCCGTGTTCCTCGGGGCGATCACCATGCAGCCGGCCGCCGCGGCTTCGATCAACGGCAACCCGAACCCTTCCCCCAGCGTGGTCGTCAGCAGGCCGTCCGCGCAGTTGTAGAGCACGTTCAGCATCTCCTCGGACAACTGCGGCAAGCCTCCGCTAAACATATCGTTCCCGTGAACCCAATCGACGCCCGATTCCAAGCCGAGTTGTTTGCCGACCAGATCCAGGTCCGTGCCGTCCGCGCTGACGCGGTGCATGTGGAGGTAAAGTTTGAACCGCTTGTCCTGATCACGCAGCGCCGCGATCAATTCCAGGCAGCGCGGCACATCCTTGCGGCGCTGGTTCTGGCTCACGTTCATCAAGAGGATGTCGCCGGGCTGGATCCACCCTTTGAAAATCTCCGCGCGCAACTTGTCCCGCTCGGGCAGCCTCCGGTAAACCCGTTGATCGACCCCGTGCGGGATGATCGCCGTGCGATCGGATAACGCCAGTATCTCTTCCTGGCTATCCACGCCCATCCGCGCGGACATCGCCGTGGCGTGGCCGTAACCCGTGTAAGCCACCGGCTGGTCCACCGCCTTGATTATCTCCGTCCACTCCGGCTCCAACTCGGCGTCCACCGGGAAATAAAGCAGGCTTCGAATGCCCTTCTTATCGCACGCCAGCTTGAGCATCTGAGGAAAGTCGTGGCCGGCCAGGTGGAACGTGTCCTGCATGATCCAGACGTGCGTGTAGTCCGACACCATGATCAGGTTCAGCAACGCCTGCAGCCGCCCCGGGCTGTGCCAATACTCGTTGTTCTCTCCGTGCGCCGGCCAAATCCGATAGGGCAATCCGTGGGGCAAGCCGTGGTAGTTGATCCCCCACACGTCGATCGCATCAAATTTAAGCGGCGACGGCTCTGGCTCCATCCGATCCGGCGTTTGCGTCCGGAACCACCGCGCCAACAGGTTTTGAGCGACCCGCCCGAAGCCGGTATGCACCGTGGGCGAATCACACACCGCGAGAAGCTTCATCTTTTTCATGTGTGATAGTTAGCTATCATACACAGCTTGCAGCGAGCAAGCAAAAAATAAGGCTAAGGGCTAAATTCTAAATGCCGAAGTGTTCGAACCGGAATCCCAACTTCAGCATTTAGCCCGCCACGGCGGGTAAACCTTCAGCCTTGCCGCTCACAGCGGCCCTGAGTAGTCCGGCAGAACCTCGGCGAAGCTGAACGTCGCGGTCACAAACTTGGCGTTGACCGTCTCGCCGCGCGCCGTGCCGTCCGTGAGCGGGATGAACGCCGATTCGAACGTCACGCGCGGCGGATAGGCGTAGGGCGCGGTCCGGGCCGCCGTGTCGCCGTAGAGTGGCAGCGACCGCTGCCGACTGATCCAGTCCACGCAAATCGCCTCCGTGGTCGCCGTCACCGTGCCACTGACGGTGCGCTTGGCGCTCTGCGTGCCGCAGGTTTGAACCACGTCCGTGCTCACCGCCGTCGGCTGCACCACGAGCCGCGGGCCGCCCGCCTCGATCTCTTCGCGCACGGAGCACTGGATGATGCCCGCGGCGCCGGTGACGACATCGACGAAGTGTTCCGTGAAAGTCATCGCCACGAACACATCCAGCCCGGCGCCGAGTTTTGTCGGGGCCTGCTCCCGGCTGGCCACGCGGCGGCTGCTCAGGCGTTTGCCCAGGCTCAAGCCGGCCGTGAACGATGTGATCGCCGCCTCGGCCACGCTCGCCCCGATCTGCGCGCCTGTGTCCGTCGGCGACGGCCCCGCGGACGCCCAGCACGTGCCCTCCACGCTCGCGCGCCGCTCGCGCGTGACGTAATCCGTCTCCACCGCGAACTCGTAACGGAAGGCCGTTTGCGAGCCGGGACGGTCCACGTGAACATCGAACGAGAAGTCCAAGCGCCGCAACAGGTCCGTCGTGCCCCCGACCGCCGCGCCGGTCGTCAGGTTGACGTTCCCGATCTTCACTTTCGATTTGGAATGCTGCTCATCCCGCACCAACAGCGTGTTGTAGGCCGCGCCCGTGGAACTGTTCGTCGTGAACAACGCCGCGTATTGCGAATCGAGCGTGGCTTCGTCCGCCGCCACAATGAACCCGGACACCCGTTCGCGCCACTCGCCGAACATCGGCGTGTCGATCCGCGATTCCAACTCGAGATAGAGCCGCGTTCCCTTGGCGAGGTATTCGTAATCGAATTCCACATGGACGATAAACGTCGTCGGCGACGCCCCGGACGCCGTGAGGCGTTGGCTGTCGCTGGCGGTGACCTGCGAATGGACCTTGAATTGATATTGATTGTCCCCCAGCGCCGCCGCCTTGGCCGTGGCCGCGGCGTACGCGCTCGCATAATCGCCGGCCGCCGCCGTGACGCTGCCGCTGTAGTTCACCCGGTTCAACCCCGTCGCGGCGTCCACCACGTTCGCGGTGCGCAGGCGGTAGTCGAGGATGTGCGCGTTCGACTTTTGATATTCCTCGGTGAACGAGAGACTGAGGAACGTTTGCCCGTCCGTGTCCGCGTCCACCTGATGCGCGTCACTTTCCTGCTTGAGCGGAATGTAAGCCGCGGCGACGAGCGACGTCCGCAACGCCGCCAGCTTGGCTCGCGCCGACGCCTCCGAATCGGCGTCGATCGTGCCCGAGAACGAGAGCGTCACCACGCCCGTGTCCTTGTCCTCGCGCGTCGTCACGCCAAACTCCGCCCGCGCGTAATTCGTTTCGTCCGGCCAGCGCGTGAACGTCGCCGACAGGGTCCAATGGATCATGCTCGTCGCCTGATCGACGTCGGCCGTGAAGTCCGCCACGCGCACCACCTGGCTGAACGTGCCATAGGCGAGCGTCCCTTCCATGCCCGACTTCAACTCCGTCATCCATTGATCCTTCGTCGCCAACAACTCACCACGGCGAGTCGCCAAGTCGGCCAAGGGATTGCCGACGAACGCGCCGCCCAACGTGACGGAGCCGGCGTCTATCTGCCGCTGGCCGCGCATTTCCGAGAACCGTTTCGAGCGGTAGTCGTCGCGGAACTTCACCACCTGCCCCAGCGAGAGCACGGGCGTGCTGACGCCGCTGCGTTGGTAGGTCGCGCCGAGCGTCTGCGGCGCGAGCGCGGTGTCGTAGTAGGTGAACGTCAGCGTGATCGCTTGGTAGAACGTGCCCCACTTGTTCGGATCCTCCGGGAGATCGTGCTCCACCAAGTTGACCGTTTGATTCAGGAACGTGGTCAACGTGTCCGGATCCTGCCATATCAACACGGCTTGCTGCGTGCGCAACGCGGTCCGCACGGCTTCCACGAGCGCGCGGTTGTCCGCATAGCTCGCCTCGTGGAAGTTAAGCCGCACCTTCAACGTTTTGAGCCACCGTTGCGGCGCCTCGGCTGGCTCACCCTGGCTGGACTCCGACAAGATTTGCACCCGCCCGATCGCATCGAGCGCCACGCCGCCGTAAGAAAGATTCATAAAACAATTCCCGACTTTAGCCTCTAGCCTTCAGCCTTCAGCCTTTCCCCCTACAACGGCCCCCGGATGCGCGCGGGATTGTAACCGGTCGCTTGCGG
>CAZFVY010000119.1:14431-21420 GCA_964522665.1 uncultured Verrucomicrobiota bacterium | reverse complement strand
CCAAATTTCACCGACGCGGACGTAAACATACGCCTGACCTTGGTTGGGAGTCGCGCCGACTCTATGGCGGTCCGCGGCCACAACAGCAGTGTCCCCGGAAATGGCCGTAGAAGAGCCGTACTCGTCATACTGCACCCAATCGGCCGCGGTGAGGATGGTCTGCTGCGTCCAATTCGTACCTTGGCGGACAAACACGTACACGGCATCCTGATAAATGCCATTGACGGGTTGATCAAGCGTTCCCCGAACTAGAATGGTATCTCCGTTGATCGAAGCCGCTAGATTCTGACGGGGCAGAATGGCCTGTTGAACCCAGTTGGTTCCGGACCGGACAAAAACGCGCTCCCCACTGCCCGACCATACCATGGCGGTGTCTCCAGAGATCGCGACGGGTGATCCAAACCCTACCGCCGCGCCGTCGACTGGGTTAAGCGTTGTCTGTAATACCCAACCAGCGCCGCCGCGAATGTAAATAAACGCTTCATGCCGATACGGCGCTCCAATTATCGCGGTGTCCCCCGAGATCGCGACTGTATAGCCAAACTGTTCGTTCTCCGCTCCATCGCTGAGGGTCAGGATCGCCTGCTCGTTGACGACGAGTGGATCGATAGTGAGCGGATAGACCGCCGCCGGCTCGTCAACGAGCAACGACACTCGCGCTCGGGGGGCGGTCGCAACGTCTTGGTCTCGGTCTGATCGAGACATCCCGCTCGGAAATTCCTTAGCCTCGACCGCGATCTCCATTCGCGCCGGCAACACGCGCCCCGTGGCATCGACAACCGATAACTTACCGAAACTAAAGAGCCGCCTGCCCGACTGATCTTGAAAGCTCAACGCTTGCCCAGTGGAGGCCATGACCGCGGCAAGCTCCGTTTCGAACCCAACTTCCACGCGCAATGGCCCGCCCGCCTCGCTCGAGTCCGGTCGTCGGGTCAGGGTGAACCCCTGCTCCACTCCGTTCTCGTCGTTGCGATACCACTCGACCAATCCGTCGCGCCGATACTCGATCCGGCCGTTCGCGGAAATTGGCGCAACTGGCTCGGAGTGAATTGGCGCGGCGCCGAAACCGTACCCTCGGAGTTTCAGTCGGACTTGGCCCGCCACTGTCTCGTTGGTCAGCGTCACGCCATCTCGCGCAAAGCAAAGACCTATTTGATGTGCGGGATTATGCGCCGATACGACGGCATTCGGAGCCGGAACCGCCGCGTATTGCTCCGCTCGGAGCTGCTCCGTGAGCGACCGCGCTTGCGATTGCGTTACACGGCCAGTTACTGAGTCAGTCGAAGGCCCGAATCGTCGAGACGGCGGCGACACCAAGAGTCCTGGATCTGCCAGACTTGAGTCGGCGAGTACGGAAACCGACGTGAGCAGGAGGAGTCCGAACGCCAATCCAATCACCAGGGCGCGATCAAGTTGGAAGCGTTCTCCGGGTTTCGGCGGTTTTGGTTCGTCCAATTCTCGATGGTCAGTCATAAGGCTCAGGTTCAAACTCGGGTTTAGACTACCACGTCGCCACCCGTTTCGAAAGCTGACTCTGAAGAGAATCAGAAAAGAAACCCGAGAACCACGCGCCTTGCGGGCGTCGGCGGAGACTTGGGAACCAGTTCAGTAGTACGGGTTCATTTCGACCGCGTCCCGGGGGATGCGCGGCGTCTCCAAGTCCTTGATCCAGTGGTTTGTGCCAAACCAGGAAACGGGAACGCTGGCCAAGTCCGCCTCCGGGTCCACCAAGTTCTGAAAAGGGCGCGCATTCAGCGACACGCGGGTCGAGGCGTTCACGATGGGCCGGCGGCCGTACTCTTTCTCCCAAAGTCCGGCGACGCGGCGCGCGTAACGCCGGAGATAAAACGGCTGGTTGCTGATGTGCATCAGTTTGGAAGAGGTTAAATCTTTCAAGCTGTTCCACCAAATAACCGGCGGCAGTTTTCGATTCTCTTCCGAATCGAGAATGCAAAGCAACGGCATGACGTCCCGTGCCGCGACATCGACGTCCGCCGTGTGGATGACCAGCGGCTCGCCCCCCACGTTGACTTGCGTATCCGCCCGCACATCACGGGTGTAGGCCCCCGTCTTCCAACGCGCCGGATTGACCAGCTTATTGGAGGCGCCCAACAACTGCGGGTCCTCAATCACAAAAAACGGAAACGGCGGGTGAAGCTCGGTCGCTAGCGACATCGGATCGATCTGCTCAACAAACGGCAGCACGACCGGCCAAATCTCTTTCTGTTCGCCAAACTGATGGAGCAACGCTCGCGCGTTGGCGCAGGTATCGGTGGCCTCCCGTTGATCCCGCTTATCTTGCAGCAGCAGGCTCGCGGACGGGACGAGGGACGCCAGCGTCGAAGCCTCCCCAAGGTGGCCGGCGCCACGCAAGGCTACGGAGGCGCCGTCGAAGGCTTGCGCCACGGACATGGTCGGCTGAATCGCCGCCGGCTCGCGCCCGTAAAGTTCGTTCCAAATGCGGCTGACGCGGTCGCGAACGCCCGCCTCGCTGCGGAGATTACTCGCGTAGGGATTGTAAATGACGCGCTCACCGACAATCGGCTCGAGAAAGACCATGATCTCCGGCAGCTGCGACCATTGAATGCGCCCTGACGTGACCCGGCGATAGACCACCTTGTCTCCGCGCCACTGATTCCAGTCGATTTGCGCCCGCCCCGTTTTATCGGTGGTGATAACCGCGGCGTCCTTGACGAAGAATTGGGCCGCCTTTGCGCGGCGCACCTCCGCTTTGAGCCGCCAACTGAAGCTGAGTCCCTGGTAGGAAAACCGGCTGTCGCCCGGCATGAAAAAGCGCCGGATCGGCATGAAAGTCTGCCCGGCAAGCCAGGCCGAAACCAGGACCACGGTCCATTTCGCCAGCCGATGAACTTCGTTCGCCCCGGCGCCCGGTGGACTGGCCTTCAGCTTCCAGCCGAGGGACGCGCCTACCCCCGGCGCCAAAATGCCCCCAGCGGCCAGCCAACCCAAGTCGGGTTTCGCCACTCTCGGATGTCGAACCCAACTCCAGAACCGCTCGGGCCAATCAGGATCAAGGAAGATCAACGCCGTGGCGACCCCGAGCAACGGAAACCAGCCGATGTCATCGAAAATCAGGAAATGGTTGAGGAAATGGAAGATGATCATGCAGAGCAGGGCGAAAATGCGGGTCCGGCGAAATAAGAACAGGAACCCCACGATCAAATCGAAAACCACCCCGGTATAGCTCAATAGATACGCAAACCACGCGCTGTGAACGACGCTTTGGAACCGCTCAAACTGAGCGGGACTCAACAGTCCGGCGTACCGCGCGGTAACGTGTTCCTCCCGCAAAAACCAGCGCACTGGAACCGCGTCCAGCAGCCAATCTTTGGTCAACTTCGACACCCCGGCAAAAAAATAAGCGATCACGAGCTGGCCCCGCAACAAGAACACCGGCCAGAAGGGCACGGTTTGGAGTCGCTGGCGTCCGCGACCGAGCCAGGCGGCGACGCTGTACCGCCGCGTCGCCGGCATCCAAATCATCAAAAACGAACTGAGCAATTCCAAATAATAATGGCTTTGCCAATAGGTTCGCGTCGATTCCACCAGAAAAAAATAGGCCCAACACAGAAACACGGTCGGCGCCGCCACGCGATAAAACAGGCCCAACGCCATCAGCAGCCCGGCGATTCCCTGGAGCGCGACAATCAGGTAGATCCAATGGGCGGGCAGCAGGGGCAGCCAGTCGAACCCCGAGTACGGAAAATGGAAGCGAATGTCCGTGCCGGTATAATAGGTCTGCAGGGGCGAGTTTCCCGAGCTAATCGCCGCGGCGTTTGGCTGGCAGAGTGACCACGCCTCCAAAGCCATCACCAAACCCAAGCCGATCCGAAAGACGCCAAGCGATGCCCCGGAGACCGGAGCCGCCAGCAGCGCGCAATACTTGGCCCACCAACCTTGCCGAACGGCGGGAGACGGAGAAAGGTCGGCCGGACGTTCGTCCTCCGGCCGTGAGCGTTTGGATTCGGCGTCACTCCGCCCCGCTTTTCCGGCGGCGTTCGGCTGGTTGGATCGTTTTGATCGTTTCATGTCCGCCGTCTATCCATCGGCATTCGGCGCAAAACTTCGGTCGGCCGGACTACGGACGCGGCGTAAAGGTTCGCGCTGAAAACCGTGGTCGGGCGACGAGTTAACTATGCTGGCTACTTGCTCTCTCGCAAGCGAGAAATGCCCGGCGCTCAGCGAGCTCACGCCCCTGCCTCGAGGCAAAAACGAGGCAGGCTTTTCAATCGATTGTCTTGGCGCCGCACCGGCCACGACGCCGTTTCATTAGTGAGCGAGGGACGGAACGGTTTCGACTTTTCGCGGCGGATGGTTGATAACGCGGGCATGCCGCACGCGTCAGACGACCCATTAGGCGTTCCGCTGCGCCAACTTCACGGCGTTGGCCCGGAGCGGAACGCGCAATTGGCGCGGCTGGGGTTGGTCAAGGTCGGTGATCTGTTACTGCACCGGCCGCGGCGGCATGAAGATCGCCGGCAGTTTCGCCCGATCGCGGAAATGCAGCGGGATGAGCCGGCGTTGGCGCGCGGCAAGATCGTCGCCTGCGGCGTCAAATGGTGGCGAAATCGGCAGAAATCGGTCTTCGAGTTGATCCTGGACGACGGCAGCGCGCGGCTCCATTGCCGCTGGTGGAATCTGCCGTACATGCAGAATTATTTTCAAGTGGGTATGGAGGTCCTGGTTTTCGGCAAGCTCAATTCTCTCAAGCCGCGCGCGATCGATCATCCCGAGACCGAGACCGTCGAGAACTCCGATGACCCGTCGATCCACCTCAACCGGATAGCGCCCGTCTATCCGTTGACCGAGGGGCTGCCGCAACGTTGGCTGCGGGCGCTGGTTTGGCGCGTCGTCGCCGAATACGCTCCCCAAGTCAAGGAATCGTGGCCGGACCTCGACCTGGCGGGTCGTCCGACCCGGGCCGAGGCGCTGCGAACGCTCCACTTTCCCGCCGAGTTGGCGGAGATCGAGAGCGCGCGGCAAAGGCTGGCGTTGGATGAATTCATCGGCCTCCAACGGGAGATCCGGCGGCGGCGGCAAAATCTGATCTCTCATGGAAGCGGCCAACCTTGTCCCGGTGATAATCGGCTGATGAAGCCGTTCCTGGCCGCGCTGGGCTTCGCCCTGACCGGGGCGCAGACGAAGGTCCTCCGCGAAATCCGCCACGACCTGGGCGCGGACGTTCCCATGCGCCGACTGCTGCAAGGCGACGTCGGCGCGGGCAAAACGGTGGTCGCCGCCTGCAGCGCGTTGATGGCCATCGAATCGGGACGGCACGCCGCGCTGATGGCGCCGACCGAGATCCTCGCCGAACAGCACCGAGAGACGTTTCAGCGCTGGTTCACGCCGCTCGGCATTCCGGTCGATTTGCGGACCGGCAGCCACAAGCCAACCGCTGGTTCGCCGACGGCCCCGAGCCTGATCATCGGCACACACGCGTTGCTCGAAGCCGATTTTGCCCCGAACAATCTCGGCTTGGTCATCATTGACGAGCAGCACAAATTTGGCGTCGCGCAACGCGAACAACTGCTCCGCAAAGGCGCTTATCCGCACCTGCTCGTCATGACGGCGACGCCGATTCCGCGCACGCTTGGCCTGACGCTGTACGGCGACCTCGACATTTCCGTGATTGATCAACTGCCGGGAATGCGCGGGCGCGTCAAGACGCACGTTCGCGATCCCGGCCAACTGGCGAAGGTCTGGCGATTCATCCGGCAAAAATTAGCCGAAGGGCGCCAGGCCTACGTCGTCTATCCACGCGTCGAGGAAGGCGAACCGGGCGGCATCAAGGCCGTGAAACTCGAGTGGGAAAATGTGCGCAAGGAACTCGCGCCGTTCGAGGTCGGCTTGCTCCACGGACGGGTGAAGTCCGACGAACGCGCCAGAATCATGACTGATTTTCGGGCCGCCCGACTGCCCGTCCTCGTCGCCACGTCGATCATTGAGGTGGGCGTCGATGTCCCTAACGCCACGGTGATGTTGATCGAAAACGCCGAACAGTTCGGGCTGGCTCAATTGCATCAGCTGCGCGGCCGCATCGGCCGCGGCGCGCACGAGTCGCATTGCATACTGGTCGCCGCGGCCAAAACCGAGACGGCCCGGCGACGGCTGGAGATTCTCGCCGCGACCACGGACGGGTTCCGCATCGCCGAAGCGGACATGCAATTGCGCGGCCCGGGCGAATTGCTCGGTCGGGATCAAAGTGGACGGACGACGTTTCGCTTCGGCAATCTCCTCGAAGATGGCCAACTGATCGACGAAGCCCGCCGGCTCGTGCTCTCAAGTCGTCCGACGGCGGAGATTCGCGACTCGTCCCACAATCGGTGAGCGGGGCGTAGCGCCCCTCCCCAATTCAAGTGGGCGGCGCCGTCAGCGGCGACTCTCGTTTATCTAAGCGATACAGCGCCAAATGGATATAGATAGGACTCGCGACAAACATCCCCAAGCAACGCTCCGATAAAAGCATTCGTTTCTTTGGTGGGGCGAGGCTCGCCAAGCCCTGAATCCGTACAGCAGGCAGCGGCGTGGCGTAACCATTCACGGCTCGGCAGAGCCTCGCCCCACCCATGATGTAATACCCCACCCCTATGAAAGCGTGTTCGCGTCGGTGGCGAATCCGGGCGTAAGGGAACCTCGCCCATAGATCAGATAAGAATCCGGCCAAAGACCCCGGAAACAAATTCCGGCGTATTCGTGCGGGCATTGCCAATTTAAAAGCAAAGAGACCGGATTTTCATCCGGTCTCTTTGTTGATTAAACTAAGTCAGGCTATTGCTTTAGCCGATAGAACTTGGCCGCGCCGGTCGCGCTGAGAGTCGTCGGGCTAGTCGCGCCGGTGACGTCAGCCCAAGGGCCAGTGACCGCTGTGGCGGATTGCAGGGTAGCCGAGGAGGCAGACCAGGTAATAGTCCAGCCCGAAGCGCCGCTAACCAACGTCAGCTTGAGCGCCGGAGGAGGCGTCGAGCTTG
>CAZFVY010000119.1:0-14421 GCA_964522665.1 uncultured Verrucomicrobiota bacterium | reverse complement strand
TCCTTGAACTGCTCGGGCTCCCGGATCGGGACGACGAAGGCCGCCGGGCCGCCGTTCGAGCCATTGATCAAGTACCAAGGACCGGTGCTAGGATCGACGTTCGAGACGTCCTTTTCCCACATTTCGCAGTTGAACCCGCCGCCGCCCTCTTCATAGACCAAGCGGATCGGATAGAGACCGTCCTGCGGAACGACGAACCAGAACGGCGAGTCAGTCGAACCACGGCCACCGTTGAAGATGCCGAGTGAAACCTGGTCGGGATCGCTCGCGAGCAACGTCGGGTTGGCCGAGACTTGGAAGCCGTCGTCGCTGTTGACGCCCCAATGATGAATACCCGCGGTGAGTTGGACGAAGGCGTCCGCTTCCATCGCGAAGTTGTCCATTTCAGTCCCGTTGATTTCACCGGGGAACAAGTGGTCACCGCCCACATCGGCTTGGTCCGGAACCGTGCCGTCGGCGTTCTGCGCGCCGTTGTAGTTGATCGGGCCGGTTTCGATGTTAGTCGAAATCGGGGTGCCGGTGTATTGACCCGCGTTATTCTGCGGATAGGTGTTCGGTCCGATCAAGCCTGCCAATTGCTGCTCGGCGTAGGCAATCGAGTTCGGTTGCGTGCCGGACTCGTTGAACCGCTGATAGAACCCGCGCTGGGTCTTCGAACCGAGCGGCAACATACCCTTGAGCGGCAAGATCGGGAGGATCGTGATGTCACCCTGATAGGATTGCGCGGCAACCTTCACAGTGGTGCCAGCGGCAACGCTATTTCCGGGCGAAGCAGTGTCCTTCACTCCCGTAATCGTGAGCGTGTAGGTGTTGCTGACCGTCAGAGGCGAGGTCACCAAGTCCACGTATTGTGGGTTGCTCGCCCGAACCGTCGCGGTGGAAACCGTGGCGCCTTGATCGAGCTTATAGTTAGCGGCGGCATTGCCGCTGGTGGTGTCAATCGGTTCGCTAAAGAACACGTTGATGCTCGCGCCATCGATACTTAGCGCATAGACGACCTTCGGTGGCGTCGTATCCGCGGTTACCGTCAGGGTGGCGGCGGTCGAGGTGGCCGTCACTCCGGCCAGCGTGGCGACCGCTTCGAATTTCGCGCCATTATCCGCGAGCGAAGCGAACGGGATCGTATAGCTGCCACCGGTGATACCGGGGATAGCGGTGAACGTCGATGAACCAGGCGCGGCGCGCTGCCACGTGATGACCACGTTGGTACCGGCCACGGAGGTTCCCGTCGCGGCAGCCGTGAAGGTCACCGGGGTATTGGCTTGGACCGTAGTGTCCTTAGGATTGGCAGTTATAGTAACCGCAGCGCCATCCGGATTCACATACGTCGCCAGGAAAGCTCCCTGGATCGGAGGCTGGCCATCCGTAATCGGAGGCGTTCCGGGGTAAACCCAAGTTACGCTTTCGTTGTCCCCACCGATGCCTTGCTTGTGCAGCAATTCGATGTAGTAGGGCTTGCCAGCCGTGAGCGTTACCGGAGCAGACTCATTCTGCGATGTCCCGCGGCGACTTTGGGTGGTGTAGGCGCGGAACCCGTTCCAAACCGGCTCAAAGCAGATCTGGCTCAGGTTGGCCGGATTATCATCGGTGCTCAAATAGAGAGTGCCGTAATCGTCCGTCGCGATGTAGAACGTGTAGTCGCCCGTAACCGGCGGATAAAGCAACGCCGTGATACGGTCGCCATAGTTATTCTGACCCAGGTTCGTTTCAAACGTGGGGATGATCGAAGAGCTGTCAGGGACTCCCCCGATATACTTGACGTCGTTCGTCAATGAAGAGATCGTAACGTCAGTACTGCCATTCCATTGCTCACGGAGAGCGCCACCGCGCGCCAATACCCAGCCGGTGAATTTCACCGTGGCGTTCGCTGCGAGCTTATTCCCGGAGGATGTCGTGTCGGTGATATTATTGATCGTCACCGTATAGGATGTCCCGGAGGTCTGCCGTGAGGTTTGTAACAACACCGTGCTGGCATTAACCGCCCGGGCGCTAGCCACGCTCAAACCGCCGCTAATCGCATAATTCGCGGTGTTGGTTAATGCGGAGGCGAGGATTGCCTTCGAGAAAACAATCGTCACGTTCGTGAGTGAGCCACTGCCGGTCGCGCTGACAATGGTTGGAGGAGTGTGATCAACCGTAACGGTCAGCTTAACGGTTCGGCTTACCGCGCTGCTGAACGCGTTGCTAATTCCCATGGCGTACGTGTCGCCGTTATTGGCGGCCGTGGTGTTGAAGGTGTAGCTCGTGGCGTTGGCGCCCGGTATGTTGGTCCCGTTACGCGTCCAGTTGATCAGGTAGGGCGGAGTTCCGTCAACGCCAGCGCTTAAGGTTACGCTATTCAACTCGGCGACCGTTTGATCGGGCGGTTGATTGGTAATCACGACCGGGCCAAGCGAGGTGTAAGGCGAGAGGTTCGCCGCGCCAATCGGCGGGTCACCGTTGTTCAGGGTCGGAAGATTAGGGCCTTCCCAAGCCAATCCAACGCTGTCACCACCACCACCTTCACGATGGATAACATAAACGAAGTAGCTCTTGCCGGCCGTGAGGGTCTTCGCCGCAGAGATGTTTTCGGGGGCCGTCGCATTGCGGCGGGAGGTGACCTTCCACTGCCGGGCGTTGTTCCAGACCGGTTCTACGCACAATTGCGTCGCGTTCGCCGGATTTTCATCCGTGCTCAGGTAGGCGGTGCTTTGATCGTCGCTGCTGATATAGAACGTGTAGGAGCCAGAGGCGAGCGGGGTGATGAAACCGCGCAGATCGTTGCCGTAGTTGTTACCCACGCCATTGGAACCGTTCGGCCCATATTCGAGATAAGGCTCGTAGGTGACGAAGGTTGGATTGTTCGGATAGATCGAACTGTTGGTGACATCCGCAATGCTATTGACCGTGCTCAGCTGATAGAAACGATGGGTGATCGTGCCGCCGACTTGAAGGAAGGTTACGGCGCTGTTCGGCGGAAGGAGATTCGGCGTTTGCGCCAAGTCCTTAACGTTGCTGACGGTGACCGTATAGACGGCGCCTTTGGCGATGGTCGAAGTGGTCAACTCAACCCGATCAGGGCCACCTGACACAATGCTCGAAATGGTGACGCCGTTATTGATCGAATAGTTCGCCTTGTTGGTGGCCGTGGACATATCGACCGACTTGCTGAAGATGACTTCAAGGCCGTTCGGATTGCCATGGGTGATCGCGGTGGAGAGGGCGGGCGGGGTGGTATCCGCGGTAACGGTCAACGTGCCCGCGGCGCTAACGCCGCCGCCAAAGCCGTTGGTCGCGGCGACGGAGTATTTATCATTATTATTCGCGAGCTTGACCGGGCCGACGTTGATGTAGGCCAAGTTGGCGCCAGGAACGGCGACGCCGTTCTTGTACCATTGGAAAGTCGTGGGCGGCGTGGCGTCGCAGTTGACGAAGAACGTCACGGTCGTCGCTTCGATCACATTGGTGTCAAACGGTTGCGCGGTGATGTTGGTCGCGGACACCTGACCCGGATTGGAGCCGCCGAAGGTTCCCATCCAAGGCGAAAGGTGAACCGCGCTCAGCGGCGCGTCCTTAACGCCGTCTGGACGTAGCCAGCCAACGCCGACATAGTCACCGCCGCCGCCCTCTTTGTGGAGGACTTCGACGTAGTACTGCTTGCCAGCCACCAAGGGAATGGGCACCGAACTGCGGATGCCGTCATCAATGTAGCCATTGCAGCAACCGGGTTCGTGAGCGATGTTGGTCACGAGGTTCGCCGGGTTTTCATCGGTGCTCAAATTCAAACGCGAAGAGTCGTCGCTCGAAATGAAGAATTTGTAGTTACCGGTCAAGGGCGCTTGGATATAGCCCCTGATATAACTGCCGTAGTTATCACCGGTATTGTCGAGCGTCCGGAATACGTAGGGCATGTCTTCCGAATCATCCGGGTTGTTCGGGAAGTTGGCATTGGTAACGAGGTTGTTTACGTCAGTGCCTGTTATATTGTCGTAGAACAACCGTATGATGTGTCCGGCCGATGCCTGGTTGACGCCTACGCCAACCAAGAGCAGCGAAAGGACAAACGCTTTGAGAGACGTGCTTCGCATAAGTTTTCCTCTAATGATTTCTGCTGTTTTCGCGCCGACTACCAAGCCAGGCATACACGCGGCACCCGCCCGTGCGTGGGGTTTCTAAGGTCTGCCTGGTTTGGTCGCCAGTCACAAAAACGTTTCGCTAGTTTTGGGAACAGGCGGAGAATTAACCAAACCGTGACGTGGATGGCAACAAAAAAGTAAAAAAATATTGTGAATACGTTAAATCTCAGGCCCCCAGCCGGGGTCAACCACGGCTACGATTCCCGCCCCGACAGGTCACCGCCTCTTCGGCTTCGGAATCCGCGCTTGGAGCGCGACGTAAAGGTCATATTGTCAATTAGTTGCATCCGACGCGCACATCGTGGCCAAGCCTTCCCGGCTCGGCTTCTCCGCCCTCCGAAATCCGGCCCGCGACGTCGGGCGAGATTTGATTCCGAACCAAAATTGCTCCCGAAATAATCTAGCTTGGGTCGTGCCGGAAAAATAACCGATCATTCGTTTCGTCGGGTTTGGGCGGTGGCGAGCGATGCGGCCAGCGTTCACCTTAACCGGTCGCAAATTGTTTTTCACCGCAGAGTTATTCACCACCGGCTGCGGGGAGCTTCCGTGGGCTCTCCTCGCCGGCGGATGAATAACTCTGGAAACCGTATCAGGCGCAACGAAAGAGGATCCCCGCGGGGGAGGGGTTGACGGAGGCGTCACGAATCCACCGACCAAATCCGGCGCAACGCCCAGGGCGGCAGTTCTTTTTGGCGCCAGCCTCGACGCCCTGTCCCGACGGACCCGTACCGATAGGCTCGTCGCTCGCGCCAGACCACAAGGCCAAACCTCTCGCCAGCCGCGGTCGCCTCTCCCAGCCCACGTGTGGTAGGAAGGGAGCCGGGCGAGACCTTGCTTAAAACCGCCAGCGCGGAAAGGCTATTCTTGCGGATAGAGAAGAATTCGGTCGTGGACGACGACGACGAGATCATTCTTGCCGTCGCCGGTGAGGTCGGCGACCAACGCTTCGCGCGGCTCCGGACCATCGACGCGGCGGCTGCGAAACGTCCGTTCTTCAAAGACCTGCCAGCGATTGGCGGGCACGAGTTGATGCGGTTTCTCGAACGTGACCAGATCCAAATAATTCTTCGCGGTTTCCAGGAAAACCAGGTCTTTGCGCCCGTCGTGATTGAGATCGCCCGAAACGACGTCGTTAAGGAACCCACCCTTAATGGGCGTTTCGTAGCCGTCTAATTCGGTTAATTCCCAGGTTTCCCCACTTAAAGGCATCCACGCCACCAGGTTAAGCCCGAGAAACGCGACCGTGTTGGCTGGCCCGGAACGGCCCAGGGCAATCGTCCGGAGACTGGTGAAATCAGTTATCGGCAAGGCAAGGTTTCGGACCACCTGCCAGACGCCGGCGTGATCGCGCTCGCACAAAGTGAGCGACTTTCGTTCGGCGTCCAAGAGGAACAGCGACGCGATCGCGTTCGTGCCGTTCGGCGCCGCGGCGGCCCCGATGATCCGGGAACTGCTGGAGGAGCCATTGATCTGTTCTTTGACGGTAAAGGCCCACGGCGGGAGATTGGTCGTACCGGCGTTGGCGGATTCCCGCTGCAAATAAACGGCGCGCAAAAAGTTCTTCTGCGCCAGCAGCAGCTCGGGTTTCCCGTCGCCATCGACGTCCGCGACGCTCAACCAGGGTTGCTCGACGCTGCCGCCGGGCGGCGCGACGTCGATTTCCTCGAACGGTTTGTCCGCGACCTGGCGTAGAATCTTGATCTTTTCGTAGGGGATGAGGATCACCAAATCCATCAAACCGTCCTGATCCACGTCGAGCATGGTCAACGAAGAGGGATTCGACTTGAAATTCTCGCCTAGTTTTTGGGAGACGCTCTGGCCATTCGCCGAACGTAGCCGCAACTCGCGCTTGCCATCTTGATCGAGCAACACGGCCAGCGTCGGTTTGGCCCCCGGCTCACCCCTCAAAACCCCGACGGCCAACGCGAGCGGCCGCCCTTCCATCGGAATGATTTTCGGAAACGGCACTCGCTCCGAGCGGTCGAATTGAGTCACGCCGACGACCCGCTCGTCCGCGCTCAACAGAAATATCTCTGGACGACCGTCGCCATCCCAATCGGCGACCGCGATCTCGCTAATCCCCGTGAACGCGGGGAAGGTCTTACCGGCGGCGAGCGAGCCGTCCCGCTTTTGAAGGTAAATCGTCAGTTGGCCGCTGTCCGGCTCGGCCACGAGCAGGTCGGCGAGGCCATCACCATTGACGTCCGCCCAAACCGAACCACGGCGCCCTTTGGTGGTTTTATTGAGAGCCAACGCCTGGAACTGGCCCGCCTTGAAGACACCCGAGAGCGGCTCCGCCGGTTTGCGCTGAAAATTCGCGACCTGCGCGCGGCCCGATTGCTGGGCAATCGTGACGATCTCGGTCTTGTGATCGCCATCCAGATCGTCGGCCCAATACGAGCGGATCGCAGGGAACGGAAAATGGATTTCCGGCCCCAACTGTCCGACCTCATTCTGCAACCGGAAACGGAAAGGAGCCGCGCTGTCCCAATTGACGAGCAGCAGGTCATTGCGGCCATCGCCGTCGATATCGAGCACCTGAATCGCCTTCACGACGTCGGTGAACGGGATTTTCTGTGGTTCCCCGAGGGTATGGTCGGCTTGTTGCGGCAGGAAATAGACGAAATTCTCCGCGAGCAACAGGAGGTCGGTGCGGTGGTCGCCGTTGAGATCGCCCTCGACGAGCGCGTTGGGCGTCAACTGCCCGTCATCGATCGGCCAGCGCTTGGGCGTGCTCCAGCCGTTCGTGCCGAGATTGTACTGCACGACCAGTTCCTTCGGCTCCCCGTAGTAGGCCAAGTCCGGGCGGCCATCGCCGTTCAGGTCGGCCACCACTAAACTGGAAATTCGTTTTTCCGAGGCGATCGATTCGATCCGGAAACGGGCGTCCGGCGGCAACTCATTCAACTCTTCTTTGCCGACGATTGCCCGCGCGGCGGCGAGGTTGGTGTGGCCGGTTTGGTTGTATAAGATCGTGATGCGCGAACGGGCGTTGTTGACCACGACCAAATCCTGCAAGCCGTCACCGTTTAGGTCGGCGGCATGGATTTGGCCAATCCCGGCATCGATGGGGAAAATCTCAGGCCCGCCAAACCCGAAACGGTTGGTAACATCCTCCGCGCGGCCCGCGCGTACGAAGAGGCAGAGACAGATTCCCGCTCCCCAAACGGCCCGGCACCACCCGGACCGGCCGCCCCAAGCGGGCAAAAACTGGTCGCATTGCATCCCGCCGAACATGCCACCAGTCCCCGCCATTGGCCAGCGCTTACTGGCGAAAATCGGCGGACTTGGGCCGTCAGGAGTAGCGCCAAGAGGAGCAGGTTCGGCAAAAAAGCGTCCGGGGCGCAGGCGTGATCGATCTTTCATAACCGTCTTACGACCGGGGCTTGGTTCGGTCGAGATCCGGAGCCGCGCCAGCCGCAGGGTCGCCCGCCAGAAATTTCTGGTAAAGAAACGAGGCGAAAATGGCGATCGCGGCGACCACGACCAGCGCCACCACGCGGTAGAGTTGCTCCAACGCGTCAAGATCGTGCAGGAAGAGCTTCATTAGCGTGACGCCGAGCAGGCCGAGGCCGGCGTAGCGGGCCGACTTCGCCTGGCGCAGGATGCCGCTCACCAGCAGGACCAACGCGAACAATCCCCAACCGATGCTATAACTCATGTCGCGCGCGAAATTGCCCACGAAGCTAAACGTCAACGTCGCCGCGCCCGCTTCGCCGAAATAGTCGGCGATCTCGATATTCAGCAGCAGAAACGCGAGCACGACTCCCAGCGCCCGGAGCGTCGGCCGCGGGTCACTCCGCGCGATCAGGTGATCCGGCGGCGCGAGCAACCGCGCGCCGCCGAAGAGGCAGAGCGCGACAGTCCCGTACGTGTAAAGGTACCAGTTCAAAATCGCCGTCGCCGCCCGCGGGTGGTAGGAGAGCGCCGCCGGATTCAACGCCAGCCGGGCGAACGCGGCCAAGAGCAACGCGAAGCCGACATACCGCAAACCCCGATGCGGGACCCGAAAGAACAGCCAGAACAACGCCACTCCTTCCAACGCCCAGGCCAGTGTCAACCATTGGCGCTCGAATTGGATCGGGAAAATCAACGTGATGAAAAAGAGCGTCACGCCGCCGAACCAGGCCAGGATCGTGTTCCGCTCCGGTTGCGTCGCCGGGATTTGGCGCGACACAACGACTAAGCCAGCCAGGGCCGGCAACGCAAAAGCCGCGGGAATCAACCCCATCAAGTCATTCGGCCACGCGCGCAGAGTCAATCGGTAAATGAGGTAAAACTGAGCCGGTCCCGCCAGCGCGGAACTGATCCACGAGAGCGCCCGGCGGCCGTCCCCGCGCTGAAATACGAATGGGAAGAGCGTGAACACTCCGTAAAAGACGAGCAGCCAGGTCAATTCCAAGCCTGCGGCGCCAGCCGGAAACGGCCGCGTCTGCCAGGCGTATTCCAAGAGGAACACGCAACCCAGCGCGACCGCCGACAGCCACTCCATCCGCGCGACGCGGGTCAAACCGAGCAGCAGAACCACCAGCAGTAACGCCAGGCCGAAAACCGGAGTGGGACTCGCGATCGGCAGGCGGGCGACCGCCATGATGAGCAACAGAAATGGCAGGATGCCAGACAGCGCGGGGATTTGCCGTTGCACATCGGCCGGAAGCACGCCAAACGGCAGCAGAGACGTGTCTCCATTCGTGGCCTCACCCGCCTGTCGCGCGACAATTCGGCGGGCCGCAAACACGCCGGCCAAGGTGAAGAGGGCCGCAAAGCCGCCAATAACGATCAACGTTTCCGAGACACCGGTGATTTCCGCCGGGATGCACGCGAGCCAGACGGCCGCGAGGCCAACGGTCAGGACCAGAGCCGCGAAGACGACCACCACCGACGCGGCCAGCGCGGCAAAACCGATCGCCAGGAGATCAACCAGCAAAATCGCCGGCCAGATGACGAACGAGACCGGCTCGAGCTTCACCATCGGGATCAGCATCAACAGCAACGCCAGCGCCGGGAAGGCGTGCGCCCACGCAGAAGCCGCGCGCTCGGGGAAACGCCGATTCAGCCAAACGGGAAAGGCCGCGTGCAAGAGGGCAAAGGCGAAGTAGCCGGCCAAAGCCCAATAAAGCAGGCCGGCGGTAAGATTGACGCTTGTCCAGGAGGCGAGTTGGACAAACGCCGCGACGCCCGCCCAAAGATGCAGTTGACCGAGCCGGTCCGAAAGAGCCGACAACGCCAAGAGGCAGAGGTCGGCCCCGAGAATGAAGCAAAAGATTATCCCCGGCCGCGGGCCAATCACTGAATGTCCAACGAGCACGAACGTAAAGAGAATGGTTACCGCCGGGGCCAGCAGCGCGGCCGCCGTCAGCCAGGAATTGGTTTCCTGACGGCGCCGCGCGCGCAGCCAAACGGCCAGGAAAAAAAAGTTGAACCCGAGGAAGACGCCCATCGCCGTATAGATCGTCGCGACGGGAAAGAATTTGCTGACCCAGCCGCATTCCATGGCCACCGTCCCGAGCGCGGCGGCCAGATTCAGCCAGTCCCAGCGGCGCACGGAGGCGACGCTGATCAGGCCGACGTTCAGCAGCGCAACGTAGGCGAAGAGCGTGATCGGGCGGTCCTCGCCGGTCGAGAGCAAGATCGGGGTCAGAAAGCCGCCCAACATTCCCAACACCGCGACCAGGCGCGCATCCAGCCGGACCGCCGTCAGAAACGCCGTCGCCGTGATCAGCGCCATGAGCAGAAACGTCGGCGCCGGCCCGAAGAACTCGAAATGATAGACCGCCCGGCAGGCGAAGGTGATCGCGTAAAGAATCACCACGCCCGCGCCGCAAAGCGTATGGGAAGTCACCTGATACCGCGGGCGCGGCATTTTTATGCCCCCCAGCAACACGCCGATCCCGACGACAAAGCCGATCGCGACCCGCACTTCCGGCGGGATGAGGTTATGCTCGAACGAGTATTTTACGAAAAACGCCGCCGCCAAGAACAACGCCAGGCCGCCCAGCCAGGCGAATAACCTGACTCCCATGAACTGTTCCCAGTTGATCTTCTCCAGCGGTAAATCGAGGAAACTGCCTCCCGGCGCGGGGGCGGCTGGTTGCTGGAGTTCCTGGCCCGGAGCGGTGACCACCTGGGGCTGGACGACCGGTTCGCGCGGCGCCATCACTCGCCGGCTCGGCGCGACGACCGGCCCGGTGGCTTTGGGCGTCGCAACTTCCCACGCTTGAATCCGCGCCTCCACCAAGCTGGCCGACGCGGGCGCCACAACGGGAGTCGCGGCGGTCGGCGGCGGCGCCGACAGAGGCTGTTCCGGCACCGGGACCGCTCGCGTTTCGCCGCCCAGAGGCATTTCTCGCTCACGTTCCAACCGCTGAAGCCGGCGCGAAAGCTCCTCCAGGCCTCGTTCGGCGGCGCGGGCCTTTGACAGCGCGACCAAGGGCACGACAACCACCACCGCCACCGCCGCCAGAAAAAACAAGATTACCAGTGGCATAAAATCCTTGGGTTACCAATTTCACCGTCGCCTTGGGAAATCAACCAGACGAGCCGCCGAGGAGAAGCGGGGGCCAAGGGCGAGCCTGCGGCAAGCGTTGGGTTTCTCTTCATGGTTACACTCAACCACGCCGCCCCGTCCCGGCCAAATTGATAAAACCGGAGCCAAACATCGAATAAATCAATGGCTTCGGCCCGATCGAATCACGGGTCAGCGAGACGGCGCCCGAGGGTTGATGGTTGCCCGTCTCGGCCCAAGGGCAAGACGCTCGTCAGGTGGCCGCTCGCGCCGCGAGAATATACTGCGCGATCTACTGCAGTACGGTTCAACGGTTCAGGCGAGACGAGCGCGCAACTGGTTCACGGCCGCCGCCAAATCGACCGCGGATTCCAAACGAAGCGTCGCGCCCCAGCGATCTTCGCGGACCGCGTCGCGATCCAGCCAGATCCGCTTGATCCCCAATTCGCGCGCCGGCGCCAGATCGTGAAACCCGCTGCACGCGACATGCGTCCAATCCGCGTGGTTCACGCCGGAAACCCGCGAAAAGTAGCGGAAGTGGCTCAGCGACGGCTTGTAATCGCAAACCTTCTCGGCCGTCACCACCAAGTCAAACGCTCGACTAAACCCGCGGGCGGTCAGCGCAAAAAGATCGTCATCGCAATTCGTCAAGACGGCTAGCCGGTTGCCCGCCGCGCGCAACGCCGCCAACGCCGCTTCAACGTCCGTGAACACCGGCATCGTCGCCCAAGCGTCCGGCAACGCCGCCGCTTGTCGCTGGGACAGGGCCACGCCCACTTTTCCGGTCGCGCGCAGCAGCCCCTGAGTCAGCACGTCGCGATAGCGACGATGTGGCCGCTCCGCTTCCAACTCCAGTTCGAACTCGTGATACGCCCGCACTACCGCGGCCGTACGCGCGCCACAAACCGGCTCCAGGATCGCGGCAAACCCGCGATTCCAATCCACCAGCGTGCCGAAACAATCAAACGTGACCCAAGAGTCCGACATAAGTTATCAGACGGGCCGGTGTTCGATGAGGTAGAGCGTGCGTTGCTCACGGCCAGCGCCCTCTTGTGCCTCGATCTCCTCAATGCAAGAGAACTTATACGCGTCACCTAGTTTTAAGCCCTCGAGGGAAGGGCCGCCCTGCTTAACCTCGCCGGAATATTTTCCGTCCGCTGTCGCAATTCGCCAGGTGCGCTTCGTCACGTCGGCTTCCTCGAGAGTTCCTTCGAGGTAGACAGATTCGGAACTCAGGTTTGAAACCCCGGATAACAACGAAACCAACGGCGCGGCTTCGCCCTCGCTGATCGACCGATTTCTCTGCGTTGCAAAGGTCGGCCCGGCCCACGAGTAACGCAGGCCAGTCTTGTGTTGGATCAGGAAACGCAGCAGGCGCAAATACGCTCCGGCAAGGTGGCCGCGGTTTGCCCGCAGAACGTCGGCAGCCAGCTCAGGATTTGCCACCTTGTCGAATAACGCATCCACCCGCTCCAAGGCTCGCGCCAGTTCATTCTGGCCGAGCAGGTCGGGCGACTTGGCAGCTTCCAGCACGACTCGAAACGAACCTCCGGTCGCTGGGATAACCACGTCCAGCAGGTGGGCATTCGACCGGTCAATCGCCCTCCGCGTTGAAAGCGCCAGATCCCGTAGCGCCGCGCCGTAGGCGTGCTTGACCAACATCTGCACGTGATTAAGCAGGCCGACAAGAGTTCCAACGCGAATGCGATGTTCCTCGACCGCCTCGGGCGGTTCGACGGCGAGTTCCAAAACCAGATTGTTCCTGGCGCGCGCCTCGCGAAGCGCCAGGTCTTCTGCCACACGATCATGCAGGACAAAACCAGCGTCAGGCAGAAATGGGCTGTCGGCGAGACTGCCGTCCGCCATCTGTAGCTCCGGCGGTACGTTCAGGCCCGCCGGCGCGAGGGCCAGAAACCAGTCCGCTACCGCTCGCTCGGTCAGTAAACTCCGCAAATCGAGCAATCCGGCCCGGAACTGTCGAAGCCGTTCCGGCGCTATTCCAGCGACCAGATAGCGATCCAGTCCGCCTTGCGGCTCAACCATCACCGCCACATAATGCCCACCGATCTCGTCACGAGCCTCGAAAACCTGCGGACCATCGTAGTAAAAGAGCGTGGCCGTGTGCCGGATCGTGTTCATACGGTTTCCACTCCACTATCCGCCAGAATATCGTAGGCCGCCAGTGGCCACCAAGTGTGATGCGACGGCGGACCCGTCTGTTGGATGCGGCCGACGCCCGATTTCAATCGGAGCCGGCATATCACGCGCCCGCGCAGCCTCGGCAATTTCAGCGCCCTTTCGGAGTCGCTACGTTCAGTAAACACTGACAATCCGCGAGCTTGACATTCGGAAACCCGGAACACCGCATCCGGTTTCTCGGCGCGCTGAGACCGAAAATCATCCCTCGACGGAGGGTTGGTCCGCACCAACCGAAAAACCTCCCAGGGCACGGAAATCTCGGTCGCTTCGTCCGGCGGGCAACCTTCGGGCAGTGGCTCAAGGTAGTTCATGAACTGCCGGAGTTTACTTGGTTCGTGGGTCGTGAGGCAATCCCAACGGCGCTGCGCCGTTGGAATCATTGTCGTTCACCAGGTCGTGGTCTATCTGTAACCGAACCGCGCAATGGCACAGCTTTTCTTCCGCTGGGCCGCCGGTTTCGAGCAGGTTGCCTTCGGTCTGGTCATTCTTTCCGGGGAGCTTGCTCCAGCATCGCCTTTACCCGCACAGCGAACCGTTTTTCGAGAACCTTTCAAGTTGACCAACGAGCCTCAGCGTGCTGTATTTAGGGTAGAACACAAGTAGTCGAGGCGCTCTATGAGACTTCTACTGGCGGCGATCTTCGCGGCGTGCGCGGTGATCGCGAACGCGGACGACCTCCAAGTCGGGGGTGACACCCACTTTGACCGGGACCTTCGGTTCGTGTCGGGCAAGGAAGTTGACCTTACCCCGGTTCACCTTTGGCTGCGCAGCCGGGGCGGGCAGCGCCCCATGAAACATTGGCGCCAGATTCGCGTTTACCAGGTCCATTCCCCGGTCGGCGGCCTTGACCACTGTGTCGTCAAAACTGAGGAGGGACTGGAAACGGAGCTGCTTATCGCGCACCTGCCCACTGAAATCAAAGGACTGATCGACGCCGTGAAGGCGGGGCAACCGGCCATCGCGAATCTGCGTCAGCAAGTTGATTTGGCGGAGCGCCGGGTCAAACAAGACGGGGCGGCTACGCCAACCGGAGGCGGCGCCATCGTGAAAACCAAAGCGGTTTCGCGGGATCGGGCGGCGGTGAATCAGGATTCGGAGCGGCTGAAGCGGTGGCGGGAGTCGCTCGCGAAAGAAGAGGCTCAACAATCCGCGCTCCTCAAGAAGGCGGAGAACAGCCCGGTGAACGCGAAGCGGCCGCCGCCGTCGGTGGCGACCTCGCGCACCACGTCACCGCGCATGCGGACGTGGACGTCGGGGACCGGTGCGCCACCGTCGTCGACGACCTGACCGGCGATCGCGAGCTGGGCATCCGCGGCCGGCGGGCGGAGCTGGAGCGGCGTGATGTGCACGCCCTCGGCCTCGGCATCGCACGCGCCGAGCACCGCGAGCAGGAGCAGGAGTGGTCGCGTCATGCAGTCCACCCTGGCGCCGCGACGCGACCCTCGGTTCGCTCGTCACGCGTTGCTCACACCGCGTTCACTCGGGTCTACGCGTGAGAAACGCGTGAAGCGCACCCTCGCACCCGGGCAACATCGCGCGACAATGCCGGTGTGGGGAAGCCGGGCGCCTCGAGACGGATGCGCGTGCAGCCGGCATGGCGCG
>CAZFVY010000118.1:0-21420 GCA_964522665.1 uncultured Verrucomicrobiota bacterium | reverse complement strand
GCCGGCCATGATCATGCGCGCGACCCAGAAGAAAATGATGTCCGGGCCGGTCACCAGATCGGTGGTCGGGTAAAATCGTTGCAGCGTCTCGGTCTTCTGCGGCCAGCCCATCGTCGCGAACGGCCAGAGCCACGAACTGCACCACGTGTCCAGCACGTCGGGGTCCTGGTCCCAGTTCTCCGGGTCCGCCGGCGCCTGGGACTCGCAATAAATCTCGCCCGTGCCCTTGCGATACCACACCGGCACGCGATGCCCCCACCAAAGCTGGCGCGAGATGCACCAATCGCGGATGGTCCGCATCCAATGCAGATAAGTCCGCGCCCAACGCTCGGGATACATCTTGATCTGCCCGCTCTCGACGGCCGCCGTGGATTCCGCCACCGACGGGTACTTCATAAACCATTGCTCACTCAGGTACGGCTCAATCGGGACCTGGCTCCGCTCGCTGTAGCCGACCTTGTGCGGATAATCCTCAACTTTGACCAGCGCGCCCTCGCGCTCTAGTTGCTCGACGACCCGGTCCCGCGCGGCGAAACGGTCCAGCCCGGCGAAACCCTCGCCGGCCTCGGCCGACATCGTCCCGTTCGGAGCGATCACGATGGTCAGGGGCAACCCGTGCCGCTGCGCCATCTCATAATCGGCCATGTCGTGCGCCGGCGTGATCTTCACGCAACCAGTCCCGAACTTGGGATCAACGTAATCGTCCGCGATAATCGGGATGCTGCGATTGCGAATCGGCAACCAAGCCCTCCGGCCAGTCAACTGCTGATAACGTTCGTCGGCCGGATTGACCGCGACCGCTTCATCGCCGAGCATCGTCTCCGGTCGCGTCGTGGCCACCACCAGAAACTCGGTCTTCGACGGTTGACCATCCTCCCCCACGAGCGGATAGCGCACGTGCCAGAGGTGGCCGCGCTTCTCGGTCATGATCACTTCCTCGTCCGAAAGCGCCGTGCCCGCCGCCGGGTCCCAATTTACCATGCGTTTGCCGCGATAGATCAGGCCTTTCTTGTAAAGGGCCACAAAGACGTCCTGGACGCATTGCGAATACTCCGGGTCCATCGTGAACCGCTCGCGGCTCCAATCGCACGAACAGCCCAGCTTTTTTAGCTGCTGAATGATGATGCCGCCGTGCTTCTCCTTCCACTCCCAGACCTTCTCAAGAAACCTTTCGCGCCCAAGATCGTTGCGGTGCTTGATCGCCCCTTCTTTTCTCAGCGTCCGCTCGACCACGGCTTGCGTCGCGATCCCGGCGTGATCGGTCCCCGGCAGCCACAGCACTTCAAACCCCTTCATTCGCGCCAGGCGCGCCAGGATGTCCTGAATGGTGTTGTTCAACACGTGGCCGAGCGTCAGAACCCCCGTCACGTTCGGCGGCGGGATGACGATCGAGTACGGCGGCTTGGCCGACTTGGGATCGGCCACGAAGAACCGGCCTTCCAGCCAGTACGCGTACCATCTGTCCTCGACCAATTGTGGCTCGTAAGCCTTGGAAATCTCCGGCATGAACTCTCCTTAAGTTTACTTGGTCAGGAAATACTCGAGGCTCTCGCAGAGCGCCCGCAGGCTCGCCTCGACGATGTTGTCACTGACGCCGACCGTGCCCCACTCGTTCTTCCCATCCGTCGATTCAATCAGCACGCGCGTTTTGGCCGCCGTGCCGGTCTTGGAATCCAGGATGCGGACCTTATAGTCGGACAATTGGACCTTTTTGAGTTGCGGATAAAACTTCACCAGTCCCGCGCGCAACGCCGAATCCAGGGCGTTCACGGGACCATCGCCTTCCGCGACCGTGTGGGACGACTCGGCGCCGACGCGCACTTTAACCGTCGCTTCGCAAATTGAATTCTGCGCGTCCCGGCGCATCGAGACATGGTACGCGTGAACCTGAAATGGCGCTTCCTCGCGCCGCAGGCTCTTGCGGATGAGCAACGCCAGCGAACCTTCCGCCGCCTCAAATTCGTAGCCCGCGTGCTCCAATTCCTTGATCTCGGTCAGCAGCGCCCGCAGTTCCGGCGTCTCCGCGGTGATTTCAAAGCCCAATTCGCGCGCCTTGAGCACGATGTTGCTGCGCCCCGACTGATCGCTGATGAGAATTCGGCGCGTGTTCCCCACGACCGCCGGGTCCACGTGCTCGTAACTGCGCGCGGTCTTTTCCACGGCGTTGACGTGCATCCCGCCCTTATGGGCGAACGCCGTCGCTCCTACCCACGGCTGCCGCGAATCATGCCGCAGATTGGCGATTTCATCGACGAATTGGGAAAGCTCCCGCAGCTTCGTGAGCGCCCCGCCCGGCAGACAGCGTTTCCCCATCTTGACCTCAAGCAACGGCATCACGCTGGTCATGTTGCAATTCCCGGTCCGCTCGCCGTACCCGTTGATCGTTCCCTGGACATGCGTCGCGCCCGCCGCCACCGCCGCCAGCGCGTTGGCCACGCCCAAGCCGGCGTCGTTGTGCGTGTGGATGCCGAGCCGGACGCTGAGCCGTTCGCGCCCGGCGCGCGTGATCAATTCGATTTCCGCCGGCAGACAACCGCCATTGGTGTCGCACAGCGTCACGACGTCCGCGCCCGCCTTCTCCGCGGCCTGCCAGGTCGCCAGCGCGTACTCGGCGTCATCCTTATACCCGTCGAACGCGTGCTCGGCGTCATAAACCACGAATTTGCCGTGATCCTTCAAATAGCGCACCGTATCGGCGATCATCGCCAGATTTTCCTCCAGCGTCGTGTGGAGCACCTCTTTGACGTGCAACGGCCAGGTTTTGCCGAAAATCGTCACCACCGGCGTCTCCGACTCGAGCAGGAGCCGCACCTGGTCGTCGCTTTCGACGGCGACCTTCTTGCGCCGGGTCGAGCCAAACGCCGCCAACCGGGCGTATTTGAACTTCCGTCGTTTGGCTTGCGCGAAGAACTCGACGTCCTTCGGATTCGACCCCGGCCAGCCGCCCTCCACGTAGTGAATCCCGAACGCATCGATTCGTTCAGCAATGCGGAGTTTGTCCGCTACTGAAAAATTGATGCCTTCACCCTGACTGCCGTCGCGCAGGGTCGTATCGTAGATTTCCACTTCGGGTTGCATAATCGTCCGCTAACGCGGAACGTAACTTCTACGCCAATGCCAACCGATTGAAAAGTCGAAAAGCCCCACGCGAAACCCGGCCCCTGGCGCCTCGCCGGGCGCAATCTCGAGTTGTTGACGTTTTCGGGTGGTCTGGACCGCGGCATCGGACCTGAAGCGCTGAAAGCATGCCGCGGGATGGCCCGAAGCTTCACGCCTGAAGCGCTGAAAGCGCGCCCTGCGACAGCCTTGGGGATGGCGCGAAGCGAAATCCCAGGAAATCGTCCCCCAATAAAACTCGGCCCGTCCTGTAAGGACGGGACAGCTTCGCTTCGCTCCGCACGCCGCAATCCCAAAAACCGTCTCAACCCAAATTCGCGCCCCAAACCGTCGGCGCGTGTCGGGCGATAAATCGAGCCCGAATTCAAGGCTCCTCGGCGAATCCTCGCCGCTTCGCCCAAGCCGCCCGCTTCGTCACCGGTTTTTATCCCGAACATGGGCGCAATCTGCACCCACGGCGCCCGTTTGTATTTCCCGCGGCGGGAAATTCCGTTACGAGCAACGATAATCAGCCGAACACTCGGTTGCGGGTAAATCGCGCATTTCTGAAATCGAATCACAATACCCGCAACGCGACCTTTGCTACCAAACCATGATTTCAATTGCCCGCTCCACCGTTGGGGGCAGGCCGTGTACCCAGGGAAATTGCGCTTTTGGAGATTGAAGATCCCCGGGCGCCGGCAATACTTTAGCCATACAAGCAAAGGCTTTATGCTGACAACTCAACTCGGATTGCCGATGGACAAAATTGCCGACTTTTGTCGGCGGTGGAAAATTGCCAGATTGGAAATTTTCGGCTCGGCGCTCCGTGATGACTTTCGCGTAGATAGCGACGTGGATTTCGTTGCCAGCTACGTCCCTGATGCTCATTGGAGTCTCCTCGACCGCGTTCACATGAAGCATGAGCTGGAAGATATGCTTGGCCGCTCCGTGGACTTGCTCAACCGACGCGCCCTCGAAAACGACCGACAAAACGGTCGCGGCGCCGCCATCCTGGCTCAAGCCCAGTCCCTGTATGCTGGATCGTGACCGCCAGTCTCTCGAAGACATGCTGCGCGCAGCCCGCAAAATCCTGGCTTACGCCCGCGACACAACGCGCGAAACCTTGGCGACCGTTCCGATGCGACTGGATGCAGTCCTCTATGAAATTGTGGTGCTCGGTGAAGCTGCTCGCCGGCTCTCCCATGAAACTCGGGACGCCCATCCCAACGTGCCGTGGCGCGACATCATCGGCATGCGCAGCATCGTTTCTCACAGTTACGACCAGATAGACGATGACGAACTCTGGCAGGTCATCGAACGCGATTTGCCGGAACTGATCGCGCGATTGCAAACCATCGTTGCGGCAGCGGACCGGTGAGCTTATTCTGGAACGTCCATGCCCAAACGATGGCGCAACACGGCATGCCCTTTCTGCCGTTTTAGGACTTAATCAGTAAACCCCCTCGACGATGTTCTTCTCCATCGCTCCGAACGGGCGCACGTCGCCGACGCCGTCCCAAGGGTAGAGGGCGCACGGCTCGCGGCGGATCGCTTCGTCGCGCTCCAGGAAGCGCGGCATGAAGAACTCGCGCGTCAACGTGGTCAACTCGACGCGGCCCCACTCGCCGTAGGCCTTGGTTTGCGACGTGTTGTTCGGGTCCACGACGCGCAGCGCGGCGCGCGGTTGCGGGGCGTGGTAGGTGATCGAAAAATTATCCTCGGCGGTGATTGGGCGGCTGGCCGCCAGGCCCATCAGCGTGTTGCCGTAGGTGGGGACGAAGCCGACTTGATTCTCCAGAATCTCCTCGACGATAAAGCGGACGTATTGCGGCGACATCGATGTGCCGCCGCAGAAGACGCCCTTGATGCCGGAGCCGACGATGCTGATCTTTTCGCCCAGCGCTTCGAGCAGTTTGGGCGTGGTGAACAGCGCGCTGACTTTGCGGTGCTTGAGGATCGTCACGGCCTGATCGACCACGTGCTCCATGTACGCCTTCGCCTGATCGCCCTGCTTCGAACTGATCAGGCGCTTGACCCAGCGGGGATCGAGATCGACGAAATAGCAGGAGCAGCCGCGGACGTTCGCGAGATGCTCGATCGCGAGCCGGAGGCGGCGCGGACCGGTCGGTCCCATCATCAGCCAATACTGATTACGGGGAAACTGCGCGTCCGAGAGGGTGTTCGAGAATTCGCTGTAATCGATCTTGTAATCCTCCCAGCCGATCCGCTGCTTCGGCATGCCGGTGGTGCCGCCGGTCTCGAAAATGTTGAACGGGCGCCCCTGGTATTGCTTGGGCACCCAGACCTCGTTCGGAAGGTCGCGCAACCACTCGTCCTGAAAGTGCGGAAACCTCGACAAATCAGCGAACGATTTGACCTCCGCCGCGGGATTCCAACCCGCCTTCTTGGCCCAGTCCAACCAGAACGGCGAGCCGGTCTCGGGCGAAAAATGCCACTGGACGATTTCCCGCGTGTGGGCATCAAGTTTTTCCCGCGCGGCGGTCACCGCGGGCTGGATCGAGGGGTCGGCGCTCATGAAGTGCAGGGTATCCAATAAAACGCGAGCCGCCCCGACCCGCTTAACGCGAGCTTAGACGGGTCGGAACGCGCTTCCCGGAATTATTTCTTGTCGTTCGGATTGTTCAGGTTGAGATCGACCTTGGGCGCGGTGTCGCCGGTCGAGGGATGTTTCGCGGAATCGTAAAAGGCGTAGAGATGGCTGTTCGAGGCGACGTAGAGGACGCCGTTGGCGACGACCGGCGTCGAATAAACGGGGTCGCCGAGATTCGCCTCGCTGAGCAGCTTCTGCTGCTTGCTGGCGGCGAACACGCGAAAATCACCGTCTTCATCGCCGACATACACTTTGCCGTCGGCGACCATCGTCGAACCCCACATGTGGGCCTTCATGTCGTACACCCAGTTGACCTTGCCCGTCTCGGCGTCAAGGCAATGCAGGAAGCCCGAGAAATCCGCCACGAAGAGCAACCCTTCCGGCGTGATCGACACGGTCGAGATGCTTCGATGAATCTTGTCGTAGCTCCAAATCTTGCCGGTCTTGGTGATGTCGCCCGTTTGGGTCGGATCGATGCACGTCAGATTGCCGACGCCTTCGCCGTGCTCGGGATCCTGGCCGACGGGAACGTAAATCCGATTCTTCCAGAACACCGGGGTTGAATTAACCTCGCTCGGCCCCTCCGCCGCCGGGTACTTGTACGGCTGGCCTTCCTTGTTCGCTTTGTGCTCGGGCGGATTGCAGTCGTACCACCAGACCTTTTTCAAATAGCTCGTGTCGCCCTCTTTGACCGGTATCGCGTCAAAGGCGTAGCAATAGCCGTCGCCGCCGCCGAAGAAAATCAGCGTCTTGCCGTTGACGACGCCCGCCGAAGGTGAGCTCCACTGGCCGTGAAAGATGTGCGGGCCAATGTGCGCGTTATCCTCGCCTTTCAATTCGCCCGTCTTCTTATCGAGCGCGATCAGGCTCGGCGAATTCGGCGACGGAATGTTGATGTGCGTCCAATCCATCCCGTTGGAGGTGCAGACGTAAACGAGATCGCCGACGATCAGAACCGAGCAATTGGACGCGTTGTGCGGAAAAACCCCCAACTCATCCATCATGTCGTAGCGCCAGATGATGTCGGCGTCCTTGGGGCCAATTTTGGCCTTGGGCTTGTTGGGGCCGACGACGTATTGCGCCTCGTCCATGAACGGCCCGTCATTGCCATTGGCCATGCCTTCGGTATCGAGACAAAGCACCTCGCACCGGCTCGTGACCAAATAGACGCGGTTGCCCTCGACGCAAGGCGAGGAAAGCAGTCCCAGACCTTCCCAGTCATTCACCTTCCCCGAGATCAATTTGGGAACCACCAACTGCCAGAGCAGCTCACCCGTCTTTTCGTCCAGGCAAAGGAGAATGCTGCGATCGCCCTGGTGTTGCGGGTCGCGGGGATTTTCGTTGTTGGTGCCGATATAGACCCGGCCGCCCGCCACCACCGTGTTGCCGTACGCCTGCGAACCGAGGCGCCCGATCCACTTCACGTTCTTGGTGGTCGCCATATCAATGTCGCCGGCGGACCCTTTCGGTTTGCCCGGCTCGAACCGATCGGGCAGACCGGTCGCCGCGGAATACATGTTCCTCCCCAAATCAGGCCCGCCCCAACGCGGCCAGTCCTGAGCTTGAGCCGAGAGCGCAAGGCCGGCGCTGAGCGCGCAAACCGTCTGCCGGAAAGAAGGGCGGGTAAAACAGATCGTTTTCATTTTAGAGATTCGAGGTGACCGAAATGTTATCGATGAAGACGCGCATGTCCTGCGGCGAGAAACCGAAAAGGCCCGGGCAGCCGTTCTGATGGGCGTGCTTGCTCGGAGCCTCGATCGTCCAGGCGTCCGGCTCCGGCTCGCCTTTCTTCCAGGCCTTCGCCCGCACGACCCCGGAGCCGTCGGCCGCCAAATCCACGCGGGCTTTGAGGTGATACCAAGTCTTCGCCGACCATTTGAACGGGACATTAAACCGGAAAAGCTCCTGGTTCGAGTTGATCTCGATCGCCTGCTCGTTGCCCTTGAGCAAAACCAGGTAACGCTGATCGACCAACCCGACGTCGGACATCTTCCGTTTGTTGCCATCGCTCATGACGTCGGCTTCGATGGTGTAGTTCTTCAACGCGGGATCACCCATGAAAACCGTCGCGCGCTGGAAGAAGCGATTGTCGATGGTCTTGGAAAGCATTTTGTTGCCATCGTAGTCGCGCACGTCAAATTTGAATCGCGCCCCAATCCAAGGGAGCGGCGGATAAGCAAACGCGGTGGGCGGCTCGACCGCGTTGGTCGTGGTCTCGCTCAATTTCATCGCTTCAAAATCCTGCTTGATCGGCAACCCCGGAAGGACGCGGCCGCGGAAATACCCCTTGAGACCCTGCGCTTCCGCCTCGAAGGCGCCGGCGGAGGGCGCCGGACCGACGCCCGCTTCCAACTCACCGTCCGCGTTGAATTCACCGTTCATCGACGCCCGGACCTTCGCGGTCGGCGGAATGTAGTGCGACCATTTGACTGATTTCGGATCGATCTGATCGTTCACGACAAACCCGGCGGCGTCCACCGAGCGCAGGTGAAACGCGACCTTTTGACCCGGTTGCAACAGAACCTCGGAGGGGACGACCAGAAGTTGCGTCGCCGGACCCGGCGCGGGCCACGCCTCGTCCGCCGGGGCGGGCGGCAAGCCGGGATTGTTGCCCGCGCGGCCAAAGCAATAGAGTTTCTTGGAGGTCTGGACGTAAATCTTTCCGTTATACGCCACGGGCGAGCCAAAGCAGCGACCATCCAATACCGCGTGAGAAAGGATCTCCCCGCCGGCGTCGGACGGCTTGATCACGTAAAAAGCGCCTTTGCCTCCCGCGGCCTCGTCATTACTGTCGTCCTTGGCGCCCGGATCGTTGAGGATCGGGGCGTAGATTTTGCCGTCGGCAAACAGCGGGCAGGCGCTCCGTTGTTCGATGCCGATCTTGAGCCGCCAAAGAATCTTGCCGGTGTTCGCGTCGATGGCGGCGAGATTCCCCACTTCGCTGGTCAGATAAACTCGGTCGCCGACCAGGACCGGTGAACTCGTCGAGGTCCGCAATTCGTTGTTCCAAAGTTCCACCGACGCGCGGTCAACGATTACCGGACCGGCGGCGGCGCTGGGCGGAGTGACATCGGGGATCTTGAGCGCCACCATCTGGCCCGGCTCGTAAGGGGTACCGTAGATCGCGATAATCTTGTCATTATTATGCACGAGCAACGACGAATTGATGCCCGCCTTGAACAACGGAATTCGGAAGATGGGATCACCGTTCCGCGCGTTGACGCAGACGACCGCGCCATCACCGGTGGCGGCGTAGAAGACGCGCCGGCCCTTGAGCCAGCCGAGGACGGGGTGCGAGAACGAATTGTCCGTCGGACGATCGCCCGGCGTCGAGGTCCAAACCAAGGCTCCCGTCAATTTGTCGAACCCGTAAAACCGATCGCCCGCCGGTCCCTGCGCGCCCCAATTCGCGGTGATCCCGCGGGTAATCACCAAATCTTTATCGATGACCGGCGACGCCGTCCTTCCATTCGGAAACGTCAGCCGCCCGTAAAGCTCCATCATCGATTTATCCCACAGCATTTTGCCGTCGGGCGTGAATCCGGCGAGGATCCCTTGGGTGCCTTGAATGTAAACGTTGCCCGTCTCGGGATCGATCGCGGGACAGGAGGTGGCGTACCGATGATATATAATGTCGCTGAGAAAGTCGCTGAACCCATGCTGCCAGACAAGTTTCCCGGTCTCCGCGTCAAAACAGGCCAGCGTCTCCTGCAGGTCCGGCCCCTCGCCGAGGTAGCCCACGATATAGACCTTGCCGCCGGCGATGACGGAAGTCGATTGGCCGGGAAAATCAGCGGACCAGAGCGCGCTTCCGGTTTCGACGCGATCCGGCAAGTGCGTTTCCGTGGACGCGCCAGTCTGTAGCGGGCCACGCCAACTGAGCCAGCCCTGAACGGGGGCCGCGTGGGCCGCGCTCGGCGACCGCGCGAAGCCTAGGAGGAGCGCGGCGGCGACGAAATAGTGGGGCAATGAACGTTTCATGATTTGACGCTTCCAATGAATATGGGTTTGCATGGCGGCTGAAACGAGCACACGCTCAAAAAGCAATTTGTTAGCTGGTAGAAAATATTCCCCAGCCCGCGAAGCTTTGCAATCAAATAATACTTACACGTATAAATTCCCGCCCGGCCTCGGCCCGGGCCGACGTCATGCCACCGTCCCGCAAATCACCCTCCACCACCCCGTTGCCGGTCGATTCCCCGGATCGCCGCCGTTTGCCACCCTTGCTGCGCCGCGCCTGGTACGGCTTGAATCAAGCCTTTCGCCGCCGCATCGCGCAAACCGGCTCGACCCCGGATCAATTCACCGCCTTGCGCACCCTCTTGGAAGGCGACCCGGACGGATTGACCCAGCGGCAATTGACCGATTTGATGAGCAGCGATCCCAATACCATCGCCGCCCTGCTCGAACGGATGGAGACCGCCGGTTGGCTCGAACGCGTGCCGCACGAATCCGATCGCCGGGCCTATCGGATTCGTTTGCTGCCGACTGGCCGGCACCAGTATGCCGAGTTGCGGGACCTCGCCGTCGCCCTGCAATCCGAAGTGCTCAGCGCGCTCCCGGAGGATAAACGAGAAGAGTTTCTCGAGCATCTGGCCACCATCGCGGAGGTGTGCCACGAGGTCGCCGGCAAACCGAAGCGCCAGGATTAACCACGCGATAACGCCCGGTTGAACCTCGCCGGCGAAACCTTCGGCGCCCCGCGCGTCCCTAATCCCCGGCGGCGCGCGTCAGAAAATCTCGACTTTGCGCTTGTTCCCCAACGGCAGGGCATTACGATTCTTTCGTGCAAGTGCCACTCAAGAGCGTGCCCATCTTTGCAGACCTGAACGATTCCGCGTTGGCCTTCATCCGGAATTTGTTCCAGAAGTCGGTCGTTGCTCCGGGGACGGTGATCGTCGAGGAAGGCGAGCCGGGCAGCCGGTTCTACCTAGTTTGCGAAGGCAAGGTTCGCGTTTGCAAGAACCACGGTCGGCCGTACCAGGTCATCTTGGCGACCCTGGGGCCAGGCAGTTTTTTCGGTGAAATGTGCGTGCTCGAGACGCTGCCGCGTTCCGCCACCGTCGAATCGGTGGACGAGGTCACGCTCTGGAGCCTATCGCCGGCGGATTTCTACAGCTTTTATGAGGCCAAGCCGGACCAGTATTGCCTGTTGGTAGTGGCCATCGCCCGGGCGCTTTCCCAGCGTTTGCGACGATTGAACGATTTATTCGCGTCGGCCGTTCAATAGGGCGGCCCCGCTATTGTGCGCGGGCCTCGGACACGCTAGCATCTCGGGCATCGGGTCATCGGCGGACCATCGACTTCGCGCTCTGGCGCCACGCTAAACGAAATGCATGGGCGCCGATCGGGGCCTTGGGCCGGCCGCAGCTCACCGGAATCAAATCATGACCATTACTCGCAAATTGACGCTCTCCTTTCTGGCCGTCAGCTTGATTCCGTTGGTGGTCTTCTTGAGCATTCTTTATCCGGCGCTCGTGAGCGAAATGGAGTCGATGATCAGCGTTCGTCTCCGCGACAGCGTTACTCAATCCGCCCGGACCATTGATGAGTTCATGGGCACCCGGGTCAAGGACCTGCAAGCCCTGGCTAAAAGCCCGTTCCTGGTCACGGGATCGAACGAAGAGATTTCCAAATTGCTGGCGGTTCAGGTCCGCTTCTATCCCTACTACCGGGCGTATCATTACGTGGATAGCCTTGGGAGTATTGTGGCTTCGTCCGATCCGGCCGCGATCGGCCATCCCTTGCTCTCCCTGGAACCGGACGTGCGCGATGAATTTCTCCAGGCCCGGTCCGATCAAACCGGCAAAATTTACGTCTCCGATTTGACCGACGTCACCGAGCAGACCCGCGCCGCCGCCGCCGCGGGAAAACTAAAAGCGGAAGACCTCTCGCTTAAGATTCTTTGCCCCGTGCCGCAGGCGCCCGGAACCGAACAACGGGTGCTGGTCGGGGTCGTCAACATCGACCTGATTCGAAACGTCGTCTCCGAGATCGAACGCAGCACGCCGGGTAACGAATTCTCGTATTTGGTGGACGCGCAAGGCCGGGTCATCATCAGCCGAGACACGTCAGTTCATCTGCTGGCTCCCCATCCTGACCTGGAGAATCCCGGCTTCCGCGAGATGGTGCTCGAGCGTAAAAAGGGCTTTGCCATCTACGAAAACTCGCGCCGGCATAAGGTTATCTCGGGAGCGGCGGACCTTCAGCGTTACGGCGACAACCGGGCTGGTGATTGGGCGCTGATTTCGACCGCGGAATACGAGACGATCATGCAGCCGGTGCATCGGATGCTCTACTGGGGTCTGAGCATTATGGCCACCGCGTTTTTCGGGACGCTCCTCGCCGGGTTTGGGTTCTCCGGGTTGCTGGCGCGGCCGATCGTTCGCTTGCACGAGGCCGCCGTCGCCGTCGGCGCGGGACATTGGGATCACCGGGTCAATATCAAGGCCGGCGACGAAACCGGCGCGCTGGCCGCCGCGTTCAACCGCATGCTGGACGCGTTGGAGGCGGAAATCACGGAACGAAAACTCGCCGAGGAGACGGTGCGCAAGCTCAACGAGGAGCTCGAACAACGCGTGGCCGCCCGGACCGCCGAGTTGGGCGCGGCCAACCTGGAACTGCACGCCGAGATCCGCGAGCGCAAGCGCGTCGAGGAGTCGCTCGCGCAAAAGGCGCAGGAGCTGGCCCATTCGAACGCGGAATTGGAACAATTCGCCTACGTCGCTTCGCACGACTTGCAGGAGCCGCTGCGCATGGTCTCCAGTTACATGCAACTTCTCTCGAAGCGTTACCGGGGCAAATTGGACGCCGACGCCGACGAGTTCATCGGCTACGCCGTCGATGGCGCCACCCGCATGCAGCAATTAATCCAGGATCTCCTGGCCTACTCCCGGGTCGGCTCCCAGAAAAAACAATACCGCGTCGTTGACTCCGCCCAAATCCTCGCGTCCACGCTGACGAATCTCCAAGCCGCCGTCGCGGAAAGCCACGCGGAGATCACCCACGACCCGATGCCCAGCGTGCTCGGCGACTCCATCCAACTCGGGCAACTCTTCCAAAACCTGATCAGCAACGCGATCAAGTTCCGCGGGCAAACGCCGCCGAAAATTCACATCGCGGCGGAACGCCAAGGCTCGGAATGGCTTTTTAGCGTCCGGGACAACGGTATCGGCATTGACAAGCGTTATTGGGAGCGCATCTTTGTAATATTTCAGCGCTTGAATAACCGGGCGCAGTACCCGGGCACTGGAATCGGACTGGCAATATGCAAAAAGATCGTGGAGCGGCACGGGGGGCGAATCTCGGTGGCATCCGAGCCGGGCAAAGGAACCACGTTTTCGTTCACGATTCCGGCGCCGCCGGCCGCCTGACACCACTGACACCACCATGAATGTCGTCTGCGCCGCCGCGCCGGTGGAAATTCTTTTGGTCGAGGACAATCCCGGCGATGTCCGCCTCACCGTCGAGGCCCTCAAAGAGATCAAGATCCGCAATCGCCTCTGGGTGGTCAACGATGGGATCGAGGCCCTGGAATTCCTCCGCCACGAAGGCCGGTTCGCCGATTCGCCGCGCCCGGATCTCATCCTGCTGGACCTCAATCTCCCTCGGAAAGACGGCAGCGAAGTGGTTGCCGAGATCAAAAATGATCCGGAGCTAAAACGGATTCCGGTCGTGATTTTGACGACGTCGGCCGCCGAGCGCGATATCATCCGGTCCTACGAGTCCCACGCCAACTGTTACCTCACGAAACCAGTCGATTTCCTGCAGTTTATTGGCGTCATGCGCTCGGTGGAGAATTTCTGGTTGACCATCGTCAAACTGCCCCCCCACGCCAAGGCCGCATGAGTCACCCCAGCCTCAAAGTATTGCTCGTCGAGGACAACCCGGGAGACGTCGGCCTCCTGCGGATCGCCCTGTCCGAGGCCACGTCGGTTCGTTTTGAACTGACGCCGGTGGGCCTGCTCGAAAACGCGCTCGCATTGCTGGCGACCAAGCCATTCGATATTGCCCTGCTGGACCTCTCTCTCCCCGATGCCGCCGGTTTGGAGACCATCCACCGGGTCGCCACCGAAGCGCCGACCGTCCCCATCGTGGTGCTAACGGGGTTGGATGATGAGCGGATCGGGCTGCAAGCGGTCAAATCCGGCGCGCAAGACTACTTGGTCAAAGGCCAAATCGAAACCCACCTGCTCGTCCGGACGATCCGTTATGCCATTGAGCGCAAACGACATCAGCAGGAACGCGAGAAACTGATCGTCGATCTTCAGGAAGCCCTCGCGCGGATCAAGACCCTGAGCGGGCTGCTTCCGATCTGCGCCTGCTGCAAGAAAATCCGTGATGACAAAGGTTACTGGAATCAGGTCGAGGGTTACATCATGCGTTATTCCGACGCCCGGTTCAGTCACAGCTTTTGCCCTGATTGCGTGGAAAAACTGAAAGCTGAATACCTGCCGGAACCCTCCGCCGAAGGCGCCGCCACGCCGTAGAATTTGCTCGACCCCGCCGTTATCGGACCGACTGCAGCAACGTCCGGTTCGCGCCCACCGCGATGAAGACGCCGTTGCCGTAAGCCACCGCGTGCAGCGCCTCCGTCGTTCCACTCATCCGGCTTTGCCAGTCCACGCCGTCCGGAGAAGTCAGCAAGACCCCATTTCGTCCGACCGCGACAAAAGTCCCGTTTTCGTAAGCAATCCCGCCCAACCATTCCGTGCTGCCCGAAGTTTGCGCCTGCCACTTGACCCCGTCATTCGAGGTCAGAACCGCCCCGCCCTGACCCACCGCGGCGAAGACGCCGTTGCCGAACGCCACGCCCGTCAACCAGCCCCGGGAATTGTTGTGACGGGTCTCCCACGCGGTCCCATCCACCGAGGTAAGGACCGTTCCCGCCGCTCCGACCGCGACAAACATACCGTTGCCGTACGAGACGCCCATCAACCAATTCGTTGACCCGCTGGTCCGCGCCGTCCAATTCATCTGCTCTCCGGCCGTGAGGATTCGGCCACCGACCCCCACCGTGACGAACGTCCCGTTACCGTAAGCGACCCCGAATAAATTGTTCGTAAAACCAGTGCGCCGCCGGCCCCAGATTTGCGTATCGGTGGAGCTGACGATCACCCCGGCGTCAGCCACCGCGACAAACGTCCCATTGCCATACGCCAGTGAATGAATCCAATTGGTCACGCTCGAATTGCACGGCACCCACGTGGCGCCGTCCGTCGAGGACAACATCGAGCCTCCCGCGCCGGCGGCGATAAAAACGCCGTTGCCGGAAGTGATGGCGCTCAACAAACTTACCTCGAGATTGTTGCGTTGGACCCAAGTCGTCGCGTTTGGCGAGGTCAGGATCGAACCGGAGTCGCCGACGGCGACGAAAGTCCCGTTGCCAAACGCGACCGAGGCCAGCATCCGGGTCGTACCACTGCTGCGCGTGCTCCAGAATGAGCCATCCAGGGATGTCATGACGCGGCCGCTCTCGCCGACCGCGACGAAGATGCCGTTGCCGTAGGTGAGGCCGGTTAGGACCGAGATATTGCTGGTCGAGCGGCGCGTCCAACCCACTCCGTCCGTCGAAGTCAAAACTCGTCCGCTTTCACCCGCGACGACAAAGTTTTCCTCCCCGTAAGAGACCGCGAGAAAACCCTGCGAGGCGCCGCTTTCACGCGGCGTCCAAGTCACGCCGTCCGGCGAGGTGAGAATCGTGCCGCCGCGTCCCACGGCGACAAACTGGCCGTTCCCGTAAACCACCCCGTGCAAGCGGAGGAAGGTCCCGCTATTCTGCTGAATCCAATTCGCCCCGTCGGTCGAGGTCAAAACCGTGCCCCCGACGGCCACAAACGTGCCGTTGCCGTAGGCGACGGCCAGCAAGGTCGCGGTATTCCCGCTCAACCGCGGCGTCCAGGTAAGCCCGTCCGTCGAGGTCAAAACCGTACCCACTTCACAAACCGCCACGAATACATCACCTCCGTAAGCGACGGAAACGATCCACTGCCCCGTGCCGCTATTCCGGGGGGTCCACGCGACGCCGTCCGGCGAAGTTAGAATGGTGCCACCCTCGCCAACCGCGACGAACATATCCCGGCCAAACGTGACTCCTCGCAACCCGCTGCTCGTGAGCGCCGGGTTCCGGGGAACCCACTCGTCGAGGGCGCCGCCGAGGCACGCCGACGACAAAATCCCCGAGAAAATCCCGAGGATAATCGCGCCTAGCCACCAAGATCGAGTGCTGAAGGCTCGCAAAAACATTGGGCAGGTTAAAACCTGATCTTGGAGCTGGCCGCTTTCTTCGAAAAACCGCGCCGGCGGACCCCTGCCCTCACCCATGCTTTCGTAAAGGCGCAGATTTCCGTTCCATTATAAGGATGGCGGCATCCATGCAACTGGCTGGCGGCCATCATACTCAGACGCGGTCGGCTACGACAATTGTTTTCACAACGTTTTCGGCGATTCTGCCCAGTGGGGAGTCGCTTTTCAAACTTTTACCAAAGTTTCCCCGGGGTCTTTGCGGACTTTCCCCGGGGGGCGGCCAGGCGCCCGCGCCGAAAGCGACGACGGGGAATTCAGGCCGCATGGTCTCGCGCCAACTCGCTCCGCCGTCCGCTCGCGTGGCGCCCGGCGCCGCCGGTTCGGTGGCGCTTGGGGAAACGGCCGCCCGCGAGTCAGTCTGGAATTTCCCTTTTGACCCAATAGGTGGCGTGTTGCAGCAAGTCTGAAGCGTCTTTGAGGTTTAGCTTCTTCTTGATCTGCTCACGATAGTATTCGATGGTTTTCAAACTCAGGTGCAACTCGCCGGCGATCTGGCGCGTTCCCTTCCACTGACCGATCAGCCGGAAGACCTCCAGTTCGCGGTCGCTCAAGCGCTTGAGAGGCGAGACGGTGGCGTCGGCTTGCCCACGCGCCTGTTGCTGGAGCATGCGGCTGCCCTGCGCCGCGCTGACATAAATCGCCCCCTCGCGGACCCGCCGGATCGCCGTCACGACCTCGCCGACGGCCTCTTCCTTCATCAAATAGCCCAACGCTCCCGCGCGCAACGCGATTTCCGCGTAGATCGTCTCGTCGTGCATGCTGACCACCAGGACCGGCAGCTTGGGATAGAGCGCTTTGACATTGCGCATGAGTTCCAGCCCGCTGCTTTCCTTCAGGGAAATATCCGCCACGATCAAATCCGGCTTCAATTCCTCGATGGCTCGCATCGCCTTGGCCGCGTCCTCAGCCTCGCCGCAGACCGTCATGTCGTCTTGTTTGTCGATCAACTGGGAAATGCCGTATCGGACCACGGCGTGATCGTCCACCAAGAGAATGCGCGTCCGCTTCTCTTTCACCGGTTTAGCCGCGGCGCGCGATGGAGATTTCTTTTTCATGTCGATCCGGCGCGGGACCGGGTATTGGTCAGGGAACAAATCACCGCCGTCCCGCGACCGGCCAGGCGCTGAAGTTCGAGGGTCGCCCCAATGGTTCTGGCGCGATAGTTCATGATGCGTATGCCCATTCCCTTATGGGCGGTCGGTTTCTCCGGAAATCCGCGCCCGTTGTCGGTCACCCGCAACGTGATGGCGGCGGCCTGAGCGGTCAGGCTCAAGACCACGCGGCTCGCCGCGCCGTGCTTGATCGCGTTGCTGATCGCCTCTTGGGCGATGCGATACAGGTGGATGATCGCGGCGTGATCGTGAATCAACGCCGGTTCGTCCGTGTCGAAGACGCACGTGACGCTGAACATCTTGGAAACGTTGGCGGCCAATTCCTTGAGCGCCAGGCCCAAACCCTGCGCTTCCAATTCAACCTGCAACAGCCCGCGCGCCATCTTCCGGGTCTGGCTGATCGCCTGGTTGATATGTCGGCTCACCTCGCCGGCTTGCGCCGCCTCCGGCAGCCCTTTCTCCGCCAGATTTTCCTGGAGCACCTTCGCCATGAACGCCACCCCGGTTAGATGCTGGCCCAATCCATCGTGGAGGTCCTGGCCAATCCGGCGCTGCTCGCGGGCGCTCGTCTCTAAAATCTCTTTCTCAAGCTGCTTGCGCTCCGTGATGTCGCGCAGAATCGGCAGAACCTCCTCCTCACCGCTCAAGACGAGGCGCGCCTCGAATTCCCGCACGTCACCTCCCAGCGAATGCTGAAACTCGAAGGTTTGCGGTTCCCCCGTCTCGATCGCCCGTCCCACGTAATACATAAGGCGCTCGACGATCGTCGGGGGAAACATTTCCGTCATCATTTTGCCCACGAACGGCTGCTTGCCCAGGGACATGCCCCGGCCTTTCGGCGCCTTGAAATCGAGGATCGCCCCGTTTTTGCGGATGCGAAACATCCAATCGGGGATTGAATCCAGCAAAGCGCGGTTCCGCAATTCGCTCGCCCGCAACGCGTCCTGGGCCTTCTTGCGTTCGGCGATGTCACGCTCCAACTGCCGGTTCACCGCCGCCAATTCCGCCGTCCGTTCGAGCACCCGGCGTTCCAGCGTTTGATTCAACTCTTTGATTTCCGCCTCGGCTCGCTTCCGCTCCATCGCGTAACGCATGGTGCGAACCAACAACTCCCCGTCCATCCGCCCCTTGACCAGATAGTCCTGCGCGCCCTCGCGCATGCAATTGATCGCAATCGTCTCATCCAGCAACCCCGTCAAAATAATCACCGGAGTGCGGGGCGCCGCCTTGCAAATGCTCACCACCGTCTCCAACCCGTTCCCATCCGACAGCCCCAAGTCCGAGAGCACCACGTCAAATGACTCCGCCTGGAGCAACTCGAGCGCCCCTTGCAGCGTCTCACGATGCTTGAGGTTGAAGCGCTCCCGCCCCCTTTGGCCCAGCATCTCCCGCACGAGCCGCGCGTCACCCGGGTTGTCTTCAACCATCAGTATTTTCAGGATGGACGTGTTTCCCATAATTTCGGCCGTGCCAGGTCGCCCGGCGCCCTTAGTCGTCGGCTCTTCGCTCTGACGGCAGTTTCACAATCGTGAACCAAAAGCTTTCAATCGATTTGACGACCTCGATAAAATCCTCAAGGTGAGATGGCTTTCGGACATAACAGTTCCCATGAAGCTCGTAGGCCCGCAAAATATCCCGCTCCGCGTCGGAAGTCGTCAAAATGACCACCGGGATGCGTTTTAAGCCGCCATCCTCCTTGATCTCGGCCAAAACCTCGAAACCATCTTTCCCCGGAAGATTGAGGTCCAACAAGATCAGGTCAGGTCGGATCGATTGCGCATACGGCCCCTGTCGGCGAAGCAGCGCCATCGCTTCCAGACCGTCCCTCGCCAACGTCAGGCGGTGCAGCATCCGCGTCTCTTTCAACGCCTCAGCCGCCAGCCGCGCGTCCCCCGGATTATCCTCGACCAAGAGAATCTCGACCGGGTTTGATGCCGCCGGATAATCCATTTTCAGTAAGCTGCTCGCCTGGCCGCCGGGTTGATAAGTGTCGTTAATGCCCGTGATCCAGTCGGGCGCCGAATTGCTGAGTTGCTACCGTAGCGGAACCTTCGGCGGCACACTAGGTTTTTTTACCGGGCCGACGCCTCGGCTCCGGTTTCGCGAGTTATTCATTGCCGAGCATCTGAGTCACGCTGGAACGCTCTCTGGCGAACGACCACGGCCGACTGTGTTGGCGGGGCGCCCAGTGAATGAATCCTGGAGGGATTCCGTCTTAAAGCCCCGGGTTGCGCGGCACGCGCTACCCGGGGGCGAGCCGCCCAAAAGTCGAATAAACCCTGACGGGGTTTTGCCAGTGGCCCGCAGTCGCTTGAAACGCAGAAACCGCTACCCGCGCCACGGATCTCCTCGGCGTTCCGTCATTTATCGGGCCTTTGACGGCCCCCAAATAAAGCGAAAAAGGCCGGTTTGATTGCCGCGCTCTCAAGCGCTGCTTTCAAACCGGCCCGTTACCGAATTCGGCTTACCTGCCGGACCAAATCGACGCGCGACCGACAGAGTGGCTCGCCGATCGACTTAATCAGATCAGGCGCGTTGGCGGCGCCACTTGGCGAAACCGAATAGTCCGGCTCCCGCCATCAACAACAACCATTCCGACCGTGGCTCCGGCACCACCGCCGGCGCCGTGGAAAGATTCAACGACCAACTCTTCAGCGCGCTCGTGCCACCCGTTTGCAGGTCCGCCAGATAAAGAGTCCAACTTCCGTTCGCGTTCGCACCGTTGAACGAGCTCAGGAAATCCGAGCGAGGGCTTGCATCAAAGGTGGTAAGATCCGCAGTTGGGTCGGCAGTCCGGGCGTCCGGCTGCCAAGTTCCGGTGAGCGGCGTACCCGGCGCGAGGGTCACAGACGTCTGGTAGGTATGAATATCAGCGGACGCCACATCGGACAGTGTAACATTCATTCCGCTGTCACCATATCCGGACGGATGACTTGCCGATCGACCAACCCGATCCAGTAGGACCGAGAACCCGGTACCATGGCTCAAATACACGTAAAGGTCACCATTGAAATTGCCGGCGATGTTTAGCGTGACCGTCATCGAGCCAATCTTTGTGATCGCCGAACTGACGCTTCGGATGTCGGACACGCCCGACGCATCACCGTCTGGAATCGGCAAACTCGATGCCCCATTAAAACTGTTGAACGTAAACGTCTCATTCGTTTGGGCGAGCGCTCCAACCGCGCCCAAAACCCCGCCCAACGCCGTCGCTAGAACCAATTTTGTAAACTTCATATTTTTGTCTGTCCCTTGCTCATGCTTCCCGTGCGTTATGGATACACCGTCCGATAGAATCGGAGGTCAGCGTGGCTGCTATCGTCATACACGATTGTTCCCGTCGCGTCCGCGGTCGCCGTTCCCAACGTTGTCCAGCTCGGATTCACAAGGTCGGTCGTGTATTGAATCGTGTAGGTCCGGAATGGAATTCCGGTGAAGGTGACCCGGTACGTTCCGCCCCCGACATTCTGGATGCTCGAAAGGTTTTGCGATGGCGCCGTGTCTTGCTTGACCACGACGATCGCCGTTCCACTGACCGTGCCGCCATATCCATCGCTGATAGTATAGGTAAACGTGTCGGTATTTGTAAAGCCCGGTGTTGGAGAATAAATCACCCAAGCGCCGTCCAAAAGCAGGCCCGCGCCCGCCGCGCTCGTCGGAGGCACGGCGCTGACCGTCAGTACGTCGCCATCGGGATCCGAGGCGTTCACCAGCAAATCGGCGACCGAGACCTTGAAATCCTGATTGATGACCCGCGTCGCCGTAACCGATCCGCTGTTGGTCGGCGTGTGGTTCAACAAGCGAGCCGTGACCTTGCTGGAGGCGTTGCTCACGGTGGGCGCGATCCCGTCGCTGACCGCGATCGTGAACGTGGTCGTGTTGGTTGCCGTGTAGATATTGGGTGGCGTGAAGATCAAGATGCTCGGATCGATGCTCGGCGCGTAGCTCAAGCCTCGGAGAGCCGTCACGCAGGCCGCGGCTGTTCCCGAGAACTGATAGACCCCGGGCGCCGGATTGCCGAAGCCGGTACTGGCCAAGCTGGCCGCCGTAAACGCTCCTTTGTTGGTGGCGTCCAGCGTGATCGTCACGGCCAGCGTCTGCGCCGGCGTATCCACGTCAGTGATCCCCAAGCGCACGAATGGCGAAACCGAGTTCTTCGCGTTGGCCGTCACCGTGACGGCCCCCGAAATCACCGGCGGCGTGTCCACCGCGACGGTGGCGCTCGGCCCGGCCCCCGTGGCCAGATTGCCAGCCGTGTCGCTGGCCGTGCCCGCCGCAATCGAAATCCCGAGC
>CAZFVY010000117.1:0-21467 GCA_964522665.1 uncultured Verrucomicrobiota bacterium | reverse complement strand
TCTTCTTCTGCTACAAGGTCAAGGCGTGGTTCGGGTATGACGACGCGCTGGACACCTTCGGCGTGCACGCGATCGGCGGCACAATGGGGGCGTTTCTGACGGGCGTGCTGGCGACTCCGGCGGTCAACGCCAATCTGGCCCTCTCGACGGCCGACCCGAAGAATCCGGCGACTTTAAACGGCTTGGCCAAGATCGTCGCCGACCATGGGCTGTGGATCGAACAACTCAAGGCGATGGCCCTGACCATCGTCCTCGCCGTCGTGGGCACGGTAGTCATCGCGTTCATCGTCAAGGCGATGGTCGGCCTGCGTCCAACCGAGGAAGTCGAGTCCGCGGGCCTGGACTTGGCCGAACACGGCGAAGAAGGCTACGCCGGCTCACACTAACAACCAACGACCGAACACCTCGCGGTGTCTGCGCCGACGGCCTTCGCGCTCGTCGGCGCAGCGCCGCGTACGGGGCCGACGCTCGATAAACCGGGGGTGGCGAGGCCGAAGGGATTGACTGGATGCCGAGTCCCGGTTTCGCCATGATCTGCGCGGCTCGTTCGCGGAGCCGATTTGATGTCCGACCATGACGCATGTTAACCGGTATCGCCACGGCGGTTTATAACGCCTACCTCCGCGAATTGCGCCGAGGCGAGGTTCGCGGCAGGCGCCGCCGGAAGCTATTGCGGCGGGCGCGCCGGCAACTCTTGAAGCTCGGCGACCCGGACGTCATTGCGCCACTCGAGGACTTCAGCTTCCAGACCCCGTTTTCGAGCAACATCTTGTTGCTGCATTTCGAATTCCCGCTGTATGACACCGGGCTTCCGCGTCTGGCGCGGGCGATCCGGGCCGCGCGGGGAAATCTGGTCATGGTGGACGTCGGGGCCAATGTCGGCGCTGTGACCTATCTTGTCTCGCGGGCGACGCCGGGAAAATTCCTTGGCATCGAAGCGAATCCCCGTTTTCGGCCGAGTCTCGCGCACAATTTTGCGCAAATCCCGGGTAGCCAGTGGCGCCTGGTGGCGCTCACCGACCAGCCCCGCCAGCTCACGGCCCGTCACCACTACCTGGACGGGAATTCCAACATCGAGCCGGCGCCGGGCGGAGAGACGCTCGAATTCATTACGCTGGACGACGCGCTCGCCGCCGCGCCGGATTTCGCGGCGCCGAACCTGGTGAAAATCGATACCGAGGGTTTTGAACTCCGAATTCTGCGCGGCGGCGGAAAGACCCTGTCATCCCATCACCCCACCCTGTTCTTCGAGTTTTTCCCGGAATTCATTCGCCGGGAAGGCGGCGAGCCGGACGACGTGTTCGCCGTGTTGCGCGGGCACGGCTACGATTATTTCATGTTCTATGACGGCGACGGGAATTTCCTGGTGAGCTTGAGCGGGGACCAGACCGAGCCATTGCGGTCCTTGCGCCGCTACTGCGAATTGCGCCACTCGTTCTTCGACGTCGCGGCGTTTCATCGCGCCGATCGCGACCTGCGAGAAGTGTTCCAGAAATCGGAGACGGAATTCTTTGAACAGAATAGTCCGTGCTAGCCGAAACGTTTGGCCGGCGGACAATCACTTACCCGCGGGCGTCGCGTTAATTCCCCGGTGTTTCCAACTCGGTCCCCCGGCTGCGATACGGGCGGAAGTCCCTGCCCCAATCAACGCCCGTGACCTCCAGGCTGATCTTCGTGCCATCCACGCGCACAACGACGTAGTGATAAGGGTTGTCGCCCGGCTCCGGCCCGGGGCGGACCAGATGCTCGAGTTTAATGTTTTCCGTGGCGTTGGTTTTTATGTAATCGCGCAAGTCGGGTTCGCCTTTCAAGCCGTAAAGTGGCGCGCCGCCGCCGCCGGTCACGATTTCATCAAGGCGATAAGCGTGGCCGTCCTTGTCCTGATATCGTTCAACCCAATGCTCGAAAAGGTGCTCGTGCCCCGTGAGCAGCGCGGTGACGTGATGCTGGTGGAACAGCGGCAGGTAGCGTTTTCGGAGCGCGGCCGTCGGCCCCTCCACCGTGCTGCCTCCGTGGGGACCCGATGAGAACGCCGGGTGATGAAACATCGCGAAGACGTTTTGAAAACGCTTCCGATCGAGGTTCTCCAGTTGATTGGTGACCCAGGCATATTGGGTGTCGTCGGTGGCGATGTTCGAATCGAGCGCGAGGAAAAAACTGTTGCCATAACCGAAGGCGTAAGTTGGGTAGCCGGGCAATCGGCGCGGCGCGCCGTCGGGTGGAATTAATTGGGCCATGGCCGCGAGGTAATTGCGCAACCCGGCCACGCGGTTGGACGCGGTCAGGGAGCTGGCGCTCGTGACGTCGTGGTTCCCGGGCGCCAAAAAGTACGGCACGCCGCCGTCCTGCGTGATCCGATTGATCAGCCCGACAAAACTGGCGTTCCATTGCCGCGTGTCGCGTCCGTTGACGACCGCGTCGCCCGTCTGCAGGACGAACCGGACGGGGTAATGGGTCTTTTCGAGCTTGCGAATCGTATCGATCATCGAATCAACGATGAGAGAGTGTTCGTATTGAACGTCCTTGCCGTCGCGCCGGCCTCGCGTGTCGCCGTAAACGACGAAAGAGAATTGCGTGACTTGCGCGGACGCTTCCTCCGTGGGCAAGGGATGCGACGGCGGTTTGATCGCCTCGACGGTACCGATTGAGTTTGTCGGCGGCGCCGCATCATCGGCGGCGAACGCTCCGAACCGCGCGCCAAGCGCGAGAACGACGATCACAACGAGACGGAATTTGCAGATCATGAGGCCGATCCTAAGCGAATTCTCCGCCGGGCGGCAATCGCCGTCGCGTGACATCCGCGTGAACATTGGCGCGGAGCGGCCCGTCCGGGAAGGTTTCTTCGCGGAGGTCGCGTCAACGCCTCGCGCTCTTCGAATCTCGCCGCCACGCGTTCGCGCAGGCGGCCCCGGTCGCAAGTGAGATGAGCATCCCGATCAAGAATGTCCGATCCTCGTAGGCGATCACCACGTGACTTGCGCCGCCGGGGACGGCGACCGCTTGAAAGGCGTGGTCCGCGCGCCACAGCGGAACGGCTTTTCCGTCCAGGTAGGCGTGCCACGCAGGATAGTACGATTCGCTGATGAACAGGACGGTGGCGGCGTCGGCGTGCGTCTCGATTTCCAAACGATGCGCGCTGAATCGTTTCAAAAGCGCCGTTCCCGTAGCTTGATTCGTCGCGGAAAACGCTGGTCGCGCCGCCAGTGGCAGATAGACCACCGCGCGCGGATCAAAGTGCGGTGAATTCAATTCGTGAAGCGTCGCCAGCCGATCGGCGAAGACCGGGCGTTGGCCGATGGTAACGAAGGGCAGGGGGTTGGGGCGGGATTTCCAGGCGGCCAAACGCGAGTCATCCGAGACTTGCGAAACGCCCATCAGGTCCAGGAGCGGGGCTGTCTCCTTGCCGGCGGGAGCGAAAAACAAGAGCGACCAGACGTCGCGCTGCTCGCGGAGGTAGAGTGAGTAGAAACTGTCCACGGTTGGAATCCCGTCCAACAGATTGCAGTCGCCGGCGAGCCACAGACGATGCACCAGATAATCGGTTTGGGGATTGGCGGACATCGCTTTGTGAATCTGATCGTGCGCGGCGCGATCGAGAAAGGCGCGCGCGGCGCCCAGCGTGGGAACCGGCGTCATCTTTTCGGAGGCCGGAAGCAATCCCGGCGCGAGGACATCGGGCGCGACCGTCGGGTTTTGGTTCGGCGCGTGAACGCGTGTATCGAGCCAGATCAGACCAATCAAGAGCGCGCCCGACCCTAACCGCCACCGGAGGTGAGGCGAATCTCCGACGCGAGCCAGCGCTTTTCCTACGGCCAAAATAGCGACCAGGAAAAAAACCTGCTGAACCGCCAGGCGCCACGGGGAAAGCCCGCGCTCGAATGCTCCCGGCGGCTGGCTGCCGAACCAGGTAATCGCGATGATCAAAACGAACAGCCCCAAGCCGGCGACGATGAAGCTTCGGCGGGTCCGGTTTCCCGCGGCGCGACCGTCAGGCGCCGCCAACGCTCCGACGGCAAACGCGGCCAGCAATGGCGTCGAGAAATTCGCGAGGACGACGAACTTGATCGGGTAGCGCATCAGTCTGAATTGCGGAATCCACCGCGTTAGCGCGCCATAGAGATAACCCTGGTCGCCGAGCGCGAGGATCAATCCGGCGATGGTCAGCGCCGTCAACCAATGAGCCCGCCGATCGCGGAACCCCACGGCCGCCGCGACGGCCAAACCGAAAACGCCGACGCCCGGATAATACGATGACGTCCAGTCTTCGCCGATGGGGAAGAAGACACCCGCCGTCGAGCGATAGCACCCGTAGAGCGGAACCAGTAGGTTCGCCCAGCCCCACGCGGGCATGGCCCAGATCGAGCCCGTGAAATCGGCGCCGCGGTCCGAATGCTGGAGCAGTTCCAGGAACGGGAGCAGTTGCGCGGCGCTCAGTCCCGCGACGAGCGTGACGACGACCGCGAGGCGGCTAATCATCACGATTCGTGAAGCACGGCCAGCCGTGGAGTCTCCATCCGCGCGCCAGAGGTCCATGAGCCAGAGGCCGGCGATCACCGTCCAAGTTAGAAGAATTATCTCCGGCGCCCCGCACATCATTTGCGCGGCGCCGACGAACGCGGCGATGATCACGCGCCGACCCCCTTCGCGTCCGGCGCTCTCCGCGCAGAGCGCCACCCAAGGCATCCAACCGAGCGCGGCGATGTTATTCGGCCACATAAGGCAGTTGAGCGTCAGGCCGTTGAAGGCGAACGCCGTCCCGGCGACCGACGCCGCGATGCCCGAGCCAGTCCAGCGCCGGGCAAGCTGATACATGCCCGTGCCCGCGAGCAAAACGTGCGCGAGGCAAAAAAGGTTTAATGACCACGGCAGCGGCAAAAGCAGATAAATGAGCGCCCCGGGGTAGAGCGTCAGCGTGTTCCATTGCGCCAAAAACGGAATCCCGCATGAGCTGAGCGGGTTCCACAACGGCAGCTCCCCGCGCCAAAAACATTCCCGTTGGTAGCTCGCCAAGGGGTAGCCGAAGTAGCCAAAATCGCGAAAATAGAAACTCTTCCAACCGAGGATGACCTGCGGATAGGTCAGCACGATCAACGTGGCGAGCGCGAACGCGAATCCCCGCGCCCCGAGCCATTCCGCGCGCGGGCTGTCCGTTTGGCGGTTGGCCTCGGGAGCGCTCACGTCGGCGGCTCAGGGGCGGCCGTCCGGGTCCCTCTAACGGGCCGACGGCCAACGAAGGCGGCGAAACTGATCGTCAACGCGGTTAAAGAGATGGTGGCCCCAGCCATGAACCAGCGATCGCGGTACGCCAGCTCGACGGTCGAGTGACCTCCGGGAACTTGCAGCGCCTGAAAGGCATAATTGGCCCGCCAGAGCGGAACCGGGTGGCCATCGACCGACGCCTGCCAGGGCGTGTAAAATGTTTGGGCGATGACGACCATGCTCGGCTCTTGGGCTTCGACGCCGAACCGTAACCTTTGGTCACCAAACGAAACGTCCGTAATTCTGGCGTTCGAGGCGTTCGTCACGCCGACCGCCGCGCGGGTTTCCGGCGGCAGATAGACCAGCGCGCGACCGTCGAAGCTCGGAGCGATCAGCGCCTTCAGTATCTCACCGGGCGGTTGGAAAATCGGACGTTGCCCCGCGGTGGTTACCGGGCGCCAGTTCGGGCGCGGCGACCATTTCATGAAGTTCGTTGGGGCGCTTTCCTGGCTGATCCCGAGAAAATCGGCCAGACCGCTCGGCGCGCCATTAGTTGCGGCGTAGAGCAACGCTCGAGTTTGCGCCTCTTCCCGCAAATAGAGCGAATAGAAGCCGTCCACCTTCGGCGCTCCGTCGAGCAGGTTGCAGTTCGAGAAGAGGGCTTGGCGGATTCCGAGGTAATACGTCAGCGGATCGGCGCTGGAGGCGTAACCAAAAAAGGCGCGCGCGGCCCGGCTGACCATCGCGCGGGATTCTCCGGTGCGCGGGCGTGGGTCAAGGTGGGTTAAGCCGGGCGCCAACGCGTCGGGGCGAATCGTTGGATTCTGCCGGGGCGCGTGCGTCAGGGCATCGACCCCGACCCAGCCGACCAAGGCCAATCCGATCCAACGCGCGTGACGAGGTTCCAACGCCCGCCGTTTGAGCCAGAGTCCGGCGAGGAAGAGCGTCAATATGATTGCGCGGCTGGCGCCGCTCGCCAGTGTCACCCGCCATTCTTCCCGCGGCGCCGGCCGCCAGACGGACCACGCGACGATAATGCAGATGAACGCGCATAACATCACGCCTACGGCAAACAATGTCCGCGCCGCGCGCGCCCGGCTCTCGGACGCCGTTTCCCAGCGGCAAATTCCATAGGCGGCCAGCAGCGGCAGCGCGAAGATGACGAGGACGACAAACTTGATTGGATAGCGGGCAAAGCCGATTCCCGGAACCACCCGTTTAGCGAGAGTATAGACGCCGCCGTGGTCGCCGAGCGCGAGAAACGCGCCGAGGATCAAGACGATCGTCAGCCAGCGCGCCCGCCACTCCCCCGCCCGCCAGGCGCCCAAAATGGCCAGAGCGAGCGCGCCGACGCCGGCGTAGTAAGACGAGGTCCATTGTTGGTCATCCTGCGAATAGACCCCTTGCAACGATTTCGTGCAGTGAAAGAGCGGGACCAAAAAATTCGCCCAGCCCCAGCCCGGCATCGGCCATTGGTCGGTTGCGAAATTCTGATCGCGTTGGGAATGCCGCAGCAACTCGAGGAACGGTAACAGTTGCGCCGCCGCGAGGCTCGCGACCCAGGCGACGAGGGTCGAAAAGCGCCGCGCCGCGCGCCAGCCACTTTGGCCGGGAGCCGCGAGGGCATCGCGGGCGGACGAGGTTGTGTCGGCCGAATTCGGCGGGGCAGAGCGTCCGAGCCATTCCGTAATTCGGTCGGCCAAAAACAGCGTGCCGACCAGAGTCCACGTGAACAAAATAATTTCCGGCGCGCCGGCCAGCATCTGCGTGCCGCCGACCAACGCGGCCACGGGCAGAGCTTTGCCGCCCTTCCGCCAGGCCCGTTCGGCGGTCAAGACAACCCACGGCATCCAGCCAAGCGCCGCGATATTATTGGGCCACATCAGGCTGTGCAGCGTCAGGCCGTTCAGCGCGAACGCGACGCCGGCCACGCCCGCGGCAAAGTCGTTTCCCGACCAGCGTCGAGCCAGGCAATACATGCCCAAGCCCGCCAGAAACAGGTGCCCAAGACAGAACCAACCGAGTGACCACGGAAGCGGCAGGAGGAGATAAATCAGCGAAAACGGATAAAGCGTGAGCGAATTCCACTGCGCCAGGAACGGCAGGCCGCAAGCGCTGAGCGGGTTCCAGAGCGGCAGTTCGCCCCGCCAGAAGCTTTCCCGATGATGGAAGGCGAGCGGGTAGCCGAAGACGCCGAAGTCCCGATAAAAAAAGGTTTGTTGACCGAGAATGACGTCCGGATAAGCGGCGAAGATCAGGAGGCCGAGCAGGGCTGAAAACTTCCCCGGCGTAAGCCAATCGCTCGCCGCCGATTCGGCGCGGTCGTTGGCGTTGGCGCGCGACCCAAAGCTCATTGCCGCGCCAATCTGTCACAAGGCCCGCCCAACCCAAGAAAATTCGCTTGAGCCGGGCTTTCTGCGCCGTGCTTGTTCGGTGCGGATTTTACCGGAGCCGGCGTTCAATTGGCTCCGCGCCGAGAGACATGGTGAAGAAGATTTTTGTGCGGTCGAATGGTTGAGCGGGTGTTATAGCACGTACGGATTATGACGCCCGATGCCGAATTGTTGCGCCGGTACGCGCAGGAAGGTTCCGAAACCGCCTTTGCGGAGCTGGTCGATCGTCATCTCAATCTCGTCTATGCGGTGGCGCTCCGGGTCGCGGGCGGAAACCCTGGCGTGGCCGAGGACGTCGCCCAGGCCGTGTTCACCGATTTGGCGCGCAAGTCCGGACATCTCTGGCGCCGCGATGGGCTGGTTGGCTGGCTCCATACGAGCGCCCGGTTCGCGGCGGCGAAGGCGGCGCGCGCACACGCCCGCCGCCAAGCGCGCGAACAAAAGGCTCTTAGGATGCACGAGGAAGCGGGCGCGGAAGACTCGACCTGGGCGCAGTTACGGCCGCTTTTGGACGCCGCCGTGGGCAGACTCAACCAGCCGGATCGCGAGGCCGTCCTCCTGCGCTATTTCGAAGGCAAGGAACTGCGCGAAATCGGCGCCGCGCTCGGCCTGAAGGAAAACGCCGCCCGCATGCGGGTCGAGCGGGCGCTGGATAAACTGCGGCGTGACCTGCGGCGACGGGGCGTCACGCTCTCGACGGCGCTGCTCTCCGCGGCGCTCCTCTGTCAGGCGGCTACTGCGGCGCCCGCGGGGCTGGGCGCCGGGTTGGCCGCGACGGCCATCGCGGGCGCCACCGCGGGAGCTGGCCTGAGTTGGACCTCGTTCACCTTTATGCATGCCACAAATCTAAAGCTGGGTTTGACCACGTTGATTATCCTGGGCGGCCTGGGCGGGGCCTGGTTGGGCCAACGCCGGGCGCTCGGCCAACTCGAAGCGGAAAACGCCCGGCTCCGCGCCCGCGTGGAACGCGCGTTCGCCAACCCCGCGTCCGAGACCGACGCGAAGGCGACGCAACCGACCGGCGAGGAATTGGCCCGTTGGCGGAAGGAACACGGCGAACTGCTGCGGCTGCGGGGCGAGGTTGCTCGGTTGCGCCAAAACCTGGCCACCGCCTCGAACGCGGTTCCGCCCGCCGCCGAAGCGGTCGATCCGGCCGAACCCGCGTGGCCCCCGTCGGTTAGTCATTTTGTGGCTTCGGTCCAGGCCAATCTGGGGTCCCGCCAAACGCTTCTCACCGGCGGCTGGTCAACTCAACCGGGCAAGCGGGCGTTGGTGTTGGTAACACCGCAGTTCAGTCCCGGCGATACCTCAGTTGAACTTCAGTGTCGAATCCTTGAGGCGCCGGACGAGTTCTTTACCAGCGCGGGAATCGAAGCGCTCGCGGCCACGGCGCGCGAGACCTCCGCGCAAAGAATCATGTCGATCGATGAGGCCAACGCGCTCGTCAAGCTGGGGGAATCAACGCCCGGGGTGGATCTGCTCTCGTCGCCCCGCGTCTCGACCGGCGACGGCCGACAGGCGCAAGTCCAGGTGGTTGACTACAAAACGGTGCCCGGCGCGGCCAATCCCGTGCCAATCGGGCCGACCTTCAATCTCGTTCCCCGACTCTCGGCGGATGGAGCTTCCGTCGATCTCTCCCTGACCGCCGAATTGAATCTTTTGAACGATTTGGCCGGTCCCAACTAAGGCGGATTGCGTGGCGCGCGACAGCCGCGCGGATGCTTCGGGGATGCGGTCTGCGATAAGGGGCGTCGCCCTGCTCGCTTCCGCGCGGCGCCGACCGAGGCATGGCCGGAGTGGGCGCTTATTTTCGGTCGCGTGGGAGCAATTCGCGCAACTCGGCCGGCAGTTTGTCCGGCGACGCGTCCCGAAATCCACGCACCCGATGAAACGTCAGAAAATTGGCGTCGTGCTGGTTGTGCGCGCCGCCGAAGCCGTCGTCGTACGCGGTGCGGCTGAGGGCGATCAAATCGTCGCCGTCGAACTGCCAGGTGACATACTGAAATCCGTGTTTTTCCGGGTCGGGGTGGTGGAGAACGATTGAACGAACGCGCCAATTCCGAAGGTCCGGCGAACTCACCAACGCCAGCGTGTTGCGAATATGGGATGGGTCGGGGCCGCGCTCGCGTTCCGGGACATAGTTCGACAGCGACCAATAGAAGCGGCTGCGCGGGTCATACTGAATCGTGAATTTCTTCGCGCCGCCGGGAAAATCGATAAAATCGGTCCGGGCGTCAAACGTGGCCCGCCGGCCGTCATCGCTGATCGCGATCAGCGCGGCTTTCTCCCCGGGCGGGCGATAATCAACGCGCAGGAAATCGACGACCTTTCCCTCGGGCGTGACGACCGCGTTCCCTTCGAGCCAGCTGCCGAAATTTCCGCTTAGCCAGGCCGGGTCACGGCCGAGGCGAACGCTGCACGTCCAGTTCGTCGCTTGCAGCAAATCCACGCCGACCGGCGCCGACATCATGAAGGCGTTGAAATGGCCGCCCCAACCGTCTGGCCCCATCGCGTCTTCCATTCCGCGCCACAGCCGGCCCGCGTGTTCGACCACGGGTACCGGGGCGCAGTGATAGCGTCCATCACCGAGCAGCAGGCCGGAACTCGCGTCCCGCGGCGTGGTCCAGGTCTGGCCGCCGTCGTTCGACCGACGGATGACGCAAAGACCATTTTCACCGCTCGTGCCGAGGAGATACAAGGCGCCGCGATGGAAAAACAAGCTCGACCACCACTGGCCTTCCAACTCGACGATTCGACTCCAGCTCTGGCCGCGGTCGCGGGACCGGAACAGCGCCGTGCGATTGTTTGAGCTGCCGGGACCAAACCAATCGTGACCGGCGATATACTCGCCATTGGGCAAAACGGCCAGGCTGGGCGAACCGACGTATTGCCGCGTCGCGGCGGGACTGTGGTCGATGACAATTCCCGGCACGGATGACCAATCGGGGCGAGCCGATTCCGCGGCGTCGTCGGCAATTAGCCCACTGATCGACGTCAACGCCATCAGGATGGCGGGGAGGGCGGCGGCGCGAGAGAGGGGCTTCAGCGGGTTGGCGGCCATGTCGTGAGCCCGAAATTGCGGCGTGTTCGCGGGGCAGTCAAGGCGTTACTCGGCGGTCAGTTACCGGCGTCCGCAACCTTGTGTGGTTAACCTTTTTTGGACCGTGCGATCCGCCGGTTCAGGTTTTCTCGCTTTGAATTCCTCGCGAAGAAAAAATGATCTTTATGCGCCCTCGGTTCTGCGTCAAAATCCGGCCGTGTCGCCACCACGTTCTGAAATCTTCCTTCCATGAACCTCTCTTTCTCTCGCTCACGATTGTCCGCCGTTCTCCTGTCCGCGATGATTTGCGTCGTCGGCGCCGCTGAAGAAACGGAGCCGCTGGGCTTCAGTCCGTCTGGTGGCGCGCGTGAGCGCGAATTGGAGTCGCGCTTCGATTCGCTCCTGAACAAGGACCAACTCCGGGCGTGGATGAAGCAGTTGACGGCGCACCCGCACCATCTCGGGTCGCCGTACGACAAGGAAAACGCGGAATTCATCGCCGCTCGGTTCAAAAGTTGGGGATATGAAACGGCGATTGAGCAGTTCGACGTTCTGTTTCCCACGCCGAAATTCCGGTTGGTGGAAATGCTGGCGCCCGAAAAATTCAAGGCCCGCCTGGCCGAACCGGCGCTCAAGGAAGACGCTACGTCGCGGCAAATCGACGAACAGCTTCCCGTTTATAACGCTTTCTCAATCGATGGCGACGTCACCGCCGAGCTGGTGTATGTCAATTTCGGCATCCCCAAGGATTACGAAGCGCTGGCGGAGCGGGGGATCGATGTCCGCGGCAAAATCGTGATCGCGCGCTACGGCGGTTCGTGGCGCGGGATCAAACCGAAAGTGGCGGCGGAACACGGCGCCATCGGTTGCCTCATCTACTCCGACCCGCATGAAGACGGCTATTTTCAGGGCGACACGTATCCTGGCGGGCCGTTTCGGAGCGATTACGGCGCGCAACGGGGATCGGTCGTCGATATGCCGCTTTATCCCGGTGATCCGCTCACGCCCGGAGTGGGGGCGACCAAGGATGCCAAACGCCTGGCGATCAAGGACGCTGTAACGCTGACAAAAATTCCGGTGCTGCCGGTTTCGTACGCGGACGCGCTGCCGCTCCTGCGCGCGTTGCACGGGCCGGTGGCGCCCGAGACCTGGCGGGGCGCGTTGCCGTTCACCTATCATATCGGCCCGGGGCCGGCGACGGTTCATCTAAAGCTCGCCTTCGAGTGGAAAACCGTTCCCGCCTACGACATCGTGGCCAAAATGCCCGGCGCGGGGCGGCCGGACGAATGGGTCATCCGGGGCAATCACCACGACGCCTGGGTCTCCGGCGCCGAAGACCCCGTCAGCGGCACGGTGAGCCTGATGGAGGAGGCGCGCGCGCTCGGCGAATTGGCGCGCGGCGGCTGGCGGCCGCGGCGAACCATCGTTTTCACCGTCTGGGACGGCGAGGAGCCGGGTTTGATCGGCAGCACGGAATGGGTCGAAACCCACGCCGATCTGCTGCGGCAAAAAGCGGTGGCCTACGTCAACACGGATAACAACAGCCGCGGTTTTCTGCGCATGGGCGGCTCGCATACGCTCGAGAAGTTCTTCAACGAGATCGCGCGGTCCGTGATGGACCCCGAGAAGCATGTGAGCGTCGCGGAACGTTTGCGGGCGGACCGCATCGTGAAGGGAACGACGGAGGAAAAACGCGAGGCCCGGGAACGCGCCGACCTTCGCCTAGGCGCCCTCGGCTCCGGGTCCGACTACACGCCTTTCCTGCAGCATCTCGGGATCGCTTCGCTCGATCTGCGTTACGAGGGCGAAGGCGTCGGCGGCTCCTACCACTCCGCGTATGATTCCTTCGACCACTTCACCCGTTTCATTGACCCCCATTTTGACTACGGGATCGCCCTTTCGCAAACCGCGGGCCGGGCCGTGCTGCGCCTGGCAAACGCCGACGTGCTGCCGTTCGAGTTCACCGATTTCACCGACACGTTGAGCGGCTACGTCAAAGAGATCGTCAAATTGACCGATGATCTGCGCGAGGAAACGCGCGAGCGGAATCGCGAAATCAACGACCACACGCTGGCGCTCACGACCGACCCGGAGCACGTGTTCGTCGTGCCTTCGCCGAAGGCCGAGGTGCCGCACTTGAATTTCGCGCCATTGCAGAACGCGTTGACCCGCCTGCAAGAAAGCACGCGCGATTGCGCCACCGCGATGAAGACCACCGGGTCGGGCTCGCGGCTGCCCGCCGCCACGCAATTGACGCTCGATGACCTGCTCATGCATTCTGAGCGCGCGCTGATTCAAAAGGAAGGGTTGCCGCGGCGTCCCTGGTTCCAGCACACCATCTACGCGCCCGGGTTTTACACCGGCTACGGAGTCAAGACACTCCCGGGCGTGCGGGAGGCGATCGAAGAACGGAACTGGAACGAAGCCAACGAACAAATCGTCATCGCCGGGCAGACCATCGAACGCTTCGCCGCCCAAATTGACCGCGTCACCGCGGCGCTGAAGGGGAGTCCGGCGGCCCGTTGATCGGCGCGGCTGGGCCGTTATCGCAGTCTAATCAACATGTCAGTCCACGCACTCCGGCTGGAGACCGGTGAGCTCGGGCGGCGGTGACCCGATGAAAAAACTGATTCTGAACTGCGGCCTTTCGCCGGGTGACATTGTCATGCTGACCGCCGCGGTGCGCGATCTGCATCGGGCCTATCCGGGGGAGTTCATTACGGATGTCCGCACACTCTGCCCTGAGCTGTGGGAACATAACCCGCACCTGACGCCATTGCTGGAGACCGACGCGGGAGTCGAGGTGATCGACTGTTCCTACCCGTTGATCGACGAGAGCAATCGCCTGCCGTACCATTGTTTGCACGGGTTTATCGAGTTCCTCAACGCCCGGCTCGGCTTGCGCGTTCAGCCGACGCTCTTCAAGGGGGACATCCATCTTTCCGAGCAGGAGAAGGCGTGGTTTTCGCAGGTGCATGAACTGGCTGGGCAACGCGTGCCGTTCTGGCTGGTCGCCGCCGGTGGCAAACGCGACGTGACGATCAAATGGTGGGAAACGGCGCGATTTCAGGCCGTAGTGGATCATTTCGCCGGGCGAATCCAATTTGTGCAGGTCGGCGGCTGGGGCGATCACCATCCGAGGCTGAATGGCGTGATCGATTTGCGCGGGCAGACGACGTTGCGGGAATTGGTCCGCCTGGTTTATCACGCGGACGGGGCGCTTTGTCCCGTCACGGCGCTCATGCATTTGGCGGCGGCGGTCGAGGTGAAGGGGCGGCCCGTCAGAAACCGACCGTGCGTCGTGATCGCAGGCGGACGCGAACCGGCCCACTGGGAAGCTTATCCCGACCATTACTTTCTGCACACCAACGGCGCGCTGGCGTGTTGTTTGGAAGGTGGTTGCTGGCGCGACCGTACGGCGCCGCTCGGTGACGGGGACAAGCGAGACCGGCCCGAATCGCTGTGCGTTGACGTGGTGGGAGCGTTGCCGCGCTGCATGGCGATGATCACGCCCGCCGACGTCATTCGCGGGATCGAGAATTACTACGTCGGCGGGGTTCTCAAAGCGCTCACGCCGCGGCAGGCGAAGGCTGGGCTGCGCGCGCAATTGGCGACGGCGCAAAACCCCTTTGACCGGCAGCCGTTAACGTTGGAACAGGCGCGCGTGGCGTGTGCGCGATTCATTCCGACGATTTCCGCGCCGCCGCCGAATCTGGCTGGCCGCGGGATCGTGATGTGCGCCGGCGGGGTCCGCTATTTCACCAACGCCTGGGTTGGCGTCAATATGCTGCGCCGTCTCGGCTGTTCGCTGCCGATTGAGTTTTGGCATTTGGGCGAGGAGGAACTGGACGACGCGATGGGGGCGCTCGTCGCGCCATTGGGCGTCGAGCTCCGGGACGCGACGGCCGCAGGGCTGAATTCTTCGCCGACTCCGCTCGGTGGCTGGGAACTCAAGCCGTATGCGATCCTGCATTCGCGATTCCGGGAGGTCTTGTTCTTGGACGCCGACAATCTGCCGGTGGTCAACCCGGAGTTCCTGTTTGAAACTCCGCAGTTCAAAGCCTGCGGAGCCATCTTTTGGCCGGACTACGGCCGGCTCAGGAAAACCAGCGTCATCTGGCGTCATCTCGGGCTGCGCCGTCCGCCCGGGCCGGAGTTTGAGAGCGGCCAGATCGTCGTGGACAAAAAGCGCTGCTGGCGGGCGTTGTCGTTCTGTCTCTGGCTCAACGAGCATTCCGACCTCTACTACAAGTATCTCCACGGCGACAAGGAGACGTTTCATCTGGCTTTCAAGAAACTGAATCAGCCGTTCGCCCTGATACCGACGCCGATTCACACGCTGCCCGGCACGATGTGCCAGCATGACTTCGACGGTCGCCGACTTTTCCAACACCGGAACACCGACAAGTGGGACCTTTTTTTGCGGAATCGGATCGTGCCGGATTTTTGGTTCGAGGCCGAATGCCGCGCCCTGGTCGAGGAACTGCGCCGGCGTTGGGATGGGCGTTCGGGTCGCTACTGGCCGGCGGGGGTGAACGCCCGGGAGGTCCGGCGACGACGGCCGTCTCGCCACCCGTCGTTGCGGATTCAGACCTGCATGATCTCGTGCGCCGAGCGGGGACGCATTCGGCGCCAAACCTTGCGCAACCTGGCCGCGACCGATTGGGGCGACGCCCCGGTCATGGTGCAGCTGGACCGCGGAGAATTCCGCAGCCGGCGCGAGCGGCAGACCCACACAGCCTGGCTGGCGCTGGCGGCGGGCGCGCAGGGCGACGCCGAGTACCTGCTTTTCCTCGAGGACGACCTGGAGTTCAACCGAAGCCTCCGGCACAATCTGGAGCGCTGGGAGCCGCTGCGACGCCGGGAGGTGACGCTGGCGGGACTCTACAATCCGGGCGTGCCCGCGCTCGCGCACGACGTGCCGCGCCACGCCTCAATCGTCTCGTGCAACTCGATCTTTGGCAGTCAGGCGTTTCTGATTTCGGTTGCCGCCGCGCGTTTCATGGTCCGGCGGTGGCATGAGGTCAGCGGGATGCAGGACATTCGCATCGCCCGCCTGGCCGGCTTGCTTGAAGCGCCGATTTTTTATCACGTTCCTTCCCTGGTTCAACACGTCGGCAAGCGGAGCGTTTGGGGTGGCAAATTTCATCAGGCGAAGGATTTTGACCCCGAGTGGCGCGCGTAAACCGATGACCATTGCGTGGCAGATTTCAGAGGATTTGAGTTAACCAGCGCCGTCGTTTTTGGTATCGCGTACGGCACGCGACTCCGTCCAGGTCGGGTCGCGTCGCGTTTACCTGGTGGGGCGAGGCTGGGCCGAGCCGTGGCAAGTTCCAACCAGCCGCTGCCGCCCAAAACCAATCACGGCTCGGCCGAGCCTCGCCCCACCATTCAATGATCACGGCGCGGCGTGGTCGGCGCAGCGCAACAGCCCTACCGCCCCGTTCAGTTATCCGGCACTTCGATCACGTCGCCGTCGCGCAGCCAGAGGTCGGGCGATTTGCCGAAATCGCTGCAATCGAGGGTCCAAGTTTGTTCCTGGTTCGACTTCGCGTCTCGCCGCGTGATTTTTACATTGGCCAAGTCCGACGAAAATCGAATCAGCTTGGATTGATCAAGCACGGCACGGACCATATACGAGAATCCAAGGATTTCATACTTATTATCAATCATTGCGTCCTTATAGCTCGGTGCGAAATGCACCGGATTCCGGACCCCTTTTACGAGCACGGTGAAGTTGCGCGCGAGACAGCCGATCCACGCGTTTTCATCCGAGGTGAGACCGGTCCAATTCTCGTTCACCGGATGGTCTGTTTCGGGAATCTCGATTACGTCACCCCATAGGAGTGGGACATCGGCGGTGCATGGGTTCGTCTTGGCGGCGGCGGTCAAGTCAACCGGGATCACACCCCATTGGTCGCCAGTCGCTGAGGGCCGATGGATCGCGATGTGCCGAAAATCTGGAAATCGGAACGGGTCCGAGTTTGCGTTGACCATGCGCGCGACAGCCGGGCCGCTTCGAACCGGGTGAACAATGAGTCCGTAACACTGGCCGATCGCTTCCAGCAACGTAAAGTGATTCCAACCATTCGTTCCGTTTTGGAAGAGTTCGATGGTCTGGTTCGCCGAAGGCCGGCTCAACTGGATGAGATCGAAGCGGGGCACTATTTCGAGCGCGCCATTCTTACGAAGCAGGGCCTCGATCTCGGGTTTGCCTCTGGCGCGATCGAGCGCGGTTTTTCCATTGCGATCGACGGCGTTGATTTCCGGATGATGCGCGAGGATCAGTTCCACTATCGACTTATCCCCGGTGACGACCGCTGCCTGTAGCGGGGGCAGCGCGGCGGTCCATTCCTCGTATTTCGCCCCATTAGCGGCGACTTCCGGCGGGCGATTAGGACTCGCGTCGCGTTGCAGTAGTTGTTCGACCAACTCCGGTCGGCGCCAGGCGATCGCGAAATCGAGTGGCAGCGCGCCTCGCGAGGTGGCGATCTTTGGGTCCGCCTGATTGTCGAGAAGCTCGTGCACCACTTCGGCACGGCCCCCGACGACCGCGAGATAAAGCGGTGTCGCACCCATATAATTCTCAAAGAATCGATTCGGTGCGCCGATTGGGCCCGTGGCGCCAGTTCGTGAGTTCACCTTAGCGCCGTGACGCAAGAGCGCCGAAACAATTCTCAGATTGCCGGGGTACGCCGCGTAGTGCAGCGGCGCCCATTCGCCGGGTGAATCAGTGGCCGGGTCTGAACCGGAACTCTCTCCTCCGCCACCCCGCCCGCGCCCGACATTGGCGGAACTCGTCGTCGCCCGAGTGGTCGAGACTCCCGGCAGGTTCGGATCGGCGCCGCGTTCAAGTAGGGCGTCCACGGCGTCCGCGGAACCACTTCGGATCGCGAGGATCAAAGGAGTATTCCCATGCAGAGTCGGCGCATCGATTTTGGCGCCGCGGGACAACAGCGCTTTCACCACTTCGGCCCGATTCGCCGCGGCGGTCTCGTGCAGCGGCGTGAAGCCTTGGTCATCGCGCGCGTTGACATCGACGCCTTTTGTGAGCAGCACGGTAACGGTTTCGAGATTGGCGTGCGAAGCCGCCAAGTGGAGGGGCGTTGTCCCTTGCTGGATTTTGGCGTTCACGTCGGCGCCGTGCTCGATCAGCATCTTTACGACCGCGGTCTGCCCATTTACCGCCGCCAAGTGGAGGGCGGTATATCCGTCCTTGGTCTCCGCCGCCGGGTTTGCTTTGTTGGCGAGGAGTACCTCGACGACCGAGGCGAAGCCTTTAGCCGCCGCAACATGCAAAGCGGTCGCGTTCCAGAGCCTCATGCTCGAGAGGCTAGCCGCGCCGGAACTGGCCAGCCTTTCCCCAAACTGAACTCCTGTTTGGCCTTCATGTGGCGCGTTAGGGTCGGCCCCGTTGGCTAGCAAGATTTCCACGGCTCGCTTATGTCCCGATCCCGCGGCGGCAAAAAGCGCGGTCACGCCGTCCGGCGCCCTAGCCTTGACGTCCGCGCCGTTCTTCAACAGGAACCGCAATACTCCAACTTCATCCCGGAAGGCCGCGGCAACGAGGGGGGGATTGCCGCCGTCGTCCGGACGGTTGATGAGGTCTGGACTATTCTCGATCATCGCTCGAATTTGGCGGATTTTGGCTCGCTCGCCGTCGGTTGCGACGGCTTGGTCATTTGCGGCCGGGGTTGCCGCGGAGGCGTCGGCGGGGCGCAAGCCGGCGAGATTTTGGCGGCTCAAGTTGGCGAGCGTCGTTTCATCGGAGAAATCGCGCAGGAGGCGCTCGTATTGGGCGGTCGCCTCGTTGGTGCGGCCAAGCTTGCGGTAGCACTCGCCGAGGCGATAGAGCGCGGTGGCGGCGAGCTTGCGTTCCTTGTCGAATTGGCTGACGACGGATTGGTAGGCTTGAATCGCGGCGTCAAGATTGTGGTTGGCTTCTTCCTCGAGCAAGCCTTGCTGGAGGGCGCTGGTGGTGTCGCCGGCCTGGGCTTGCGCGAAGCTCAGCGCGGCCAGGAGCACGAATCCGAAGTTAAAAAGGTTTTTCATAGCAATCGTATGTTTCGGCTGATTCTGCTCCTTTCTGGCGGGCCGAATTGTCATGCTTTTGCAAAATCGTGAGAAGCGCGTTCGGTTGAGCCACGTGGGCTTACGTCGCTCCCGGTCGCGGCACCAGCCGCGGCGATCGGCGATGGGCGTGCGAAATTCGATGGCTTGATTTGTAACCTATTGAGGTTTAGAGTTTAATTTGGTGGAGCGAGCCTCCGCCGAGCCGTGACTGGGTTCGGGCGGCAGCGGCCGGTTGGAACTTGCCACGGCTCGTCGGAGCCTCGCCCCACCCGACGATTACTGGTGGCCGTGCGGAGCGTTCGAGGCGGTTTACGTTTCTGCCCAACTCTACGCTTTCAGCGTTAAACCCTCCCTGCTTGGGCGCCGCTTCGTGGCCCGTGAATGGCCCGATTCCAAGCTCCGCCGCTTAGGCGCTTTGCGGGCGGAAGGCGAGCACGCTCATGGGCGGAAGCGTGAACTCGGCGGAGTACGGCTGGTTATGCACCTGGTAGCTTTCGGCGATGACCCCGCCCTGGTTGCCGGCGTTGCTGCCGCCATAGATTTCCGAGTCGCTGTTCAAAACCTCGCGCCAATGGCCCCCGAAGGGCAGCCCGACGCGGTAACGGGCGCGCGGCACGGGCGTCAGGTTCAAGACAACCAGCAGCACGCTCGCCCCCGAGAGGTTGCGGCGGAGAAAAGAGAGCACGCTGTTCTCCTGGTCCGAGCAATCCACCCAGCAGAAGCCTTCATGCGAATAATCCGATTGCCACAAGCCCGGTTCCGCGCGGTAGAGCGCGTTCAAATCGGCGACGAAACGTTGCATGCCGCGGTGGTACGGGCCTTCGTCCAGCAGCCACCAATCCAATTCGGCGTTCGCGTTCCATTCGCTTGACTGGCCGAATTCGCAGCCCATGAAGAGCAGTTTCTTGCCCGGGAAAAGCCACTGATAGCCAATGGCGACGCGCAGGTTCGCGAAGCGCTGCCAGTCGTCGCCCGGCATTTTCCGGATCAACGAGCCTTTGCCGTGGACCACCTCGTCGTGCGAGAACGGCAGCAGGAAGTTCTCGTTGTGGTGGTAAAGCATCGCGAAAGTCAGGTCGTTCTGGTGGTACTTGCGGTGGACCGGGTCGCGCTGGAAATAGTGCAGGGTATCATGCATCCAGCCCATGTTCCATTTCAACGAGAAGCCGAGGCCGCCGAGGTAGGGCGGGCGGGTGACCTGCGGCCAGGCGGTCGATTCCTCCGCGACGGTGATGACGCCGGGGTGCTCGGTGTGGACGATGTAGTTAAAGCTCTTCAGGAATTCCACCGCCTCGAGATTCTCGCGGCCGCCGAAGCGGTTGGGAATCCACTCGCCGGCCTTGCGCGAATAGTCGAGGTAGAGCATCGACGCGACGGCGTCCACGCGGAGGCCGTCGATGTGAAAGCGGTCGAGCCAGTAGAGCGCGTTGGCGGTGAGAAAATTGCTCACCTCGTGGCGCCCGAAATTGAAGATGAGCGTGCCCCAATCCTGGTGGGCGCCCTGGCGCGGGTCTTCGTGCTCGTAGAGCGCGGTGCCGTCGAACTTGGCCAGCGCCCACTCGTCGCGCGGGAAATGCGCCGGCACCCAGTCCACGATGACGCCGATCCCGGCGTTGTGCAGGGCGTTGACCAGGAATTGAAAATCGTCCGGCGTGCCGTAGCGGCTGGTCGTGGCGTAAAAGCCGGTGACTTGATAGCCCCACGAGGGATAATAGGCGTGTTCAGCGACCGGCATGAATTCGACGTGAGTGAAGCCCATGCGCCGCACGTAATCGGTAAGCGGCCCCGCCAGTTCCCGGTAGCTGAACGACTCGGAGGGCGACTTTTTGCGCCACGAGCCGACGTGGACCTCATAGACGCTCAGGGGATTCGTCAGCGGGTTGCGGTCTCGGCGCCGTTGCAGCCATTCGGCGTCGCTCCAGGCGAAGTTCTGCGTGTTCCAAACAATCGCGGCGTTTTTCGGCGGCGCCTCGAAGAAAAAGCCGTAGGGGTCGGTCTTCAAGACAACGAGGCCATGGAGGTCGCGCACCTCGTATTTGTAAAGCGTCCCGGCGGCGACGCCCGGGATGAAGATCTCCCACACGCCCGAGGCGCCGAGCGAACGCATCGCGTGCCGGCGACCGTCCCAATCGTTAAACTGGCCGACGACGCTGACGCGCTGGGCGTTGGGCGCCCAGACGGCGAAACTCGCCCCGTGGACCCCGTCGATGACGCGCAACTGGGCGCCGAGCTTTTCGTAGATGCGCCGTTCGTTGCCCTGGCCGAAGAGAAACAGATCGGCCTCGCCCAAGGTGGGTAAAAAAGAATAGGGATCGCGCCCTTGGACCTGATTCCCGTCGCGATCGGTCACGATCAAATCGTACGCGTACACGCGGTTCACGGCTTGGGAAACGCCTTCGAAGACCCCGGCTTTGTTCAGCCGCTTCAATTTGATCCGCGGTTTGTCTTTCTCGTGGGTCGGGACTAGTTCGACCTTCGCGGCGTGCGGCAGAAACGCGCGGGCGACGATGCCGGTACCGTCTCCCAGCGGATGCATTCCGAGCAATTGGTGGGGACAACGATGGTGAATGTGAACCAGACTGCTGAGTTCGGAATCGGTCAGAATCATTGCGAGTATTTTGACACAACCTGCGGACGATGGACACGAAAAACTCGCGGGCGCCAGCCGGGCGCCGGGACGATTCCGCGAAGCGCGTCAATTGCGGCTCGCGGGAGGCCGTCCGGGGAAGCGGGTCGGCCGAGGCGGTCGCGCGGGCCGGCAG
>CAZFVY010000116.1:0-22035 GCA_964522665.1 uncultured Verrucomicrobiota bacterium | reverse complement strand
CGGGACGGAACGCATACGCTACCCTGGGAAGGCTTAAGTAAGCGCCATTCCCCCGCTGGGGCTGAAGGAAGGCGCGGGCGCAAAAACGGATGACCTCCAGAATGGGAATCCGGTTACGGCAACAAGTTCCTCGCGACGACAACGGGGTCGAATCGAGAATCCCGCGGGATTGGCAACAACCGTCGGCGGGTTCCACATTTAGATGCGTTTGCCCTGCCGAGGCAACCCCGTTGCCCGCGTCGCGACAAAAAAACGCCGGAGCGAAACGCTCCGGCGAAAATCTGCGGTCCGATGATTGGCGGACGGCGCGGGTCTAAGCGTTGGTCTCGCCGACTTGGAAGCGGATAAAGCGGCGGATCGTGATCTCGTCGCCCATTTGCTTGCCGATGATCCCCAGATGCTCCTTAACGGTGATTTCGGAGTTCTTTTTCACGAACCCCTGATCCACCAGGCAGAAGCCTTGATAGAACTTCTCGAGCTTGCCCTCGACGATCTTGGCGATCGCCTGCGCGGGCTTGTTCTTCATCTGATCCTGCGCGATCTCGCGCTCTTTGGCGATCAGCGCCGGATCCACTTCGTCGCGCGCAACGGTCAGCGGGCTGGCCGCCACGATTTGCAGCGTGATGTCGCGGACCAATTGCTTAAAATCTTCGCTGGCCGTCGTCGCTTCTTTCCCGGCCCCGACTTCGACGAGCACGCCAACCTTCGCCCCGGTATGAATGTAGGCCGCGACCATGCCGTTGCCGGTCACCTCCAGGCGTTGATGCCGTGAAATCTTGATATTCTCGCCCATCTTGGCCACCTGCGCGGTGCGGAGGGTCTCGACGTCAGCCTGCGGATTCGCCGCCAGCGTGCGGGCGACCTCATCGCAAAACGCGCGGAAACTCTCGTTCTTGGCGACGAAGTCGGTCTCGCAGTTGATTTCGACCAGGACGCCGACGCGCGCGCCCGCCTGGATATGCTGCGCGATGACGCCCTCTTTCGCGTCGCGCGACGCCTTCTTGGCGGCCGTGGCGACCCCTTTTTTGCGCAACAGGTCCACGGCGACCGAGAGGTCGCCGTTGGCCTCGGCCAGCGCTTTCTTGCAATCCATCAGGCCCGCGTTGGTCATTTCGCGGAGCTTTCCAACTTGGGCGGCAGTAATTTCAGCCATAATTAAATTAAATTCGACTTTGCTTTTTGGGTAAGACTCGACGCCCCCGGCCAAGTTGGAAACCTGGCCGGGGGCGAATTCTTGGAAATCGAGCGGACTAGGCGGCCGTGACGGCCACCGCCGGGGCAGCCACTGGCGCCGCGGCGGGAGCGGCGGCTTCGGCCGGAGCAGCTACGGGCGCCGGCGCGGCTTCGGCCGGGGCTTCCGCTTCGGCGACCGGCTTGCGCCGGGCGTAGTTCGACTCGTACTCAGCCCGCGCCGCGGCGATCGTTTGATGCACCACGGTCAGGATCAACCGGACCGAGCGGATCGCGTCGTCGTTGCCGGCGATCGGGTAATCGACCAGATCGGGATCGCAGTTGGTATCGACGATGGCGACGATCGGGATTTTCAGGCGGCGGGCTTCCGCGACGGCGTTATGCTCGCGCTTGATATCGACGATGAACAGCGCCTGCGGATATTGATCCATCGCGCGGACGCCATCGAGATTCTTCATCAGACGGGCGCCTTCGCGGCGGATCATGGACTGCTCTTGTTTGACGTAATTGTTCAACGAACCGTCCACGTCCATCTTCTCGATCTCCTTCAAGCGGGCGATCGAGCGTTTGACGGTCTTCAAATTGGTGAGGGTGCCACCCAGCCAACGTTCGGTCACGAACGGCTGGCTGCACGCCTTGGCGGCGTCTTTGACGGCTTCCTGGGCTTGTTTCTTGGTGCCGACGAAGAGCACTTTGCCGCCCTTGCTGACGGTTTTGGCCAGGAATTCGCAGGCGCTCTGCAGTTGCCCGAGCGTCTGGCTCAGGTCGATGATGTAAATGCCGTTCCGGGCGTCAAAGATGAACTTCTTCATCTTCGGATTCCAACGTTTGGTTTGATGTCCGAAATGGACGCCCGCTTCCAACAACTCTTTAATGCCGATGCTAATCACAGTCTTTTTTCCATTGGTTCTCAGCCCGCTCCATTTTTGGCGCGGACCATCCCGCGAAAATCGGGATTTGGTTCGATGTTATTATGGCCACCCGAAAACACACGTTTCCGGGCTAATTTCGTGGCCGTTGCCCCGGCGCTTGAGTTTGGTTCGCCCCGAGGGGGGGAATCCTCACCTTGAACGCCAAGGAGCGCGCACCATACCAAAGTCTGACGGCGGCGCAATCCTAATCTGCGACGATTTTTGAAGCCCGGGATAGGGGGACCTCAACCGACCCGACTTCCCGGTCTATTTCCCGGATTTAAGCTTGTAGCTGGGGTCACCGGGGTTCTGTCCGTCGATGCTGACTTGTTTGACGAAGCGATCGACGTCGCCGGCCCGGACGTAGCCGATGGCGCCGGGGTTCTGCGCTACGAATTTGAGCACGGCGCCCGCGGACGAGAACTGTTTGGGCGCGGATTGGACCTTGCCGGTAAAGGTAGCCTGAAGGAAGTATTTGTCGTAGTCGGCGCCGCTCATTTTATAGACGGTCTTGAGGATGCTGTCGCGCTCAGCGCCGGACTCGAGCATCACCACGATGTACTTCTGGCCCTCGGGCGTGCGGCTCACTTCACCCTTGAATATCTTTCGCAGATCGTCCTCACTCAGGCCGGAGGTCGAACTGCCCTTGTTCACGATAATCGCCACCGCGTCATCGTCCGCCGCCCAAGCCCCGCTCGCCGCCAGAAGCGTCAGCGCTCCAACTAAAGCCATTAACTTTCGCATAGGTTGATCTTTGATTAGAAGGTGTACGACAATTGCAGGGTGACTTGGCTGACGTCCCGCATGACTTTTTCGACGAAATAGTCGTATTGCAGCTTCACGCAGGCGAGCGTGGTAAAGTCATACCGCACACCGAAAGAGGGGCCATATTGGAGGCCGGTCGGGAAGCCGTCGTTAATCAGGTCCGTGTTCACCGGTTGGTCATTCTTCGAAACGTTCAAGTACTGGAAGCGAACGTACGGCCGGATTTTGTCAAAGCGCTTGGAAAGTTGCGTGTACGCGAACGGCGTGGTCGCGTCTCGCGTGCCCCGCGTGTGGTCGCGCAGCAGGAAGACTTCGTTCAGGAACTCGAAGTCCGGCGTTTGATAGACCACGTGAGCCGTGTAGAGCTGTTGGTCGGTGCGGGGAATCGGGTCCGGAGTCAACGTGTCATGGTAGGCCGAGACGCCGAATTGCAAACCGGGCGCCCATTCCGGCCGCGCGGACAATCCGAGGTTGACCGCCTTGTACTCGTTGTTGTCCGAGACGTTCAGCACCGGGCTATTCGCGCCTTGATTGTAAGGGCGTCCATTGCCGACTTCGACAATGTAGTGCAGGCCGAGCTTGCCGGAGGGGATGGCCCCGTTAATGGAAATACCGGTGTTATGGATCGGGAAGATACCGCCGCTATCCTCAAAATTAATCGCGCCCGGCCGGCCGGTCGCGGTCTGCAAATAAGTGCCGTGGTGATACGCGGTGCTGTAGAACCCAAGCGACGTGTGATAACGGCCGACGTCGATGTTGAAGTAATCGGACGGTTTATACTGCAGCAGCACCCGTTCAATCTCAGGCGTAAACTCATTGTCGCCGCCCGCCGCCACGACGGTTTCCGCCATCATGCTCAAATCATCCGTCAGCCGCGAGGTGACGAACAGGTCCATTTCACCCAAAGCAAACGCGTTCTTATTCCCGACCAGGTTCCCATCAGTGTAAGTGACGTCCATGAAGCCGTGAAACTGGAGGTCCGGGAAATGCTCGTGCGCGGCGGCGGTGTCACCGCCGGTGGGCGCGGTCGCGGCGCTCTGGGACTTCAAATCCTTCACTTCGGACTGAAGTTCCTGCACTTGCTTGCTCAGCTTTTCGACCAACTGCTGCAGGTCGGATTGGCCCGCCGTTTGCGCGGTGGCCGCCGGCGGCAGCGCCAGGCCGGTGGCGAGCGTCAAGGCGGCGGCGCCGGCGCTCAACGGTATTCGCGTGGCGTAGGAACGGCGCTGGCGGCTCGAATTAGAATGCTTCATAGGAGTAAAGGTTGCCCGAGTATTAGACCGATTTATGCTGCCTTTTTAGCGGCGTAGGTCAAGGGTGTAAAGCGGAAAGAAAAAGAACCAGGATGGCGTAAACACGCCAGGGGAATCCGTTTGACACGCCCCACGGCGGGCGGCAAGTTGGACCCGAAGTCGGAAATGCCTAGAACATTACCAATACCAATATTAGTCGCTCTGCTGCTGGCCGTCGCGGCGCGCGCGGCGCAGGCTCCGCGTTTTACGGAGCTAGGACGCGATCTGGCCCCGCTCAAGGAGCGGTTCAACCGCGACGTCGGACACGTCCGCCTGCTGACGCTGATTTCGCCCACCTGCTCGGTTTGTTTGGGCGGCGCGGTCCAAGTTCAGCAAAAGATTCTCCAGCAAATTCCCAGCGCCAACCTGAACGTGTACGCCGTCTGGACCCCGATCACCCGCGTGGACGGCCCCGATCGCCTGCCGAAGGCTATGTCGCTCGTGCCCGACCCCCGGGCGGTTCATTTCTGGGACAACGCGTCGGAGTTGTCGCGCGAATTCTCCTACATCCTTGGCCTGCACGGTGAATTGGCGGACAGCGTCTATTTCGTTTATCTGCCCGGCGCCAAATGGGGCGCGCATCCGCCCAAGCCGGACTACGTGATGCACCGGCAATTGGAAGGCGTGCCGATGGGCCATCTTTTCGACGCCGACAAATTGTGCCTGGAAGTGCGGAACCGCGTGCAGGCAATGACCCACTAGCGTAGTGTCTCCTAAACAACTGGCCGCGAATGACCAGTTGTTTAGGAGACACAACACTGGCCGGGGGAGCGGTTCCCGATCAATCCGGCGGGACCGAAACGCCAGCCCCAGCCCCGGCGCGCGGTTCTGTGAACCGCAGCACGTCCAAATCTCCGGCCGCTGCCGCCAACGCCGAACGCGTTCTGACGTAAGCCGCCGCTGCGGTTCACAGAACCGCGCGCCGTTCCGCAGCTGTCGCCAGGCTCTGCGTCGCTCATGAAGGCGAATCGCCAAAGGTGGGGCGAGATTCCATCGAGCCGTGACATGGTTCGCCGCGCCCAATTGGTCAACCAAGCTCAGAATTCCGAGCCCGGGCAACGAATCTAATTCCACGCCATCCTCCGATCGCACGCCAAATACCACGTCAGCCGCACCTTTGTCCACTCTCGCTCCGTTGGAAGCCTCCAGGTATATCAGGGCTTGACGGAGTCTCGCCCCACCTTCGTATTTAGGCCCACGGCGCTAAGGCTGCGCGGCGCGAGTTTAGGCCTTGTCAGACCGGCGTTAAGCGCTGGTTGGGGACGGAAACTCCGTGGCTAAGACATCTTCAAAGTACAATTCCACCGCTTCCTTCAGGTTTGCGATCGCTTCTTCGGCGGTGGCGCCGAAGCTCGCGACATCGACGTTCAAACATTGCGAAACATAGTGGGGCGCCTCTTTGTAAACGCAGAAATTAATCGTTCGCATCGGAGGAATTATCGCGCCGTTCGACTGCTTTGACAAGCCGCTCCACTGACCGAATGAACGCGGAGGGGCAAACTTCTAAATTCTGCCGGGCGCATCGTGTCAGCCCGTTCCTAGCCAAACGGGGTTCGCCTTCGGCTTTATCGGACGGCCCTGTGAAAGAATCCCAGAACGGCCGAGTGCTTCCGCATTAGGGGGCGACTTACTGAAAGAATCCCAGAGGGATTCCGTTCCAAAGCCCAAGGTTGCCCAGCGACGCGGGGTTACCTTGGGTCTCCGATCCGTCCCGGTCCAACCCCGAAGCGGGTTGCGACTCCGCCCGCCGCTACAACGCGATTCGGGGATGGCAAGCAAGACAGTCAAACTCACCGGCGTTCGCCCGTCCCTTCGTTGTAACGCCCCGTCACTTCGGCTGATACCCTTCCCAGAGCCATTGCAGGGCCTCGGGGAGGGTTTGGCGGGTGACCCGGCCGTCGGTGTGGCCGGCTTTTTCGGCGAAGACGTAGCGGTACTGATAACCCTTGCCCTTCAACGCGGCGGCCATGCGCTGGTTCGCCATGACCCAATTGTGGAGCGAGGCCTCGTCGCGTTTGGCGCCGTTGTCGTTTTCGCTGACTTCGAGCCAGACGCGGAGCGGCTTGCGTTCGCTCGCGCCGATGAGGTAGGCGTGGTAACCCCATGCGCCTTGCGGCGAAACCGGGTTGAAGGGCGACTGTTGATTCACGTAGGTGCCCGAGTAAGTCAGAATGCGACGATACAAGTCCGGGCGAAACCAGCCCATCGTGAACGCCGCCGCGCCGCCCGAGCTGCCGCCCATGGTCGCGCGCCCTTCGGGATCGGTGGTGAAGGTCACGTTGTAATCTTTGGCGATGCGCGGCAAGAGTTCGCTCTCGATGAAATTGACGTAACGGTCGGACACGGTGTCGTACTCGAGGCCGCGTTCGCTGCCCTGGGCGTCGCCGCCGCCCGAGTTGATGAGAATCGCGATCATCACCGGCAAGCGATGGTCGGCGATCATGTTGTCGAGGATTTTCGGCAGCGTGCTCGCGTAGCCGAGACCATCCTGGGCGACGATGAAGGGCGCGGGCGTCCCGGCGACGTATTGGCTCGGCACATAGACCTGCACTTTTCGCTTATATGGCACGGTCCCGGGGCGGTTGCGCGCGATGCCGGGATAGATCTTGCTCTCTTCCGAGTCCATCGTGAATTCATGAATCGCCCCCTTGGGGACGCCCTCGCGCACGGTCAGTTCCGGCGCATTGGCGTAGTTCGGGCCGATGATGAATTCGACGTTGTCCTGCGTGCGCGCGGGCGATGCGTTCGTCACGGCCGCGGCCGCGGCCGGCGGCGGCGTTCCCGGCGCCACGTCAGCCGCGGTCGCGGAGAGAACGTTGAAGACGAAGCCAAACGCCATGACGGCGCCCACGAAGCGAGCAATGCTTTTCATTTTGGTAATAGCCAAAACGATAGGGCGGTCCGTTCTTCTGGACAAATAAAAACTCTCAGCGAGGCAGGTCGGCCACCCGGGCCAGCGCCCGCGCCTTGGCGGCGCGCAATCGCCGCGCGCCACGTTCGCGCTGGATGCGCTCCGACCACGCGCGCGGATTCAGACTCCACGGCCAGGCGCCTTTGCGCAAGCGGTCGAACGTTTCCTTGTGTCGCATCCAATCGGCGAAGGCGCGGCGCACGTCGTCAACGCCGGTTTCGCGGAGCACGTTCGGCGAAAGCCGCCCGGCGCGCGTCTGAGCCACTAACATCGAATCGATGACCTCCGCCAACGCCGGCGCGCCATGCGTGGACGGCGCGCTGGAATGCGTGGCGGACGTCTGATGCAGCCGGAAAGTCGAAACCGTCTCGGGCGTCACCACCCAGTCGATTTCGGCGGCGTGTTGGACGCCCCACATTCCATCGCCGTTGGCCCCGAACCCCGTCGGGAACGGGAAGCGCTGGAGAATTTCAGCGCGAAACAGATTGCTGGCGCAACTGCCCAGGAGCGCGGCATTCGCGTGAGCCAGCACGAAGATGAGCGCTTCCCATCGCGAGAGTCGCCGTGGGCGATCGAGGCCAAGCGTTTGAATCACGTCGTCAATCGGCCAATCGATCGCGCGGGTCCGGCCATCCATTTCGAGAAAGGTCGGCTTGCTAATCACCACGTCCCCGCGGCTCTCCGCCAGCGCGTCGCGCAAATCTTCAACCCCCGCGCGCGTGATCGTGTCGCCGACCGTCGAGATATACGCGTATTCTCCACGCAATTGTTGGAGGCCGAAATTCCAGGAGGCGTAGAGGCCGGGCGGATGATCAAAAAACCGCGTCCGAGCAGGCTCGAGACGCGCCTGCAACGTCTCCCGTGTCCCATCGGTCGAGCCGCTGTCCACGACGACGACCTCGTGCGCAAGGTCGATCCACGCCTCCATGGCGTCCAAATGGCCGGGCAACAAAGCCATCGAGTTTCGCGTCGGCAACAGGACGCTGATGGAGCCGGCTTGCGCGATCGTCTTGGCGCCGCCGCGCGCCGCCGCGTCCGGCGAAGAGCGCTCGCCCGACGAAGATTCAACACTGTCCATGGCGCGACCGGTTCACCCATCCATGTTTCGGGGCGCTCTCGTTTTTTGCAAGCGGGAAGCCATTCGCCGACCGTGTCCCCGCGTGTCAGTCGCGCGACGTGATGTCGCGTAGCCGACTGAAGATGTAGCGACCACCCTGAAACGAGATGGGCGCGCGGAAGCGTTTGAGCCCCTTGCGCGAGCTGTGTCGTTGGGGCTACTCTTAGCGGACCATGAGAGATGAACGCTCAAGCAGCCCGGCCGACGTGGCGCGTTCGAATGCGCCCGTCCTGGAACCCACCTTCAAATCGCGCGTCGTTTACCGCGACCTCGGCGCCGCGACCGACTGGCTCGAACGGGCCTTCGGCTTCACCGTGAAGCTCAAGGCGACGGACCCGGCCAACAAAGTGGTACACGCGGAGCTGAGTTTTGGAAACGGGCTGATTCACATTGGGAGCGAGTGGGAGAACGCCAAGGCTCCGGCCTCGGTCGGCGGCGCGAACACGCAAACCATCAGCGTAGAACTGCCGAGCGGCCTCGACGCCCACTGCGAACGCGCCCGCGCGGCGGGAGGCGTCATCGTCCAGGAGCCGACCGATCAATTCCACGGCGACCGGACCTATCGCGTCATCGACCCGCAAGGCCACGCCTGGAGCTTCTCGCAACGCCTGCGCGAAGTGAGCGTGGACGAGATGGAAGCCGCCGTGCCGGGAATGAAAGTTTGGAGGGTCTGAAAACAATCGCGGTCCGGCCCTGGGCGCCCGCGACGCCTCCCGCTGATGTTGCTGACGCCAATCATTCAACGCGAGTTGCGCGTCGCGCTCCGGAAATTCAACCCGGTTAAGGCGCGGTTCCAAATCACGTTGGGTAGCGCGGGCATCGTCGCGCTGTTTCTCTTCCTATCGTTGGCCTTTGGCGGGGTCTCCTCATGGCAATCGTACGAGTTGCTCTTTGTATTGGGAATGTCGCTCGCCATCGGGCGCACGGCGCAGATCAGCGCCGGCCTCTTCTCCGACGAGCGTCGCAATCAAACCTTGGAATTGCTTTTCCTCACCGGCCTGAGCGCGCGCGAACTTTTCGCGAGCAAACTCATCGGCGGGCTGCTGATCGCTTCAACCGAATTGATGGCGCTGCTTCCCTTCCTGGCGATTCCGTTTCTCAGCGGCGGGCTTTCGCTGGATCTCTTCGTGGCGACGCTCGTCTGTCTGCCGACGCTGCTCCTTTTCAGTTTTTCCGTTTCGACGTTCGCCTCCGTCGCGTGTCGCGACGACGGCGAGGCGATGCTGTTGGCGACGATTATTGTGGTGGCGCTGAGCGGGGCCGCGCCCGCGCCGTACCTGCTGGGAATCGCGCTGACCGGCGCCCCGCCTTTCTCATCCGGGTGGCTCTGGAGCAGCCCCGGTTACGCGCCTTGGCTTATCTGGAATGGTTTCGGGAAAGTATTTGCCGTTGATTTTTGGCCGGCGCTTTCGGTGACGTTGGTTTGGACTCTGATCGGCTTTTGCCTGGCCAGCGTCACGCTATCCCGGCATTGGCAAAGCCTGCCCGTGGGTCAAACCGGACGCTGGGCCGCGTGGCGGCGGTTTTGGGAGCGGGGCGCGCCGCGGTTTCAGGCGGCGTTGCGGCGGGTGGTTCTGGAGGAGAATGCGTTCCGCTGGCTCGTCGAGCGAGACCGCCGCCCGGTGCGGCTGGCGTGGTCGTGGGTCGGTTGCGTCGCGATTCTGTGGCTGCTCGGTTGGGCCGCGTGGCCGCGCGCCTGGCCATCAACGATGAATTTCTTTCTGACCGCGCTGGCTCTGATTCTTCCGATCGGCGGCCTGGAGTCCTACGCGGCCGCGCGCCGAATCGGCGAGGATCGGCGCGATGGCATGCTCGAATCGCTCCTGACGACGTCACTGACGCCCGCCGACATCATCGCGGGGCAGGTCGCCGCCACTCAGGCTCAACTGCGCGGTCCGAAGATCGTCATTTCCTGCGTCTGCATGGCCTTGATGGTGGCGGGATTTTTCATTCGACCATGGAACCCCACCGCGCTGGCCGTTTACCTGGTGATTTGGTCGTTAATCTTTTGGTGGAACCTTTGCGACCACCGTTACCGCGTCCAATTGGCGATGTGGATTGCCCTCAACACCGGGCGGCCAAGCTTTGCGGTTTTCCGGTCCTCGCGCCACCCGGCGACCTGGTTGTTGATGCTCTTCAATCTTAGAAACGTGTTCGTGAGTTTGAAGTCCGCCGCCGGCCAGTTTCCAGAGGGGACAGGGTTGGAGTTATTCTTCGCCCTCCTCGCGGTGTTCTTCGGATTGGCCGTGGCCCTGCAGCGCCGTGGATTCCTGCAGTCCCATCCGATGCCCGCGCTGCTGATTTCAGATATGCGTTCGATCGCGCAAGAACCCGTCCCCGACCTCCACGACCCACGCCTCAAACAATGGCGAGACGTGTCCCAACGCCTGCCGCCGAAGAGTGGCCTCGATCTCGAACCGGGCAAAGCCTAGTTCTCCGGCCCAGGCGCAAAGAAATAGGGTTGGACTTACCCTGATCGTTGACCTCCGCCAAGATTGGGAATCACGGTCGCTCGAGCATTGAGCTACCCATCGTGTCATACATAATTACACACCGTTGACACTCCAGCGCCGTTGGCGCCCCAAAGGGGCAACCCAACGCCAGCCCTGGGCAGCGCCCAGGGAAAAGCGCGCCAGACATCCAGAAGCCCTGGAAAGGGCGGCCTAATCCCAGATTTACCAAACCACCAACACGATCTGGCGGCTCCGACCGATCCGGGCGAAAAAAGCGATAGGGCCAGGGTAGGTCAACGGTGTCTCGAACGCCCCTTCAGGGCTTGAATCTCTCGAACGTCGAAGCAACCAGGGCGTTGCCCTTGGCTGGAGCTAGATCGCCCCGGTGGGGCTAGAATTAGCGGCAAGAATAATCGCGCACGTTTGGGGATCTCGTGCCAGACGCAGCCTGAATGATACCCAACTATTTAAAACGCCCCGTGTATCAACGCGTGATCAGGTAATATATGACCGTTGCTTGGAGCGAAATCTCGTTGGCGTTCCCGGCGCCGCCGCCGGCGACTGGATCGCCGTTGAAGTCGAGGGCGGTGACCTTCAACTCGGCGGCGTCCGCCCGTTTGAAGCTCACCTTGCCGCTAATCTTCTTCACGAGCCAAGGGTTGGTTCCGATACTCAGAATATGCTGCACATTGCGCGCGGTGGATTCGGTCGCGAACCCGGTCGCCTTCTCCTCGGACATCACCTGCAGCAACATCCGCCTTGAGTTTGACAACGGCTGGTCGTCGAGCGAGATCACCACGACGTGGCCCAATTCAAGCTCGGACGAGATCGTCAAATCCTTGGTCTGGGTGACGCCCGCCGCCTTCAACGCCCCGCTCAATCCCTGCGCGCGGGCGGCGTTCAGGAGCAGAACGCCGCGCCCGTAATCCAGCTTCAATTCGCCGGTCGAGCTGGTGACCGTGCGCCCTTCGTGATCGATAAACGGCTTCAGATCGCTCACCTTCACGGCGCCGGGCTGCGTGGTAATATGCACATCGACCCGGCCGGCGTAATGCATGAGGGGGTCGAGACGTTGGGTCGGCTTCACTTCGGCGCCACCCGCCGGCGCGTCTTTGAGGCGCAACTCGTCCAGCGCCGCGTCCTGCGGCAACGGCGTGCCTTTCAATTGGAAGAGGTCGTCGCGGTTCAAGTTGATGTCGGCCACGACGGCGCCCGTCGTCACCAAGCCGCGGCGAAAGATTCGCGCCGCGGCGGGGAACTGCCCCATCATCGCGGGCGACATCAGCGTCCACGGTTGCATGAAATAGCCCGGCTTGACTGACCAAAAACCGCTGTCGAGCGCGAAATGGACGATGGCGTCGGTGTGTTGGAGCGCGCCGTAGGCCGCGAAATAAAGCGGCGCCTCGGACCGGTAGCGATTCGGCCGATTCCAGGTCGTTTCCGAAATCATCGAGGGCAGGCCATCGTAGTGCGGGTCCATCGCCGGATGGACGAATTGCTTCGGTTTGCCGGGGTCTTCGGCGTCGAAACGCAGCGCGCTGCGGTCCGAATAAGTCTGGCCGTCACGCATCGACCACTCCGCCGCCTCGCCGCGGAGGGCGCAGCCAAAGTAACCGTGGCGATCGATGAAATCACCCGCCTCGTAGCTCAATTTTTCGAGCGGGCCAAAAACTTCGGGGCTGGCGGTGGACCAATTCGAGGCGGTGATGACCCCTTTGAATCCCAGTTTGCGCAGAAAGTCCCGCGTGTCCGCGTAAAACTGTTTCTGCGTCTCGAACAGGAACTGCGCCGTGTCGCGGTCTCGCGCGGTCTTTTCGTTGAAAATGTTCCAGAGTGGCCGGAAGCTGAGCCGGCCTTCCGCGGGAGCGTCGCGCGGCGCCTTGACCCCGTTCCATTGCGCGACCGCGGCGTCGATCGTGCCGTACTTGCGCGTGAGCCACGCGCCGAACGCTTTCTCGAGGAGGCGGGCTTCGGCGTCGGGAATCTTCTCGATCGCAAAAGTCCAGAAGAAGAACGAGTCTTCATTCTGCATTTCGAGACCGGCGACCGCGGGGTCCTCGAGCAAGGTCTTGCCGGTGGACGGATCGGGCGTGGTCAGGAGCGCGGTCCACCAACGCCGGTATTGCGCTTGGAAATCGGGGTTGAAAAAAAGCGCCGCGAACGGATGCGTTTTCCCATCGTAACCGGCCAGCCACGGCGTGCCCGGTTTCGGACTCAGCCAGAGCGGGAAATAGGTCGAGAGATGCGTGTAAATCCCCTCGGCTTTCATCGCCGCCACCACGTCCAACGTACGCCGCACGAAACGCGGATTCACGTCGCCTTTCTCGTCGAAGTAACCGCCATGGATGCGGACCATATTGACGCCGTATTTCGCGAGCCGGCGCGCGGTTTGTCGCAAGGCGTCACCGTCCAGATTCGGCGGCGGCCCATTCACCGCCCAGAAGCGGACCGCTTCGCCGGTTTTCCCGTAAACGAACGCGCCATCCTTGACGGCGATAAACCCGTGCTCGCCGGCGAAGCTTTCGTTCAGCGCCCGACAATCAATGGCGTTGTCCGCGTTGAACGAGTCCGTTTTCGGCGCGAACGGGAACCAGCCGCGTTCGTCGGGCGCGAACTTCTGTCGGCGCGGATCAAGCTCCAAGTCGTCCGCTTGCGCCCACGCCGACCAGGGAAACGCCAACGCCGCGGCGACGAGCAGCCAGGCGTTCCACCGCCGCGGCGAAGGCAGTCTCATTTCATTGTCCTTCGACCGCGCCGGGCGGTTCGTTGAGAGTTATCATCGCGTCGGGGCCGCCAGATCGTCCGACGTCTGCAACGCGCGGGCGCGGAATAGGAAATCGACGATGTTGCCTTCGTGCGGTTGGAGCCAGTCGATCTTGGTCGTCGGAATCGGTCCTAAATTCAAACGGTCGATGTGGGTGGCATCGATCAACTGCTGGCGCCATTTTTGGTCGCTGGAGATCGCCGTTCCCACGAGGGTTGGCCCGATCTTTTCCAACATCTGTTCCTGCGGGCAGCGCACGACGGTCACGAACGGGAACATGTATTCGGAGTTCGCGACCTTGTGGTCGGGCGAATCACAATGGATCACCCACGGACGCAGGTACGCGACGCGGTCTTTTTCGACCAGGCGCGAGCCGAACTTCTCGGTCATGTCGGTGACGCCCGGCTGGTTTGCGTTTTGCAGAATCGAAGCGTGGATCGCCTGCGCTTGCCCGGGAACCGTGAACGCCGCGAGTCCGGCTTGCGGATCATCGGGCGGGCGGTAATCAATCGGTCCGAGACGTTCGGCGAGCGCGCGGGCAATCGCCTCGGTATTGCGCGGCGCCCAGACGCCCGAGCAATTGATGCAGCTTCTCCCGCCATTCAAGTAAACGCTGTCGGCGATGAGATCGATGTACTTTTCCCAATCGTCGGCCGCGTCGTCGCCGATCAAAATCTTGCTGAAGCCCGGGCCGTGAACCTGCACGCGCGGGTCGGCGGCGTAACGTTCGGTCGTGGAGGCGCTGCCGAAAATCACCGAGCGTTGGCAACGGTTGACGATCTCGCCGCCAAATTCACTCGCCGCGGGATAAATGCTGATCGCCTCGCGCGGCACGCCGGCCTCGAAGAACGCGGACGCGATGCGATACGGCGTCCACGGCTCAGTCGAACCCGGCTTGAGCACGAGGCCGACCTGAAGCGGAATCACCGGCAACCAGAGCGCGTGCACGCCCGGCGAATTCGAGGGCAACACCAGGCCGAGCACGGGCGATTGCGCCTGGTAGCTGACCGTGACCCCGCGCGACTCGACGCCGTAACCGCGCGTCAGGATGTCGAGATCCAAACCGCGCGTCATCGCGTCGAGCATCCGGTCCATGTTCGTGAGCACGAAATGGTTTTTCACCATGTTCGCGCGGCACATCACCTCGGGCAGTCCGGTGGAGGCGGATTGCAGGCGGACAAAATCGTCGGGCGATTGCGCGCCGTCGCCGACCGGCAGCGTCCCGGTAAGATAAAGCTCCGCGGCCCGCTTCATCATAGCGATGAGTTCGCGGCACGGGATTTGGCGCAGCGCATCGCGCGCGCGCTGGGCCTGGCGCAGGTCGCGGGTCAACAAGCCCGGATTCGCCTGGCCCATTTGCGCGACGGTTTCGCCGGTCGCAAAATGGACAATCGGTTTAACGTCCAGGCTCTTGTAGGGCTGGCCCCACCGCAGGACGGGGATATTCAACATCATAATCTTCGGTTCAACTCGCGCCGAGGCGCGGACTCATTCTGCCCGCGCGAACGGCTTCGCCACGCTCACGCGGCGGGCGGCGGTCACGGCGGATCGTCCACCGCCCATAATGACTGCCGAGAATCCGCTGACATTCAACCTTAAAACAGGGCGGTTTGGACGCGGACCGCCCGCGACCATGCCTGGTCAGCCGACGACGAGCGGCCCTTTTTCTCGAACCCGCCCGGAAGGAGTCCAAGCTCGGGCAAGGCGTTCCAGTATGCCTTCGCCCGTGCCGTTCCACTCGCGATTTGCGCTCCGCCGCTCAACCGGATTAGGATCGCGACGTGCAACTGACGTTATCCACCACGGAAGACCTTACGGGCAGTCTGGCGCTGGAAAAAGGCGCCTTGGCTGGCCAGAAATTTCGTCTCACCGCGCAGGTTTGTCAAAACCCGACCTGCCAGTGCGAGTCCATTACGCTCGATGTCCAACCGGACGCCGACGGCTCGCCGAGCCCCGCCACGGGCGTCCGCTTTGAAATGGACCTGAGAGAGTTGGAGGTCAGCAATCTGGAGCGCCTCAAGTCCGACCGAACCACGTTCGGTTTAGCGCGGGCGATCGCCGCGGAAATCGGCGCCGCCGAGTGGAACCAACTGCGCGTTCTCTACCTCACCACCAAACGTCGCGCGACCGAGAACGCCGACCCGGACCACTTTGAGGCGGTGTTCCCGCCGGAACTCCTCCTCGGCGAGGACGCCACTCTTGTCGGGTACTACGAAATCCTGCCGTACGCGACCCCCACCGAATTCCAGTTGGCGGGCGACCGATGGTTGCTGGATGACCAATACTGCGTGCGTACCGATTGCGATTGCCGCGAGTTGATGTTGTCCTTTTTCCGCCTCCCGTCCGACGGTCGGCCACAAGACTCCCCACTCGAACCGGTCCTGACGTTTCGCTACAACTACCAAACCTCAATCATTGAAGCGCACGAACCGGCCGAGGACGGTGGACCCACCGCCCAAAGCCTGCTGGCGGCGCTCCAGACCGTCCAACCTGATCTCGGCGCCTTTATCGCGGGTCGCCACGAGTTACTCCGGCGCCTCTACCGCCGCGCCGCCGCCAAAAAGGCAAAGGTCCGCCTTACCGGCGCCGAGGAGGCTGATCCGTTTGCCCCCCAATCGGATTTCGATCTGCCCGCGCTTTCCCGAGCGGCCGCCGCCCAGCCGAAGGTTGGCCGCAACGAGCCGTGCCCCTGCGGCAGCGGCAAGAAATACAAGAAGTGCTGCGGGGCGTAGGCGCGAGCAAGCCGAGCGCCAGAGCGCAACTGGGATTCCGACCGCTACCTCAAGGCTTGCCTATTCGCGAGCAACCTGCGGCATTGCTTGAAGGTGTTCAGATTCTGATTCGGATACAGCGCGATAAAAATCGCCCAGCACTGGGTCATCGCGGAAGCGATTTGCGGTCGCGTCGTAACGCTCTAAGACATAACGGGACTCAGGGTCCGTGCCCGCGGGTCCAAACGATCGACCGCGACCAATAACAGAGAGCAATAGCGTCTCGTGGACGTCCTTGGCGGCGTCGAGTTCTTCAGCCCGCGTCAACATCGCCCGAACAAGCTCAGGCTGTTCAAACACAAAACGGCAGTTGTGATAAGAACTCAATCTTGCGGCGAGAACCAATTCCCCTGGAGTATGGCATTCCGCAACGAGATTCTGAATCCGGGCAGTCGAAGTGGAAGGCCTCGAAAATAGTAGTGAACGAATCAACGTTAAGCGATAGTCCTGGCTAAAGGAGTGCCGCGCGGCGCCTACGGCTTCAAGCCAAAGCCCACGAATTTCCTGCTCCATAAAATCCGACTCGTCGATCGGGCCGAGTGAGAATGATTCGACGCCGTGGATGCCCTGCCGCTTCGGTTCGCGCTCCGCGCGTTGGTAGCGCTGGCGAAGGTGCTGATAAACCTGCTTTGGAAAGCTTGCGCCGATTACCTCAAGATCGTGTTTCTCGGACCTGGCATTGAAAGAGTGTTCGACCACCGATTCAAGGCAGCGGACAACTTTCTCCGCGTCCAAGCCCTGCTGATGTTTGGTAGCCAATTGTGCGAGCGCGCTCAGCAGTTGCAAATAACCTTGTTCACTGCTAGGCCGCAGACGGCAGAGTACATCCAGTGCCAATTCGGGGTCCCCGCTTAGGTGAAGGCCCGCTACCGATATGAGAGCGTCCACTACTTCCACCTCGATTCGGCTTGTGATCGCCAATAGGGATTGGCGCTCCAGTGAATCCAAGCCCCCTCCATGAAGCTGCCTCCAGCCGAAACGATTCACCAGCGAGCACACCAGATTGGAGCGGCCTCTCGCGGGAAGCAATTCGATTGCGCTACGATAAGCATCCGGCGCAAGGATGGCCGCATGGTGGAGTACTACCGAGATGAACCGATCGAGCGCCAGGTCCGAAGCGTTCATTATTTGATCGAGCAGCGGGGCCGACCATGACGGCGATGCCTCGAGAACTGACGCGAATAACTCCCAGCCGTTCCCTGGCGATTTGTCCGTCACGAGATCGGATATTAGTTTACGAAGGAATTCGCAGAATTCTCTGACTGTCTTGAACCGCTCGACCACTTCTTGGCCGGTTGATTTTAGCAGTCGCGTCCATTCGATTTCCGCCCCATCAAAGTCCGGCTCGGAATCAGGCCCATTTTTAAGTTTAAGCTCGTCATGCGCGAAAGAAGTCAGAACCCGCGTGAGCCGCGCTTCAAAAGTGTCGGGCATCCCGTGCAAAATTCGTCTCCGCTCACCGCGGACCACCTCGTCAGGGTCATATTCAAGGCCGTGCAAAAGTATCCGGCGCAACCGGAATAGTATGGATGGTGAACCGGCATGCTGCAGGGCTGCCAGCTTGACGATTTCCAGGGCCGCCAATCGTTCGCCGCGCCAACCAGCCTGCTCTGCGAGTGTGACGACCTTACCAAAATGTGCAACTAGCGGACGAATTGCTTGTTGAATCGTCGGGATTACCGCGTTTGCCAAGCGAACGTCGCTCAAACACAAAAAGCGCTTTGCCAGTTCCAGCGCCTTCTGCCGGAGCCCGCGAGTTTTCTCGGGATCGATGTTCAATTCTGAAAGCGTAATCTGGAGTCCGTCTGAGGAAACATGTTCGAGATCCCTGGCGAAGAATGGCTTTAGCAAGGCATTGAGAATCCAGGGCTGTTGACGGAGACGTTCGAGAGTAGCCACCTCGCTCGCCTTTTGGAAAAACCAATCAAGCACCCGGGATTGAACATTCTGCGGCCTATAGATACCGAAGCAGGCTGCATCGGCGATTACAGCGATCGCATTGGATTCTCTCTGCCACTCTTGAAGCGGTTCCTCAGCGTCTAGAGACCAGAGAATGTTCAGCGCTCGGTTCGCGTATTCGTCGGAATGCGAACTGATGATCGGTTTAAGAAGAAGAGGCACCGCGGCGCACATGCGCGCCCATGGGTATGCTGAGGTCGGTTGATCGGGTTGCTCCGCCAAGAGCGCTTTGACGCTGGCGATGGATAACTCTGCCAACTCGATCGTGCGCTCGGGGAGGAATATTGCGAACGATGCCCATTGGCGCAGCATGGCAGAACGGTCAACGCGCTGCTCCCGCCGCGCCTGCGCGTCAAACAGCGCAACCATGAATTGGGAAACCTCCGAATCGCCGTCACCCCAGGAAGCCTCGTCGAAGCGGCGCTTGAACTCCTTCCAAATTGGGTCAAAAAGCGAGCCTAGAGATCCTTTCCGTGTTCGAGCCTCCCAATCCGCCTGGGCTAGATTCAGCATCAAGGCGGGAAAATCGCCGACCGGGAGTTTCCTTATGATTTCTTGGTGCATGGCGGACGGCCGACGGGCACTGTCGAGGCAAGCATCAAGGAGCACCGCGTCCGCGAAGAGATCGGGGTAGAGGCGAATGCCCTCGCGATTTTCGACCGCTAATCCTGAAGCTAGAAGTAGAGCAATATCCTCCTTTACGTCTAACTCCGAACAACCGAGAATGCTGGCAGCACGGTCGGACAAGTTATCGTTTTTGGGTGTAGGTGAGACAAAGGATAAAAACTTGATCAAGCGGTCCAGCCTCTCCCGACGGTTCGATGGCTGAGAATCGAGGAAATCGTGAGAAAAGCTTCTGAATACTCTTTCGCGGAATGTTGCCGAATCCTTCATTTCTTCCAGACCTTTGTCGGTATTGATTTGCGCCCCACCCATGACAACCAGTATCGGACAGTAATCCGATAATTCCGCGAGTTGTGGTGCCTGGAGCTGGTGCTGAGGATCCAGTGACTGCTGTGCTAGCCTGAAGATTTCGGCCTGACTCCATGCTGGCAAGACTAGCGGAGGCTCGACCAGCTTTCCGAAATAGTGAGAGAAGAGTTCACTTTGGAGCACGTCTACCGCTTGTGGGCGGGTGACAACGATTAAGTGTATTGATTCTCCCTTTGCCGTTATCCGCGCAACCTCGCTCACGAGGGCGACCTGACGATGGGCATCATCGATGACCAAGACCAAGTCTTTTTCCCGAGCAAGCAAATCAGCCTGATCGGGGGTGAGAACTTGTCGAGCGTTTAAGAAGCGAACGCGAGGCGCCCCGCCCGAATGATTTGTCGGTGACAGTCGGTGGGCTAACTCAATCAAAAGGCGACTCTTTCCCTGCCCGCCAGCTGCGCTGACGATTAGCGCCCGCCCCGCCCCGTCGCGGCAAAATGATTCCAAGTTCTTGAGCGCATCGCCCCGTTGAATGAACTGCTTGGTGTGACGATCAAGTCGATGCCCAGGTCCGCTGTTTAAGTCGAAAAACTCCTCCGTGGTCTGCCACGGCTGGCTGCCCCACGGGAAAAGGGTCTTCGTCCATGCGCGACCAAAGAAGCGGTGAACAAGCGTCATCCCTCGCTCGATCGGACTTAGTTTCTGCACCTCGGTCGTAACTTGCGAGGCATTCCACCACGACCATTTCGGCCCCATTTTTAGTTGTGCTTTCTGTGACAGGCCACAGGTCGTAACTAGCACGTAATGATCGGCGTGCGGAAGGTTTTCTTCGGCAAGCGCGACTGCGGCAAGAACATCGGACGCATGGAATTCCTTCTTGCGCTTGCATTGGAAGTACCAAACTCCGCCGTGGTCGTCTTTTGCGCAAATATCGGCCCCTCCTTGGGCTGTTCCCGACCCGAGTCTGCTCGCATCGACGATTCGCAAACCGACCACCATGCCATTCTGCTCGCGATAAATCACCGGGTTGAAATTCAGCAACTCGGTGCAGAATTGCTCAAATTCATCTGCGCTCAACTTTTCAAAAAGCGGCAACGCAGTGGCAGAATAGCCCGTTGGATGATCTGGCTCACCAGTTTTCACGATCACGAACATACCATTTGCAATTTAGGAGTCAAACTCCTAAATTGCACCGATGCGCTACGAACGCTCTAAACTATTGAGCCGCATAGAAGAGGGACTGGCCACTCGACCGATTACCCTGCTGCTCGGACCGCGCCAGTGCGGAAAAACGACCTTGGCACGGTATTATGAGGGGCGGCGCGATACCCATTGGTTCGACCTCGAAAACTACCTCCACCGCAGCCGACTTGAGGACAACCCGATGGGTACGCTTGCTTCGTTGCGGGGACGCGTCGTGCTGGATGAGGTTCAAATCCTGCCAGAATTGTTCCCCGTTTTGCGAGTGCTCGCAGACCGGCCCGAGATGCCGGCGCGGTTTGTTCTTTTGGGCAGCGCCGCGCCGCGCTTGGTTCGACACGCCTCCGAAACGCTGGCGGGTAGAGTTTTTCGCATCGAGATGGCCGGGTTCGTGGCGAGCGAGGTAGGCTCCCACCATCAGGAAACGCTGTGGTTGCGGGGCGGGTTTCCGGAATCGTTTATCGCCGGAAGCGACGCTGGATCCCTGAAGTGGCGCCGGGATTTCATCAGCGCCTTCCTCCAGCGAGACCTGCTCGCGTTCGCGGATAGTCGGTTGTCACCGCAGCAGTTGCGCCGGCTGTTGCTCCTGCTGGCGAGCCACAACGGCATGGCAGTGAACGCTTCCTTGCTCGGCCGTGATGTAGGCGTCGATTTCAAGACCGTTCAGCGGTACCTGGACGTATTGGAGGGCGCCTACCTGCTCCGTGTCTTGCCGCCGTTCTTTGCCAATGTCGCGAAGCGGGTACGTCGAACCCCGAAACTCTATCTTCGCGACACTGGCCTCCTCCATGCGCTGCTCGGACTTGAAACGGTGGAGCAAGTCGAGACTTCCGGCCGAATGGGATTCTCATGGGAGAGTTTTTGCCTTGAGCATGTGATTCACGAAGCCGGTCTCCACGAGGACGATTGTTTTCACTACTCAGTGCAAAGCGGAGCCGAACTTGACCTCATCACAACCGCTAACGGGTTGCGATTTGGGTTCGAATTCAAACGAAGTGATGTCCCACGGATCACGAATTCCATGAGAATCACGGCGGACGATCTCGGTATTCGGCGGGTATTCGAGATTTATCCAGGAAACGAGACGTTTCCGCTGGATGACGCCGGACGGTTTTTCGCCGTCGCCTGGCGAGACCTAACTAAGATTCGGGAGATGATGGCGTAGTGGCTTCTGCGTCCGACGAAGGGCCGAGTCGCGTGAGTCCGAATGTAGCGGCTACGAATCTCGCTCAAGAAGCCTCGCGATTCCCTAGTCTCAGTCTTCCCTCGAAGTGTGACAGACGCTCTTGCTGAAAAGAGTCGGCGATCGCTTCCATCCGCTTCCATCTGTGCCATCCCAAGTGAGACACGCGCCATCTTGGTGCGCCATTCTGTCCCGTTTGTCCCATGATTCACAAGTTTGGCCGAGGTGGTAGATAAATCGTAAACTACTTATAATAATATACTTATATATTATTCAAACCCCTGGCGCCTAATGTGCTTATAGGCTGATAGAAATTTGATTTTTTATGGCAAAAGTACTTGGCATTGATTTAGGCACGACCAACTCCTGCATGGCGGTAATGGAGGGGGGCGAACCTTTGGTGATCGAGAATTCCGAAGGCAAACGCACCACTCCGTCCGTCGTTGCATTTACCAAGACCGGTGAACGTTTGGTCGGCGACGCCGCCAAACGCCAGGCCGTGACGAACCCCCGGAATACCGTCTATTCCATCAAACGCTTCATGGGCCGCAAGTTCGACGAGGTCCAGGAGGAAATCAAGCGCGT
>CAZFVY010000115.1:0-22368 GCA_964522665.1 uncultured Verrucomicrobiota bacterium | reverse complement strand
ATATTCAACCTCTTTCAGCAACTCCCTTACAAGTTAACCGGATGACAGTGATTTACGGGCGACCTGTCCCGCGGCAAACGCCGAAGCCGCCCGATCAGATCCAATCTCCCCGCGTTGGCGGCGGGGGCGCCAGGAAGCGGCGCAGATCCTCGCTTTGGCGCAGGAGCCGTTGAGTGGCGCGGTCATGGGGATTGAGGCGCAGGGCGACTCGCAGGGCGCGACAGGCGCCCGTCACGTCGCCCAGTTGCAATTCGCCCAGCCCGAGACCCTGCCAGGCGCCGAAATGGTCGGGGTTGAGCGAGAGCGCCTTTTTGCAATCGGCCACCGCCTCTTCGGACTGGCCCATTTGCCAGTAAAGAATCGCGCGCCGGTTCCACCCTTCCGCAAAGCGCGGATAGTCTTCGATCAGCCGGTCAAAAATCGCCAGAGCTTCCTTGAATTTGCGCTCTTTCACGTCCGCCTGGGCGACCTGAATGCGGCGGTAGGCGTCCTCGCCCCCGTCGCGAAACCACATCATCCACAGCGAATCAGACGCCAGTTCCCGGATCGCGGTCGATTCCGACTTCAGCGCCCGCACCAATTGCTTCTGCCCGCGGACGAAGATCAACTGGGAGGCGGCGGTCAACTTCTGCCGCTGGTCGCCCACCATCATTTGACGGTAGAGACGCTCACGATTCCAGTCGCTGCGCAACCCCAGGAAGACGCCGTAGTAAATGGTCAAAAACACTCCCGCCGCCAGATAGACGCGGCGCAATAGCGGCGTGTTGAACCGATGCACGGGACAAATATAGGCCCATCGGAGCGCGTTGCAAGTGGCGGTTGCGCGGCGGCGTTTTTGCCGAGCGGCTCGGTGGGTCACGAACGCCTGATTGAACTCGCGGTTCCGACGATTTCCCACTGCTTCAGCCCTGCGATTCAGCCAAACGCGAACCGTTCGTCCCCGACGGGATCACCCGTCCCCCGGCGAGGCGCCCCCGTGTTCACGGGGATATGCCGAAGTGACGTTTTGTGGTGTCTTAGCGCCGCAGACGGCATGGGCTCCAACGACGAGACCGCCGGAATCGGGCGTGCCGTTCGCGATCGTTTTGGGCGCGCGGTGGCCGAGATTAAATGTTTTTCGCTGAGAACCAGGTTAGGAGCAAACGCGAGTGGAACTTGGGTTCAACTCGGGCTTCGGATTTGACTGGCGCCGACCCTTTACCTCGGCGCCTCGTCGAACCACCCACCGCGGCTGAATCCCGAAACGACGTCCGCGAGAACCACTTTTCCGCGGCTTCTGCCAGCCCGAAGCCGGCTGGCGGCGCTTATCTTGCGGCCTCGCCCAAGCCTTTGAAACGCGCGGGCGATTCCCCGTCGTGGAACCCATCGAACTATCCCTGACTTCTGCCAGACCCTGCTCTTCCCATGAAACAAATGTTCGAAATGAACCACTCCAACCGCGCCGGCTCTTCGGCGAGCGCCCGCCTTTCGCGTCTCGCCCGCGAAACTTTCGCGTTCCTCGTGCTTTCGCTGGCGTCAAGCGCCGCCCTCGCGGCGCCGCTCGCTTTGCCACCGAGCGCCTCGGCCGACCAATCGGCGATCGGCGTGAAGGCGTCCCAGGCGCCGGCTCAAGCGATCGCGGACGAGGCGTCGCGTCGCTCGCTCCAGAGCCAAATGCAGCGCGACCAACTGGCCGTCCATCCGGGTCCGAGCGGCGGCCTACAAGCGCGTAACCCGGCTCTTCGACTGGGGGTCAATTTCACCTCGAATGGCGTCGCCGTGGTGAACGAATCCGCGGCCAGCGAGATTGGCATCCGGTTCCACGCCTATGGCTACGGGGCGGCCACGTCGCCCGTCACGCCGGTGGCGCCGACGCTCACCAATGGGCGGGTCGAGTTTCGGCGGGGAGAGGTGGTTGAGTGGTATCAGAATGACGCCGGCGGCCTGGAGCAAGGATTCACGCTGGCGCAACGCCCGGGCATCAATGGCACGGCCGAACCTTTGCGCCTGGAGATTGGGTTCCGAACCGCGCTGTCCGCGGTTTTGTCCGAGGATCGTCAAGGGTTGTGGTTGGAAGACTCGGAGGGCAAGCGCCTCTTCAGCTTTTCCAAATTGTCCGTCGTGGACTCGACGGGACGGAGTATCCCGGCCCGGATGGAATTGGTCGGCGAAACCGGCCCGGAGGCAGAGCTCCCGGCGGGACTGTCCGCGTCGGCGAACCTCGGGCCGGAACGCCGCGTCGCCTTGCTCGTTGACGAACGGAACGCGGTCTATCCACTGACGATCGATCCGATCGTCGCCACCCAGGAAGCGATCCTCACCACCCCGAATCTCGTCTCCTTCGCTTCATTCGGAGGGGCGGTCGCGATCGCTGGGGACACGGCGGTGGTGGCGGCCTCGGGCCAGACGGTCGGATCGAACATTGCTCAAGGGGCGGTTTACGTTTACACGCGCAGCGGGACTGCCTGGTCCCAACAAGCGGTTCTGCTCGCGAGCGATGGCGTGGACCATGATTTTTTTGGCGCGTGGGTGGCAATTAGCGGTGGCACGGTGGTGGTTGGCGCGCCTAGTCACACCGTAAGCGGCCATGCCTCGCAGGGAGCGGCGTATGTGTTCGTGCGGAATGGAACGAGTTGGTTCCAACAAGCCATTCTCGTTTCCAGTGATGGAGCGGCAAACGATAGCTTCGGTACTTCCGTGGCAATCGATGGCGATACCGTCGTCGTTGGCGCCCTCAATCACACGGTCGGTGGCAACGCGGCTCAGGGCGAGGCCTATGTCTTTGCACGCTCGGGTACGTCCTGGTTCCAGCAGGCGTCTCTCCGGGCCAGCGACGGCGGCGCCAACGACGTCTTTGGCTATTCAGTGTCGATTTCCGGGACGACGGTGGCGGTGGCTTCACCGAAGCGCGCGATTAACGGCCACCTCGCGGTGGGGCAACTCTATACCTTCGATCGCAGCGGGAGCAGTTGGTCCCAAAAGAGCATCTTAACCGCCAGCGACGGCGCGGAGTTTGATACGCTCGGATTGCCGGTCGTAATCTCCGGCGATACCATTGTGGCGGGAGCTTGGGAGCGCGCAGGCTATCGCGGGGCGGCTTACGTCTATACTAGAACCAACGGCGCGTGGGCGCAAAAAGCCATTCTGACCGCCAGCGACGGCGTCGCGTTTGACGCCTTTGGCCGGTATCTGGCTTTTTCGGGAGACGTCGCGGTGATCGGCGCCGTGACGCCCGACAACTCCGGCAAAGCCTATGCGTTTCAACGCATCGGTTCTAGCTGGTTCCAACAGGCCACTTTCACCGCCAGCCACGGAGGCTCATTCTTTTCGACCGGGGTGGGCGTGGACGGAGATACCGCCGTCATTGGCAACCCCGGCAATAACGAGGCCTATGTCGAGCGCCTGCATTTCGGTCCGGTCGCTAATTCGATCACCCGAGAGCAGCCGACCGGCCCGTTCACGAATGCCACCAATCTTGTCTATCGGGTCGTATTCAGCGCCGGGGTCACGGGCGTCGATGTCTCGGATTTTAACTTGGTCCCCACGGGAACCGCGGTCGGCACGATCGCTTCGGTTTCGGCGGTAAATTCGGCCACTTACGATGTCACCGTCAGTTCGGTGAGCGGCGACGGAACGCTGCGCTTGGACTTGAAATGCTGCACCGATATTGCGTCGGCGGGCGCCGTTCCGGTGGGGATTAACGGGGGCTTCTTTACCGGCGACATCTACACGATCGACAACACGCCGCCGACGATCTTCGTCGAGGCGCCTTCGGCCTCCTTTGGCGGACCCGTTCCGGTGACCTACCACGTGTACTACGGGGACGACAACCTTGGTCCCATCACGCTCTCGCCCAGTGATGTCTCGTTGCTGCCGACGGGCACGGCGAACGGGACGGTGTCGATAACTGGCGCCGGAACGAGTCGCTTTGTTTCGATTTCCAATTTCTCCGGCGAGGGCCACCTGGAAATCAGCATTGCGGCCGGAACTGCGAGCGATCTGGCCGGCAATCTGGCGCCGGCTGGCAATTCGGGTGGTAATTATTTCACCGTGGACGCGATCCCGCCGAGCATCACCATCAGCCCGCCTTCGGTCGGCGCCACCTTGGCCGGCCCGGTCAGCTACACCGTCACCTACGCTGATACGTGGCTAAGCTCAGTCCCTTTTTCACTTGCCGATATTACCTTGAACCGAACGGGTACCGCGAACGGGACCGTCACGGTGACCGGGAGCAGGCCCGTCTTTACCGTTACCGTATCGAGCATCACCGGGAATGGCACGCTGGGCTTCTCGATCGGACCGGGCACGGCGTTTGACATCGCCGGCAACGCGGCGCTTGCGACCGGCCCCAGCACGACGTTTGCGGTCGGCGCGGGAGTCGTCTCAATGAATCGCGCGTCGGCGAGCGCTTCGCGCGCGCCCACAGTCGCTTGGAATGTGACCTTTGTTGGCCCGGTCACTGGACTATCGGCCACGAACTTCTCGCTGTCGCCGACGGTCCCAGGAGCCGCGATCACCGACGTTTCCGGCTCGGGCACGAACTGGACCGTGACCGCCAGCACGGGCACAGACGAGGGCACGCTGCAGCTAAACTTGTCCGACCCGACCGGGATCAGTCCCGCTCCGCTCAATACCATCCCATTTCCTGGCCAGGCCTACTCGATCGACCGGACGGCGCCGACGATCACGATTAGTGACCCGTCCACCAGTCTCATCCCGATCTTTGGATCGGTCAACTACACGGTGACCTACTCGGACACGAATTTCAGCGCCTCGACGCTCAACAATGCCAACATTACCTTGAACAAAACCGGCACGGCGAACGGAAGCTTGCGAGTTACCGGGTCTGGCTTGACCCGCACGGTCACGATCGACAACACGCACGGGGACGGAACGCTCGGGATATCGATCGCCCCCGGGACGGCGGCTGACATCGCGGGAAATCTCGCCCCCGGCGCCGGGCCGAGCGCGACGTTTTCGGTGGACAACTCTCCGCCCGAGATCGTCGTCAGCCCGCCCTCGGCGACCAGCACGCTGACAGATCCCGTCACCTACACGATCACATACGTGGACGCGAACTTCCTCCAAAGCACGCTCAGCTTAAACGACATCCGGGAAAGTCTCACGGGCTCGGCGCGCGCGACGCTCGCGTTGACCGGCAGTGGGACTAACTACACCCTAACCTTTTCAAACATTTCCGGCGTTGGTACGATGTGGTTTTTTATCTTGGCCAATACCGCTCGCGATCAGGTTGGCCTCTTCGCCTCTGATACGGGATACAGTCAGGCCTTCACGGTGGGATCCGCGGTCACTTCAATCAATCGAACGGCGGGCCAGTATTCCAACGCGGGGACGGTGAGCTGGACGGTCAACTTCGCCACGGCCGTGACCGGCGTGACGAACGATAGCTTTTCCCTCGCCCCAACGTTGAGCGGCGCCGTGATCACGGGGGTGACCGGCTCGGGCACGAGTTGGACAGTGACCGCCACGACGGGAGCTGGCGACGGTCCGTTGCAACTGAATTTCGCGAGCGCCACGGGGATCACTCCGACGCCGTCCAATGTCCTCCCATATAGTGGGCAGTCGTACACGATCGACAAAACGCCGCCGACGGTATCCGACGTCACGTCCTCGACCGCCGACGGTAGTTACATGGCGGCCAGCGCGATCAGCGTTCAGGTCGTGTTTGATGAGGTCGTGACGGTGACGGGCGCTCCAACGCTGGCGCTCAACTCCGGCGGGACAGCCACCTACGCCGGTGGAAGCGGCACGGCTACGCTGACGTTTACCAATACGGTCGCGGCGGGCGACAACAGCGCGGCGTTGGACTATAGCTCCAGCGGCGCCTTGAGTCTCGGCGGCGGTACGATCCAGGACCTGGCGGGCAACGACGCGATTTTGACGCTGGCCACTCCGGGTGCGGCCCATTCGTTGTCGGCGAATAAGAATCTGGTGATCGACACGACGGCCCCGACCGTCACGATCGGCTCGCCCTCGGTCTCGGGCACCGTCAGCGGTCCGGTCACTTACACGGTGACCTACGCTGATCCGAATTTTAACGCGAGCACGCTGGGCGTCGCCGACATAACGCTCAACCCGACCGGCACGGCGGCGGCTGGCTCGGTCGCGGTGAGCGGCAGCGGCGCGACGCGGACGGTCACGATCTCGAGTATCTCCGGCATTGGCGCGCTGGGCATTTCCATCGGCGCGGGCACGGCGACCGATACCGCCGGCAACCTGGCTCCGGCGGCGGGGCCGAGCGAGACGTTCGCGGTCGGGTCGATCGTGACGGCGATCACGCGCGCGACCGGACTTTATTCCAACGCGGGCACGGTGAGTTGGACGGTAAACTTTTCGAATCCGGTGACCGGTGTGACGGCGTCCGATTTTTCGCTCCTGCCGACTTTGAGTGGCGCCGCGATTACGAGCGTCACCGGTTCCGGCACGAACTGGACGGTGACGGCGACCACGGGAACCGGTGATGGCCCTTTGCAACTGGACGTGTCCAGCCCGGCTGGGATCAGCCCGACCCTGGTCAATATTCTGCCGTTTAACGGCCCGGCCTACACCATCGACAAAACGCAACCGGCGCTAACGATCAGCGGGCCTTCGGCGAGTTACACGACCAATGGTCCGATCAGCTACACCGTGACCTATACCGACGTCAACTTCGACGCCAGCACGCTAACGACCAACGACCTCACTTTGAACACGACCGGCACGGCGACGGGGACCTTAAGCGTCGCAGGCTCCGGTACGAATCGGACGGTGACCATCTCAAACACCTCTGGCGACGGCACGCTGGGCCTCTCGCTTGGGGCGGGCACAGCCGTCGATCTGGCCGGCAACCTTGCGACCGCTTCCAATCCCAGCGCGAACTTCGTCGTGGACAATACGCGGCCCACAATCGCGATTAGTCTGCCGTCGGCCAATTACACGACCAACGGTCCCATCACTTACACCGTGACTTACACGGACCTCAACTTCAACGTCAGCACGCTGACGACCAATGACGTTACGTTGAACCAAACCGGCACGGCAATGGGAACCTTGAGCGTCTCCGGCTCGGGGAATACGCGCACCGTGACGATTTCCAACACGTCAGGCGACGGCACACTAGGCATCTCGATTGGGGCGGGCACGGCCAGTGACTTGGCGGGCAATCTGGCTCTAGCGTCCAATCCAAGCGCGACCTTCACCGTGGATAACACGCGGCCGACGATCGCCATCAGCGCCCCCTCGGCGAGTTACACCACCAACGGCCCAGTCACTTACGCGGTCACCTACGCGGACTTGAATTTCAACGCCAGCACGCTGACAACCAATGACATTACTTTGAACACGACCGGGACGGCGACCGGGACGTTGAGCGTCTCCGGCTCGGGCACGACACGGACGGTGACAATTTCTAACACGACGGGCGACGGTACGCTCGGGATATCGATCACGTCGGGCACGGCCAGCGATTTGGCGGGGAATCTTACGCCCGCGGCGGGTCCTACGGCGACCTTCATCGTCGATAACACGCGGCCTACAATCGCCATAAGCGCGCCCTCGGCCAATTACACGACCAACGGTCCGATTTCCTATACGGTGACCTATTCCGATTTGAATTTTAACGCCAGCACGCTGACGACCGGTGACATCACCTTGCACACCACCGGCACGGCGACGGGGACGTTGGGCGTCTCCGGCTCGGGTACGACGCGGACGGTGACGATCTCCAACACCACGGGCGACGGCACGCTGGGCATTTCGGTCGCGGCGGGCACGGCGAGTGATTTGGCCGGCAACCTGGCCCCGGGCGCCGGACCCAGCGCCGCCTTTACGGTGGATAACACGCGTCCGACCGTCGCGATCAGCGCGCCGTCGTTAACCATCACCAATACCGGCCCGATCACTTACACGGTGACTTACGCGGACCTGAACTTTAACGCGAGCGCGCTGACCACCAACGATATCACGCTCAATCAGACCGGCTCGGCCAATGGCACAGTCAGCGTCGTACCGGGCAACGGGACCTCACGGACGGTAATTATTTCTAACCTGACTGGGGACGGAACCTTGGGCATTACGATCGGGCCGGGCACGGCCAGTGACCTGGCTGGTAATCTGGCGCCAGCGGCCGCGCCAAGCGCGACGTTTACGGTGGATAATACCGCGCCTACGATCGTCATCAGCGCTCCATCTTTAACCATTACCAATGGCGGCCCGATCACTTATACCGTGACCTATGCGGACGCGCACTTCAACGCGAGCACGCTTACGGCCGCGAACGTCACGCTCAATAAGACCGGCTCCGCCAACGGCACGATCAGCGTCTCCCCCGGGAGCGGGACGACGCGCACGGTGACCATTTCAAATCTGACGGGCGACGGCACGTTGGGAATATCAATCGCGCCTGGCACGGCGAGCGACATCGCGGGCAATTTCGCCCCGGCAGCCGGCCCCAGCGCGACCTTTATCACCGACAACACGCCTCCGTCGCTGAACATTCTCGGGCCGAATCCGGCGCTCACCGCGCGCGGCTCGGTTTCGTTTCAGCTTCAGTACTTTGATCTGAACTTCAAGCAATGCAGCCTGACGCCGAGTGATGTCATCCTCAAGACCACGGGCACCGCCAACGGTACCGTCATGCTCGCCGGCTCCGGGACGACGCGCTACGTGACCATCGTGAACATCACCGGTGACGGGACGTTGGCGATTTCAATCCCGGGAGGCACGGCGACAGATCTGGCCAATAATCCGGCGTTGGCCGGTGGTCCGAGCGACGCCGTGACGGTGGATAATACCGGTCCGGCGATCACTCTCAGCGCGCCTTCAGCGGCTTCGACCTCGACCAATCCGGTGACCTACAATGTCACCTACTCCGATCCGAACTTTGGCGCCAGCACGTTAACCGCGGCCAACGTGCTCTTGAACAAAACTGGAACGGCCAACGCGTCGGTCATCGTGAGCGGGAGCGGGACCAATTATTCCGTGATGCTGACCAACCTGAGCGGCTTGGGCACGTTGGGTATTTCGTTGTCGCCGGGCACGGCCAGCGACACCGTGGGCAATCTGTCATTGGCGGCGGGTCCGAGCGCGACCTTCGCCGTGGATGCCGTTCGGCCGGCGATTACGATCAGCGGGCCGTCGGCGGCGCTGACCGCGACCAACGCGGTTACCTATACGGTCAGCTACAGCGATTCAAATCTGAGCGCGACGACGTTGACGGCGGCCGACGTCACCTTGAACAAAACCGGCACGGCGAACGGAACGGTTAGCGTGGCCCCGAGTGGGACCAATTATCTGGTGACGGTCTCGGGGATTACGGGTGACGGTACGCTGGGCATTTCGGTCGGCGCCGGCACGGCGATCGATCAGATGGGCAATCGTTCAGGTCCCGCCGGGCCGAGCGCGACGTTTACGGTGGATAACACGGCGCCGGTCGTCACGATTAGCACGCCGTCCGCGACGCAAACCTCGACCAACGCGGTCAGTTACATCGTCAGCTACACCGACGCGAACTTTCAAGCCAGCACGCTGAACCCGGGCAACGTGACCTTGAACGCTACTGGCAGCGCGACGGGAGCGATCATTCTGAGCGGCAGCGGTACCAGCTACACGGTCACCGTCACGAATATCAGCGGCACGGGTACGTTGGGTATTTCCTTAGCGGCCGGGACCGCCAGCGACGCCGTCGCAAACGTGGCGGCGGCGGCGGGGCCGAGCGCGACCTTCAGCGTCTTCAACCTTGCGCCGACCCTGACGATCACGGGGCCGTCCGCGCTCTACACCTCGACCAACGCGGTGAGCTACACCATCACCTACGGCTCGGCGAACTTTGGTTCGAGCAGTCTGAGTCTATCCGATCTGAAATTGAACTCCGATACCAACGGCACGGCCACCGGGACCTTGCTGCTCGCCGGCAGCGGAACGAGCTACACCGTGACGGTGACGAACATCAGCGGTGACGGTCTGCTGAGTCTCAGCGTCGCGGCGGGCACGGCGGTCGATCAGTTCGGCCACGCGGCGCCGGCAGCCGGTCCGAGCGCGCCGGTTACGGTGGACAACACGCGGCCGACGCTGCGCTTGAGCGCGCCTTCGACCAACCTGACCAGCGGCGGCGCGGTCACCTACACGCTGACCTACGCCGACACCAATTTTAACTCCTGGACGGTGTTAGGCACGAACTTGGTTCAGAACGGAACGAATGTCCTGTTGGCCGCTACCAACGTGACGCTTAACGCCACGAACGTGCTCTTGAACGCGACCGGCACGGCCGGCGGAACGGTCAGCGTGAGCGGCAGTAATCTGGTCTGGACGATCACCGTGAGCAATATCACCGGCGACGGCACGCTCGGCTTGTCCATCCTGGCGGGCAGCGCGTTTGACCTGGCGGGCAACTTGGCTCCGGACAGCGGACCGAGCGCGACTTTCACCGTGGACAACACCGGACCGGCGATCACGATCAGCGCCCCCTCGGCCACCTTTACTCCGGTGGGCGGGAGCGTGAGTTATACGGTCACCTACGCCGATCCGAACTTCGCCAGCGGCGGCTTGACCGCGGCCAACGTGACCTTGAACGCCACGAGCACGGCGAACGGCGTGGTCAGCGTAACCGGCGGCGGGACGAACTACACGGTGACCGTGAGCGGGGTGAGCGGCAGTGGCGCTCTGGGCATCGCGATCGCGGCGGGCACGGCGAGCGACGCCGTAGGCAATCTCGCCGCGGCGGCCGGGCCGAGCGCGACCTTCACGGTAAACACCCCGCCGGTCGTCTCGGGGGCCGTCACCGTGACGGCCAACGCCAAGAACTCGGTTTCGCCGTTCGTGCGCCTGGGGATCACCGATGTGGACACGCCGGCGCAGATCTTGGCGGTTACGATAACGCTCGACGCGACTAACAAGGGGGCGTTCACCGCGGCCACTTTGGCCAGTACTGGGTTCGGCAACCCGGCGCCCGGGGTCTATCAGTTCTCGGGAACGGCGGCGGCGTGCGTGGCGGCCATCCGGGGCTTGAGCTACGCGCCGAGCATCGATCCGAGCCTGTTGATCTTCACGCCGCCCAACACCTATACGGCGACCAACACGACCATCTTCACGGTAGCGGTGAGCGACGGCGTGGCGCCAACCGTGAGCAACAGCTCCAGCAAAGTCACGGCCCGCTTGTTGAATCATTCGCCGACCGCGGGGCCCGCGCTGGCGGTGCAACGGCCCCCAACGCAAGGCACGAAAATCGCCTTCGCCGATTTGGTCGCCGGGGCCAGCGACCCGGACAATGATTCGCTGACGGTCAGCGCGGTGGTCTCGCCCACGCCTGACGGAGCGACGGTCACGTTGGACCAGGGCTGGTTATTCTATACGCCCGCGCCCGGCTCGACCAACGCCGATACGGTCACCTACACGATCAGCGACGGCTACGGCGGGACCACCACCGGCACGGCGAACATCACCATCATTCCGGACAATGCCCCTTCGCAAAACGTCTCCAGCATTCAGAATCTCGGTGGTGGGAGTTATCAGGTGACTTTCACGGGCATTCCCTTCCGCACCTACACCGTCCAGTTCACAACGGATTTAGTTAATCCCACCTGGACGACTCTGGGCCAAGCCACCGCGGACGCCACCGGCACGGTGACCTACGTTGACACCAGCGCCGCCGGCACGCGTTTCTATCGCACGGTTTATCCGTGACGAAGCGGTGGCGCGGATCGCCGGTTATTCCGAGCGGGCAAACCGGTTGAACCGTTCGCGCTTTCGTCCACCCTCGGGCGAACTCAGAGAACCTCGTGGTAAACCAGCGCCGCGAGCAGGCCGCCGATGATCGGGCCGACGATGGGAATCCAGGCGTACGACCAGTCGCTAGCGCCTTTGGCCGGGATCGGCAGCAACGCATGCATAAGCCGGGGACCGAAATCGCGCGCCGGGTTGATGGCGTAGCCGGTCGTGCCGCCGAGGGAAAGCCCGACCACGAGGACCACCAGCGCCACCGGCAAGGCGTCGAGCGACCCGAGGCCATCCTTCGGGCTGGTGAAGTGCAGGACCGCGTACACTAAAACGAAGGTCCCGATGATTTCGGAAATCAAATTGAGCGCCGGGTTGCGGATGGCCGGTCCGGTGCAGAAGACCGCGAGCTTGTCGCCCTGGCTCGGCGTGGCGGCGAAGTGGTCTTGGTAGTTGATCCAGACTAGCGCCGCGCCCAGGCAGGCGCCGAGCGTCTGCGCGCAAAGGTAGGCGGGCACGCGGTCCCAGGGGAATTTGCCCGCCGCCGCCAGCGCCACGGTCACCGCCGGATTCAGATGCGCCCCGCTCGCGGCCGCGCTGACCACCACGCCGACATAGACCGCCATCGCCCAACCAAAGGTGATTACGATCCAACCGGCATTGTTCCCCTTGGTGCCCTTGAGCACGACGTTGGCGACGACGCCGTCGCCGAGCAGGATGAGCAGCGTGGTTCCGAGCCATTCGGCGCAAAATGAGTTCATAGAATTAATCGATTGAGTTCTGCGGCGGCGTTCAGGGTTGCAGCCAGCCTTTGGCGCGCTCGACGGCGCGGCGCCACTTCGCGGTCAATTCGGCGACTTTGGCGGCGTCCATGGACGGCCGGAATTCCTGGTCGCGCTGCCACTGGTTTTTGATCGCCTCGACATCGGGCCAGAAGCCAGTCGCCAACCCTGCGAGGTACGCGGCGCCGAGCGCGGTGGTCTCGTGGATTTTCGGGCGGACCAACGGCGCGCCGAGCACGTCGGCCTGGAATTGCATGAGCAAGTTATCGACCGCCGCGCCGCCGTCCACGCGGAGTTCCTTGATCGGAATGCCCGAGTCCGCCTCCATCGCGCGCAACACGTCGGCCGTCTGATAGGCGATGCTCTCGAGCGCCGCGCGGGCGAAATGACCGGCGGTCGTCCCGCGGGTAATCCCGACGATTGTCCCGCGCGCGAATTGATCCCAGTGCGGCGCGCCCAACCCCGCGAACGCCGGCACCAGATACAACCCGCCGTTGTCGGGTACCGTGGCCGCCAACGTCTCGACCTCGCCGGAACTCTTGATAAGCCCGAGGCCGTCGCGCAGCCATTGCACCACCGCGCCCGCGATGAAAATGCTTCCTTCTAGCGCGTAGGTGACGCGGTCGCCCAATTGCCAGGCGATGGTCGTCAACAGGCTGTTGCGCGACTGGATCGGGCGCTCGCCGGTGTTGAGCATCATGAAACCGCCGGTTCCGTAAGTGTGTTTCAACATGCCTGGTTCGAGGCACATTTGGCCGAACAACGCCGCCTGTTGGTCGCCGGCGATCCCGGCGATCGGCACGCGCGCGTTGAAGACGCTCCCGGATGTCTCCGCGTAGCGCTCACTCGACGAGCGAACCTCCGGCAGCATCGCGCGCGGCACGCCAAAGATGTTCAACAGGTCATCGTCCCACTCGCGCGTGTGAATATTGTAGAGCATTGTGCGGCTCGCGTTGCTCACGTCGGTGACGTGGGTTTGGCCGCCGGTCAGTTTCCAGGTGAGCCAGGTGTCGATCGTGCCGAAGGCCAGTTTGCCGTCCGCCGCGGCCTGCCGCGCGCCGGCGACGTTCTCCAGGATCCATTTTACTTTCGTCGCCGAGAAATAGGCGTCGATCACCAACCCGGTCTTCTCCGCGATCAGCTCTGACAGACCCGCCTTCTTCAACGCGTCGCACGTCTCGGCGGTTCGACGATCCTGCCAGACGATGGCGCGATGGATCGGCTTGCCGGTCTGGCGATCCCAGACCACCGTGGTCTCGCGCTGATTCGTGATGCCGATGGCCGCCACTTGCGTGAAATCGACGCCGCCGCGCGCCACCGCTTCCGCCATGACGCCGGCCTGCGTGGACCAAATCTCCTCCGGGTCGTGCTCGACCCAACCGGGCTGCGGATAATACTGCGTGAATTCGCGCTGCGCCACCGACCGGATCGCTCCGGCCCGGTCAAAAAGAATCGCGCGGGAACTGGTGGTGCCCTGGTCCAGGGCAAGGACAAATTGTTCCATAGTCGTGAACGGGCTGATTGTTGGGCCAGTTCTTAACGCAAACCCGCAAGCTTGTCCACCGTCGCGCGCGCTGCAGGGCAGACGCATCTGAATCCTGCCCTGTGAGTCGTGTCGGCCCATTGTTTGAGGAATGGTCGTTCCCGTCGGTGTTGCCGGGCTACGTCGTTAGCGAATCCTGAAAGGATTCCGTCCCAAAGCCCAAGGTCGTCCCGCGCCGCGGGCTACCTGGGGTCCCTGGTCCGTCCCGATTCAACCCCGAAGCGGGTTGAGGCCCTTTCTGCCGCCACAACCCGCTTCGGGGTTGGCCAGCAAAGGCGGCCAAACCCAAGGAAGGCGCCCGGCGCCATCCTTGGGCTTTAGGACTCAGCCCCGATTGGGGCTGAAGGAAGGCGCGGACGCAAGAATGGTTGACCTCTGTCGCGCGGTCCTCGCGCGCTTGCGAATTCGCCGCTCGACCGTAACATGCCCGTGCGCGATGCCATTGCTCGAAATAAGAAATCTGCGACTCGAGTTCGGCCGGGGAACCAAAGCCCTGCGCGCGTTGGATGGCGTTTCCTTCAGCGTCGAGGCGGGCGAGACGCTCTGCCTGGTTGGCGAAAGCGGCTCGGGAAAAAGCGTGACCGCGCTTTCCGTGGCGCGTTTGGCGCCGAGTCCACCCGCGAACTATGTCGGCGGGGAGATCCTGCTCGAAGGACGCGACGTGTTGCGAATGTCGAAGCGCGAGCTGCGGCGGATTCGCGGCGGGGTGGTCGGGTACGTATTTCAAGAGCCGGGCGCGGCGCTCAATCCGGTCCTGCGTGTCGGCGCCCAAATCCGCGAGGCGTTGCGGCTGCATCAGCCCGGGTTGGCGGCCGACGCCGAAGTCACTCGACTGCTGCGGCTGGTCGGCATCGCGGCGCCGGAGTCGCGGATGCGGTGTTATCCGCACGAACTCTCCGGCGGCATGCAGCAACGGGTCGTCATCGCCATGGCGCTGGCCGCGCGGCCGAAATTGTTGATCGCGGATGAACCAACCACCGCGCTCGACGTGACCATTCAGGCCCAGATCATTGAACTTTTGCGCGACCTGAAAAAGCAGTTCGGCATGGCGATCCTGCTGATCACGCACAATCTCGGGATCGTCTCGGACATCGCCGATCGCGTCGCCGTCATGTACGCGGGGCAGATCGTCGAAACCGCGCCCGCGCGGGAATTGCTCAAAGCGCCGCTGCATCCATACACGCGGGCGCTGATGCGCTCCGTGCCGGAGCTTGGCTCGGCGGTCGAATGGCTGCCGGCCATTCCGGGCGCGGTTCCGGCGCTACACGCGTTGCCGAGCGGGTGTCGATTTCATCCGCGCTGTTCACAAGCGCGGGCGGATTGTCGGGTCGCCCCGCCGGAAATTGTGGCCGCGGCGCCCGGGCGGTGGGTGCGTTGCCCGTATTGGCGTGATGACCCGCTCATCGGCGCCAGCTGACTCTTTGCCATGCCGCTGCTCGAAGTCAGAAATCTCAAAGTCCACTTCCCCGTTCGCGCGAGCGGGTTCGGCCGATCGCCCGCCGTCGTCCGCGCGGTGGACGACGTCAGCTTTACCATCGACGAGGCGGAAACGGTCGGACTGGTCGGCGAAAGCGGTTGTGGCAAAACCACCCTGGGCCGGGCCGTGCTTAAACTGGTTGAGCCTGACGCGGGGCAAATTCTCTTTGAGGGTGAGGACATCGCGCGCCTGAGCGGCCCCGAGCTTCGCGCGCGCCGCCGCCGTTTCCAGATGATTTTTCAGGACCCGTACGGCTCGCTCGACCCGCGCATGACGATTGCCGAAAGCATCGGCGAAGCGCTGGACATCCATCGTCTCGCCGCCGACCGTCCCGCGCGCCGACGCCGCATCGAGGCGCTTTTGCGCGCTGTCGGTCTGGAGCCGACCCACGCCGAGCGTTACCCCCATGAGTTCAGCGGCGGCCAGCGCCAGCGCGTCGGCATCGCCCGCGCGCTCGCGGTCGAACCCCGCCTGATCGTCTGCGACGAACCGGTCAGCGCGCTCGACGTTTCGGTGCAGGCGCAAATCGTCAATCTGCTGCATCAACTGCAGCAGGAGCGGCGCCTGGCGTACCTCTTCGTGGCGCATGACCTGGCCGTGGTCGAGCACATCAGCCATCGCGTCCTTGTGATGTACCTCGGGCGCATCGTCGAGTCCGGCCCCGCCCGCGAACTCTGTCGCGCCCCGAAACATCCCTACACGCAAGCCCTCATCTCCGCCGTTCCCGTCGTGGACCCCGACCGCAAACGTCAGCGGATCATTCTCCTCGGCGACGCGCCTTCCCCGATCAACCCACCGAGCGGGTGCCCGTTCCACACCCGCTGCCCGGTCGCCGAACCTCGTTGCAAGACGGAGGCGCCCGCCCTGCGCGAGTTAGCCCCCGGGCGCCACGCGGCGTGTCATTTGGCGAGGTGAGACATGAAGTCGTACCGCTTGCCGGACGACCAAAATAAAATCGTTAAGCCGTGGTTATTACAAAGTCCCGTTCTGTTTCAACACCTTCAATTCTTTGCCCAGCGACTGTTCAAGGTCCTTGATTTTCTGGTAGGGCAAACATCGCTGGCTTTTGACGTCGAATTTCAATTGCTTGGTATCTTTGACGAGTAGGACAGTCGGTACTTCACATCCCCAAGCGTAACCTACTTCAAGATAAACGTTGGGATTTCCGTCGGTAAGATCCGCCACGACTAGCTTGGCGGTCCTGATCTTTTCTCGCACCCACTGCATCACGTCACCCGTGAATGAGGACAGATCCGCTCGCTCACACAAAAAGCCAGCCTCGCGAACCGCGCCTTGAATTCCATAATGGTAAACGTCATCCATATCTTCTTTGAAGGGCATCGCGACAAAAATGTGGCCTTTGGAGCGGGAAGAATAACCCGCCGATCTCAGACGTTCACTGTCTTCAGGCCGTGATTCAGCTCCTCTCGCCATCGGTGCCGCTGAAATTGTTCCCGAGGGAAGCAGTTCGATCAACTGCTTCTCAAGTCTCATCGCTCGGCCGCGATTCCGTTCAACAATGAGAATCTCGCGAAGCTTTTCGGGAAAATCCAAAGTTCGCACGGCGTCCACCAATCCCGCGATCTCCGATTCAAATGCTTCCAATTCATCTAGACCGTAATTGGAGCCGTGAAGCGTCAGTGCAACTCTTCGGGCGTCCGGCGCCGATCCAGCGAGTGCGGAAAGGACTTGCCGAGCGAATTCTCGAATTTCGGAATACCCGAACGAGTGCAATGGGACGACGCCAATAAACAGTACCTGACGCGCGGCGAGCTCGGATACTCCGTCGACAAGCCTAAACCCACCGGCCTTTGGCCTCATCAAAGAGGCGTCTTTCCCGGCATTGGTAAGGATTTCAGTCACAAGGAAATCAACCCCGTAATTGGCTTGAGCATATTTTAGGGCGAGGACATCGGCTTCGATGGTGACCGCGTCGCCGCTGATGACTCTTATTGAGATTTCCATAGATCAAATTAAGATTTTAGCGAACCCCGGAACTCAAAACGCTGAACGCGGCGTGCCAACACGGATGCGACTGACCGCGCAACGAGAGGCAAGATGCCATTCCCCTTTCCCAGGCTGCAAGAGTAATAGGTACCCGCGCAACATCGAAACCGACCGATATTGTCAGGACGCGTGGGCGAAATTGTGACGATCTGTGACCAAGGGCCTGAGTTGCGCAGGCAAACGGAGTTCGAACCGCTCCGCGAAGAACAAGTTCACGTCTTTGAATCCCCTTTGACTCGGTCTCAAACCAAGTACGCCGCGAGGAATATCAGGGCTCGATGGAATCTCACCCCACCATTCAATTATTCAGCAAAAGTTGCCTTTCCGCTTGACTGTATCTAAAAGATATATACAGTAGATTCAGTGAGCGACAAAAAGTCAGGCTGGATGCTGCCGCCGATCTCTCCGGCGGCCGCCGGGCCGCTGTACCAGCAGATCGTCGATGGCCTCAAGCGCGAGGTCAGCGAAGGGCGTTTGGCGGCGGGCGCGGGGTTGCCGTCGTTTCGGCAATTGGCGGAGGACCTGATGGTAAGCGTCATCACCGTCAAACGCGCATACGAGGAGTTGGAGCAGGAAGGGATTATTTACCGTCGCCAGGGGGTGGGGACGTTTGTCGCGGAGCACGGCGACGACCGGAGCCGCGCCGTAAAGATCGAGCGCGCGAGGGAATTACTGCAGGGAGGGATCCGTGAAGCCAACGAGGCGGGGCTGAGCCGGAGCGAGCTTAACGAGTTGTTTCGTCAGCTTAACGAAAGGCGACCATCATGAATGCAAACGCAATCGAAATTCGCGGTCTCGAAAAACACTTCCGCAAGTTTACGCTCGGGCCGCTCGATGCGACCGTCCCGCGCGGCGCGATCTACGGGTTGATCGGGCCGAACGGCGCCGGGAAGACCACGACGATCGACCTGGCGCTCGGGCTGGGCCGCGAAGACGCGGGATCGATCAAGGTTCTGGACTTGGACCATCGCCGCGATGAGGTGGCGATGAAGCGGCAGGTCGGCTATGCCAGCCCGGAGGTTTCCTGGCTGGCCTGGGGCAAGGTGGGCAAAGCGATTCAATTCGTGCGCGGATTTTACCCGACGTGGGACGACGCGTACTGTCTGCGGCTGTTGGATTCGCTGCATGTCGGCCTGGGCGAACGGATCGCGACGCTGTCATTTGGCGCCCGCATCAAGTTCGGTCTGATCCTCGCGCTGGCCTGGCGGCCCAAGCTGCTGCTGCTCGACGAGCCGCTCATTGGTCTCGACGCGGTCTCCAAGCATCAGGTTTTCAGCGAATTGCTCGCGGCGGTGCAGAGCGAGGATCGAGCAGTGGTCATCTCCTCGCATAACCTGAGCGATCTGGAGCGCTTCGCCGATCACATCGGCATGATTAAAAACGGCAAGATGCTGTTGGAAGGCCCGACCGCCGAAATTGTCGAGCGTTTCCGGTGGGTCGATTTTGTGGCTGAGAACGGCGCGGACTTTTCGGCGGAACCGGGTTTGCTGATACGGCGGCGAAATCAACGCCACTGGCAGGCGCTGGCGGACACTTCCAAGTGCAGCCTAGACGACATTTCCTCTCGCGGCGCCCGACAACTCAACGCGACGCCCGTGACGCTCGAGGATCTCTTCGTCGCCCTCGCCCAGGAGTAAGGCTATGCGCGCGATCATACTCGACATCTTTCGGCGCTGGTGGTGGTTTTACTTGTTGGGATTCTTTCTGCCACTGCCGTTCATCGCGGTTGCGCAGACCCACGGATCGACTTTGTTCAACGCGTATTGTTTCGCGCCGTTTCTGGGGGCGCCGGTGGCGTTTGACCTCAACCGACGCGGAGCGTGCGGCGCATTGCTGACGCTGCCAGTATCCCGCGCGGAGATCGGACGCGCGTACTGGCTGGTCGCCGTCGGCGTTCCGCCCGTCTGGCTGGCGTTCGGATTCGTTGGCGCGACCATCATGGCGCAGTCAACGACGCTTCCGTTCGACGCGCTCGCGTTCAATTTCACCGCCTCGCTGGCCGTTGCGGGATACCTTTTCTTTTTGCTGACGGCAATGCCGAGCCTCGGGGGGGGACAGGCCGGGCTAGCCGGCCAACCGCTCCGCGTTGCCGCCGGGTTGATTTGGGGCGTGAGCTTATTCGCCGGGTTTTTTCTGAGTTACCTGACGATGCCACCGAAGCCGAACTGGCCGGCCGTCGAGGTGCTCCTGGCTGTCGGCTTGGCCGCCACCGTCGGTGGCTACCTGCGCGCCGACGATTTAATGGACGGCGTCGCCGGCGCCGGCGGTCAATCTGAGTCGGGTCATGATACGAAGCCGGGCGAATCGCGGAGGGGTGGACCGTCGGGCCTGAGCTATCTCTACTGGCGGTCAATAACGCGCTGCTTGGGAATCCAGCTATTCACCCTCCCGATTTTCCTGCTTTTCGAACGGCTTTGGCATAACTCGGCGAGGTCGATTTGGATTTACCTGGCCTGGTATTTCGCGGTTTTTGCGCCGACGCCCTATGTAATTGAACCGCGAAACCTGCGCGCGCTACCGCTCTCCACCGATCGCTTGGCGACGCTTCTGCTTTGCCTGCCGCTCGCGAACTTGGCCGCGACGGTCGGTTTCTATGGATTGGCGGAACAGATTGCCCAGCGGAGCTATTTTCACCTGAACCTCGAGTTCGCGGCGCTGGCTCAGCCGGGCTTTCTTAGTCTGATCGCGGGGTGGAGTTGCCTCGCGCATGCGATCATCGTTCGCTGGGGACCCAAAGGGCTGCTTTTGCTCAATTGGTTCGGCATCGCTACGATTCCGATTATGTCGTGGCTCGCGCCAAACCTGGCAACTCGGACCTATTCCGTCGCCGTTGGCCTCGTGATGGCGGGACTCGGGTACGGACTCCTGCGGCAAGGACTGAGATCAAGCGCCGTTTACCGCAATCGAGACTTGCGATTGACCCGTTTTTTTGGGACCCGGTGAGGATAAGGCCCGGCCGGGGTGGGCGCTTCGGAACGATCCCCGGCGCTTGCGCGCGCGCGGCAACCGGTGCATGGTCTCAATCGTAACTATGGCGTCCCATTCATCACGCAGCGTTCTCTTCGGGGTGGTCGCGGGTCTTTTTCTGGCCGCGGGACTGGTGTTGTCCGCGATGCTCGTGACGCGCGCGTGGCTCAAGATTTCCGAGGCGCAAGAGATCACCGTCACCGGCTCCGCGCGGAAGAATATCCGCTCGGACCTCGCCGTTTGGATCGGCTCGTTTTCCGTCGAGGGGACGAATCTCGCCGAAGCCCAAGGCCGGCTCAAGACCGACCTTGCCAAACTCGAATCGTTTCTGCGCGCGAATAATTTTACGAATTACACGATCTCGCCGATCAATATCCAGGCTCTCAAGGCGCGCGAATCGGGTGATCCCGAGGCGCAACGAACCGTCGGCTATCGCTTGACCCAAAAGGCCACGATCGAGTCGCCGGAAGTTGAGAGCGTGATGAAATTGGACCGCGATTCGACGGCCCTCGTCGCGAACGGCCTGGTCTTCACTCCCGCGCCGATCGGTTTCATCTACACCAAGTCGGCGGAGGCGAAGGTCGAGATGCTGGCCGACGCGACGCGTGACGCCCGTGCCCGCGCCGATCAAATCGCCCTGCAAGGCGGCCGGCGCATCAAGGAACTTCGCTCGGCGAGAATGGGCGTTTTTCAAATCACGGCGCTGCACTCGAACGAGACTTCCGGTCTCGGCGTCAACGACACGACCTCCCTCGAAAAAACCATCACCGCCGTGGTCAACACCACCTTTCGACTCGAATAGGCAATTCGGTCGTGGGGAGTCGTCAAGCTTTCCGACGGAACCTTACGGTTTATATTGGCCTGGGCTGAAGTTTCACAGCCGCAATTGTGCGTTGTGGGATTCGGTCCGTCGTTCAAATCCATTCCTTGCGGACGTTTTTTGGGAAGCGGTACGCCTTGATCTCCTCCAACGCCCGTCTGCTTTTCTGCCGTACGATCTCCTTCACCGCGTCGTAGTTCTTTCCTTTCCCGAGCAAATACGGCGCCCCGAAACGTTCGGATTGTATCGCGAGTTGCGCGGCCCAATTCAGAAAATCGGCGTCGGTGGCGATTAGCGGCTCGGTCCAGTCACCACCTTCAAGCAATACAAAATGAACAAGGCCGTACTCCGCGCCGGGCTCACTCTCGTTAAAAACTCGGGAACTTGCTGGTCGTAGCATCACATTCAGACCACGATGGTGCCCGGTATGCAGGCGGATCCGCATGATAAAATACGGCGACGCGACCTCGTAGACGCCACCCTGAACCTTGGATAGCGGCAGACCCAGACGCCGCGCGATCGGCTCGAAAAACGCTTCGACCGACCGATCAAACAATTGTAAATCGCGCATACCCGCAAACCTCGGTTTCGTCGCCTCCAGACGATTCCTTTCTTATTCATTACGCATGATTACGCTCAACCGCCCCTCGTCATTGCCAACCCAATTAGGCGTCTGATATTCGATCCCGCCTCTCCCCAAGTAAAAGCTCAATCGGTAGGAAACCGTCACACGATTCGTGACAATTTGGTATTGCCACCCTTCAAACTGGCTGCCTGCGCTAGTTCGAAGGCCGGGAATGGTCGGACGGTGGATTGGCGCCAGTTCGTCCAACGACGCCGGATAGCTGCCACTTTGGCGCTTGTACGCTTCAATCGCCCCCACGATCAGTTGTCCAGCCTTTGCTTGCATTCGGAATTCGCGAACACAGGCATGCCGGAACCAAATCGGTAGGCCGATCAATCCGCAAGCCAGCAGGATGCCTAAAACCCCGGCTACTTGCAAAAGCAGTCGTAATGGATAGCTGAGCCGGGGTGTGTGACGGCTAAGTAACCCAACTTGAAACAAGCGGTAATGGCGGTCTTT
>CAZFVY010000114.1:0-22371 GCA_964522665.1 uncultured Verrucomicrobiota bacterium | reverse complement strand
AAGAACCCACTTTCAAGCCATGCTCTCGCCACTGTTTTACGAACAGCCGAATCCAGGGTTTTTGCATCCAGTTGTGGCTGACGAATACATCCCACTTGTACTGTTTATTCGAGTGCATAAATAATGTAGCGTGTTCGTGCAAGTGTCGGTCCTCACTGTTGACACTCTTCTTTCGATTTCGCACGCTCGGCACCGGACAGGTTTAGCACCTTGCTCTATCCGCCCTCAACACGCGTTGCGCTTTCCGTTTCATGGTCATCGTCGTTTCACGCCGCAACCGGGCCTTGGCACCTGCGGGCTCGCGCATGTCAGGTATATCACTTGATTGTTCCAAAAATGTCAAATTCCAAGCGTGATAGTTTCCGCGAGGGTGCGGGTGTGCGGCGCGATTTCCCCGCTCCGCCGGCGGTGGACTTGGGGACGGTGCCTCTTGGGCAAGAGACAAGCTCGGAACCGGACGCTCAGGTCCCCGGATTTGGCCGCTCGCGGAGTTGTTCCACGAGGATGCGGAAGTCGGCGGGCCAGGGGGCTTGCAGGCTCATTTGGCGGCCGTCGCGGGGGTGCTCGAAGGCGAGGCGGAAGGCGTGCAACATTTGGCGCGGGGCGTGGCAACCGGTAAGTTCGGTCAGCCGCTTGTTCGGGCGTGCGCCATAGGTCTCGTCGCCGACGACGGGGAAGCCGAGGTGTTGGAAATGGACGCGGATTTGATGGGTGCGGCCGGAATGGATCAAGGCCTCGACCAACGTGGCGCCGTGCAGGCGTTCGAGCGCCTGGTAGCTGGTCCAGGCGGAGCGTCCCTGGCTGGTCGCGACCGCCATCCGTTTGCGGTGCGACGGGTGCCGCGCGATGGCGGCGCGAATCTCGCCCTGGGCCGGCGTCACGGCGCCGCAGAGGACCGCGTGATAAACCTTTTCGACGGTGCGCCCGGCGAATTGCTCGGCCAGGCGCTGATGGGTCAGGTCGTTTTTCGCGACGACGAGGCAGCCGCTGGTGTCTTTGTCGAGGCGATGGACGATGCCGGGGCGCGCGACGCCGCCGATGCCGCTGAGTTCGCCGGCGCAATGGTGCAGCAACGCGTTGACCAAGGTGTGGTCCTCGTGGCCGGCCGAGGGGTGAACGACCAGGCCCGCCGGTTTGTTCAGGATCAGGAGGTCGCGGTCTTCAAATAGGATGTCGAGCGGGATTTCCTCCGCCTTCAACTCGGTCGGTTTCGCGTCCGGCCAGTGAATCTCAATCGTCTCACCCGCGCGCGGATGATGGGTCGGCTTGACCGTCTGCCCGTCGATGCGAATGTCGCCGTTTTCGATCAGGCGTTGAATGGTCCCGCGCGAGACAGCGGGGAATTGCGCGCGCAAATAGGTATCGAGCCGCTCGTGGGGGAGCGACAATTCGACGCGCAAGGTCTCGTTTCGACCGCTAATTTCCATGCTATTTAGTGGCGCCGATGGGACAGCTTAGGCGGCGACGACCGGGGCGAACCTGGTTCGGGCGCGCGCTCCGATGGACCGAGACGCGGGGCGGTTGTCTCTCGCCACTCGACCGACCCAGCCGGCAAACCGTTAGAAGTCGCGATCCCGGAAGACGGCAATCCTGCCGCATTTATTCCCCACGGGCGCCGCGGTGGAGGTACCGCGCGCGTCGTTGCCGCCGATGATCCCAACCTCGCTGCGCGATTGGGACTAGCGCCTAAGTTACTGTTCAAACCTACTGAACGGGGATGGCGAAAGCAATGTTCATTTCGCCGGGCCGTCGGCGCCCAGCGGCGCCAGCGGGCGGCGCAATTTCCAGAACAAATACAGGCCGGCGGCCAGAATGCCCGCGCTGACCAATTGCGCGGGGGTCGCCCAGCCGCCCAGGTAGTAAACGAGGTAATCGCCGCGGAAACATTCGACGAAGGCCCGCAGCAAGGCGTAGCCGACCAGGTAGGTGGCGAACACCTGTCCTTCAAAGTGTCGGCGACGGAAAAGTTGCGCCAGCAACGCGTAAAGGCCCAAATCCAGAATCGATTCATAGACCTGGGTAGGATGCACGCCGCTCCCGAAAGTTTCGTGCGTCGCGGGGTAATGAATCGCCCAGGGCAGATTCGTCGCCCGCCCGTAGCAACAACCGTTCATGAGGCAACCCAACCGTCCGAACGCCTGGCCGAGCGAGATGCTCGGCGCCAGCAGGTCGGCCAGCCGCCACAGCGGCAGATTGCGGACGCGCGCGAAAAAGAGGACCGCGATCGACGCGCCGATCAGCCCGCCGTAGAAAACCAAACCGCCGTGTCGCACCGCCAGAATTTCCCAGATTGGTTTGGAGGCAAACTGCTCGCGCCAGTAGGAAATCACATACAGAAGCCGCGCGCCGATCAAGGCGCCAACGATGATCCAGGGACCGATGTCCACGACGGTTTCGGCGGCGATGCCGTCACGCAAGCCCCGCCGGCTGGCGGTCCAAATCCCGGCCAGGAAACCGAGCGCCACGAGGATGCCATACCAATAGATCGTCAGACCGCCCAGGTTGAACGCGATGCTTTTCATGCTCTGGCCGGCTTATTTGCCGGGGAACGCGGGTGAATTCGAGGTCACAGAGGCCGGCGAAATCGGCGAAACCGGCGAGGGCGGCAGCGAGTTCGGCCGGGGGAGCGGGGGCGGCTCGGGTTCGCCGAGACCGGGGGGTAACGGCGGCAGATTGAGGACCAAATCCCGCCAGGCGTGGCGCTCATTCGCGGACATCGCTTGCCAACGCTCGGCGTCTTTGAGGAATTGGTTCCGATCCTCGGGCGTCATCTCGGCGAACTTGCTGAAGGACTCAATGCAGAGGCGGCGCTGCGCGACCGGCAGCTTCTGGAACGTTTGGAGCGTCGCTTCCATCTGTTGCCGCTCGGCGTCCGAAATGGCGCTCAGAATCTTTTCACGCTCACGGGACGTTAACTCGAAGAAATGGTTGAAATGCTCGTACATCCGCTGACGGCGCTCGGAAGGCAGGGCGCGCCACGTCTCAAGTTCCCGTTCGAGTTCCTGGTGTCGCTCCGGGGATAGGCTCGTCAGGATGACCTGCCGTTGGGCCGGCGTGCTGGCTTCCATCCGGACGAAGTAGTCAATCGTCATCTCATTCTCCAGGATCTCCTTCTGGATTTCTTGGGGGAGCCGATCCCATTGCTCCAGGCGTTCCTCGACCAGTTTCCGATTGGATTCGGGCACTTTGGACAAGTGGCTGACCCGGTTGGTGGCCGGTATCCGCATCAGCGGGAGCAGGTACCAGCGAAGATCGAGTTGCCGGAGCCGGAGTTCGCGTTCCTCGGGGCTTAGCGCGGCGTATTCCTGTAATTTAGCGGTCAGGAGCTGGCGCTGCCGCTCCGGTTTGCCCGCGAGCAACGCCGCGCGTTCAACCGGGTTGGCGGAAAGCAATTGGCGGAACGACTCCACCGGCGAGGGCACGCGTGGCGGCGTGGGCGGGCGAACCGCGTCCACCGGCGGGTTCGGGGCGGTCGGAGAAGCCAGGTCGGCCGCGTGAACCGTCAAGCAAACACTGCCCGCGATCAAACACAGAAACCACCGGAATTGAACCTTAAAACGGCGGTAGGAACCGGTCAGATTGAGTAATGCTTTGAAGCAGAAACGTTTTGGAAAAAGCGAAGCCATACCCGCAGCGGTCTGGTGAGCTTTTTCCGAAACGTTTATGCCCAAATGATTACGCGAGATGACGGGTTCCACCTGCCGTTTTAAGGTTAAATAAGAGAGACGCATCCGCCAAAAACCGGCTACTGGAGCGCCACCAGAAGATCGACGTCGATCGGCGTCGAAACCTGCCGCAAACGTTTGATCGCGTCAAAGTTCTCCAACGCCTCAAGGCTGGGCAGCGTGGCGACGCCGGAAACGGCGACGACGCTCCGGGCCAACTCCGCGCGGGAGTAAGTTTGGAATTGGTAGAAAGAAACACCCGCCACGGTCAAAACGACCGCGCCCACCGCCGCGCGTTGAATTAAACCCATCGACCGCAAGCGGTTCCACCAACCGTGTTGGACGGTTCGACGACCCGCCGAGCCGTCCAGTTCGATGACGGCCATGACGCGGGCGGTGAAATTGGACGACACGGGCGGCTCGTGAAGCCGCTTCAGGAGTTCGTTCAAGCCCAATTCCTCGTTCCAGCCGGGCTGGGCCGAAGGATCGGCCGCCAGGAACGCGCGCATCCGGGCTTCGTCGGCGGGCGTCAGTTTCTGGCGCCAGGCGGCTTCGAACGGAAGTTTCTGTTCGGGACTTTTCATCGTCGTCTGAGTAATAAAAACCGTCGTTGGCCCAAAGTTGCGCGCGCCTTATTTCGGTGGCTCGCCCCAAGTCCCGGACTTGAGGTAGGGCTTGAGCTTGGCCTTCAGCGTTTCCCGGCCGCGATGGATCAATGATTTCGTCGCGGAAACCGAACAGCCCAGGACGGCCGAGATCTGTTCGTAGGAGAGTTCATCCTGGCGGCAGAGCAGGACGGCCAGGCGTTGGTTTTCGGGCAAGGCGGCCAGGGCCTGTTCGATTTTTTCCTCCAATTCGCCCTGCAGGAGCGTGTCGGGCGGCGACACGCTCTTGGCGTCCTCATACTGCCGGAGCGGCTGGTCGTCGTGCTCGGGATGGGCGACATCCAGCGAATCCGCCGGATGCCGCGAACGGCGCCGAATCTCGTTCAAACAGAGATTGCGGGCAATCGTGTAAAGCCAGGTCGAAAAACGGGCCGAAACCTGGTAGCGGTGCGCCGATTTATAGACTTGGACGAAGGCGTTTTGCGCCAGGTCCTCGGCTTCCGCTTCATCCCGGAGCATCCGGTAGATCAAGTTGACCACCGGTTGCTTGTACTTCTCCACCAGACTCTCGAACGCCTGCCGGTCGCCTCGCTTGACGCGCAGCATCAGGGCGGCATCTTCATCCGGGTCCGCAGACATGGGGCGCGAGGCTAGTACTGTGACAAAGAAATGTCGATACCTGCGTTGCGTCGGATTTGGGTTCTGGCCAGTGTAGTGTCTCACAAATAACTGGTCATTCGTGGCGCCGGATTGGGTCGGTGGCGAGGCGCAAGGAGGAAGCATATCGCCGATGGACCGGCGATCGAGACCAAGCCCCGCACTACCGCTTGGCTTTTTTTCCGCGTGGGTTACACTGCGACCATGTTCATCACCCTGAAGGATACGCTGATCAAGGTGGACTGCATCGAATACCTCGAGGTCGTGGCGGACACTTTGGTGGTTCATCTCCTCGGCGACCGCCAAGTCGTGTTGGATTACGAAACCCCGGGGGAAGTCCAAAACGCGTTCGCCGCGTTGGTCTCCCGCCTTGACCCGAGCGCGCCCAAAGCGAACGCGTCGGCGCCCAAGCCTGCCGCCCCGCCGGCGGAACCAGCCGAGTCCAAGCCCGAAGCGGAGAGCGCCGCCGAGGCCGATCCGATGCTCGAACCCGACGAACCGCCCGCTGACGCCGAGGGTGTCATGTCGGAGGACGCCCAACTCGAGCCAATGGCGATGCCGCCGCTCGGAGAGATGGGTGGCGGAGAATCCGAACCCTAGCCGGGCGTGGCCACCCGTGGGCCGCCTCGTTCTCCCATGACCAGCCCGGCGCCGACCCAAAGCAAGCTCAAGTTGCGGCTGGCGATTTGGCTGCTGCCGCCGCTGGGATTGATTCTCCTTTGGCGCTTTCGCGGCTTTGGCCTCTTCCGGAAAATCTTCGGCACGCTCGGCATCCTGCTCTATTGCCTGCCCTACACCGTGCTCATCCTCTGGCCGGTGGTGAAATCGGGCGTCCTGAAAGTGGAGATGCGCGGCGGTTACATCCCGAGCCTCACGCGAGCGAAAACGCTGCCCGATTTCGACGCTCTCGAAGCCGATCGCCAGAGCAAGGCAAAGGCCGCTCCCAAAAATGTCGCCGCCGTCGCCCGCGCCGCTTATTGGACCGATTTTCGCGGGCCAAATCGCGATGGTCGTTACGACGAACAACCGATTCTCACCAACTGGCCCGCGGGCGGACCGCGCCTGCTCTGGCGCCAGCCGATCGGCGGCGGCTATGCGTCGTTCGTGGTGGCCGAGGGGCGCGCCTTCACGATCGAACAACGTCGCAGTCAGGAAGTGGTGACCGCCTACGACGTGGCCACGGGACACGAACTATGGGCCTACGGTTACGAAGCCGAATTCCAGGAGGAAATGGGCGGTGACGGCCCGCGCGCGACGCCGACCTATCGCGACGGCCGCGTCTATTCGCTGGGCGCCGTGGGCGAGCTGGTCTGCCTCGACGCCGCCACCGGCAAGCCGTTTTGGCGGCGCAACATCCTGCGGGAAAACCATGCCGACGATCTTTATTATGGACTCGCCGCCTCTCCGCTGATCGTCGAAGACAAGGTCATTGTCACGCCCGGCGGTCCGGCCGGCCGCTCCGTCTGCGCGTATCAGCGACTTTCGGGCGAACCGCTCTGGGGCGCGCTCGATGACTCGCAAGCCTACTCCTCGCCGATGCTGGTCACGCTCGCCGGCCAGCGCCAGGCGCTGATCGTGAGCGAGCAGCGGGCCGTCGGCCTCGGCGTCGAGGACGGCAAACTCCTCTGGGAAACTCCGTGGGTCGTGCAAATGAAGAACCGCAATATCGCGCAACCCCTGCCGCTCGGCGCCAATCGTTTTCTGCTTTCCGCCGGCTACGGCACTGGCTGCGAGGCGGTCGAAATCGTCAAGGAAGCGACCGGGTTTTCCGCGCGAACGGTTTGGCGTAACAAATTCCTGAAGAACAAATTCACGAGTTCGGTCTATTTGGACGGCTGTATTTACGGCCTGGACGAGGACATTCTCACCTGCCTCGACGCCGAAACCGGACAGCGAAAATGGAAAGGCGGGCGCTACGGCTACGGCCAACTACTCCTGGCGAGCGGCCATCTGGTAATCCTTTGCGGCGACGGTGACCTGGCCTTGGCGCGCGCGAATCCAGATCACCCCGACGAACTCGCCCGCTGCTCGGCCATCAAAGGGAAAACGTGGAACAATCCCGCGCTCGCCGGCGGCCGGCTCCTGGTTCGCAATGCCGCCGAAATGGCTTGTTTCGATCTCTCTATTCCGCCGCTCGCCGCGGCGCGGTGAGCCGGTTGGCTGGCCCGCGATTTCGCCCGTTTCCCCGTTGACCGCCCCGCGAAACCCGCCTACACCTTGTCGCCGATCGATGGACCTCGATAGCCTCTTAAACGCCCATTTGAGCCTGGAACGCCGGATCGCCACGGACCAGGCCTTGCGGCGTTACCTCGCTACGCTCTGGCAGCAGTCCGAACCGACCGGTGCGCGGACGGCGCAAGCGACGACGCCGCAAGCCAACGGCAAGGTTCGTCTCACGTTCGATTTCCCGCCGGAAATGTGCGAATTGCTCGCGGTCGCCGCGCGCGCCACCGGCAAATCGACCGCCCAAATCCTCGAGGAAAGTTTCGCCGATTATTTCCGGGACAAGATCGACAAGTTGATTCCTTGACTCGCCAGCAGCTCCCGCGCCTATGGCTTCGGGTGACCCTTCGCGATGGCGAAGAGGTGATTCATCGTGGCGACATAAAGCGTTCCGTTGGCCGCGGTCGTGGTGCCGCTGATCGGGGAAACCAGCTCGGCGGCGCTCAGAAGCTTCTTCTCCTTGCTCGCCGCATAGACGTAATACGCGCCCGAGCGTGTCCCGAGGTACACCTTGCCATCCGCGACGAGCGGCGAAGCCCAGGCCTCGCCTTTGATCTCGTCGGTCCAATACGGCTGGCCCGTTTCCGCGTCCACGCAGTGGAAGCCGCGGCCGCAATCGGCGATGAAGACTAACCCGTCGGCGATCGCCGGCGTGGACATCACGTGCTTATGGAGGGGATACGACCAGATGAGGCCGTTCGTCGAAATATCGCCGGAGCCGGTGACGTCGATGCACTTGAGCCACGCTTCGTTCTTGCCCCAGAAGAGGTCGCCCCCGCCGGCCACGTAGAGGCGGTTTTTGTAAAAGACCGGCATCCCATAAACGTTGCTGGGGCTTTCGACGTGGTTGTGCAGATATTTGTGAATGTCGCCCTTCGGGCCGGTCGGATCGAAGTTGAATTGCCAGATTTTCTTCAAGGTTTGCGGCGTTCCGAGGGCCTCGCCGGACTCGGGCGCCACGGGCGGCTTGCCCGCGGCGAGCGGTGAAATGGGCAACGCCTCGAACGCGTAGATCACGCCGTTGCCGCCCGCGAAAAAGATCATTCGCCGCCCCTGAACTACCGCGAGCGACGGCGACGACCACGTGCAATGAAAGATGTCGGGCGCGATTCGTTCCCGGTCGCGCGCGACCAGGCGTCCGGTCCGCTTGTCGATCACGACGAGGCTCGGCGCGTCGGGCGTGCGAATGACGGCGTGGGTGTTGTCCACGCCTGTGCCGCTGTTCAAGTAGAGATACGGGCCGTCGATGAGGATCGAACTATGGGCGCCGTCGTGGGACCAGATGCCCGCGCCGTTGACGAGATCGAAGACCCAAATGATGTCGGCGTCGGTCGGTCCCGGCGCGAGCGGCGGCTGGCCGCGGAGCGCCATGTGCGCGCCTTCGTCGCGGAACGGGCCGTCATTGCCGTTGGCCATTCCCCGCGCGTCCAGGCACACCACTTCGCCGCGGCTGTCCACCATATAAACGCGGTCACCCTCGACCGTGACGGGCGACGACATGCCGGTATCGGGCCAATCGTAGAACGGATCGTCCTCGCGTTTCGGGACCACCAATTGCCAGAGAAATTGGCCGGTGGCTTCGTCAAAGCACATGAGCACGCCGCGATCACCCGCGTGCTTGGGATCACGCGGCTCGCCGTTGTTCGTCCCGATGTACACGCGCCCGCCCGCCACGATGGGCGTCCCGTGCGTCTGGGTTCCAACTTTCACCGTCCACTTGATATTCTGGCCGGACTTGGGATCGAATGAATCGGGCAAACCCTGCTCCGCGGAAATCATATTGCGGGTCCAGGCTTGTCCCCATTGCGGCTGATCGGCCGCCCAGCCGAGTTGGCACGTCATGGCGAAGAGACCGCCCCACAGCAGCGGCGCGACCGGCCCGCGACGAAGCCCACTGTTCGCCAGCCATCCGCGCGCCAGGCGCCGCCACCGTTCCAGGAATCGCGTGATCATCAAGGTCGCTGAGGGAAACACGGACGCTGGACGGCGACAAGATTTCTTTGCCCGCCGGGGCGCTTTCGCGCGAAAATCGACTGGTGAATTCAACGGTTCAGGCCATTCGCGGATGGCGACTCCTCTCGCTCGTCGTCATGAGCCTGCCGCTGACCGGGCGCTCGACGACCTGCTTGGCGCGCCGAGTCGTCCGCGGCTGGATTACCTACGGCGCCAGGGACTCAATCGCCTTGCGCAGGCGCGCCTCGATTTCCTTCTGGCGTTGCGGGCGTTCGATCTTTTTTCCCTCGCGGGCGCCGCGTTCGGCCACGTAGAAGCTGTCGCGGGCGCCGCCCTTTTCCGTGGAGATTTTGGCCAGGTAGATGTCGAGGTGCAGTTCATTCAGCGCCCGGGAGATGGCGTAGAGCAACCCCAGCCGATCCTCGGCCTCGACGTCGATCACGGTCATCGAGTCCGGCGTGGAATTGTCGAAGTGGATGGTCGTGGGCAGGCGTTCGTCCGAAACCGGCTGATAGAGCGAGGGACTGGCCTTGCGGCGCGAAACAAGCTCGGCCAGGTCAAGGTGGCCGGTGAGGACGGAATGCAGCAGCGATTCGAAGCGCTCGCGCTCCTCGCGCGTCGCCTGGAGGCCGGTATGGGCGTCGGTGACGTAAAAGCTGTCAATGATGATCCCATCCTCGCGCGTGAAAATCTGCGCGCTGAGAATGTTCAAGCCCGCCGCGGTCAGCGAGCCGGCGATCTTGCTGAACAGACCGCTGCGGTCCCAGGTGCAGATGCCGAGCACGGTGTACGCGCGGTCCCGTTCGTTGTGCCAGGTGATGACCGGTTCGAGCGCGCGGTCCTCGTCGGTGATCTGCCAATGCATGAAACGGTGCACCATCGCCAGGTCGTTGGCGATCGCGCGCGCCGAGTGAATTTGGAAGTAACGCCGCGGGAGGTTGGTCCAATGCGCCTCGACCTCTTCGTCCGTGAAGGTTGGCGGGGCGATCTTCCGGACGTCCCGCGCCAGCGCCTCGTGCTGCTGCGCCTCGGCCTGGATGAACTCCGCGCCGCCGGTCAGCAGTTGCCGGGTCTTTTGGTAGAGCGTGCGCAGCAGTGAATCGCGGAAGTCGTTCCACAACTGATCGCTCGTGCCCAGCGAGTCCGCCAGCGTGTGGAGCGTGAGCATCGCCAGATTCTCCGGGGTCCGGACCGACGCGGCGAAATTGCGGATGATCCCCGGGTCCTCGAGGTCGCGTTGCTGCGAGAGCTTGGACATGGTCAGGTGGTTCTCGATCAACCAGCCGAAGGTGGCGGTGGTGGCCTGGTCCAAACCAATCCGCTTGCCGACGCTGGCCGCGATTTGGGCTCCTACCTTCGAGTGATCACCCGAGTTGGCGGCCTTGCCGGCGTCGTGCAGTAGCAACGCGAGGTAGAGCGTCGAAGGGTGTTCCACGCCCTGAAGGATCTCCGCGTAATATTTCAGGTGCGGCTCCGTCGTGCCCCAAATCTGGTCGAGTTTCTCGAGGCAGACCAGCGTGTGCTCATCCGTGGTGTAACGGTGGTAAAACTCGTGCTGGACAAGGCAGGTGAGTTTGCCGAACTCGGGCAGATACTTGCCGAGGAATCCCGCCTCGTGCATCGCCCGCAGCGTCGGCGCCACGGCGCCGCGGTGGCTGATGATTTCCAGAAACGTTTCGCGGACATGCTCGTCTTGCAGAAAGGTCCGATCGACCAGGCGGAGCTGCTGCCGGATCAGTTGGACTAAATCCGGGTGCAGGCGCAGGCCGCGCTGTTGGGAATAGAAAAAGACCCGCATCAGGCGGCGCGGTTGATCGCGGAAGACGCGGTTGGTCAGCGGGTGAATCTCGCCGTCCAGGAATTTGAACCCATCCACCAATTCCTGCCGCACGCGCTGGCGGCCGCGGCGGAAGATCGCGCGCAACGACGGGAGGCGGCGTTCCGGCTGGGGCAGCAGCGCCAGCCGCTGTTCCAAAGTGCGCGTGATGAGATAGATGTTGCGCATGTGCGTGTAAACCACGCGCATGAAATCCTCCAACCGCTTGACGATCGGGCGCTCGGTGTAGCCGAGGTTGAACGCCACGCTCGCCTGGAGCGACTTGGTGAGCACGTCCGCGCTCTGGTTGGTTTCGTAGTGCAGCTCGTTCCGGGCGCGCAAAAGAAAATCGTAGGCGGCCAGCAATTGCTTGCTCTCCGCTTCGTTGATCAAATCGTGTTCCAGCAAGGCGTTCAACGAGCCAGCGCGGTATTTGAAAAACGTCATCCAAAGCAGATTCTGGTAATCGCGCAAGCCGCCGCAGCCGTTCTTCAGGTTCGGCTCCTGCATGGTGGCGGAGTTGCCGAACTTGGCCCGCCGCTCCGCCTGATCGGCGATCCGCGCCGCGATGTATTCCGCCTCGTAGCCGCGCACGCATTTGGCCAGCACGACTTGCTGCATCCGCTGGCAAAGCGCGGCGTCCCCCGCGATGAATCGGGCTTCGATCAACGAGGTTTTGGACTTCATGTCCTGGTTTAACACCGTGACGCAATCCGCGATGCTCCGGACCGCGTGGCCGACCTTCAGCTTCAAGTCCCACAGCGGGTAGAGCACGCCGTCGATGACGCTCGAGAGGTGCGGATGCGCCCGGCCCGGCGCGGCGGGGCCGCCATCATGAAGGAACATGATGTCGATGTCGCTGTGCGGGCAAAGTTCGCTGCGGCCATAGCCGCCGATGGCCACCAGGGAAAGCCGCGGCGCGCCCGTGGGCGGCGGAGCGTTCTGCGCGGCGGTTTCGAACAGGTGGCGCAGCAGCAGATCGAAGACGGCGGATCGCGCCCGGCAAATCTCCAGGCCGTGACCGCCCGCGCGGTGCTGAATTCTCAACCGATGGTACTCGACCTTGAGGAACCGCCGGTAGCGGTCCAGTTCCTGGGACGGCACACCGCCGGGCGGCAAGCGGAGACGCTCCGCCGCGTTGGCCTCGATGCGCTGTAGTAAAGTCGCCATGCGGCAAAGTTAGGGGAGAATGAGATGCCAACGCAAGGCCGCGGTACGCCGGGCGCCGGTCTCGGGGCGCTTACGGCGCCGGCGCGGCCCGGATGCCGTCGCCTGATCGATCGCGCGCGGCTTCGCCTCGCGCGGAGACACGCCCGAACCCCGGTGTCGGCATGACGCGGGGTTGCAGTTCGCCCGGCGGCTTGCTAATGACCCTCCGGTGAACCACGTGACCCGGCTCTTGGCGGCGCTCGGCCTCGCTCTTGCGGCCCCAGCCTGCGCGACGACCGACGGGCCCCGGGCCGGCCGGGAGAACGCGCTCGAAATCCGCTCGGTGGCCGCGCAAGGAAAGACCTTGCGCTGGCGTCCCGGGGGTGAATTGCGACTCGGCGCCTTCCCGGAAAACATCCTGTTCACGTTCGGACCGGCGACCAACGCCACGCTTCGCCCGTTGCGGCTGCGATATAAGCTCGAAGGCTACGATCCGGCGTGGCGCGAGGGCGGTGGCGAAATGTTTTTGTTGCTGCGGTTTTACGACGAAGCCGGGGAGGAGGTCGGCCAGCGGATGTTTCGCGCCACGGGCGAGAGTCCCGGGTGGAATCGCGCGCCGAAGGATTCGACGCTGACGCATCGGCGCGAGACGCTGACCGCCCCGCCGCGCGCGGCCCGGCTCATGGTAAGCATCTCCTCCGGGGGACCACCGGCCACCGTCGGCCTGCTCGTCGTGGACGACCTGGTCATCTCCCGGATTCCGCCGCATAACGGCTCGCCCGAGATTCTCCTGCGTTCGCCGTTCGGCGAGCAAACGAACGCGCTCGACCTTAACCCGCGCGACTGGCGGCGCGACGGATCGCGACCGAGCATGGCGAAGATTATGGAACTCGGCGAACCGAAGAAAATGGCGTTCGCCATTCTCGATGAAGACCCGGTCGGTCACGCGGAGTGGCACATCGTCAAGGAAGCGGCGCCGCGGATCGAGCCGGAAGACAAGCTGCTGCTCGAATGGAACGAGTTTTTCAGCCTGGGCGTGGGCGACATCCGGGAGGCGCACTACGATCGTCTGCCGCCCGGCAAATACCGCTTTCGCGTCATGGGAGTCCAGCCGCTGGGAAGCCCGACCGGCGTCGAAACCTCTTTGGCGGTGCAGGTTCCCCTGCCGTTCTGGGAGTTGACCTGGTTTTGGGCGGCGCTCGGGGCGCTCGCGGCCGGCGGCGTCGCGGTCGGCGCGCGCTATCACGCCTGGCGCCGGATGCGGGCCGAACTGCTCGAGCTGGAACACCAACGCGCGCTCGAGCAGGAGCGGGTCCGCATCGCCCAGGACATTCACGATGATTTGGGGGCGCGCGTGACCCAGATCTCACTGCTCAGCGGCATGGCCCGGAGCAACGCCACTACCCTCGACCAGGCGTGCGCCGATTTCGATCGCATCTCCGCGTTGTGCCGCGAGTTGGTTTCGGCCCTCTACGAGACGGTTTGGGCCGTGAACCCGGAGAACGACAATCTGGACGCGTTGGGCGATTATCTTGGCCAGAAGGCGCACGAACTTTGCCAGCACGCCGGGCTGCGTTGCCGCTTGGACGTGGGCAAATTGCCGCGCGAGAGCCAGGTGTCGAGTCAGACCCGCCACAACGTCACGATGGCGGTGAAGGAAGTCGTGCACAACGTCGTCAAGCACAGCCACGCTTCCGAATTGACGATGAAAATCGGCCTGGAGGGTGACCAACTCCAGGTTGCCATCCAGGACGATGGCTCCGGTTTTAGCGCTGACGCCCCACCGACCGGAAACGGCCTGGCCAATGTGAAGCGGCGGATGGAAGACCTCGGCGGCAGTTGTCGCGTCGAGAGCCGGCCCGGCGCCGGGACTTCGGTTTATCTGCGCCTGCCGGTCGGCGCGACGGATTAAGCGATGAGCCGTACCGTCGCCATCATTGAAGATGACCGCGGCTTGCGCGAGCAGTTGGTGGAACTTCTCGCGACCGCGGCCGACATCCAGTGCGTCGGGGCCTTCGCCTCGGCGGAGGAGGGACTCAAGCTCATTCCGGCGCTCAAACCGGACGTCGTGCTCATGGATATCCGGCTGCCTGGTATGTCCGGCATTCAATGCGTCGCGGAATTGCGCCGGATCGCGCCGTCGGTGCAAATCGTCATGGTCACGGTCTATGAGGACAGCGAGCGGATTCTGAAGGCTCTCAAGGCGGGCGCCAGCGGTTACCTGGTCAAATCCAGTCCGCCCGAACAATTGCTGCACGCGATTCGCGACGTCTCCCAGGGGGGCGCGCCGTTGTCGAGCCACATCGCGCGCAAGGTTGTGCATTATTTTCGACAGTTCGACCCCGCGCCGGAGGAGAGCGGGAATCTTTCACCCCGTGAGCAACAGGTGCTGGCCCTGCTGGCCTCGGGATTCATCTACAAGGAAATCGGCGAAAAGCTCAACATCGGCGTCGAAACGGTGCGGACCTACGTCAAGCACATCTGCCAGAAATTGCACGTGCGCAGCCGCATCGAGGCCGTCGCAAAACTTCGTTCCGAGCCGGGAGCCGACTCCTTCCCGGATTGAGCGTCCTGCCTCCGCCATCCCCGCTTTTGGGGATGGCGGCGTGCGCGCCGGCGGACTAGGGTATTGCTCAATGCCCAAACTGTTCCCGGTCAAACCATCCGTTTGTCCCCTGGTCGCGCGTTGTTTTCGGTCAACCCGCGATCCCAGCGCCCACTAATTACCCACTCGCCAAAATGAACATGTCACGCGTTTCCCGCGGTTTGCTTCCTCAACGTTGGTTCAGCGCGGCGGCGCCGCTGCCAGGCGCCCATCGTCGAGAGTCGGCGTCCTCCCCGAGCGCCGCCTGGCTGGCCCGGACCGTGGGGTTGGCGCTGATCCTCGGTTGCCTCTCCCCTCGGGCGCAGGCGGGGAGTCTAACGCTCGGATTCGAGCCGACCGACACGATTCCCGGGACGCTCTATGGAACCGCGGCGACCGACGTGACCGGTGGCGTGGGCGGCCCCGGGGTCCTCAAGATGAACACCGCGAACGGCCAGGCGGGGTTTCTCGTCTTGGATGACTTGGACAACGGTCAACCGGTCGGCAGTTTCGTCGCGAAGTTCGATCTGCGCACGGGCAGCGACACCAGCACGGTGCTTCATGGCGACGGAATAAGCTTCAACTTTGGCCCGGACATTCCGGACGGGGTTTTTAATTTGCCCGAGGAAGGGATCGGCAGCGGATTGCGCGTCTCGTTCGATACCTTCAACAACGCCGGCCCGGCCAACGAGGCGCCGGCGATTGAAGTCACCTACGCCAATCAAATCATCGCCACGAAATTGGTCAACTACTTGTCAACCGGGCAGGGATTCGTATCGGTCAAGATCGAAGTCCACCCGGAAGGCACGCTCGACGTCTTTTACGGCACGAACGTCGTGTTCACGAACCTCCTTTGTTACGCGCCGATCGCGGGCCGCTTTGCGCTCGCCGCGAACGCCGCGGCGGAACGATTCGTGGGGGACCCGATCGATCTCTATTGGGTGGATAACCTCGCCATCACGACGAAGGTTTCACAAGCCGCCTTCATTCAATCCGCCGCTCCGCGTGGCAGCAGCGTTTCCCCGGACGCCGCGATTGCGATCCAATTGCAGGACGTAACGAGCCACGCCGTCGCGAGCTCCGTTCAGCTAAAACTGGACGACGCAGCCGTCACGGCCACGGTGAACAAGACCGGCGGGCTGACGACGATCACCTACCGTCCGACCGCCCTCCTGGCGCCTGGCTCGACGCATGTCGTCGCGCTGGCCTTCGCCGATGACGCCGTGCCGCCGAAGACCAATGCCGTGAGCTACTCGTTCACGGTGTATCCGTATCTGACGTTGCCGGCGAGTTACGCCGTCAGCGCCGCCAGCGTCGATACCACATCGTCCGGTTTCAAAGTGCGGACGCACCAGATCTCGGTGGACGTCGGTACGTCGGTGCAGCGGGCGGAACTGCAGTTTGCGAACAAGCTCACGAACCCGCTCGACGGCACGATTCTCCCGAACATCGCCGACCTGAGCGGGGCCAACGCCGACGGCACGTTCGACATCCCGAACTACATCGACCTCAGCACCGCGTCCAGCCCGACCGGGTTTTTCAGCAATGACAGCTACCCGCCTGGTCTCGTCGGGACCGACCAATACGCCTTGGAGATCATGACCTTTCTCAATCTGGCGCCGGGAACCTACACCTTTGGCGTGGACGTCGTCCGGAACTACAACACGACCGCGCCCGGATCGTATCGGGAGTCGGGCTTTCGCCTGACCGCGGGCGCCAATCCGCGGGACCTTTTCGCGCCCGAAATCGCGTCCTTTGACAAAAGCCGTCCGGAAGGCGAAAAACAATTCTCGTTCCTTGTCCAACAAGCGGGCATCTACCCGTTCCGGCTGCTCTGGTTTTCCGGCGTGGGCGACAGCAGCCTCGAGTGGTACCAGGTCACGCCGCAGGGTAATCGCATCCTGATTGGCGACACCGCGTCCGGCGGCCTCGTCGCCTACAAAGACGCGCGCGTGAGTCACCCGTACGTGCAATACACGACCTCCCCCAAGCCGGGCGATATCAACGTCGCGCCGAACGCGGGCATCGCCCTCACCATCGTCAACGGCAGCGCCACGGCGCTTACCAATACCCTTAAGTTAAGTCTGAACGGCGCCGCCGTGGCCGCCGCGATCAGCGCCGATCCCGTGACGCCGGGCCTTACGCAGTTGACCTATCAGCCGCCCAACCCGCTGGCCGCCGGCAGCGCCAACACGGTGCGTCTGGTCTTCACTGACAGTGGAGGCGCGCCGTACGACCAGCAATGGAGTTTTTCGGTCTTGGGCAACGCGGCCATCCCCGGCTTGGTGACCGTCGAGGCGGAACACTTCAACACGAATACCCCGAGCTTATCGAACGGCGCCGATTGGGAATTGACCACGACGAACGCCGGCTTCTCGGGCGATGGCGCGATGGTGGCCCTGCCCAACGTGAATCTTAATGTGAACACGGATATCACCATCAGCCCCCGGCTGGACTATAACCTGAACTTCGCCATCGCTGGCACGTACTACGTCTGGGTCCGCGCGCTCGCGGACAGCGCCCCGGGACCGAGCCAGAACGATTCGGTCAACGTCGGCATCGACGGCGTGCTGCCCGACACCAGCGCCAAGATCACCGGCTTTCCGCCCGGAGGCTATGTTTGGTCCCGCACCACGGTGGCGAGCACGCCGGCCACGCTCGTGGTCTCCAACATCGGCCCCCACGTCATCAACGTTTGGATGCGCGAAGACGGGTTCATTTTCGACAAACTACTGTTTACCACGAACAACGCCTATACCCCGACCGGCTTTGGCCCGGCGGAAACCACCGCTGGGCCGATCGTGCTCACGTATAGCCTCGCCGGAACCACGCTCCAGCTCTCGTGGACGGGCGGCGGCGCGCTGCAAAGCGCGGCGGAGGCCGCCGGTCCCTATACCCCCGTATCTGGCGGTGGCGCCAGCCCGGTCGGCGTTCCGCTCAATCAAGTCAGGCGATTTTATCGCGTGGCAAAATAACCCCGAGAGTCGCGCGCATTTTATGAGACCAGCCTGCCAACGTCCCCGGACTGGCTCGACGCGCCACGCGCCGCCGGCAAAAGGTTGAGTATGTTCAATCGATTTCGCGCCGGACTCCTGACCGCATCCTTCGTCGCCCTGATTGGCGCCGGGAGCCAATCGCGGGCCGCAACGCCGGCTCCGGGCATCGAACGATTCTACGTCGGCACCTATTCCGGCGTGATTTATCAATCGACCTTGAACCTGGGCGCCGGGACGTTCGGCACCATCAGCCAAGCGGTGGCGACGACCGATCCCTCCTTTATCGCGATGACTCCCAACCGGGCGTACTTGTACTCGGTCAACGAAGGTCCAGCCACGGTCTCGGCGTTTTCCGTGAACGCCACCAACGGCACGTTGAGGCTGCTCAATCAAATGCCCTCGAACGGCGGCGCGCCGGCCCACATCGTCGTCGATCGCACCGGACGGAACGTCATCGTGGCCAACTACAACGGCGGCAGCGTGACGGTCTTCCCGATTCTAACTAACGGCCTGCTCGGCGCCGCCACCGCGCATATCCAACACCCCGGGACCGCTCCCCACGCGCATTGTATCACGCTGGACGCCAGCAACCATTTTGCGTTCGTTTGCGACAAGGGGTTGGACCAGATTCGGTCGTATATTTTCGACGCGGTCGCCGGCACGCTGACGACCAACACGACGCTGATTACCTCGGTGGCGAGCGGTTCGGGCCCGCGGCACATGGCGTTCGATCCACAGTTCAAACGGGCGTACGTCATCTGCGAAACGGCTTCGACCATCCTCGCCTTCAACTTCGATTCGACGAACGGCACGCTCGCGAGTTTCCAAAAAATCGGCACCGTGCCGGCGGTCGCGGCCAGCAGCAACACCGGCGCGGAAATCGTGGTCCATCCTTCGGGCAAATTTGTCTATGGCTCCAACCGCGGCTACAACTCGGTCGCGGTCTTTTCGGTTGACCCGGTCACCGGCGCGTTGACGTTAGCGCAGCAACAAATCACCGGCGCCACGCCGCGAAATTTCGCTCTCGACCCGACCGGCGCCTACTGCATCGTCGCCGGGCAGGACTCCGGCGACATCCGGCTTTACACGATCGACCAACAGACGGGATTGTTGACCGACACCCACAAGAAGCTCGCCGCCGCCTCGCCCGTCTGCATCCTGCCGTTCATCCTCACGCCACCGCAGCCGGCGCTCACGATCCAACCGACCGTGGCCAACGCGTTTCAACTCAGTCTGACCAATACCTTGAACCTTTTGACCTACCAGCTTTATCGGTCCAGCGGCTTGAACGCGGGAGCGCCTTGGAGTCTCTTGGCGACCGGCGATCCCGGCCAAACCAATTTTACGTTAACGAACCGACTGGCGCAGGAGTTCTTTCAAGTGGGTGTCTTGACCGACTTTTAGCCTTGGAACGGCGTCAAAAGTAGGCCCAGTTGAGCCAAATTTAGGCGCCAATGTGGTTGAGGAAAGGCCCTGCCAGATTCGCACCGGCCGGGGTATTAAACCTTAAAGGTTAAAGGCTGCAAATCTGCGGCCAAAGCGGCGCGAGGTCGGGGTCTTCGAGGCCCATGATCTTGGCGCCGGCGCGGCCGCCTAGATCGACGGTTCTTTGCAGCCAGCGCTTGGCTTCGTCAATCTTGCCGAGTTTGCACGAGCAACAGGTCAGGCTGTAGGCGACGGCTGGCGACGCGGGGAAGCGTTCGGCCACCTCCAGCATGAGAGTGTACGCTTCGGGAACCCGTTTCAATTCGTGCAAACAGTACGCCCGCGACATCCAGACCGATTCCTCTTCCGGCGCGATTTCACATTGCAGGCGAGCGACTTCCAGGGCCGCGCCCCAGTCGCACGCGCGGGCAAGCAACTCCCATTGGACCTCCAAGACTTGGGGATGGAGCCGGCACTCGGGATCGATTTGGTCCCAAGCCGCCTGCGCCACCTCAGTCTGCTCCTGTCGCAGCGCGGTCTGCGCGGTTTCCAGACGCTGGGCGTCGGCGGGAGACAGAGGCTTCATTTCCCGCAACGGTTTAGCCCTTTAGAATGCGTCTGAAAAGCAAATAGGCGTTGCCTTTGGCCCCGGAAAATCATTCTCTGACCACTGTCATGAATTCTCTTCACATCTACGCGGCACAGACGCCGGCCATCCGGTTCGAGTGGCAAGGTTGATCGATGCGCGAACGTATCCTGATCACCGGTCCGGGCGGGCGCGTGGGACCGCGCATCCTGCCGCTGCTTCGTCCGCGCTTCGCCTTGCGCTTGTTGGACGCCAAGCCGCTGCCGACGGAAGGCGATGACGAGGCCGTGGTGGGCGATATACGCGATTTGTCGGCGATCCGGGACGCCTGCCAGGGGGTCAAGGCAATGATCCATCTGGCGGCAATTTCGGACGAGGCTGATTTCGTCTCCAGGCTGCTGCCGATGAACCTGCTCGGGGTTTACAACGCCTTCGAAGCCGCCCGCCAGGCCGGGGTGCGAAAGGTGATCTTTACGAGCACCGGGCAGACGATCCTGAACTACGGGCGCGACGCGGCGGTCACGACCGATATGCCGGTCCGGCCTTCGACGGTGTACGGTTGCACCAAGGTTTTCGGAGAGGCGTTGGCAAGGCACTACGCGGACAAATACGGGATGTCGATGATCTGCATCCGGTTGTGCTGGTTTCAGCCGCCGGACCGCGAGATTCTACGCTCTCAGCCGGAGTTGCAAACGCACTGGTGCAGCCCGCGGGATTTGACGCAACTGCTGGAACTGGCTATCGCGACGCCGCTTGCGTTTGGAATTTACTTCGGGTTGTCGAACAACACCGGTTGCCGCTTCGATTTGGGGAACGCGCGGCGGGAATTGGGTTACGCGCCACAGGACAACGCGTTGGAATTCTTGGCGGGGACCGAGGGCCTCAAACCGTCATGATCTCTTTTTCTTTGTGGGTCAGGTGCTGGTCGATCTTGGCGATGTATTGATCGGTCAGTTTTTGGGCTTCTTTTTCGGCGGTCTCGATCTCGTCCTCGGTGACCCCGCCGCTCTTGGCGATTTTGCGCAAGTGCTCGATGCTGTCGCGCCGGACATGCCGAATCGCCACCCGGCCATCCTCGGCCATTTTCTTGACGATTTTCGAGAACTCGAGGCGCCGCTCCTGGCTTAATTCTGGCAAAACGATGCGAATGTTCTTCTTGTCCACGGACGGATTCAGCCCCAAGTTGCTTTTTTGAATGGCTTTCTCGATGGCGTGGACGGTGGTGGCGTCCCAGGGTTGGATCAAAATCATGCGCGGCTCGGGCGTCGTGATGCCCGCGAGTTCGCGGATACGCATCTGGGACCCGTAAACCTCCACGACCACGTTTTCCACCAATCCGGCGGAGGCCTTACCGGTGCGGACGCCCGAAAACTCGTGCTGCACCACTTCCTCCGTCTTCATCATCTTTTCTTCTGCTTCCAGCAAAATATCGTCGATGGCCATAGGCTAAGCGTAGTTGATTCGGTTCCAGGTGTATAGCGTCGGTTTCAGAATTCGCGCCGCTCGCCGCGTGAATTACGGCTTCCGCCGTGTCCGGTCGCGCCGCAAGTTCAGCTGGTTACGAGCGTTCCCACTTCCTCACCCAATACGACCCGGCGCAGATTGTGCGGCTTGAACAGATCGAACACGATGATCGGCATTTTATTGTCCATGCAGAGCGAGAAGGCGGTCGAGTCCATGACCTTGAGCTGCCGTTGCAGGGCTTCCAGGTAGGTGATCTTGCTAAATCGCTTCGCGTCGGGATTCTTCTTGGGATCACTGTCGTAAATGCCATCGACTTTCGTCGCTTTCAGAATCACCTCGGCGCCGATCTCGTTGGCCCGCAACGCCGCCGCGGTATCGGTCGAAAAGTAGGGGTTCCCGGTTCCACCGCCGAAAATGACCACGCGCCCCTTTTCCAAATGCCGCACGGCGCGGCGCCGGATGAACGGTTCGGCGACTTGGGACATCGCGATCGCGCTTTGGACCCGGGTGGCGACGCCGCCCTTTTCCAGCGCGTCTTGCAGCGCCAGGGCGTTGATCACCGTCGCCAACATCCCCATGTAGTCGCCGGTCGCGCGCTCAATCCCCTGCTCGCTGCCTTGCGAGCCGCGAAAAATGTTGCCGCCACCCACCACGATGACGGTTTGGACGCCTAGTCGGCGGACTTCGCCGACCTGCCGCGCCATGTCCATGACCGACTCGGCCGAGATGCCGACGCCGGCGCGACCACCTAGGCCCTCGCCGCTCAGTTTTATCAAAATGCGGCTATATTTCGGTTTGGGAGTTTTCTTCATGAGCGGAACGGGTTAACGGCGGCGGAGCGGGCAAAGCAAAATGAGATGGCCTCAATGAACGGCAACATGATGCTGATTTGTAACAATCGATCCGCGCGCCGTCAATTGAAAGAGCCGTAAATCATAACAGCTTGACGGCAAATAAGATAGGCGATAGCCCATCGACTAGCCGGAACCTTCAGTTTACCGCGCCGGCACGGGCGCACGGCGCGCAATTCGACCCCCAAGCGACTCCTTGGTCGCCCGTTCTGTCCGTCCAAACTCTCTCGCTTCCAAACGCTTGCTCGAATCGGGTCTGGCGACAATCGCCGCGTCAGTCCAGCCAAACGGGCAAGGCAACCGTGGCAGACGCATCTAAATCCCGCCCGCGAGTCGTGTCGTGCCTTTTCCGCTTTGGGGGTAACCCATCTGGTCGCTCCCAGCCCGCAAGCCAAAG
>CAZFVY010000113.1:0-22793 GCA_964522665.1 uncultured Verrucomicrobiota bacterium | reverse complement strand
AATTGCCGGCGCCGCAGCCGATGTCGAGGATTCGTTCCGCGTTCGGCGTCACGGCGGCCGCGGCGGCGGTAATCAATTCGAGGACCAAGGGCGCGTCAATCGTCGCCGATTGCCCGGTGGCCAGATTGGAAAAGCGTTCGACGTCCTGGTCGAAACGTTGGCGAATCTCGGCGACGGTTGATTTTGGCATCGGATCATTCACGGTTTTCACCGGCGCGCGACCGCGATCGCGGCCCCAAATCACGGCCTCGCCGTCGCTCTTGGGACTGTGCGTTTCGCCGCCCAGTCGAAACTGGCCCACATCTTGCTAGAAAACAAGCGCAGTCTAACTCTTGTGAGTGGACCAGGCGGGCTTAGGGGCTAAAAGCCGTGTGTGTGCCCCCAAGCCCGCCACATCAAAAGAAAAAATCGACGTATGGCACAGGCCGAATCAGAGAACAGCCAAAAGCTGCCCGTGGAATGGACCGAGGCGGAACCGTTTGAGGTCCGAGTGACCTTACACCCCAGCCTCTGGCCCGCTCGCCGGCCTGAACGCCGCGTCTGGCTTGACTTGGCGAGCCGCCTCTGGCCGGCACAGATCGCCCGCCAGCGCCCGACGTTGGGTGGAGCCTCCGGCCCGTTCGCTCGCCCGGGTTGCGCCTAGGCTAGTGTCTCATTAGTAGCCGGTCGTTCGCGGCCAGTTATTTATGAGACCCGACACAAGCCGCGCCCGAACTTATCGGCATTCGCCCTTACTCCCGTTGGGCTGAGATCCCAGGCGGCTTTTCGTGTATCGGTGCGGTTCGCGCCCGTCGTTCTTCTCTCCCTTTGAAATCCTCCCCGCACTTCTGAAAACCGGTCGCTTGGAATAGTTCAACTTGTCGCGCGCCGAGGCTGCCGCCGCGTTAGCGCCGCGCGCTTCCCGTTCCCTCGGTGGGGCGAGGCTCCGCCGAGCCGTGACAAGGTGTCGGAGTGAGCGACCGCGCCGTCGATTGAATGACGGCTCGGGATGCCCACCCACTACTAATATTAGTCTGCGTTGCCTGGCGCGTTAATCCTCTGCCGGACCCGCACGCCGAAAGATAAGCCTTGCGGCGCCCGCCAGCGAGTTCGCTGGCCTAAACATAACGCCCTCAACCGTAAATCTTTAAACCGAAAGCAAACGTCCCGCATCGACCCCAAATAGGACGGCGCCGCTTTAAGGTTTAACGACCGCCTTGACCGCCGCCGACGCGCGGGACAATTATTGTTTCGCAATGTTTCTGCCCCGCGTCGCCCGTCGTGGCCGGTATCCCCGAGGTCTCCGCCGCTCGCGTTCGTGCCAGCCCACGCCTTTATATATAGGGGCCAAGTCCCCATCGGAAATTGATTTTAACCCGATTGGTTGGAGGTTTCTCATCGCGGTCTCGCTCGCGTGGCTGGTTTGGCTGGCGCCGGCCCACGCCCATCAGGCCGGGAATAGTTACCTAACGCTCAAGGTCGTCGGCGCGCAGGTCAACGGCCGCTGGGACATCGCGCTGCACGATTTGGAGGCCGCGGTCGGATTGGACGCCGATCACGACGGCGCGATCACCTGGAGCGAATTGCAGGCCCGGCAGGACGCGGTGGTCGCGTATGCTTTCGCCCGATTACGGATCAGCGCGGATGGCGCGGCCTGCCGCCTTCGCTTCACCGATTTGCTCGTCGATTATCACAATGACGGAACCTACGCCGTGCTCCGTTTCGCGGTCGAACCGTCTGGCGCCGCGCGCGAGTTGGAGGTGGAGTATCACCTGCTGTTCGATTTGGACCCGCGGCATCGGGGGCTGTTCCGACTGGAAGCCAACGGGCTTGGCCAGGCCTCCGTGTTCACGGTTGAGCGCCCGGCGCAACGATTCGAATTGGGCGCGCCCGCCCGGGGCAGGTCATTTTTTACCTTTATCGGCGCCGGGGTTTGGCACATCTGGACCGGGTTCGATCACATCTTGTTTCTCCTCGCGCTCCTGTTGCCGTCGGTCTTGCGGCGGGAGGGACGGCAATGGCGCGCGGCCGACGCCTGGCGTCCTGTCCTGGTCAATGTCGTCAAGATCGTGACCGCGTTTACCTTGGCTCACTCGCTGACCCTCAGCCTGGCGACGCTCGGCGTCGTCGAGTTGCCGTCACGCTGGGTGGAATCGGCGATTGCCGCCTCCGTCCTGGTGGCGGCGCTCAATAATCTCCGCCCGGTCTTTCTGGCCAAGGGTTGGTGGGTGGCTTTCGGGTTCGGCCTCGTCCATGGTTTCGGCTTCGCCGGAGCCTTGACTGGTTTGGGTCTGCCAAAAGGCGCGCTCGCCTGGGCGCTCGCGGGCTTCAACCTCGGGGTTGAACTCGGGCAATTGGTGATCGTGAGCCTGTTCCTGCCCGTCGCGTACGCCGTCCGCCATTCTTGGAGCTACCGCCGGCTCCTGCTCGGCGGCGGCTCCGCTTTCATCGCCCTCCTGGCGGCCATTTGGCTCGGGGAACGACTGCCGAAATTTAAGTGGCTTCCCTTTTGAATCGGCCGTACGCCCGGCGCCGGGACGCTTTCAACGCGATCTCAGCTGTTCCGGCCTCGGTCGTCCCGCGCCCGCTAAACCGTCTCGGTTTCGTGGGCGAACCGCCGTCCATCGACCGGCCAGCCGGCTATTCGGGGCCGGTTTTCACCCCGTCGCCAAGCCGTTTCACCCCAATATGCACTAGACACTGCATATCTTTTTCCCGGTCGCCGGCGCTCGAAATCGCTCGATTACACGGCCTGCGGAATGGGTGTAACATATTCATTATAGATATGTTATGAAGTTGATTATGGGCCCGTTTTCAGCGGCAAAAATTATTGAAATTTTATTGTTGCGAAAAATCCGTTCCGCGAATAAAAAAGCAGGCACCAAATATCCGTCTGCCCGAAAACGTATTCAGCCGTAGCGCGGCTTTGTCCACCCGCCGCGGCTGGAAGCAGGCAGAAGCGAACAACCTGATCAACCAAACGAAACGTAACATGAAATACTCCAGTCCGCCTGATCTCGGTGAGCGCGCGCCACGCTCACGGTTCCAAACCCAGCTGCCCCTCGCTCGAAAAGCCATCGCTTCGGTGGCGCGTTTTGGCGTTTTAGGGTTGGCGTTGCTCGCCGCGAATTTCGCCCAGGCGCAGCTTAACGTCGTCCAGCCAACCGATCCGATTATTGCTTCTTCCTCCAACAACCCTGGCTCCGAAGGCGTCGCCAACGCCATCGACGGAACCCAGGCTAAGTATCTGAATTTCGACTTGGCTGGCAACGCCAAGCCGGCTGGTTTTGTGGTCACTCCGGCCGTGGGGCCCACCATCCTTAGCGGCATCGCGATGGAATCCGCCAACGACGCTCCCGAGCGCGATCCCCGGTCGATCATTCTGGAAGGTTCCAATGATACCATCACGAACTTTGCCTCCGGGACGTGGACCACGATTTACGTCAACACGAACGTTCCGATCTGGAACACGGTTTTCCCGGCCCCGCTCAGTGACCGTTACCAAGTCCAAAGCTTCTCCTTCACTAACAATAACGCCTACAAGAGCTATCGCTGGACGGTCGTCGGCGTGGCCAATCCCACGGCCGCGAATTCCATGCAGATCGCCGAAGTGCAACTGCTGGGCGTGACGGAGCCGAAGAACGTCATTCAGCCGACTGACACGATCATCGCTTCCTCGTCGAACAACCCCGGTTCCGAAGGCGTCGCCAACGCCATCGACGGCACCCAGGCCAAATACCTGAACTTCGACCTGGCTGGCAACGCCAAGCCCGCTGGCTTTACCGTGGCGCCCTCCGTCGGCGCGACCGTTATCACCGGTATCGCGATGGAGTCCGCTAACGACGCTCCCGAGCGCGACCCGCGCTCAATCACCATCGAAGGATCAAACGATTCCTCGATCACGAATTTGACCTCTGGTACCTGGACGACCATTTACGCCAATACCAATATCCCCATTTGGAATACGGTTTTCCCGGCTCCGCTCAGTGACCGTTATCAAACCCAAACCTTCTTCTTCCCCAACGTCCAGCCCTACAAATTCTATCGCTGGACGGTTCTCGGCGTGGCTAATCCGACCGCGGCGAATTCGATGCAGATCGCCGAAGTTCAATTGCTCGGAACGGGCGCCCCGGTTGACGCCCTCCAGCCGACCGATCCGATTATCGCTTCGTCCTCGAACAATCCGGGCAGCGAAGGCGTCGCCAACGCGATCGACGGCACCCAGGCCAAATACCTGAACTTCGATTTGGCCGGCAACGCAAAACCGGCCGGTTTCGTCGTGACCCCTTCCATCGGCGCGACGGTCATCACCGGAATTGCGATGGAGTCCGCCAACGACGCGCCTGAACGCGATCCGCGGTCGATCACCATCGAAGGTTCCAACGACACGATCACCAACTTCGCGTCGGGCAATTGGACCTTGATCTACGCCAACACGAACATCCCGATCTGGAATACGGTTTTCCCGGCCCCGCTCAGTGACCGTTATCAGGTCCAAACGTTCTACTTCCCCAACAACAAGGCGTTCAAGAGCTACCGCTGGACGGTTTTGGGTGTCGCCAATCCGACGGCCGCGAACAGCATGCAGATCGCCGAGGTTTCACTCTTGGCGGTTACCGCGAGCAATCCTTGCGGCCAGACGCAATTCCTTACCCAACCGGCCAACACGCCGGTGCTGAGCGGGAACCCCGCGACCTTTCTCACCGTCGTGAACGGACCCTGGAGCCTGCAGTGGTATGCTAATGGCAAGGCGATCCCGGGCGCGACCAAGCTCTCCTACACGACTGACCCAATCACCGCCGCGAATGCGACGAATCTCTACTCGGTCGCGATCGTCGGTTGCCAGACCAGCCAGGTCGTGCAGGCGTCGATCTTCACGCCTTCCAGCACGAAGAGCATCGGCATTAGTTTCGTCGGCAGCGGCGCCAATGGCGCTCCGACGGCGGTTCTGCCCACTGACATCATGGGCATTCAGCCTCAGGCCTATTGGAACAACGCGACCAACGGCAGCGGCACCACCGGTGACTCGGCCAGCGAACCTGACGCTTTGGTTGACAGCAGCAACGCGGCTTCCACGATCACCTTCACCTATGCCACATCCGGGACCTGGGGTTCTGGCGCCGGGACCGATACCGCGGTGGAACGGATGCTCAATGGTTTGACGCTCTCCAACCCTGGCGCGCCCGCGACCTACGAGTTCGACAACGTTCCTCAAGGCAGCCACGCGGTTCTGATCTATGTCGTCAGCCCGCCGTTGCAATTCCAGGACGTCACCTACACGATTCAAGGCGCCACCACCCAGACCAATTACATCCGCGCGATGGCGTCCGGTGAGTATAATCTGGCTCCTGGGTTCTACCGCGGTTCCAGCACGGACCCGAACAATCCGACCATCGCTGACTTTGTTCGTTTCGACGGTGTCAAGCCCGACGCGAACGGCACCATCCTGGTCACCGTGCTCTGCACGACCACCGGTTACGATCGCGGCACCGGCGTCAACGGTATCCAATTGGTACTGAACGCTCCGTCACCCGGCAGCCCTCCGGCGATTACCTCCAATCCTCAGCCGACTGTCGTCCCGCCTGGCGGTACGGCCGTCCTCCCGGTGGTTGCGACCGGCGCGGGGTTGACCTATCAATGGCGCAAGAACGGCGCGAACCTCCCGAACGGCGGGCACGTCAGTGGCGCCCAGACCGCGACCTTGAGCATCAGCTCCTTCACGAACACGGATGAAGGCGTTTACAGCGTCGCCGTATTCAATCAGGCCGGCAGCGTCATCAGCAAGAACGCGGCGGTTCGCATCTCGAACTACAGCATCTCCGACCAATTGGTTGGATACTGGAAGTTCGACGAGACCAGCGGCACCAACGCGGCTAACGCGGTGGCCAGTGGCAAACCCGCTGGAGTCGTCGGCAACGCGAGTTGGGGTCCGGGTGAAGTTGGCAATTCGTTCACCTTCGACGGCTCTACCTACATGTTCGTCCCCAGCATTCCGCCGGCCTCAGTCGCTATTGCTGGCTCGGCTTGGGTTAACCTCCTGCCCCCGAACAGCTCGGTGGTCATCATGCGCAACGGCCAAGGCGCCCTCGGTAACTCCGGCGGTGGCGGCGGTCAGTTCGAGTTGAGCATCCAGGTGAGCGCTGCCGATGGCAATCCTTACCCGAGCGTGATCATCGAAGCCGGACCAAACCGGTTGGTCCTCACCGGAACGACCCCGTTCCCGGTTGGCGCTTGGCACCACTTGGCGTTCAGCGCGGACGGAGCGCAACTCCGGCTGTATGTTGATGGCGTCGAAGTCGCCAACGCGGATTACCTCGCGAACCTGAACGTGCCGTCGATTCCGTACCTCTCGATTGGCGCGCAGTTGAACGTGGACACGACGCAAACGCCGCCCCCGATCATCGCCGACCCCACCACGCCGAACTTTATGGGTGGCGGATTGGATGAGCTAGCCCTTTGGAACCGTTCCCTGACGGCCTCCGAAGTCATGGCCCTCTACAACGCTGGCAAAGCCAAGGCGGCCTTGACCACCGTCACGGAAGCGCCGCCGGTCCAGAACCCGAAGATCGCGTTCACCGTCTCGGCTGATGGCAAGACCGTCACCCTCACGTGGCCCACTGGGTTCACCCTGCAAAGCACCCCGAGCCTGACCGCTCCGATCAAGTGGACTGATGTCACCTCGACGTCGCCGCTGCCTGTTCCGATCGGCACGGGCAACCTGTTCGGTCGCCTGCGCAGCAACTAACCGACAGCTAAAATCACGCTCGCGGGGCCGTCGCAAGACGGCCCCGCGAGTCCGTTTTAAACGGGCATGTTTTTCGGCGTTTTACCTCCCGCCTCGACCCGCCCGACGATCCGAATCGGCGCCGCCCGTAACGTGCGCCGGGGCTGGAGTCCGCGGCGGCGCTACCCGAGTGCCAGAATGGGAGCTGGCTCCACGCTCTCGTGTTTCCTCTTCAAATTCTATCCTAGCCGCAAGAAATCGGCTTCCCATTTTCCCCCATTCAACGGTATTCTCCTGCCTTGAAACAACCCGTCGAAAGTTAAGCTATGGCTGTTCAGAAAAAGACGTCTTGGCTCAAATGGTTGGTCGCGCTGATCATTCTGGGTGGCGGGACCGCTGTGGGCGTCAAGTATTATTATCACGCGGGCGGTGAGAAGCCGGATTATCGAACCGCCGTCGTCGCCAGGGGAGACGTGACCCAGGCGGTCACCGCGACCGGGCAACTGAACCCCGTCGTAAACGTCCAGGTCGGCAGCCAAGTCTCCGGGATCATTTCGAAGCTCTACGTCGATTATAATTCGCCGGTGAAGGAGGGCCAGGTGATCGCGCAACTCGATCCCGCGACCTTTAAGGCCGCGTCCGATCAGGCCGCCGGCGACCTCGCCAGCTCGAAGGCCGCCCTGGAACTCGCCAGCGTCGAGGCCAAACGCGCCGCCGAATTACGGAAAAACGACCTCATCGCCCAATCGGATTTGGACACCGCCGTCGCGAATTTTCACTCCGCGCAGGCAAATGTGCAGATGAAAGAGGCCGCCCTCGAGCGCGCCAACGTCGATCTGTCCCGCGCGACGATTTATTCGCCGACCAACGGCGTCGTCATTTCCCGCAGCGTGGACGTGGGCCAGACCGTCGCCGCCAGTTTCTCGTCGCCGACCCTCTTCATCATCGCCAATGATCTGACGCGGATGCAGATTGACGCGAACGTCTCCGAGGCCGACGTCGGCGGCGTCGAGGTCAACCAGCAAGTCGATTTCACGGTGGACGCCTTTCCCTATCGCACCTTCAAAGGGAAGGTCATCCAGATACGTTACGCGCCGATTACCGTGCAGAATGTCGTCTCCTATGATACCGTGGTAGAGGTAAAAAATGACGACCTCAAACTTCTGCCCGGCATGACCGCGAACCTCTCGATCATCGTCGCGCACAAAGAGGGCGTGCTGAAGATTCCCAACTCCGCGTTGCGCTTCAAACCCGCGGACGCCGCCGACGCCAAGAAACCCCCCGGCGGCACGAACGTCGTTGCCGCCGCTTCGCCCGAAGGCGGAGACGGACGCGGCCAGCGAGGCGCGGGCGGGGCAGGCGCCGGTTTGGGCGGAGCCGGTGGGGCCGGCGGCGGTCGCCCGGGTGGCGGTGGTCCCGGTGGACCCGGCGGCGCCCGACGCCCGCGCGGTGAGCGCCAGATCGTCCGCACGATTTACGTGATGGAAGACACCAATCAAGTCGCCGGCGTCGTTGCCCAACTCAAGCCGGTCCAGGTCAAGACCGGCATCAGTGACGGCGTTTTCACCGAGATCACGGATGGGCTTAAGGAAGGTGAAACCGTCGTCGTCGGGCTGAACCTGCCGCAGTCCGCGGCCCAAGCGCCGACGGCGAATCCGTTCGGCGGCGGCCGGCGTTTCTGATCCTCCTAAGCTGTGCGAAACGATCCTTGACGGCGAAATTCGCGGCGCTTTGGCGCCGCGCCTTCGGGCATGAACCTGATTATCCAACTCGATCATATCCACAAGGTCTATCACACCGGCGAAGTGGACGTGCATGCCGTGCGGGATGTGTCGCTCACCATTGGCGCCGGTGAGTTTGTCGCCATCATGGGCGCCAGCGGCTCGGGCAAATCGACGATGATGAACGTGCTCGGCTGCCTCGATCGGCCGACCAAAGGGACGTACCTGCTCGATGGCATCGATGTCTCCGGACTCAATCGCGATCAATTGGCCGAGATCCGCAACGAGAAGATCGGCTTCGTCTTTCAAGGCTTCAACCTGCTCTCCCGCACCTCGGCGCTCGAGAACGTCGAGCTGCCGATGCTCTACACACGCAAGACCCGGTCCCCGCGTGAACAACGCGAGGTCGCCCTCCGTTCCCTCTCGATGGTCGGCTTGGCCGATCGGGCGGACCACCACCCGAATCAACTTTCCGGCGGCCAGCAGCAACGCGTGGCGATCGCGCGCGCCCTGGCCAACCAACCGGCCCTGATCCTCGCCGATGAGCCAACGGGCAACCTCGATACCCAGACCAGCATCGAGATCATGGGCGTCTTCCAGCGCCTCAACGACCAGGGCATCACCCTGGTCATGGTCACCCACGAACTCGATATCGCCCGCTTTACCCGGCGGACCGTGGTGATGCGCGACGGCCGGATCGTCAGCGATCAACCCGTGACCGACCGCCTGATCGCCGACGTCGAGTTGCAACGCCTGCGCGAGGCCCAACAAGCCATCCAACTCACGTCGTAACCGAAAGGAACCAGCCATGAGAATCTTCGCCACCCTGGTCATCGCGGCGCGCGCCCTGCGGCGGAACGTCCTGCGAACCGTCCTCACCATGCTGGGCATCATCATCGGCGTCGGCGCCGTCATCGCGATGGTCAGCATCGGCAACGGCGCCAAAGCCCAGGTCGAGGCGCAAATCGCCGGCCTCGGGCAGAACGTCGTCCTGGTCTTCTCCGGCAGCATGACCAAAGGCGGCGTTCACACCGGGTGGGGCGGCGCGGGCACGCTGACGGTCGAGGACGCCACCGCCATTTCGCGCGAGGTTACGGGCGTCGTGGCGAACAGCCCGGAACTGCGCACCGTCTCGCAAGTAGCGGCGGGCAACCAAAATTGGTACACCTCGATCATCGGGGAAGGCGCGGACTATCTCGACATTCGCCAGTGGCCCCTCGCCGACGGCGCGAATTTCACCGAGCAGGACACCCGTAGCGCGAATAAGGTCGCCATCATTGGCAAGACCATCGCGCGGCAGCTTTATAACGACGGCGACACCATCGGCCAAATCATCCGCATCAAAAACGTCCCGTTCGTCATCGTCGGCGAATTGACGCCCAAAGGCTTGTCCGTCATGGGCACCGATCAGGACGACGTGATTATCATTCCGTACACCAGCGCCATGAAGCGCGTCCTCGGCGTGACCATGTTGCGCGGCATCAACGTTCAGGCCGCCAGCATCAACGCCCTCACCGACGTGCAGCAACAGATCATCGACCTCCTGCGCCAGCGCCACCGCATCGCCCCCGGCCGCGATGACGATTTCACCGTGCGAACCCAGCAGGAAATCGCCGAAGCCGCCACTGCGACCTCGAAAGTGATGACGTTGCTGCTCGGCGCCATCGCGAGCGTCTCCCTGATGGTCGGCGGCATCGGCATCATGAACATCATGCTGGTGAGCGTCACCGAGCGAACCCGGGAGATTGGCATCCGTATGGCGGTCGGCGCCAAAGGCCGCGACATCCTGATGCAATTCCTGATCGAGGCCACCACGCTCAGCCTGGTCGGCGGGATCATCGGCATCGCCCTCGGGGTCGGCTCCTCGCAATTGTTGGCGGCGAAGATGAACTGGCCGACGCTGACCTCGGCCTCCTCGATCGTCATCGCGTTCTTCTTCAGCGCCGCCGTAGGCATCTTCTTCGGCTTCTATCCCGCCCGCAAAGCCGCCGCCCTCGACCCCATCGACGCGCTCCGCTACGAGTAGCAATCGTGAGCCCGAGCCGGGCGCTTCTGGAGGGTAGGGCCGTCGCGCTGCGACGGCACGCTCGCGCTAGTGCGCGCGAGCGGCCTTGAACGCCTCACGCATCCAAAACAATACCCGACCGGTCAATAGTCTCGGCTGTACTCGGGCTCCAAGCGTTCGTTGACACATCGGCGCAGGCGTTTACCCTTTAATGCAGAATGAGAACCTACACCGCAGTCGTCGAACATTGCCCGGAGACGAATCTCTTTGTTGGTCACGTTCCGGACTTTCCCGGCGCCCATTCGCAAGCGGCGACGTTGGACGAACTGAATCAAAATCTTGAAGAGGTGGTGGCGATGCTCCTGGAGGACGGCGAGCCGCTGATAGAGTCCCTCTCTCCGGGCGTTTAAGTGACCCGTGTCGCCTACGAGACGTTCCACGGAAGCCTGAGTTCTAGTGCCCCTCGGGTTCAGTACCCACGCGCATCTGAATCACTCCGTATGCCCTCCGCCAATATTCGTTCCTTCGCCATCGTCAAAGCGCATCGCCTTTCCGGCATGAATTGGTGTCTGAGAATCGCCGCCTTTTTGGCTTGTGTCGGACTCTTTGAAACTGCGCTGCCCGCGGGGGTTGACGGCGCCGGTCACGAGGACATCTTTAAGCTAACCTCGCTTTCCGATAAACCGCTCCGAAGAATCCTCCAAAAGCAGGGAGTCTCTGGAGGGTACGTAGTCTCCCTGTCGAGAAACTCTACCGGGACTAAGTTGTTTGCCGTCTATCACATGCCGACCAACGGGAATTGGACCACCGTAATGGCGACGATATCGACCAATTATGTGAGGCTCGATCAGGTTGACGGGGCGACCGGTGCGTTCGATGATAATGGCCGGAACGTATGCGTAGTTAAGGATCAAGAGCTGGTTTTTCGTGATGGCAAGAGAGTCGCGTTCACTCCTTTAACCCGTTGGGGTTTCGCGCCAGGAGGAAATATCTTCTACCTTTCCGGGCCTGGCAAGGCCACTTCTATTTTTCGAACCTCAAATCCGACGGAACCACTGTTGACTCTCGATGGTTTTTATTCTCAACATCTCTTTCAGATAGGTGAGGAGATTTTTGTTTTTGGATATACGAGGTCCAAATCGGACTCGAAGGCGACTGGCCGCAGAATTATACACGAGGACGGCGCTTATCGTGTTGCCGAGCAAATTGATCTGCCGCGGGTCGGCGGCGTTGTGGACATGGCGCAGGATGGGCGGTCGGTTCTATTGACGTCGGGCGGTGATTTGTTTGCGACATGGTCGCTCTATGATCTTAAGACTCATAAACGCACCCGCCTTGGGCACGAAAAGTGGTATGGATTCTTTCTCGATCCATCGCTTCACGATCTGTTCGCCAAATGAGCTCGCTCGCCGATGGCGCCGTTGCCCATCGTTTTCGACGAGCTTTAGTTCCGTGAAGCGACGTTCGTCTTAAGACTTCCCCCCCATCGCCCGTCCCGCCAGCCAGCCCGTGGTCCACGCCGCTTGGAAATTGAAACCGCCGGTGATGCCGTCGATGTCGAGCAATTCGCCCGCGAAATGCAGGCCGGGACAAACGCGGCTCTCCATCGTCTTGAAATTGACCTCGTTCAAGCGCACGCCGCCGCAGGTCACGAATTCATCCTTGTTGAGGCTCTTGCCGGTCACCTTCAATTCCGTCCGCGTAAGCTGCTGAACGAGCGCGTGCTGCGCGGGGCGCGAGAGCGAAGCCCAGCGCGTCTCGCGTGGCAGGCCGGCGGCGAGCACGAGTTGTTCCCAAAGTCGCGCGGAGAGCGGCGCGATGGGGCCATTGACGATCAGGCGGGCCGGTTGCGCGGCGCGGCGCGAGGCCAGCTCCTTAGCCACCCCCTCCGCGGAAAGCCGCGGCAACCAGTTAATCTGGAGCGGAAATCGGTAATCCAACCCGTGCAACGTCCGCGCGCCCCACGCTGACAACCGCAGAATCACCGGGCCGCTCAGCCCCCAATGCGTCAGCAGCAAGGCCCCTTGCTCGCGCAGTTTGGTGTCCGGGACCGACACGACCGTCGATTCGACCGAAACCCCCGCCAAGTCGCGCACCCATCCGGTCTCAACATGAAACGTGAAGAGCGACGGCACCGGCGGCGCCAGCGTGTGCCCGAGCGAGACCGCCAATTCCCCGGCCGCCGCGCCCCGGCAACCCCCGGTCGCCAGGAGCAAACGATCACACGCCAAGACCTCGCCGTTCGCCAGCGTCAGCCGAAAACCGCCACCCGGCTCGCGGGCCACCGCCGCGACCCCGCGATTGGCCACCATTTTTACCCCCGCCGCCTTGGCGGCGTTGACGAGGCAATCGATGATCGTTTGCGATGAATCGGTGACGGGAAACATCCGGCCGTCATTCTCCGTCTTGAGTCTCACGCCGCGCGCTTCGAACCAGGCCACCGTGTCGCGCGCTTGGAACGACTGGCAAGGCCCGAGCAACTCCCGTTCGCCGCGCGGAAAGCGGGTCGTCAATTCACGCGCGTCAAAACACGCGTGGGTCACGTTGCAGCGCCCGCCCCCGGAAATCCGCACCTTGCCGAGGAATTGCGCTGATTTCTCCAAGATCGTGACCTCCGCGTCCGGCCGGGCCTCGGCGCACGTAATCGCCGCGAAGAACCCCGCGGCCCCGCCACCCACCACCACGACGCGTCGTAAATTCACGCCCCAAATCTACCAGAACCCCCGCCACCCCGCGCAGCCTTTTCCGAATGGGCCGTCTATCGTCAGCGTCCACGCGGTCCACCCCGTCCACTCCCGTCCACCCTGGCGCCCCACGCGCCCCCCGATCACCATTGCGGCCCACCCAAGTCCTCCAGTAAGCTCTCTCCCATCTGTGACCGACGACTCGCTCTCCCCCATCGCCCCGACGCCGCACAAGCGGCGCCCGCGCTACTCCGGCCGCAACCCGCGTCGTTTCGAGGAAAAATACAAGGAACACAACCCCGAGCGCTACGCCGAGACCGTCGCCAAGGTATTGGCGTCCGGCAAAACGCCGGCGGGCACGCACCGCCCGATCATGGTCGTCGAAATCCTCGCGGCGCTGGCCCCGCGCCCCGGCGAACTGGCCGTGGACTGCACCCTCGGCTTCGGTGGTCACGCGCGTGAACTGCTGGCTCATCTGCAGCCCTGTGGCCGGCTCCTCGGCTTCGACGCCGACCCCATCGAGCTGCCCAAGACCGAGGCCCGCCTGCGCGCCGCCGGGTTTGGCCCGGACGCGTTCACGGCGCAACGCGGCAACTTCGCCGGCCTGCCGCAAGCCCTCGCCGCCGCGGAGCTTCCCGGCGTGGACCTGCTCCTGGCCGATCTCGGCGTTTCCTCCATGCAACTCGACGACCCGCTCCGCGGCTTCTCGACCAAGCACGAAGGCCCGCTCGATATGCGGATGAATCCGCAGCGTGGCCAGCCCGCCTCGGCTTTGCTTGCCCGGCTCCGACCCGACGCGTTGCAACGCCTGCTGGTCGAGAACGCCGACGAACCGCGCGCGGAGACCCTTGCGGTGGCCCTCGCCGGCCAGACGTTTGCCACCACCTCGGCGCTCGCGCGCGCCGTCCGCGCGGCCTTGGAGGGTGTGAACCGCGACGACAGCGAGCTGTCCATCCGCCGGGTCTTCCAGGCGCTGCGCATCGCGGTCAACGACGAATTCTCCGCCCTCGAAACGCTCTTGCGCCATCTCCCGTCGTGCCTGAACCCCGGCGGTCGCGCGGCGATCCTGACCTTTCATTCGGGCGAAGATCGGCGCGTTAAAAAAGCCTTCGAGGCGGGCGCCCGCGACGGCCTGTACGCCGAGATTTCGCCCGAGGTGATCCGGCCTAGCCACGAAGAGCGTCGCGCCAATCCCCGCTCCGCGTCGGCCAAACTGCGCTGGGCGCGCCGCGCCGTTTGACTCGTCCAGTGGCGTCTGGCCTGCCAGATGACAACATTGTCATTTTCGGTTCACACCCGCTTCACCCGCGCGTGTTCACATTCCCGGCGCGATCAACGCGTCAATCAATGAACCGAGCCGCTTTCCCTCCATCCCGCGCCCCGGCGTTTTTCTTGTTGGGCGGGCGCCCGTGACGGGCTAGTCTCCGAGTATGCGCATCCTTGTGGTCGAAGATGAGAAGAAGACCGCCTCGTTCATTCGCAAGGCCCTGCAATCGGAGAGTTTTGCCGTCGATGTCCTCCACGATGGCAACGAAGCCCTCGCCGCCGCCGGCAGTTCGCCCTTCGACGCCATCGTGCTCGACGTGATGCTCCCCGGGCGCGACGGCTTGAGCGTGCTGCGCCGCCTGCGCGAGCGCAACATCGCCACGCCGGTCCTCGTCCTTTCGGCGCGCGGCGACGTGAGCGAGCGCGTGGAAGGCCTCAATGCCGGCGCCGATGATTATTTGGCCAAGCCGTTCGAACTGGCGGAATTGGTCGCCCGCCTCCGCGCGTTGGGACGGCGAGGGACCGAGCCGCGGCCGGTCGTGTTGCGCGTGGCGGACCTCACCCTCGATACGATCACGCGTCAGGCCAAACGCGGCGCGCACGTCATCGACCTGGCCGCGCGCGAATATCGCCTCCTTGAATTCCTCATGCGTTCCGCCGGGCGCATCTGCGGCCGCATGGCGATCCTGGAAAAAGTCTGGGATTATCATTTCGACCCGGGGACGAATATCGTCGATGTCTATATCATGCGCCTGCGCGAAAAGATCGACGCTGAATTCGAGCCGAAATTACTGCACACCGCGCGCGGGGTCGGTTACGTGCTCAAGGAGCCAGCGTGACGATTCGCGGCCGGTTGACTTGGTGGTACGCGGGCATCCTGCTCGTCTCCTCCGCGCTGCTGACGGCGTGGTGGGTGGATGAATTGGGCGAGGAACGGACCAAAGTCGCCGGCGTCGCCGAAAACGGCGGCTGGTCGCGCGTGCTCGCGGCGACGCTCTGGTGCGGCATCCCCGTCGCCGTGCTCGCCGTGACCGGCGGCTGGTGGATGATGTGCAAGGCGCTCGCGCCGATCGCGGCCCTCACCGAGGCCGCCGGGCAAATCCAGGAGCATAATCTGCGCGAACGCCTCCCGCGCTCCGGTAATGGCGATGAGCTCGACCGGTTGACTGAGGTATTCAACGGCATGACCGGCCGCCTGGCGCAATCCTTCCAGCGGGTCCGCGAATTCACCCTGCACGCCTCGCACGAATTGAAGACGCCGCTCACTGTCATGCACGGGCAGCTCGAAACGGCCCTGCGCGACCCCGCCAGTCCGGCGGAACACCGCGAGCTGTTGCACAGCCAACTGGAGGAAGTGCAGCGTTTAACGCGCATCGTGGACGGCTTGACCCTGCTGGCCAAGGCGGACGCCGGCCAGGTTGCCCTCGCCTGCGCGCCCGTTCGCCTCGACGAATTGGTCCGCGAGGCCCACGCTGACGCCTTGATCCTCGCGCAACCGCGCCAAATCGACGTCGCGCTGCGCCAGCTTGACCCGGTGACGCTCGCGGGCGACCACGACCGCCTGCGGCAACTCCTCTTGAACCTCAGCGACAACGCGATCAAATACAATCACGCGCGCGGGCAGGTGACCATCGACCTGCGCGCCCGCGCCCGCGACGCGGAGTTGACGATTGCGAACACCGGACCCGGGATCGCGCCGGAAATATTACCGCGCGTCTTTGACCGCTTTTTCCGCGGTGACGCCGAGCGCTACGGCTGGACCGAGGGCTGCGGTCTCGGCTTGAGCATCGCCCAATGGATCGTGACCGCGCATGGCGGCGAGATCCGCATCGATTCGACCCCGGAAACTACCACGGTGGTCACCGTCCGCTTGCCCCAATGCGCCGCGTGAAATCGAACTTCGTCATCAAGGTTTCGGCGGCTCTGCTCGCGTTGGCCGCCGCCGGCCCCGGTTGCGCCCATTACCAGGCGCGCCCGATTTCGGCGGCCGACAACGGCGCGCGGATCGACGACCGCCGGTTGGACGACCCGGGCCTGCGGCGCCTGCTCGAATCCGTCCCGGGCGCGACGCCCGCGACCTGGCCCCTGCAAGTGTGGGATTTCCCGCGCCTCACCCTCGCGGCGTTCTATTTTCAACCGGCCCTCGAAGTGGCGCGCGCCGAATGGGCCAGCGCCCGCGCGGCGGTGATGACGGCGGGCGCCCGGCCAAATCCAACCCTCAATGTGACGCCCGGCTATGACTTCAGCGCTTCCGGCGGCCTCTCGCCCTGGATTCCGCTCTTCAGCGTGGACGTACCGCTCGAGACGGCCGGCAAGCGGGGTTACCGGATCGCCCGGGCCGAGGCGCTTTCGCAATCCGCCCGCTTGAACATCGCCGCCGTTGCGTGGCAGACCCGCGGCGCCGTGCGCGCGAGCGTGCTGCAATTAGCGGCGGCCGAGCGGCGCGCGACGCTCCTTGAACAAGCGGCGCAAATCCAACGGCAAATCGTGCGACTCCTGGAAGGCCGCGTCGCGGCCGGCGCCATCGCGCGGCCTGAGGTGATCCCGGCGCGGATTCTCCTCGAAAAAAGCTTGATCGATTTGGCCGACGCCCAGCGCGCGCGCGCCGAGGCCCGCGCCGGCGTCGCCGAGGCGATCGGCATTCCCTTGCGCGCGCTCGACGGTTTGACGCTGGCTTCGGACTTTTTCCAAGCGCCCCCCGCGGCGAATGAATTGACCTCCGCCGCCCTCCGCCGCGACGCGCTGCGGCATCGCGCCGACGTGCTCGCCGCGCTCGCCGACTACGCCGGCGCGGAGTCGGCGTTGCGCCTGGAAATCGCGCGCCAATACCCCGACATCCATTTCGCTCCCGGCTATCAGTTTGACCAGGGCGATAACAAGTGGTCGCTTGGCCTCACCGTCGAATTGCCCGTGCTCAATCAGAATCAGGGGCCGATCGCCGAAGCGTTGGCGCATCGTTCCGAAGCCGCGGCGCGTTTCAACGCGTTGCAGGCGCGCGTCATCGCCGCCATTGACCGCGCGGCCACCGGCTACCGCGCCGCGCAGGAACAATTGGCCGGCCTCGAAGCGCTGGCGACCGCGCAACGGAAACAAGCCGACTCCGCCCAGGCGCTCGCGCAGGCGGGCGCCGGCGACCGTCTCGATCTGCTCGGCGCGCAACTCGAGTTGGCCACCGGCGAAATCGCCCGCTTGGACGCGCTGGTCAAGGCGCAGTCGGCCTACGGCGCGCTCGAAGACGCCATCCAACGGCCGCTGGACCTCCCGGCCGCGGCGCGCGCCGCGCGGATCGAAATCTCCGCCGACGGCGCCACGCCGCCTCCCCGATGAGCGCCTCCCGTCAGAACCATTCGCCGTTTCACGCCCGCGCGCGCGGTTGAACCTATGAAAACGAAACCCGTCATTTTGATCGGCCTGCTGGTCCTAGGGGCTGTCGCGCTTTTTATTTGGAAGGCGCCCGCGCAAAAGAAGGACGCCGACGACGCCAAACCGCCCACGGACGCGAAGGCCGAAGGGAAAACCGAAGCGAAAACCGAAAAGGAAGCCGAACCGCCCTCCCGCGTGAAGCGCGCCTCCAACGGCGAGGTCACCGTGACATTCGATGAGGCGACACGTCAGCGCGCGAGCCTCAAGACCGCGAACCCGGCCGTGACCAATCTAAGCGCTGAAGTCAGAGGCTATGGCCGGGCGCTCGATCCGGCGCCGCTCGTGGCGCTGGTCGCGGAAATCGCGAACGCGGAAATTGTGGCGTCGGCCTCGATTCCCGAGTTTGAACGGCTCAAACGTTTGAGCGAACAGGACAATGCCTCGGCCCGCGCGTTGCAAGCCGCGGAAGCCGCCGCCAAGCGGGACCAGCTCGCCGTCCGTTCCGCGCGCGATCGCCTCCTGCTGGCGTGGGGCAAGGCGATGGCGCAACAGCAGGATTTGCTGGCGTTCGCCTTCTCGTTCGCGACTCGCGAACGTGTCCTGGCGCGGGTCGATCTTCCCGCCGGTGAATCCATCGCGGCCTCGCCACTTGGCGCCCGTCTGGTATCGCTCGGCGATCCGGACAAAATGATCGCGGCGGAGTTTTTCAGTCCGGCGCCGCAGGTGGACCCGCAGTCGCAGGGGCAAGGCTTCCTCTTCGTGGCCAATGGCGATCCGGCGTGGCTGGCGCCCGGCGCCGCATTGGCGGGCTTCCTCCAACTGGCGGGCGACCCTCGCGCGGGAGTCATCGTGCCGCGCGAGGCGATCCTGCGCCACGAGGGCAAGACTTGGGTCTATGTCCAAACGGCGCCGGACGCGTTCACGCGTCGCGAGTTGACGTTGGACCGGCCGACCGAGGCCGGTTGGTTCGTGACCAACGGTGTCACCGCCCAGGACGCGATTGTGATTAACGGCGGCCAACTGCTCCTCTCCGAGGAGTTGCGCGCTGGGGAATTGGTCAGCGGGGTGAAAGATTGAACTTACGGCGGCTCGAATTCGTGATCCGCCCCGTGGCCGCCACGCTCCGCTCAGCGGCGAAAACCCCCGATGCTTAACCAATTCGTTCAATTCTCGTTGCGCTATCGCGGCGTCGTGATCGCGCTGGCGTGCCTGTTGATCGGTTACGGACTCTACGTCGCCGCGCACGCCAAGCTCGACGTCTTCCCGGAGTTCGTGCAACCCCAGGTGACCATCCAGACCGAATCGCCCGGCCTCGCGGCCGAGCAGGTCGAAGCGCTCGTCACGCGCGCCGTCGAGGGCGTCGTCAACGGCGCCGCCAGCTTGGAATCGATGCGGTCCGAGTCGATCCAAGGCCTCTCCGTCGTCACGGTCGTCTTCAAAGAGGGCACCGATATTTATATCGCGCGCCAGGGCTTGGCCGAGCGCCTCGCGGAGCTTTCCGGTGAATTGCCCGCCGGCGTGAAGTCGCCCAAGATGGAGCAACTCACCTCCTCGACCATGGACCTCCTGAAGTTCGGCTTGGTCTCCCAAAAACTTTCCCCCATGGATTTGCGGACGTTCGCCGAGTGGACCGTTCGCCCGGCGGTCCTCGCCGTGCCCGGAGTCGCCCGCGTCACCGTCTTCGGCGGTGAAACGCGCCAACTGCAGATTCAAGTGAAACCGGATCGTCTGATCGCCTACGAGCTCGCCCTCCAGGACGTGCTCGCTGCCGCGCGCAACTCGACCGGCGTTCGCGGCGCCGGTTTCATCGAGACCGCCCAGCAAAGAATCACGATCCAGACGGAGGGACAAGCGCTGACCGCGGCGGAGCTGGGCGAAGTCGTCGTCACGTCCCGCGACAGCCGGCCCGTGCGGCTGAAGGATGTCGCGACGGTCGTCGAAGCGGCGGAACCGAAATTCGGCGACGCGCTGATTCAGGGCGAACCGGGCATCTTAATCACCATGTCCGGCCAATACGGCGCGAACACCATGGAAGTCACCGAGGCGGTTGAGCAGGTCCTCGAACAAATGAAGCCGACGTTCGACGCGCAAGGCATCAAACTGTACGCGCGCCTGCACCGGCCCGCGACCTTTATCGAGAACGCCATTCGCAACGTGAAATCCTCCCTCCTCTTGGGCGCCGGCCTGGTGGCGGTCGTCCTCTTCCTGTTCCTGCTCGATTTGCGGACCGCGCTGATCTCGTTTTCCGCCATCCCGCTTTCGCTCCTCGCGGCGGTGATCGTGCTCGACCGCTTCGGCGCCACGATCAACACCATCACGCTGGGCGGCTTCGCGGTCGCCATCGGCGTCGTGGTTGATGACGCGATCATCGACGTCGAGAATATCCTGCGGCGCCTGCGCGAGAACAGCGGCTTGGCCACTCCGCGCTCGCTCTTTCAAGTCGTCCTCGAGGCCTCGCTCGAAGTGCGCAGCGCGGTGGTCTATGCCACGTTCATCGTGGCGATGGTTTTCCTGCCGGTGCTGATGATGAGCGGCGTGTCCGGACGCTTTTTTGCGCCGCTCGGCACGGCCTTCATCCTCGCCATCCTGGCCTCGCTGATCGTGGCGTTGACCGTGACCCCGGCGCTTTGTTTCGCGCTCTTTTCGCGCGCCAAACCGCACCGGGAAGTCGCGTACATCCGCTGGCTCAAGGAGGGTCATCGCCGCGCGCTCAAATTGCTGACCGGCTATCCGGTCGCGCTGATCGTCGTGGCTCTGCTTCTGTTCGCGGCGTCGCTGATGACGCTGCGCAAATTCGGCGGCGAACTGCTGCCCGATTTCCGCGAAGGCCATTTCGTGCTCCAGGTCTCCGCCGCGCCGGGCACCTCGCTGCCGCGGATGCTCGAATTGGGCGCGCGGATTTCCCGGGAGTTATTGCAGAACACGCAGCATATCGCCACGGTCGAGCAGCAGCTTGGCCGCGCCGAAATGGGCGAGGATACCTGGGGTTCGCACCGCACCGAATTCCACGTCGAGTTGAAGCCGATGCCCGCCGAGGAGGAGGAGTCCGTCCAGGCGGAAATTCGCAAAACGCTCGGCGCCTATCCCGGCATCCAATTCGAAGTCCTGACCTTCCTGGGCGACCGCCTTGGCGAAACCATCTCCGGCGAGACCGCTCCGATCGTGGTCAACATTTTCGGCGACGACCTCGACGCGCTCGACGAAAAGGCACGCGAGGTGAAAGACGCGCTCGCCGGCGTTCCTGGCGCCACGGACGCGCAAGTGCAGTCTCCGCCCGGCTCGCCGCGATTGACCGTTCGCCTGCGGCCGGACCGTCTGACCGCCTTCGGCTTCACGCCCGTGGAGGTTCTCGAAGCCGTCGAAACCGCCTATCAAGGCGCGACGGTGGCGCAGTCGTATCTCGGCGCCCGGGTCTTTGACGTGGCGGTCATCCTGGCGCCGGAAAACCGTCGTGATCCCGAAACGATCGGCGCGCTGATCGTCCGCAACTCGCAAGGAACGCGCGTGCCGTTGCACGAGCTTGCGGAAATCAGTTTGACGACCGGGCGTTACGCCATCCTCCACGACGGCGCCCGCCGCCGCCAGACGATCACCTGCGGCGCGCAAGGCCGCGACGTGGCGTCGGTCGCCGCGGCCGCGAAGGCGAAGATCGCCGCGACGGTCAAGTTTCCGCCCGGCGTCTATCCCGCCTACAGCGGCGCGGCGGAGGAACAGGCGCGCGCGCGGCAGGAATTGCTGCTCCACTCGGTGATCGCCGGCGTCGGGATCGTGCTGCTCCTGGCCATTCTTTTTCGCAGCGTCAACAACCTCCTTCTGGTGCTGGCCAACCTGCCGTTCGCGCTGGTCGGCGGCGTGCTCGCGGCCTACCTGACCGGCGCGTCGCTTTCGATCGGTTCTCTGGTCGGCTTCGTCACCCTCTTCGGCATCACGATGCGCAATTCGATCATGATGATCTCGCATTACGAGCATCTGGTGCAACAGGAGGGCATGACCTGGGGCCTCGAAACCGTCCTGCGCGGCGCTTCCGAACGGCTGCTGCCCATCCTGATGACCGCGCTGGTCACCGCCCTCGGCCTCCTGCCGCTCGCCATCGGCACCGGCGAAGCCGGCCGCGAAATCGAAGGCCCCATGGCCATCGTCATCCTCGGCGGCCTCATCACCTCGACCCTCCTTAACCTCCTCGTCCTCCCGACCCTCGCCCTCCGCTACGCCCGCTTCCCGCAATCCGCGGCGGAAAGCTGATTGAACTTCGCGATGCCTGAGCGTTCTTCGAAAAACGCCGCCGCCGACTAGTTCGCTACCCTTTCGACACCGCCTCAAATACCCGGTCGCTCGGATTGGGAACGATTCGGACCTCCACGTGGCTTTGCAACGCGGCCGCGATCCGGCTCAACATCGTCAGGGAGTGTCCTTCGTAGTCGGCGTCTTCCAATCTGGCGATAACGGATTGGGTCGTCCCCACCAGTTCAGCGAGCGCCTTCTGCGTGAGCTCGGCCTTGGTGCGCGCGTGGTAAATGACCTCGGCCGCCGCGGCATTGCTGCGGGCCTCTTCGACGAGGCGGCGCATGGCGGGGTCGGCGCCCATCATCCGATCGAGAATCGCGTTCGCGTTGCTGGTTCGGCCAGCGCTTTTAGTCGCCTTCTTCCTCATAGGTGTGATCTTCAGGTTGTAGTTCAAATCGTTGTTTGCGCTTCCGCGCGCGCTCAATTTCGGCGGCCGGGATCAATTCTTCCTTGGTCATCGAATGCGCCAGAATCGCGACGTTCCGTCCGTGGAAAAAATATAAGATACGATACTGAAGATGTCCTTTCCGTGCCCGCAGTTCATAGATCCCATCACGCAAGAAGTCTGCCGCAGGACGCCGCAACGCGTGTCCCATCTCCTCAAGCTGCTCGATGCGAACCCGGCATTGCGCCCACGCCTTCGGGTTCGATTCTCGAAGCTCCCGTAACCATTCCACGACCGGCGCCTCACCATTCGCTTCACAATAGAAAATAGGGCTATGTACATGACTCCACGCTCCGCAACCTGTAGTTATTGGCGCGGTGAT
>CAZFVY010000112.1:0-22819 GCA_964522665.1 uncultured Verrucomicrobiota bacterium | reverse complement strand
CATTTTTGACCTTCGCCTCCCCACGGCCACCTCCCGCAATCATGAAACTGGCGGAGAGAGAGGGATTCGAACCCACGTTACATTGCTGTAATCACGCTTTCCAGGCGTGCGCCTTAAGCCACTCAGCCATCTCTCCGGCCAATTATGTTCCCAGTCTGGCGCCGCGAACGCCCTCAGGCAATGATTTTTGACGGGGCGGCTAATGCGTCGGTCGGCGCCCGGGTCTGCGACCCGCAGCGGCTGCGCTTCGCCCAACGCCCCCGAAATTGCCCCAAGCGCTTGCCGGATGGAGCCGCTGCGGGTCGCAGACCCGCGCGCCGTTGAGGCTGCGGCGGTCGAGCATCGCGACGCTCGAATCTCAGCCGTCCCTGGCCGGGACTTAAGAAGTTTCCGGCGCGAACCCGGCGCTGAAGACGCCGGGCTATTCTCGAGGGTCCCTCTGAGACGAGGGAAGCACCGCGTGTTCGACGGCCGAAGACGCTGGGCCGTCTCGAACGGTCTTTCCCGGACCGGGACGCGTCGGGCGATCGGCGATCGCTCGCGGTAGTGTTGGCGACAGGCGCCGGGCGGGGAACGGAAAGTGGCCGATCATGAAGCGGCGTGCTAATTCTCGGACAGACTTTCCGTCCGGACTTCGGGGAGGCCGCGGGTCGGAAACGGTTGATCGGCTCCTGGAGGCGTGCGACATCGGAAACGTTCGATCGCGTCTCGGAGGGACGCGAGACCGGAAACGGTTGATCTTTGAGACTCGGAAACGTAGAAGGTGGGCGTGAAAAAAACACCCGCTCCCGTTCCGGCTGAGGCGCTGGGCGCCGGCTTGCGGCGCTTCCTTTATCTAACGGCCGTGATCACCGGCGCGGCCGTGATGATCGTCGAGATTCTGGGCGCCAAGATGCTGGCGCCGTACGTTGGCACCTCGCATTTTGTCTGGACGGCGCAGATCGCCGTGACGCTGGTCGCGCTGGCGGCCGGTTACTACGCCGGGGGACGCATGGCCGACCGTTCGCCGACGCTCGACCGCCTCTATTACTGCATCCTCGCGGCCGCGGTTTATCTCAGCCTCACGGTGAAGGTGGTCGAGCCGGTCGCTTACGCCTGCCTCCGTTTCGACCTCGCCATCGGCTCGTTGCTCGCGTCGTTGTTTCTCTATTTCATGCCGCTGGCGTTGCTGGCGGTGACCGGGCCGTACCTCGTGCGGGTGTTGGCGGTGACGGTCAGCGATGTCGGGGGCGTCGCCGGGCGGTTGACGGCGGTGGGCACGCTCGGGAGCTTCGGGGGGACGGTCTTGATCGGCTACGTTTTGATCCCGCTGTTATCGAACTCGACCACGATGTTTCTCACGGCGGGCCTTTTGCTGGCGGTGTCGGCCGGTTACTTCGCGATCGTGAAACGGAAGCCCCGCGCGCTGGCGACGGTGGCGGCGGCCGCGCTGGTGGCCGGCGCCCTCGGGGTCGGCGGCTCGCGGCATCACGCCCTCGGGCGCGATGGGGAAATCAAGGAGGTCTATTTTCGGAACTCGAACTTCGGCCAATTGCAAGTGCTCGAGACCAAAAACGGCAGCCGGCGATTCTACCTGAACGATTACCTGACCCAGGACACGTACGATCCCGTCGAGAAGAAAAGCACGTCGATGTTCACCTACCTGTTGCACGGGCTGGCGCGCGCGTACACGCCGCGCCTCGAGAACGCCCTCTGCATCGGGCTGGGCGTCGGGATCGTGCCGATGGAATTCCTCAATGAAGGGGTGAACGTGGAGGTGGTGGAAATCAACCGCGCCGCGCCGGTGATGGCGGCGCGCTACTTCGATTGTGAACCCGATCGCCTTCACGTCGTGATCGGGGATGGGCGCGAATTCGTCAATGCCACCACCCACCGCTACGACACGATCATCCTGGACGCGTTTCTCGGGGATTCTTCGCCGTCGCACCTGATGACCCACGAGGCGTTCGCCGCGATGCAGCGAATTCTGCGCCCGAATGGCACGCTCGTGATCAACAGTTTTGGCGAGTTCGACGGCGGCCGCGATTTCTTCATGGCGTCGCTCGAGAAAACGATGAAGAGCGTCTTCCGCAGCGTCCGCATTCACGCGGCGGGCAATGGGAATGTTTTCTTTGTCGGCTCGGATCAACCAGACTTGAAGTTGCTCAATTCACCCGCGCCCGAGTCGATCCATTCGTACTGCCGCGGACTCACCCGTGAGGCGTTTGAAGGCATCCGGCTGACCAATCCCAAGCACGGGATGATCCTGACCGACAACTTCAACCCGGTGGATTTTTACGACGCGGGCAACCGCGAGGAGTTCCGCCGACGGCTCGCGCTGAGCATGCGCGACCTGTAGCCTTTACCCAGATTCGATCAATCTCGGGCCAGCAGGCCGTTGTCACGCGACGCCGGTCAGTCGAGCAACGCGAAGGCCCGCACCGGGAATGTCCCCATGCCTTTGACCTTGACCGGCACGGCGAAGAATTTGAATTCCCGTCCGCCCAGTTGACCAAGCCCGCAAAGGTGTTCCGCGATGGGAATGCCGGCGCCCAGCAAGGTCGTATGGACCGGCCGCGCGCGATCGGCCGTGTCGTCGATGTTCAATGAATCGATGCCGACCAGCGCCGCGCCCGCCTCGACCAGGAATCGCGCGGCGTCGGCGGTCAGATACGGATGCCCTTCAAAATACTGATCGGTGCGCCAATGGGCGTCCCAACCGGTCTGTACCAGAACCGCTTTGCCCCGCACGTCCAAACCCGCCAAGTCGTCCCGCGTCACCGAGCGTCGCGAGGGATCGGACGGACGGACCAAGACGCCGTCGAGATTCGCCAGCGAGGTCAACTCCAATTCGGAAAGATCGCGGCCATCGGCGAAGCGATGAAACGGGCTGTCGAGATAGGTGCCGGTGTTGGCGACCATTTCAATCTTCCCAATTTGAAACTCTGTCCCCTCGGCATAAACCCGGCGCGACTGCTCGCGGCTCAGGAAGTCGCAAATTACCGGCGCGGGCAACCCTTTGTAGGTGATCATCCCCGCCTCGACCACGTGGCTGAGATCGATCATTTTCGCCGCCGCGGCAGGATCGATCCCGACCGGATTCTGAACTGGCTGAGGATTCATGTTTGCCATAAGCCCAATTACCCAGCGCGGATGTGAAACCCTCGCGCACGCGGCCGGGTGAAGAGATCGGTTCAGTCAACCAGCGATTTGCGCAATTCCTGCAGTTCCTTGCGGCGCGCCTTGCTCACGGCGGGGTAGCAGAGGCGGAGCGATTTCATGGCGTCGAGGACGACCTGTGAAATGATCAGGTGCGCGTTGTCTTTGTCGTCGGCGGGCACGACAAACCAGGGTGAATCCGCGGAGCTGGTGGCGCTGAGGCAATCCTCGTACGCCTTCATGTACTCTTTCCAGAATTTGCGCTCCTCGATGTCCGCGGAGCTGAATTTCCAATTCCGCTCCGGGTCGTCGATCCGGCGCAGGAAGCGCCGGCGTTGCTCGTCCTTGGACAAGTGCAGAAAGAACTTTAGGACGCGCGTGCCATTCCCGTGGAGATGCCGCTCGAGATCGCGGATGGAACGAAAGCGTTCGTCCCAGAGTTGGTCGTCTTCGAGCGCGTCGGGCGGCAGCGCCTGGCCGCGGAGAATCTCCGGATGGACACGGACGATCAGCACCTCCTCGTAGTAGGAGCGATTGAAGATGCCGATCCGCCCGCGCTCGGGCAGGCAGCGGGTCGTGCGCCAGAGGAAATCATGCTCGAGTTCCTCGGCGCTGGGATGTTTGAAGCTATAGACCTGGCAGCCCTGCGGATTGACGCCGGACATGACGTGCTTGATCGCTCCGTCCTTGCCCGCGGCGTCCATGGCCTGGAAGATGAGCAGCAGGGCGTAACGATTGTCGGCGTAGAGGACGCTCTGCATGTCGCTGAGCCGCGCTTTATGCTCGGCCAGCAGTTTCTGGTAATCCGCCTTGGAGCGGTAGAACGGCTTCACGCGCGTCGGCCAGTCGTGGAGCTTGATCTTCTCGTCGTGCCGAACACGGAATTCTTTGGTATGGATTTTCATGGAGGCTAACGGGGTGGATTGACCTTGAGACGGTAGTATCGCTGGCTCGTGGCGGAAACGGAATTGGTGAGCGTGAGCAGGCCGCCGGTCGCGTTGATCGGCCCGCCCAGGCTGGTCCAGACGGCGGAATTGAGGTCGTCATTGTATTGCAATTGGAAGGTCTGGCCCGCCGTCGTGGGCCAATTAAAGATGAACTGGCCGGCGCTCGGGCCGCTCACCCGCAGGACCGGCGGCAACACGACGGTGACCACGAAGGTCTGCGTCGCCGTCAGGCTCGGTGTTCCGCTGTCCGCCACCACGACCGCGATCAAATTGGTCGCGGGCGCCAACGTCGGCGTCCACCCGAATTGACCCGACGTCGCGTTAATCCCGGCGCCCGGCGGCGCCCCGGCTCCCAGGCTGAACGTCAGCGTTTGCGGTGGCTGATCGGTGTCGGTCGCGCTCACGTTGAACGCCAGCGTCTGCCCCAGCGTCACGACCGCCCCGGGTATCGGCGCCAGCGAGGGCGGAGAATTCGGCACGAGGTTGGCCGCGCGGGGCGTGGGCGCGGTCATAAGGTAGATATTGGGGCCGCCATCGGGAAAGCGGCCTTCACTGATGTCGCTGGTTTGCGCGCCGAAGCTCACGAAGTCGATCGGATTGCCGTCCGCGCCGAACAAGCCGATGCTCGTCCCGCTTTTGCTCAACTTGAAACTGACATGCAGATCGAGCGAACCGGTGACGCTAAGTTTATCAGCCCAAACGAGCAGGAACCCGTGGGGCGGAATGACGTAGCCCGTCGGAATCTTAAATTTGGTGGGGGTGGTCTGGCTGTCGGTCAGATAATACCCCGCCAAGTCCTGCGGGTTGTCGCCGTAGTTGTAGAGTTCAAACCAGTCGTCGAATTTGCCGCCGTCCGCGGGGTCGGCCAGCGTGTGGGTATTGCCGGCCATCCATTCATTCACGACGACCGTCAGCGCCGCGCTGGCGCCATTGTTCGTGCCGCCCGGCGTAACGTAAGTGAACTCCTGCCGGTCGAAGCTCTGCCCGTCGGGGAACGAGCCGTAGGAGTGATTCGGGGTGACGTTCTGGTAGGTGACGTAATCGATCACCTGCGGCTGGCCATTGTAAAGCCGGCTCAACGCCAGCGCGCCGGTTCCGGCGGTCAGCCCGAGGCCGGCGTGCCATTCGCTCGCGGTCGAGAGGTTGGTTTGGGAATCAGCGAAGATGACTCGGAACTCGCCGGGATTGAGCGTGGCGCCAGCCGGGAACGCCCACTGGATGAGGTTCGTGTAGTTGTTCGCGAGATACAATCCGGCCAGCGGCAGCGCCTGCGCGCCGGAATTGTATAATTCGAGCCACGGCGCCCGCTGCCCCGCGCGATTGGTGATGCCCGTAATATTCTCGGGCTGGACTTCGTTCAACCAGAGCGAAGGAAACGCCGGCAAGGTCGCGCGCGACGAGTTGGTGGCGCCCGGACTGAGCGAAGCGGGCGGGGCGGCGCCGGACCAATTGCCAACGCGCCAATTGTCCTGCGCCGGATCGATCAATTGCAACGAACTGCCGGCGCCATCGGCGCCCGCGGGCCACGGCGGGGAGTTATCGTAGCGGACGCGCGCGATCACGAGTTCGTTGGTCCCGTCGCCCGGTTGGGAGAGCGTCAGCGTCTCGCCACCGTTCTGCAGGCTCCCGAGGTAGGTATCGAAGACGGGGATCGTCGCGCCGTACGCCCCGGCGAAGGCGGTGCGACTGGCCGTTAGGACCAGGAATTGGCGCGGGCCGAGCGACGCTCCCGCGGGAAACGTATAGCTCACGCCATGCAGCGCCCAGCCCGACAAATCGAACGTCACGCTCGCCGAATTGTTGTACAACTCGACATATTCGGCCCCGCTTACGACCGGATTATACATGATCTCGTTGATCACGATTTGTCCGACGGCGGACGAATCGGCGCCATTGAACTTCACCGCCACGCTGCCGGTCTCACCCGCGATCGGCTGGCCGTGAACGTCCACGGCGGTGGCGGACAACAGGTTGGTCCCGGGCCGCAGTGGAACGGTCGCCGTCCATTTATTCACGCTGGTCCAGGTTAGCGGCCAGGCGGCGCCGTTGATCCAGACGGTCTGGGCTTCGATCGGCGCGGTTCCCGTCACGAGGGCGACGTTGTTGCTGACGATCGGCGCGGGATTGACCGCGAACGGCGCGTTGACCGTGGCCAATTGCGTCTGCAGAAAGGTCCGCCTTTGGCTGAACCAGGTTTTGACGACGCCGGGATCGGTCAATGGCTGGCCGTCGCACCAGGCGACTCCGTTGGCCAGGAGCGATTGGTATTTGGCGTCCATGACCGGGTTGCAATTCGCCGGGTTGAGCGGGCCGTTGACCGCGTTCTGAATCGTCCGCCAATAGGCGCGCGCGAAGGGCGGATGCGCGAACATGCGCGTCGCGATCGGGTCGTCCGCGTTGAAAAGCGGCGCCGTGCTGGCGGCGTAGCCGGAGTTGTGGAGGGGCGCGGCGAGCATCAGCCAGTCGAGGTCGAACATGTAAATCTGCCATTTCCCATTCGCGGGCAGGTAGGCGTACATGTTCTTGCCGATCTCGTGGCCGTAGGCGTCGAAATTCACGATGATATGCTCCGTCGCAAGAATGCCCATCCATTCTTCGAGGTCCACCAGGCCGGTCGTGGCGGCGGTGAACGGCTCCGGCGCCGTGGCGTTCACGGCGTCCACCAGCGCGAACAGGTTGGTGTAATTATTGACGCGGTCGGCCGAGCGGAAAATCCAATTCCACCGATAATGCTCGGTTTTCTTCGCCCCACCGGTGGTCGTGACATTCTGCAGTCGCGGCTCGGGATCGGCGGTGAGGCTGCCCCCGTCGCTGAACTCGAACGCGCGCTCGACCTTGAAAAAGTCACCCTTGGTGGTTCCCGAATCCCACTCCTTGAGGAAGCCGCTCGCCGGTTGCATGACGGCCTCGAACGTCGTGTGGCGCGAGTCATCGGTCGTGCCGTTGACGTGCAGGCGGATCGTATAGCGATGGCTGAAGGGCAGATTCGAGTGGTCCGCGATCCAGTAGCCCATCTGCTCCTGCATCGCGCTGGTTTCGCCCCCGTGGCCGCCCGACCAGTCGAGCACCAGGTCCTGCTCGCCGAGGAACAGGTCGTCCGCGGGCACGGTGACGCTGTAGCCGCACGCGCCGCAGTTGGCCCCGCAATAACCGGGAGCGATGTACGGGCTGCCGGCGTAAAGGGCCTGCGTGTCGTAGATCACGCGCTGATTCCCCAGGACGAAGGTCACGTCGAGCGGCGAATTGTTGAGTTTACTGCGATTGTTCCACGCGTTGAGCGTGGCCTGCGTCATCCAGATGCGATAGACGGGGTAGTTCCCCGTCGGCTGCGTCTCGCCGACGCGCGCCAGGCACTCGCGGGCGGGGGCGTCGTTGGGAAAGGTGGCCGTGGCGGGAACCGCGGCGCCATCGGTCGCCTGCACATAGAACGCGACGACGCCCGCGGCGTTTTGCCCGGGGATGGTCGCGCTGAAGACGCCACCGCCGGCGTTCGTCATCGTGAGGCTCGTGTAAGTCGTGGCCGGATCGAGACGGTATTTCAAGGTGACGGCAGCCAGGCCGTCCGGGTCGTTCACGCGGGCGCTCACGACGAACGGCTGGCCGATGGCGGGCAGCACGGGCGAATGGTTGACCTCGACGATCGCCGGCGGGGCGTTGGAGACGTATCGGCTGTTGCGCGCGCCCGGGGTGCCGGGACTGGCCGGCAAGGCCAGTTCCGCCTCGCAATCGAGCCAATTACCGCGGAGGCGGAAGAGCGCCTCCGGGTGGCCTTTCAGCCAGCGCGCCGCGCCGCGGATGGTGACGTTTTGGGTCCCGGAGGCCAGGGCGCTCGTCAACGGCGTCCGCACGCGATTGACCTCGTTGTCGCCGCGATCGACCGCGCGGACGTGATAGGATTGCCGGCTCCCGTTATAGCCCTCGGTCGTTTCCAGGCTCGAGTTCGCCTCGGTGCCTTCGGCGGTCCAGCCGCCGGCGCCGGCCTCGAAGGACGAGTTGGCGATCAAGTTCGCTCCGGCCGCCGTGAGGACCTGCACGTCGTCCACCAGGCATTCGCCCGCGCCTTGCAATAATATCTGCAATTCATCCGCGGCCACGTCGCCATTGTCGATCGTGCCCTTGGCGGAGAAAACCGCCCAGGGCGCTTTTTGGGTCTCGTCGCTGTCCGCCCAGCTCGGCGCCAGGGAATTATCCGCGCGCGGGTCGATCAATTCGAGGCTGCTGCCGCCGCCGCTCGACCATTGGCCCCAGCGACCGCCCGTGCCATACGTGACCTCGTTGACGACCGGATAGATGACGTTGGTCGTGACGATGCCCTCGCTGTTCGCGGTGACCACCGGATCGGGCATCGCCAAGGCCAGCCGCTCGCCCTTGCCGGAAAGCGAGCCGCCGAAATCGCCGACCAGGTTGCCCGCGTTCAAATTCGGGTAATTGGTCAACATTCGCGCGGCGTTGCGCGCCACCACCAGATAGCCGTCCACCGGGATCGAGGTTTTCTTGGGAAAAGTGAACGTGATTCCGGACGTGAATTTCCATCCGCTGACATCCACGGCCGCGGCGCCGCGGTTGTAAAGTTCGACGTATTGATCGTCGCTGTTCAAGGAGATCGGCGCGTACATGATTTCGTTGATCACGATGTCGGAGGCGCGCGGGCCGCTGTTCGCGGCGCCCGGCGTGCGCGCGGCCAGCGGTCGCCAGGCGACGCCGCCATCCGGCGTTCGGCCAAACGAAACGCCGTTCAATTGGTCTTCGTACCGCGCCGCGTCCAAGACCCGCGATCCGGCCGGGTTGCGGAAGTAAATCGTCTGGCCGGCCGCCTTCAGGCTGAAACCGAGTTGCGACTGTTGAAACGAGACGAAACCGTGGGCGGCAATGACCGCGCCGGCGGGGAGGACATATTTGTTCGTCGCCGGGTCGTCGCTCAGCGAACAGCCGGAGAGGTCCAGCGCTTGGCCGCCGCGATTGTAGAGTTCGATAAAGTCCTCGAGGGGCGGATCACTGTGCGCGAGAAACTCATTGATGACGACGTTCCGCAACGGGTCCGCGGTAATTGGGTCGAGGCGGCCGGGAGAACCGCCCACCGAATCACTGGCGGCCCAGGCGAGCGGATTGTCCTCGCCGTAGGAAGGTCGCGCCAGGACCAGCGAATGGCCCGCGCCGTCCGGGCTGACCGGCCAGGGAGGCGTCGTGCCGTAGTTCACCTCCAGAAAAACGCCGCCCGCCTGATTAACCAGTCGAACTAAACCCGTGCTGTTGGGCAGATTGCCCAGGAACGGGCCGAGCACGCCGGAGAGGCCGTAAACGCTCTGCACGTCCGCCGGCGAAGCCGCCACGACGAGGAAGCCGCCCCCGGGGATCACCGTGCCCGCCGGGAACGTGTAGGCGATGCTGCCTTGGAGTTGGTAGGAGCTCAAATCCTGCGGCTCGCCCCGGGTGTTGAACAGCTCGACGTACTCGAGACTGTTGGTCACGTAGCCGTCGGCGTCCACGTTGGTGACGCCCCGAGTTTTCGCCGGGTGATACATGATTTCGGAGATAATCAGGCTGGTTCGCCGGCTTGATTGGCTAAGCGGCTCGGTCGTCAGCGGCGGGCTGGTTCCGGCCGTGGTCACCGGCGAAAAGTCACGGAACGCCGCCGTCACCGCTTGATTGGTATCGTGGCTGGAAACCGCGAAACCGAGGTAAATGGTCGCCGGCAGGCTCAGCGTGGCCGAGCCGAGCTGGGTCCAATTCTGCCCGTCGAAACCGTCGAAACCGGTGAACGCGGAACCGGCCCGTTTGAGACGCAACCAGGTATTCGGGTAATTGACTGGGGCGGCGCCGGCCACGGTGGTCGCGGCGTTGACCGTGGCGCGCGACTCGAAGAAGGCGCCGCTGATGGACGGCGTGGCGAGCGCGCCGGCGAAACGCGCGCCCGGGACGAGGGTTTCCCTCGCCATCAAGCCCGCTTTCGACCAAGCGTCCACGGCGGGGAGCGAATCGAGCCGGACGCGCACATCAAAGTCACCGCTGCGTTGTTGATACGCGAATTGAAATTGATCGCCGACGCCCCCGATGTCGGAACCGCCGCCGGTTATGTTGTACCCGTTGCCCGAGGGAATCTGTCCGCCCGCCGGCGCCGGGGCGCCGACCCCCGCGGGCGCGTAACTGGCGGCGGTAAACGTCGCGCGCGAGTTGGTGGCGATGACGTTCGCCGCGGCGGACTGATCGGTGAGCCGATTCACAATCAGGGCGTAGGTGGAGCCTTCATTCAGCGCGGCGACGCTCAACACCACGTTGCTCTGCGAGGCGTCCTGGGTGGCGCTCAGGATCGCGATATTGACGTCCGCCAGCGTGAGGGCGTAGTTGGCCAGATTCGTGGCCGAGCTTGGGGCGAGGCGTTCGGAAAAGCTCGCCTGAATCTCACCCAAGCCGAGCGATTGCGCGCCTAGGAGCGTCGGCGCCGTCGTATCCCGAATGACGGTGAGGCGCGCCACGGCGCTGGTGACGCTATAGGAGACGTTGCTGACCTGATTCGCGGCGACGACTTGAAACTGGGCTTGATCGTCCGCGACGGCCGCCGCGGCGATGGCGTAAACCGGTCCCGTGGCGCCCGTGAGGGCGGCTCCATTGCGGAACCATTGCAACGAGGGCGAAGGATTGCCGCCCACGCCCACCGTGAAAGTCGCGGGAGTCAATTCGTTCACCGTCACGCTGGTGGGCTGGCTGATGATCGTCACCGGCGTGCCCACCGCGACTTCGCCGCTGACGGCGTAAATGCCCGTCGAATTGGCCGCCGCTTTGGCGAAGGTCAAGCTCACCAGCGGCAAATTCCGGGCGCCGAGGGCCGCGTCCAAATCGATCGTCGTCTGGTAAAAACGCGGATCGGTGGGGGCGCCTTCCGTGTTCCCCGCGGCGAGGTAAATGCGCTCCATCCCCTGGATGGCGAAATTGTCGTTATAAAACCAATCCTGCGCGTTGTAGGGCGTGACATACGTGCTCCCGTCCGCAAACCGGAGCGTCACGTTGGGCGTGCTTCCGCCGCTGCCCGAATGGGCGATGAACGCGATCCGCTTGTAGGTTGCGGGCGTCACGAGGGTCAACGTCCCGGACGCGAGGCTCGTTTCACTGCTCAATACCAGGGCGTTATTGCCCGTGTAGGGTTGGAATTTAAACACCGTGCTCCCATCCAGCACGCTGACGAAGACGCCGTTGGTCGGCAGCCCGTAGCTCTTCCCCTTCAAACCCGCTTGATAAAAGGCCGTCCCTTCGCCCGGATTGAACTCCAGAGCCGCGGCGTTATACGGCGGGCCGGAGGCGGTATTCTCGATGATGACGTCCCGGTTGAATCCGGTAACCGTGATGGGAGTCATGTCCCCGGCGAAGGCGCCGAGGGCGCTCGCGAGGAAAGCGGCGATGGCCCCGATCCGCGCGCGGACGGCGCGGGAGCGGTGGCAAACTGCTGAGGGAGTTGGGCAATTAACGTTGAGCATACTGCGTATTAACGGAGGAAACGAGGGCATGCGGGCGCCCGGGCGCCCAAATACTCGCAATCACGGTCGGCTGTCATCTGATCCTCCCACGATAGCGCCGATCGGTGAAATTTACAGCGGAAAACCCGACGCCAGACGCGGGAGCCAACCAGGCACACCGAGCGCGGCGGCGCTCGGAGTCCAGCGTGCGCCGGTGTTGCCCGCCGTCGGCATCCACTTGTTAAATCAAAGCGCGACGGGTCCAACCCCGTAGCGATTGACCGAAGACCAAGTAGTCGGGATCTGGTCGTAATTGCGGCGCGACGGGAAGAATGATGCGTTGGCGCAGAGTGGATTTGAACAAGTCGATTCCGTCATGCCAGCCAAGGCTCTTCAGCTCGTTGAGCCGGCGGTCGTTGAACACAATCGAGTAATCTTTGCGGATTCCCAAAAGACCTTGGTCAAACGCGCGGTGGTGAATGGCGCTCAGGCAAATGCCATTTTTTGTCTCATCGGTGCCCTTCACGTGCTCGACCGGAATCAAATGCGCGGCGTCCAAAAGGTCCAGCTGAATACCGCTCATGGCGCAACGGAAATGATAGGCGCTCAGAACGTTTTTCCGAAACCGTTGATCGCGTATTTTACGCTGAATCTGCTGGAGCTCGACTCGCCGAGGCCCCGGCGGGATGTCCAATATCCAATGATCCGCCGGTTCCGCGGCGATTTCTTGTAAAGATTGCAAGTCCTCGGCGCGTTGCGCCGCGGCGTGCAGGCTCTCCAATTCTTGGACATAAGCGCCGAAGAAATCGGGCCGGAACGCGATTGCGATTTCGAGGTTCCCGCGGAGTTGCGGGCAGAAGCCGCTGACGGCGGCCGCGGTCACCGTCTCGCGGCGAATCTGAAAGGAGGGCGACCGTCCCTGCATCCACAAGAGATGTTTGGCAACGTCAAAACCAACGAATATTTGGTCCGTTTCGCTCCATCCCACCACGATGGTCTTCACTCCCTCTTGGATTGAAAAACGATCGACCCCCGTGATTTGAATTCGAAGCTCATTAGGGTCGCGGGGATATCCCCCGTAGGTGAGGTTCCAGATGTAGCAGAGGACCGTTTCTTGCGACTCGCCCCGAGCCAGCGCGATGCGGAACGGGTGGTCTTCGCCAAGGGGAATCGGGTTCCAGCCAGACGCGCGGGCGGCGCTCAGGACTCGCTGGAGCAGATTACTCTTGGAAAGTCGGATGGACATGACGCCGCCGAGAAAGCTCTGGAACCGTGTGCCTATGGCCGTCTCCGCTGCTTTCGCCCTGGAGCCGACTCCAGCAAAACGAGTTGCTTGGATCGAGATTCAACCGAAGCGCGGGCCAACGTCCGGTTGGGTTTTGATCGCGCATTTGGCCGTTTGGCGCCCCCATCGGCTGGCAGCGGTTCGCTCGCGGCGCCATCGACGACGAAGCCCGGTTTGAAGGCGCGGTAGTACGGCTCATCCTTGGCCCGCCGTTCCCCCGGTGCCGGATAACCTGTCACGAACGGTTCGTCAAAACGACCGAGAGCGCCCTTCACGTAGTCCTCAACGATCTCGCAACACATCCACCGGCGGCCACGGCGTTCCGCGGCTTCGCCCGTCACGCAGCTCCCGCCAAATGGATCTACCACCAAATCACCTTCGTCGGTCAACATACGGATAAAGAAATCGGGCAGGTCCACCGGGAAGCGAGCCGGGTGGGGCTTTATCCCGTTCAGAGCGCAATAGCGAATGTACGCGGAGTTACTTTCCGTATGCGCGAGCGCAATAAGATTAGGTGGAATCGCGGCGCCATTGTCGGTTCCGAAACAGTCGGATATATCGTGACCGGAGGGGCGCAGTTTGGGGGTGTAGCCTTTGTCAAGAAGTTGTCGCATACTTTCGGAATAGGGCTGAAGAACCCGACGATTGCTCGCCTTTGGCCAAGGGGTTTTGGACAACCACCAAATGCAATTGACAGCGTCCTTGACGCGAACCCGACGCACCGTCACCCACTCGGCCGGGGTTGGCAGGCGGGACGGATTCCACCAGTAGAATTCCTGAGCCAGGTGAAAGCCGTACTCCCGACAGAGCATGATTAAAAGCTCATAATGGTAAAGGCTGCGCGTGGGCTGACCCGGAATCCAAGCGCCTCCGATGTCGATCACCAACGAACCTTGAGGCTTGAGCGCGCGAAAAAAGGCTTCTCCGAAAGGCTTGAACCACTCGAGGTATTCGTGCGCGTCAGCGTTTCCGTAGTCTTTTTTGCGAACGAGTCCAAATGGCGGACTCGTCATGATGAGATCCACTGAGGCGACAGCCACCGATTCTCGAAAAACCGTCAGCGCGTCGTTACAGTGGATTTCACCGAGTTTGGTGACCGAATGCTTTATTTTCACCGTGCGTTAATTCTAGTGGCAAAAGCCGCGTTTGCCACGGCAAAACGCCGATTCCTCACGAAGGCCCATTTTGCGCGGGCCGGGCGGTAGTCCGGTCGGCGCGGACTACGGCTTGGCGACAGGTTGAGCGGCGGCGCTCGGGTCGCCGGTCGGCGGCGGCGCCTGATCCGTTTTGGCGGGCGGACCGAGGAGTTCCGTGAAGATCGGCTTCAAGGCGTCGGCCCAAACCTGGTAGCCCTCCACCGTCGGGTGCAGCTTATCCCGCGCGTCCATCATGCCTTCGAACAGCCGGCCGTCGCGGTCCGCGAGCCGGTCATTGATGTTGAGGTAACGGACCGCTTTGCCGTCGCAGAACCCCGCGAGATTCTCGTTAATCCGTTTGATGGCGGGCAGCGCCGCGAGGTTGTCGTTGCGGGGGAAGATGCCGGTTAGAATGATGGCCGCGCGCGGAGCCTTGGAGCGGCAAAGATCGAGGATCGCTTTCAATCCGCGGGTGATGTCCGCGATTTTCGCGTCGTCCGCCGGTCCAGGTCCGAGATTATTAGTCCCCGCCAGAACCACGATGACCTTGGGGTTCACCCCATCCAGTTCCCCGTTTTCGAGGCGCCAAAGGATGTTCTCGGCGCGATCCGCGCCCCAGCCGAAATCAGCGGCGTTCCAACCGAAAAAATTCGTCGTCCAATTCTCGAGCAACCCTCGGTATTTCGTGTCACTGGCCCCCCATCGGCGGGTAATTGAGTCGCCCACAAAATAGATGTCGATGTGTCCCTTGGCCGCCTTTTCGAGCAACTGCGTATGCGCGAGACGTGAGTTCGCATCCTTCCGCGGAGTGGCGCGGTCCGCCGGCGGCAGGAGCGGTTGCCCTGATTTCGCGCCGTCCCGTTCGGAACCCGCCGTACTCGCCGGAGGCGGTTCGGCGGCGGACGACGTCAGTTGCGCGATCGCCGTCCAACCCAGAATCACGACAGTCAGTGAACGGCGGAGCGCGTGAGGCAAAGTCGTCATCACGAAAAGGCGAAAGTCAGTGTGAATCTATCTGGCGTCACGCCGGGCGCTGCCCGAAACTTCGAGGTGAAACTCAAGTCAGTTCGACGGCGTCTCCCCCGGTGGCAATGGCGGCGCCTTGATGTAAGCGCCGACCCACTCGAAAAACGCCGGCCAATTGGGCGTCACGTCGTGCCCGCCTTCGTGTTGGCGCCAAGCCAACTCGCCGCCGATCAATTCCTTGACCGGCGGCATGGCGTCGGTCAGGTAATCACCCGGTGTGCCGAAATCCTTCTTCCCGAGCAGCCGGTAAACCGGCCCCGCGAGCACGCCCGCCATAAAGCTGCCGTGCGCGTCCACCCATTTGGCATCGCCGTGTTCTACCAACCCGTAACTAATGAAGCAGGGACGCGGCGCGCATAGGGCGATCAATTCGTGCGAATCCACCGGCAGGTCCGCGGCCGTCAGTGGCGGCTCGGACGCGCCATACTTGATGAAATTACCCGCCATCCAATAGTACTCGCCGCCCGCCAGATTCTCCACCGCTTCCCCGAAAACGTGGCGATGCAGCTTCACGCCGCCCTCGCCCGACGAGCCGATCAAGCCGACGGCAATGCGCGGCTCAAACGCCTCGGTCACAATCGCGGCCTTGCCGTAACGGGAGAGGCCTTCAATGCCAATCCTCTTTGCGTCCACTTTCGAATCAGGATTGGCCTCGAAATAATCGATCATCCGGCTGACGCCCCATTGCCACGCCCGCAACGCGCCCCAATCGTCCGGCTTCCGCGGTTGTCCTCGATTGGTCAAACCGATGATCCCCGACGTCAATTTGTTATTGTCCGCTTGAATGCTGCCGGGAACGATCGTCCCGTAACCCCAGCCCTTTGCGATCGCCTGGTCAGTCCAGCGCGGCCCGCGACTGCCCGGCCCAAATCCGCCGCGGCCGCCAAACGCCGGGGGTCCTCCAGCGCCGTTCGTCCCGGCGGGTCCGCCCGGCGCCGCCGCCACGGTCGCCCCCGGGGCTGCGTTCGTCACTCTCGCGACACCGGCCGGCGCTCCGGGCGCATTGGTCCCGCCCAAGGCAGCCGGACCCCCACGACCGCGGCCGAAGCCGCCGAAGCCGGGGCCGAAACCGAAGCCGAACTCGAGCATCAGCGGGACCGGCGCCGTCGCGTGCGCGGGCACCGTAAAATTGGCCTGGATGTTGACCGTGATCTCGGGATACGTGGAGTTGTCCACGTGCCCCACCAAGGTTTTGGTCACCGTGGGAATGCCGCCGCTCATTCCATTCGTCGTGGCGGTCACTTCCCACGTCACTTGCGGGACGTTTTTCGGTATCCGGCCATAGACCTCCCGCTCGAAATCCTCCGCGATTTCCGCCCGGCGCTTGGGCCATTGGTCGGCGCGCGTGACTTTCGTGCCGTCTTTCAGGGTGAGCACATCCGGCATGGTCGCCGCGTAGGGATTGGACACCGCCTCGTCAAACGTCGATTGATTGTTCGGATTGGGGCCATGCCGGAGGGCCTTGACTCCGAGTTGGTCCATCATGTTTTGATGGTCGTCAAACGCGGCTGGCGCCGCGGCGCCTGGCGTCGCGGCCGCCGGGGGCGAAACTAGGTCCGCCGCGGGCGTCCGGGGTCCGGTCAGCAAAAACACGAGCGTGATCAAACGAATCGATTGGCGAACGAGTCCAGCGGCGGTGGCTTGCATAATTCGCTTCTACCCCTTGCGCGCTTGCGAATCAAGACCGAGGTGAAGTGAGATCGGCCTCACTTTTTAACGGCTCAGGTAACCGTTCATTTTGGCGCGCCGTGGTTGCGCGAACGTATTCCCGTCCCTGATTCGCGTAGAGGCGCACCTTGATTGGCGAGAAATCATGGGAAAGAACGGCCCAAATAGGTGCGTCTTGCGGAGCGCGGCTCTGTGAGCCGCAGCGTGTTCAAACTGTGAGGCGTTCCCGCCGATTTTGAAAGCGTCCTACGGCTCGCCGCCGCTGCGGGTCGCAGACCCGCTGTCCGACTGATACCGACGTCACCCGCCGCCAATCCCACCGCACCGCACCTCAAAGCCCCAAGGCGCGCAACGCGCGCCCGGTGTGGCTCTCGCGACACGCGGCGATCGTCTCGGGCGTGCCTTGGGCAACGAGTTGGCCGCCTTCGTCGCCGGCGTCTGGACCGAGGTCGATGACCCAATCGGCCGATTTAATCACGTCCAGATTATGCTCGACCACCAGCGCCGAGTGGCCGGCAGCGACCAATCGCTGGAACACGAGCAGTAAAACCCGCACATCCTCGAAATGAAGGCCGGTCGTTGGCTCGTCGAAAAGAAACAGCGCCGGCTCAATTTCGGCGTCCGCCGCGGAAGCTCGTCCGCTCAAACCATCCGCCGCCCATTCCGTCAGATGGCGGGCCAGCTTCAGCCGCTGACATTCACCGCCCGAAAGCGTGTTGATCGCCTGCCCCGCGCGCAGATAACCCAACCCGACCTCCTGCAGCAATCGCAGCGCTTTGGCCGCGCGGCCCGCCGCGCGGCTCTCGGGAAAACCGGCGACGAAGGCCGCCACCTCGTCCACGGTCGCCGCGAGCAGATCGGCAATGCTCCACGATGGCGTCGCTGGTCCGCCGGCGCCCGGCGGCGAGACCTTCACCTCGAGAATATGCGGCCGGTAACGCCGCCCCTCGCATTCCGAACAGCGGATAAAGATATCGCTGAGAAACTGCATCTCGATCTTTTCAAATCCGGCGCCGCGGCATCGCTCGCACTGGCCTTGCGGCGAATTGAAGCTGAACGCGCTCGCGTTCAAACCCCGTCGGCGGGCGGCTTCGGTCTGGGCGAACAACTCGCGCAAATCATCGAACGCGCCGGTGTACACCACCGGATTCGAGCGCGGGGTCTTGCCGAGCGGCGATTGATCGACCAGCACGACGCGCTTCAAGGATTCCGCGCCGATCACGCTGGTCGGCCCGCCCGTGTCGGCGTCCGGCGCCTCGCTCTCGTCCTCGGCGTCCTCGTCATCCAACGCGCCAGTCCCCGAACCAGGCAGGCCAAGTTTCTCCTCGAGCGCCGGGAGCAGAACCTCCCGCACGAGCGTCGATTTGCCCGAACCGCTGACGCCGGTAATGCAGACTAACCTGCCTAATGGTATGTCGAGCGTGAGGCCGCGCAAATTGTTGCGCGAGGCGTTGATGAGACGGAGAAAGCCCGGCGGCGCTTCGGGTCGCGGAGCCTTTGAGGAAACCGCCGCGCCGAGCGAGGCGCGCTCCGAAGTCCGAGCCGACGGCCGCGGCGGCGCGGTGGCCATGCTTTCGTTCAACGTCAATGGTTCGCGCGCGCTCGCGGGCCACGGGCCGCTCGTGGCGGGATTGACCGGGCGTCGCGTCGGGATGGCAATCTCCCGTTGCCCGCTCAAGTATTGCCCGGTGAGCGAAGCGGGCGAGCGCGCGATTTCAGCGAAGTTTCCCTGCGCCACGATTTGGCCGCCGGCCTCCCCGTGACCCGGCCCGAGGTCGATGATCTGGTCGGCGGCGCGCATCACGCTTGCCTCGTGTTCGACCACGACCACGGTGTTCCCCGCGTCCCGGAGGCGCTCAAGGATCCCGATCAGTCGCTCGGTGTCGCGCGGATGCAAGCCAACGCTCGGTTCGTCCAGGACAAAAAGGCTGTTCACGAGGCGGGTGCCGAGGCACGTCGTAAGGTTCACGCGCTCGGTCTCGCCGCCCGAAAGCGAACGCGTGGGCCGATCCAACGTCAAGTAGCCCAGACCCACCTCCGACAAATAGCGCAGACGAGCGAGCGCTTCATCAAAGATCAACGCCAGCGGATCGGCCCGTTTGTCGCCCCGCGCCGACGCGAGTTGATCGATGAACCGCAGGGCGTCACGAATCGGGAGTTGGTAGAAGTCCGAAAGGGTGACGCGTAGGTCACGCTCGGCGCCGCCACGCCGCAAATCGGCCGGCAACTCGGCGCGGTAAAGCAACGCGTCCGGCTGCAGGCGCTGGCCTCGGCACGCCGGACAACTCGCGTAGGCGCGGTAGCGCGAAAGCAGGACGCGCACGTGCATCTTGTACGCCTTGGATTCCAGCCAGCGGAAATAACCTTTGAGGCCATACCACGCGCGGGGCCATTGATGCTCCGCGTCCTTGCCGTAGCCGGGATCGCCCTGAATCACCCACTCCTGCGCTGACGCCGGCAAATCCTGAAACGGCACGTGGATTGGAATCTTGCGTGGTTTGCAGAACTTAAGCAGGTCTTTCTGCGATTCGAGGCCGTGCCCGACCTGCCACGGCTTGATCGCGCCATCCGCCAACGATTTTGCGCGGTCCGGGATCGCCCGCCGGTAATCGATGGTGATCACCCGGCCAAATCCCCGGCAGCTCGGGCACGCGCCGACCGGATTGTTGAAGCTGAAAAGCGCGGCGGACGGTTCGCGATAGTCCAAATCGCACGTCGCGCAGTGACGGCGGTTCGAAAACCGGCGGGGCGAACTCCCGTCCACTTCACGGATGGCCAGCTTGCCCTTGCCGAAATGAAACGCCTGCTCGCACGCCTCGACGAACCGGGGCCGCTGTTCCGGCGCGAGCTTGACGCGGTCCTGAATGATCGTCAGCGACGCCGGAGCCTTGGCGCCCGCCCGCGCGGAAATCTCCTCCAGCCGGATCACCTCGTTCTCCCACAGAGCCCGCTGGTAGCCCTGCTTCGCCACCAGCGCCAGCGATTCGTCCAGCGAAAGCTTTTCCGAGAGCGGCAAATCGAAGGTGACCATCGCCTCGCCAATGCCCACGCGAGCGTCCTCCGGCGGAACGGACGCCTCCCGCGAGCCGCCGGCGTGGGTGAGCGTTTCCCAAATTTGTTTCGGCGTTTCCTCGCGGACCGGCCGCCCGCATTGGCGGCAGTAAAGCTGCGCGACCGCGGGCCAAAGCAGCTTCAGATAATCACAAATCTCCGTCATCGTGCCGACCGTCGAACGGGTCGATTTGACCGCGTTCCGTTGCTCGATGGCGATGGCCGGAGGAATCCCCTCGATGGTGTCCACTTGCGGTTTGTCCATCCGGTCGAAGAACTGCCTCGCGTACGGTGAAAACGTCTCGATATATCGTCGCTGGCCCTCGGCGAATAACGTGTCAAACGCCAGCGAACTTTTGCCCGACCCGCTCAACCCAGTGACCACCACCAAACGATGGCACGGCACGTCCAGATCAAAATTCTTCAGGTTGTTCTGGCGCACGCCGCGCAGGCGAATCACGGAATGGACGGACGACTTCGACATCGACGCGGAAAGTAGTTTCTAACCGAGGAATGTCAACGTTCGGCGCGCGCGCGACCCGTGAGCAAGCGATCCACCGTGGCCCCGGCCGGCTCGTGCGCGCCCAGTTCCAACCAGGTCCAGTCGCCCCGGCGGCGAAACCAGGTCAATTGCCGTTTGGCGAATTGCCGCGTCCGCGATTTCACCAGCTCGATCGTCTCGGCCAGCGAATGTTCCCCCCGCAAATGTTCCGCCACCTGACGATAGCCGATCGCTTGCAACGCCGTCCGATTCCCCGCCAGGCCCGCCGCCAGCAGCCGCGCCGTCTCGTCCGTCAAGCCGCGCGCGAACATCTCCTCCACCCGGCGCGCGATCCGCGCGTGCAGATCATCCCGCGCCCGCGTCAGGCAGAACGCCAGGCGTGTCTCGTCGGCGGCCAACCCGGCCGTTTCAACCTCTCGCGCGACCGGCGCGCCGTGCGCCGCTTCCGCTTCGAGCATGGGCGCGGAGCCGGGTTCGCCGGGATCACAACGTTCACCCGGCTCGCCCGTCCCGGCGGCGGGCGCAGGCGGTGAACCTGGCGACCACGACGCCCTTTGGGCCGAGAATGGCCGTCCCGTCAGCCGAATCACTTCCAGCGCCCGAACGACGCGCCGGCGATTATGCAGATCAATCTGCTTGAAACAGTCCGGGTCCGCCGCCTCCAACTCCGCCCACAGTTGCGGCGCCGGCGCTGCCTCCAGTTCCGCCCGCAACGCCGCGTCCATCGGCGGCGCCGCGCCCAGACCTTCGAAATACGCCTGAAAATAAAGCCCCGTGCCACCGCAGAAAATCGGCGTCCTCCCGCGCCCGCGAATCTCGGCGACGGCCGCCGCCGCCAAACGCACAAATTGCGCGGCGTCGAAACCCGACGTCACCTCCGCGACATCGATCAAATGGTGCGGCGCCCGCCGCCGTTCGTCGGGGGTTGGCTTGGCGGTCCCGATGTCCAGGCCGCGATAAACCTGCATCGAATCGACCGAGATCACCTCCCCGCCAATCCGCTCCGCAAGCTCCAGAGCGACGGCGGATTTGCCCACGGCGGTCGGCCCCGCGATAAACCACGGAGCCGGCGCGGTTGAAGTCGGACGGTTCAATGTTGAATTAATTGTGAAGCCCTCGAGCGGCGGGATTAATCCTCGCCTGATCGTCGGCGGGTGGCGACGCGTCGCCCCGTCGGACGCAGCCACGCAACGGTAACCACCGCCGAGTTCGGAAGTGGCGGCGCCCTGAGTCGCGCGCCGCGTGCGTCTCCAAACCGCGTGAGTTGTGGTTTCGCCCCGCGGCGGCGCTCACATCTCCGGTTTGACCTTGATTGGCGCGGTGACCGGCGCCGGTCCGGCGCGTTTCGCCTCACCCTTCCACGAAATCAAAAACAACAATCCAACCCCGGTGCAAATGGCGGTATCGGCTAAATTGAACGCCGGAAACCAAAGCTGCCCGCCCCCGCGCCGGTCCATGTAAAAATAAATAAAATCGATCACGTGCCGGCGCCCCGTCACGACCCGATCGATCAAATTTCCCGAAATCCCGCCGAACATAAGCCCCAGCGCGAGCTGTCCCACCGCCGTATGCGAATCGAAATGCCGCCGGCTCAAAAACAGGATGATTAAGGCGAACAACGACACGATGGCCAGCAAATCATTGCGATCGGTGAACAAACTCCACGCCGCGCCCGTGTTCCCCCAATGGACGAATTTGAAAAACCCGGGAATCACCACCCGCTCCTGGGCGTAACCGAGGTACTTGAGCACCAGCGCCTTCGTGCACTGGTCCAGCGTCACGACGGTCAACGCCGTCGCCGCCATCCGTTTATTTTCCCGCGTAATCATTCAAGTGGTCGTCTGCGCTTCCCACAACATAACCTCGAACTCCCGCCAGAACCAAGAAAAGAACGCCGGGCCGCGCGGTCCGTCCTTTTTCGTCCGAATTTTGTCCTTAACGCATCACCCGGTTCGTCATAAGGTTACGAACAAAACAAATCATTGAACCCCAAACCATGAACCCGACCACCTCGCCCCGCCTCGTCCAACCTTACCTCTTCTTCGACGGTCGCTGTGAAGAGGCCCTCGAATTTTACCGCCGTGCCCTCGGCGCCGAATTGATAATGTTTATGCGCTTCAAGGACAGCCCGGAACCGCCCCAACCCGACATGTGCGCCCCCGGGTCGGAGAATAAAGTGATGCACGCGAGCTTTCGCATCGGCGAAACGACCATGATGGCGTCCGACGGACGCTGTGGAGGCAAGCCAAACTTCCAGGGCTTTGCCCTCTCGCTCACCGCGGCGACGGCGGCGGAGGCGGAGAGTCTCTTTGCCGCGATTTCCGACGGCGGACAGGTCCAGATGCCGCTGACCAAGACCTTCTTCTCCGAGCGTTTCGGCATGGCCGCCGACCGCTTCGGCGTCACCTGGATGGTCCTCGTGCGCCCGGCCGCCGCGACCTAAACGCGGCCGCTTCCCCGCCGCCACAAGTCCGGCAAAAACGACACGGAAAAACTGGCGCGCGGAGAAATTGAACAGTTGCACGGATCGGGTGATTTTGGTACAAGAATAGCGGCGATCCACGCGGGTGTGGTTCAATGGTAGAATGTGGCCTTCCCAAGGCTGAGACGAGGGTTCG
>CAZFVY010000111.1:0-22909 GCA_964522665.1 uncultured Verrucomicrobiota bacterium | reverse complement strand
CACCGACCCAATCCGGCGCAACGAATGACCAGTTATTTATGAGACACTACACTAGTCTTTCGCCGTCCGGTCTCCAGGCAACCTTGCGCGCCCGGGATTCGAGTCTTCAAAGGGTAGAACTGGGCTGCCCGCCGAATTCGTCCCCTCGCGGGACAGCAACAGGCGTTTCCACTCCAGGCCAGCCGAGAATCCGCCCAGACGACCGCGCGCGGCCAACACGCGATGGCACGGGATGATGACCGGAATCGGATTGGCGCCACACGCCGCGCCCACCGCGCGGGCCGCGCCGCTGAGGCCCAACGACTGTGCGATTTCTCCGTAGCTTCTGGTTTCGCCGCAGGCAATCTCGCGCAGCAGCCCCCACACCCTTCGTTGAAAAGGCGTTCCGCGCGTCAGGTCGAGCGGCGGCAATGCTTCAATCTCGTGACCGGCCAGCGCGCGGTCGAGACTTCCGCGTGTCAACGCCAACCATTCCGTGGCGACGGGTGGTTGCTGCGCGCTTATCGGCTCGGCGGCCGGTCCAATCCGTCCGAAAGGCGGAAATCGAAGCTTCGCCAGGCCCCGTCCCGAGAAAGTAGCCTCAAACCATCCATCCGCGGTTTCAATCCAAACCTCATTCACCGGGGAATCAATTTGCGCTGACTTGGGCAATTGGCCTCCGACGTCGAAGTTGAGCGGCCTGGGCGTTTAACGGCGGCTGGCGAAAAACTTGATGAGTCCGGCCAGAATCAGCGTAAATAAGACGAACAAAGCCAGAAACCGATTGCGCGCGACTCGTTTCTCGTAACGCAACGGGCGCAATCCCTGAATGCTGCCGGCGGCCAGATAGTTCACCAACTTCGGGTTGTTCGTCGGCGGACCGCGGAAATGATTTTGCAACCGCCGCCACGCCGCCAGGAGATCGTATTTGCGAACGCCTAAATCGTTGAAATGAGCGGCCGGATCGTGCTCCTCCGAGTTCTCGCCTTTGGGCGTCTGATTCAGTTCCTCGAAAACCGGCTCGCTCGACGCCGCTTCTGGCGGGGCCCCACCCCGGGCGCCGGGGAGCGCCGCCCTTCCCTGCGACTTCGTTTCCGTCTTTTGGGAGCGCGCGTTCAGATCACGGATTTGCGCCTCGAGCGCCGCGATTTCCGCGTTGAGGGCGCGGCTGCGATCGGAGATTGGGTCCGGCTTTTTCTTGAAGACGCCCATCCGTCGAATCTTTAGTGGCGGAGCAAAATAATCGCGAACACGCCCAGCGCGATCAACGCCACCGCGGCCAACGGCCAGGTAAGGGCCAGCCCGGTGCGGCACAAGCGCAAAAACTCCTGCTCTTGCGGCCACGGCGGAGCCGGCTTCGCGCTCCCCTGCCCGCTTTCGCCCGCGGCGCCGGCGCCTTCGAGCAGCGGGAACTTGAGGCGGGCGGAGTTCCATTCCATGCGGGCGTTCTCGATCGCCGTCAGCGCGCGCGTCAACTCGACGTTCCACGTCTCCTGTGTCCAGGTCTCCTCCTTGATCGCTTCGACCTTGGCCAGCGCTTCCCGAAAATCAGCCATCGTCTTGGCCATTTGCTCGGCGCCGCGGCGCGCTTCGAATTCGGCCTTCTCCAAAAGTCCGAGACCGCGGTTGAGATGCTGCAGCATCTCCTCGCGCCCCATTTGTAATTCGGCCCGCCGGCGGCGCGCCTCCTCCAGCGCGGCCCGTTCGCGCTCGAGTTGTTCCTGCGCCTGTTTCAACGCCGTAAGGCGCTGCTGGGTCTCCGTCATCTTAAGCTCCAATTCCTCACGGCTGGGGGGGCGTCCGGGCTGGCCGGAACCGGGCGGCGGCGATGGCTCGGAGGACCTCATATACGCCGCCTTGCGGGACGCCTGAAACTCGGTATCCACAAAATCCGTTTCATCATATTCGGAAGCCATACGGTGAGGTTAATCCTCCGCGCCGATGGTGTAAAGCGGGCCGTGGCCCGCGCGCTTAATGTTCGAAAGCCGTCAGTTTGCGCAACCCCAACTTCAGCGGGAGCCAGCCGAGCAGGACCGACAGCGTCGCGAACCCGCCAAAACACGCGAACATCAGGCCCGCCGAGGAGCCGTGCCTCGCCCAGGGCGACCCAACGACCAGCAGCGCGACCGACGTAACGATGTAAAGAAAACTCAAGACCAGACAGAACGTCCCGCCGAAGCCACTCACAATCTTGGTCGGATTGTCCTCCTTAAAGTTCGGATAGAGCGCGCCCAAGCCGGTCGCCAGCCCGTTCAGGGTCAACGTCATGACCGTGATGGCCCCGGTGAAAAAGGCGGTTCGATCCCACGAAAGTTTCAGCATGTAGCACGAGAGCCAAACCAGTCCGACCGTCAGGATCAATGAGGTCGTGGTCGCCAGCAGGTTCTTGACCTTCACCACGCGCACCAGCCCAAGCGGCGCCATGCCGACGATCCAAAGTCGTTTACCCTCCAGCGAAAACTGCGGGAAAACGAACCGCGTCGTCAGGGTCGCGAGGTTGAGCGAGCAGGCGCCGAGGTTGAGAAACGAAACGATGTTGACCCAAAAAGGGCTGGTCAGTTGTTGTGAGAAGTGTCGCAGGTTCAGGATGTAGGCCCCGAGCAGTCCAAAAAGAACCAGCGTTTGCCCCCATTGCGTCGTGTCGCGCCAGAACACGCGGAAATCTTTCATCACCAGCGCCCGCACGTCTGAGGGGACTAGTTTGAAGCGGCCGAGAGCCGTATCCAGCGGTCCGCGCGAGATCGTGAACTGGCTTTGGCGGTCCCGCCAGGCGCGAAACCAGGCCCAGCGCGCCAGGATGCTGCTGCGGCTCTGCACATGCGCCGCCGCCTCGTAGAACGAACGGCCCATGCGAGTGCAGGAAAGGTATCCAAAAAACAGCACGTGGCTGGATAAAACCAGCCCGAAGAATCCCGCGGCCGCCCGCGCCCCTTCCGCCCACTGTTGGACGCTGGCTGAGAGCCAGTAACTCGGCAACAAGGGAAACTGCGCGAAACGAGTTTTCATCAAAAGCCGGTCCAAAACCGCAAGCACTCGAGTTTCGAGCATTTCATCAGTGACCGGTTCCGGGCGCAGCCAAATTCGGGCGCCAAAAATCAAAATCAGCGCGGTCACCACCGCCACCGTCTGAAACGCGCGCCGGTCGAGGTAGCGCGCCAGGTTCACCGCGATCCAGGCGCCGCCGACCGCCGGGAGGACGACAAACAGCGCCGTCAACGCGATGGTCATCAGATAGAAATGCCACTCCACCTGGTGCGTCAGGCCATACGCCGCCAAAAGCGGGGCAATCAGAAACAGAAACGCCCAGGAGGCCAGCATGGTCGTCTCGAGAAACTTCCAGTGGTAGATGGTTTGCGGTGCGATCGGCGTCGTGAGTAAAAATGCCGTCTCCCGGTTGCGAAAGAGATTCGTGTACCCGATCACCACATTGCTGAACAAGAGCAAAACGAAGAGGAACGCAAAGAGCAGAAACAAGAGCCGTTCCGTCAGCAGCGTGCCCAACCCGGGAAACGTCCCCAGGAACCTCAACCCCTTGCAGAACAGCCAGAATGAGAGCGCCAGGTAACCAACCAGAAAAATCCCAATCACCGAGGAGAGAAATTTCGAACGCTCCCGAACCGAGCAGAGCCGCCGCCACGCCTGGAGGGTGTTGACCCGAAGCAACAACGAAAGCGGCCTCGGAATCGCAACGGCCGGTTGACGAGACTCGCTCATCGTAACGTCTATTTTGCGGTCGGCGCCGCCGAGTCAACCGGCGTGACGGTAGCGTGGCTGGTCTCCTGGGCGGTCAGGGCCAGGAACGTCTGTTCCAGCGCCCCGGTGGCGCCGCTCTGGCGCCGTAATTCGTCTCGCGTCCCCACCGCGACCATCCGGCCCTCATGCATGATGCCGATCCGGTCCGCCATCTCCTCGGCGACGCTGAGCTGATGCGTCGAGACGAACACGGTCATCCCCTCCACCGAGCGTTCCTTCAGAATATCCTTCAGGACGCGCGAGTGATGCGGGTCAAGACCGACCATCGGCTCATCGAGCACGAAAACCTCCGGGTCGTGCAGCAAGGCCGACACGATCGCCACCCGCTGGCGGGTGCCGTGGGAGAGCGACTCGATCGGGCGGGTCACGAACGCCTCGAGATTGAACCGTCCGATCAAAGCCTTGGCCGAGGCGCGAATACGCTCCTCGTTCATCCGGAAAAGCTGGCCAATAAAAATAAAAAACTCCCAAGGGGTCAGCTTGTCGTAGAGGAACGGAAAATCGGGCACATAGGCCAGACGACTGCGGGCCTCAAGCGGTTGACTCTGGACGTCAAATCCCGCGACCCGCGCCGAGCCGGAACTCGGCTTGATCAACCCGACGATGATTTTGATGGTCGTCGTCTTGCCGGCCGCGTTCGGTCCCAGCACCGCGAAGAATTCGCCGCGTTTCACGCTCAGGCTAAGATCGTTGACGGCGACGATGTCCCCGAAACGCTTGCTCAAATGGGACAGTTCAATCATGCGCCAGAATCCTATAAACTGAGGAGCGCGTCATTCAGCAGCGTTAAATCGCCCGGCAACTCGACCCGGAGGATCTCCCCTACCCGACTGATGCAGAGAACCGCCTGATAGCGATCAAACAAACGGGCCTGCACCCGATATATCCGAACCTCGGAATGCCCCACTTTGAGCCGGTCATTGAAAGATTGCCAATCGAGACCGAGATTGAGGGGACCGGCGGAGCCGGAGAGAGCGTTGGCGCCCAGCAACCCGGGCGGGAGCGCCAGCCCCAAGTCCCCCAGTAACCTTTGCGGATTCCGCAGATCCGCGAACGCGAGGTTCTCCTCCCATTTCGAGCCGCCCTCGTCCATTTTCACGCTCACCGATTCTTTCGCGGCCACCGCGTGGACTTCCCACGATGATGGCCGGGCCGTCACCCGCAGCGTGAACTGCTTCCAGACCCGATTCGTCGTGAACTCCATGTGCAGTATAAACCGAATTCGATTCTTCAGTTCGCCGAGAATGACGTGGCCCTCCAGGTCAACCGTGTAGCCGGTCAATTCGTTCACCATTCCCTCCGGCTCGGCGTCGTCTTGGGCCACTTTGCCCGCCGCGACGCTTTCCCCGACGTTCGCCAGCCAGCGGCAATAGCCGATCACCTTTCCGCCGCGCGTGATCTGCAGCGCGGAGTCGTCTGGCGCCGTGAGGATTTTTTGCCAAACCACCGCCACCGGCAGCGCCCCGCCCAGTTCCCGTCCGCTGCCGAATTCCGAACGCCAAAGCAACACGTTCATGGTGACCCAGAAGATCAGGATCGCCGGAAAGTAGAGCCGGTTGAGCATGGGGCGGGCGCGTTACTTGACGGGAATCTTCAGGCTGGCGCCGACGCGAAGCTTGCGCGCGCTGATTCCGGGATTGGCCGCCTCCAACGCTTCCAGCTTCACCCCTTCCCGACGCGCGATGGCCGCGAGCGTTTCGCCGCTTTTCACGATGTGCGCGCGAGCCGCGGCGGGAGCCGCAGGCTTGCCCGCGGGCGTCACGGTCGTCTCCGGCCGGGCGGACGGTGGGTCCACAGCGGCCACGCGGGCATTGGTGGGGCTGGCCGGCAGCGGAGTGAAACTCGCGGCGAGCGCGGGGTTGCCACGTTTGCTCAGCTGCGCCTGCAAGTTTTCGATCTGTTGATGAAGCACCGCGTTTTCCGCCGTCAGGCGATCGAGTTCGCGTTGCATCTGTTGCGTCACCGGGCCGAGCGAAACAGTTTTTGCCAATTCCTGCTTGCTTACCGTGATGAATTGACGGACCTGATCGGCGTGCTCGGCGTTCGGCCGAAGCCGGAGGAACCGCTCGAAGTGATAGATCGCCGCCGCGTAATCGCCCAGATTTTGAAAGTAAATCAGCCCGAGTTCGAAATGGGCGGACGCGGACCGGGGATTTGCCTCAAGCGCCTTCTCAAACGCGGCCACCGCGCCGGGATAATCCAAGTTGTTTTGCCGGCTCCGCCCTTCCAGATAGTGCGGGTTCTTTTGCTCATCGAGCGCGCTCTCGCCCTCCGGCTGGCAACCCACCCAGAGACAACACAATAAGACTGCGACCAGCGACCGCCAAAGCGCGGACCAACGACTCATGGCGCGAACCTAATCGAATCATCGGCCAAGCGCAATCACGCGATCAGTTCGGTTCATGCTCCACGACGTTCGGCGCTGGACTGGCATCCGATCTCAGGCGGGCCTTGTGCCCGAAAACCTCCGTCGCTCACTTCTACCGTCAGGCGTTAGTACGCCAAAACCTGGACGACGCCGGCCGACGTCGCCTGCATGATTTCATTGGAGCCGAGAGCCGCCGACCGGGACGGATGAAGTTTGGCGCTGAGTTCGGGCGCCGAATCCACCAACCCAAGCGCGTAAGCGCCCCGGAGCGCGTATTCGATCACGGAGCCGCCGGATTCTTCGCGTTGCTTTTTCGCGCCGCTGAGCAAGCCGATCACGTTGCCCGCGTCGTTTAAGATGGGTCCCCCGGAGCCTCCGCTCGCCCGCGCCACCTTGACTTGAAACTCGCGCGGGTCGGACTCCGGGCCAGCCAATCCGCTGACCTCGCCCCGGTTGAGCTGCGCTGACGCCTGGGCGTGGGCGTCTGCTTCCGTGAAGCCTGCCGTGTAAACCGTACCCCCAAGCTTGATCGCGCGGCTTTCGATCAGCGGCAGGGCCGAGAAATTGCCGTCGGCTTTCAGCAACGCGACGCCGTTAATCCTATCCACCCCGATGATCGCGGCGGTAAATCGGCCTTTGCCACAGGCCACCAGAACCCGGCTGGCGCCGAGCACGATACGGGCGTCGGTCAGCAAGTAGCCATCATCAGTGATAAAGAAGCCCGCGCCAAAAATCTTCGGCGGCGGCAGGTCTTCCGCCATCGGTGTTTCATCCTCAAGCTTCAACTGGCCGCTTTCCGCCCGCGCGACGAACGCCGCGGCCCGTCGCCTTCCCTCGGCCACTTGGCTCGCGGGTAATTGGCGGACCACCAAGTCCCGGATCATCGTCCCGTCGGAAGAACCGCCCTTCTCGGCCAGTTCCCACCATTTGACCGCCTCCGCATAATCCTGGGGCGCTCCTTTTCCTTCCGCGCAGAGCGCTCCCAAACTCGCCTGCGCCGGCGCAAAGCCCTGGTCGGCCGCGCGCCGGTACCATCTTGCGGCCGCGGCGAGATTGCGCGCGCCGCCAACGCCGGTTTCGTACAGGCGCGCCAATTTGTATTGCACCGGCGCGGAACCGCGGCCGGCCGCCTCGCGATACCACTTGATGGCCTCCGCCAGGTCTCGCTTTACGCCGAGGCCATTTTCGTACAAGAATCCCAGACTGGCCTGCGCTGGCGCGTTTCCTTGCGCGGCCGCCTTTTGATACCACTGCAAAGCCTGCGGATAGCTCTGCGGGACGCCCACGGCGTTCGCATAAGCGAATCCGACTTCGTACTGGGCGCCAGCGTCCCCGTTTTCAGCCTTGGACACGCTCTCCTGAAACTCCGCCGCCCGCCCGTCGCCCGGAACCGCGGCGAACAACCCGCAGGTTAGCGCCACGCGTGCCAGGAGCCTCAGGCCCTGCCGCACTGGAGCGTTCCGCCAAAATCGCGCATATCCGGTCACCGGTGTCATCGTAGATTTCCCGGACGCTCTTAGCCCTTCCGCCAGGTTGCTTCAATACTTATTTCCGCGCCCCGCGCCCGGCAACCGAGCTACGCCGCGCCAGTATTCCGCGGCAGGAATCCCATCAAGCCGCGCTATGCGGGCCGCTTTGACGTCGCCAAGTGATTGCGTTAGAGTCACCGACATCGATATTGATTCTTGAATGAAGTGAAACGGATTGACTCACATCAAGTGGCTCGCGCGCGCCGGAGCTTGCGCCGAGCGATTCGCCGGGCGGCGCCGCGCGCCGGCGCTCCTACGAAACTTTGAAATCGTACTCCTCCAATGCTACCCAGCGGCTGGAGCCGCCCAATAGCATTTTCCTCGACGCCGCGCTCCGCTGCATTGGCCGGGGCAATTACGTCGAAGCCGAAAAGGCGCTCGACCGGATCATGCCATCGCTCCGGCTTCATCCGTCGGTCCTGGCGGCCCGGTGGCAAATCTCCGCGCGGGAACAGAACTGGGAAACCTGCGTTGACGTGGCCAAGTCGATTACGAAAATCGCCCCGAATAGCCCCATCGGCTGGATTCACCTAGCGGCCGCGTTCCATGCGACCGAACGGACTCGCGAGGCTTGGGAGTTGTTGCTTCGAATGACTGATCGGTTCCCCAACGAACCTTTGATTTCCTATAACCTGGCTTGCTACGGCTGCCGCCTCGGTCGTCTCAAAGATGCCCGGACGCTCCTCGAACAGGCGTTCGCCGCCGGAGACGCAGCCACTCTGACTCAGCAGGCCCTGCAGGATCCCGACCTCGAACCGCTCTGGGGCGACCTCGCTGGTCCCCAAGCGGCCGAAACATAAAGGGCGTAGCGCGCGGTAATTCGTGACGGCTTGGGCGCACCGCGATTGCCTGCCCGCGACTTTGGCCCATCGCGCTGCCTCTCCCTCGTCAGCCGGGGTTCGTCGGACTTTCGTTCCGAAGATTCGATAACCTATGCGTTTGGCCAGCGCTGGTCGCCAGGGCGTCGGGAGAGCAAGAACGTTTTAACCAGATTTTAATGATTTTGATGGCTTCGACCACTTCAATTGCATAATCTTCAGCTTATTATGGGCGCAAGCCATTGGAAAACTTCGTCCACCGTTGACGCGCGCCGATCAGCCGCGCGCTTGACCTTGCCGAATTTGGCGTCCGGACAAATGGGGTTACGCAATGTCGAAACCACTGATTTTCGTCGTCGAGGATGAGGCGATCGTCGTCGCGGACATCGAGAGCCGCCTGAAGGGCCTGGGCTACCAGGTCGCGGGCACGGCAGGGTCCGGCTTGGCCGCGCTCGACGGAATCGCCCGCGAGCATCCGGATCTGGTCCTCATGGATATAACGCTGTCCGGGAAAATGGACGGCATCGAAACCGCGGCGATTATCCGCAAGCGCTTCGATCTCCCCATCGTCTATTTGACGGCCCACACCGACGTCCAGACGCTCGAACGGGCCAAGATCACCGAATGCTTCGGTTACATCATGAAGCCATTCGAAGAACGGGAATTGCGCTCGCACATTGAGATTGCTCTCTACAAACACAAAATGGAGAAAGTGCGCGCGCGCATCCTCGAGGATGAACGCGAATTGGTCGAAAAACTTCTCGGCGGCAGCATCCGGGTGCTAAACGAAGTGTTGGCCACCGTCGTGCCGCAGTCGTTCTGGCATAGTCAAAGAATTCGCGAGTACATGCTTACCATGGCCAAGGCCCTGGAGATCGAGCAAACCTGGGAACTGGAAATGGCGGCGATGCTATTTCACGTCGGTTTTATTTGCGTTCCCCCCTCCGTCATTCAACGGCTCCGTTCGCAATTCCCCCTGACTCACGCCGAACATGTCATGGTTACCCGCGCGCCGGAATTTGGCCGCAACCTTCTCGCGCGAATCCCTCGCCTCGAAGCGGTTTCGCCGATCGTCTTTTACCAGAATAAGAATTTTGACGGCAGCGGCTTTCCGCGCGACCGGGTCGCCCACAAGCGAATTCCGGTCGGCTCCCGCATCCTCCGAATTCTCATCGACGTGGATGCCCTCGACGCCACCGGAATGTCGCGGAAAAAAATCGCTTTGCACTTAAAAAAATCGAGTGGACTCTATGACCCGGCGATCCTCGCTGTCGCCATCAGCGAGGTCATCGAGGCGCCGCCGAAGGGCAGCCGGGCGGTCACGCTCAAGGGGCTGCTCGCCGGAGACTCGCTCTTCTACCCGATCGAAACCGAGGATGGCGAAAGTCTCTTCGGCGCCGGCAGTCCGGTCTCACCGGCGCTGCTCGAGCGGTTGAGCAATTTTGCCCAGATCAAGAAGATCAAGGAGCCGATCTACGTCGAGGCGTAGCTGATGAGGTTGCTCGCCGACGGAGCCTAATCATGCTTCCTGTTCCGCGCCGAGCGCCAGCGATCGATCGACATTCTCTGCGTCAGGCGGTTCGCGTTCCGCCGTCGCCCGCCAAATTAAGTTGGCTTTGAGGCGGCCGGGCTGAGCAGAAGAAATTGAACGGCGCCGGCGGAATTCTTGATTAATTGCCAGTCGTGGATATTGATAGCGGTTGCTTCTCCCCGTCGATAGACATTGCCGAAATCGTCGGTGATGCTTGCAAATGGTCCCAGATAAATGGCCCCGTGACTCAGCTTGGCCGGCCGGAAACCAGGCTTGCGTCCGACGATTACACTCTCGCGCATTGGCACCCCGCCGATTGTGAAATAGGCCGTGGTGGAAAGCTTTTCAAACGTCAATTCAGTGAAGTGGGCCTCAGCGAGCGCCCGCGCGCAATCCGCGTGGGCGGGAACGAACTGGACCGCGGCCGCCGGTCCGGGCAGCGCGGGCAATTCGACCTTTAGCGGGCCATCGCCGCTCAAACCCCGGAGTCGCACGACGCCACCGGGGCGCAATACCCGAAACGCCTCCGCGAGCAACTTTGGCAGGCAGGCCGTCTCCGGTCGCAGGTTTGCCGTTCCGTGCAGATACACTTCGTTAACGCTATTATCGTCGTGCGGGATGCGATCGGGGATCGGCGCGCTGATATGATGTTCCCAGGTCACCTTTTGGCGCTCGCATGCCGGCGTTGACGCCTCGGAATCCGCCATCGCGGTGGGATGGTCATGCTCCGCTTCATCGACGTCCTCATGCAACACATAGATCTCCCATAGGGCGGCGTCCGGGTCGGCGACCCAGAATTTGGTCTGCCGCGAATAACAACATTCGACCCCGTCCTCGCGTTGCGTGGGAATCTCGGCGGCTTCCAACCGCGCCTGGATGCGTACCAACTCTTCCGCGTCGCGCACGCGCAGTCCCGCGTGATTCAGATTTCCCCGCGCGCCGGCCCGTCCCGGAATCAATGACAGAACGAGCGGCGGCTCATCCAACTCGAATTTAGCGTAATCCGGCCGCTGCTTGGCTGGCTCCATGCCGAATAGCACCCGGTAGAATTTGATCGATCGCTCCAGGTCCGCGACGTTTAGGGAGGCGTGGAATTTGACGGGCGTGATCCGTTCAGGAGTGGCTGTGCTCATACACGAAGAGTAGCTCAAGTTGAGTTCGAGTTCGACGAAAAAACCATCCCGCCGCCGCGGCGATTGGACCCTCGCCGCATCAACGTGCCTGTTCCAGGCTCACCGCTCCGGACGCGGCTTCCGGGAACGCCGCGGTCGCCGCGCCACGCCAGGCGGCGACGCCCACCAACGCGACCGCCGGAGCCAACCCAAGCAGAATTGGGAAGTAGGATCCGGTGAGCGCATGACACTTGGCGAAGAGTAGTGGTCCCAGCGCCGACGCGAGCACGGTCAACATCTGCGCGGCGCCCTGAATCCGCGCCAGGTACAGCGCTCCGAACGCCTGCCGCCAAATCGCGAAGAAGACCACGGTAATGATGCCGCCCGAAACGCCGACCAACCCGGCGAACGCCCAGAGCTGCGCGTGCGTGCGGAGCATGGGGAGACTCAACAATCCCGCCGCGTAGATAAAAAGCGCGGCCGCCAGGAGCCGTCGCATCGGCCAGCGGAGGGTCAACCAACCGGAAAACATCTGGCCGACGAGCGCGATGAGCGTCGTCACCGACAACAAGGTGTGGTAGGTCTTCTGATCAAACCCGCGTTCCGCCAACACCGCTTCGTTGAAAAGCCCGAGTCCAGACGACACCAAACCATATAATGAAGCCGCCCCGGCAAAAATCCAGAACACCGGAGATCGCAACGCGTCCGACAGTTTCACGCCCGACGAATCCGCGGCGTTGCGAGAGTCGGAATCCCGCGCGGTTTCGCTTGAGTGCGAACTCAAGAGGAGCAGCGTCAGCGGTGCCACGACGACCACCAGCGCGAAGGCTACCTCCCGCCAGGCGCCACGCCACCCCTGCGCCCGGACCTCGCCGCCCACCAGCTTGAACGCGGTCGCAAAGCCAAGGCTGATCAATATGGAATACACCGACATCGCTAGGCCGACTCGTTTGCCGAACGATTTGCCCACGACCGTGATGCTGGCGACGGAAAGCGCGCTCTGACCCAGCGCCCGCGTCAGCAGAATCAGGATAAACAGAGCGGCGACGCCGCCCGTCAGCACGCTTATCCGCCAAACCACCACGCCCAGCAGGAGGAGGATGAGCGTAGTCGTCCAGCGCCGGTTATATCGGTCCAATAACCACCCGGCAGGCAGACAGAACGCGCCGCCGAGCAGCGTCGCCCAAAGGTTGATGTCAGCGTACGTGACCCGATCCAGGCGCAGGTCTTTAAGCATCGGCTCGGTAATCAAACCCAAGCCTTGAGTCCGCCCGGGCAGCGTCGCCAGCATCAGCAGCGCGCCGATCACGACGTTGATCCAGGAGCGGATCGCGCCGGTCGTCAGCCGCTCAGCAGAAACCGTCATTCCAGTACGCCGGCGTTTTCGCGGCCGGTCCGATCAGCGAAAGTAGGTGTTCGTTTTGCCGTACTCGGCGTAGCGTTCCTGCAACCAAACTTTGAACTCCGCGTAATGGGCCTCGCGCTGGTCGCCGCCGTCGTGAAGCGCGTTGTAACTCAAATAAAGCAACCGTCGCCATTGCCCTGAGCGATTCGGACCCGATCGGTGTGGCGTGTAGCCGCTGAAAATCGCGACATCGCCGGGATTCAAATCCAGTGTTTTCCCCCGCGCCGGATCGACGGCGTCTTCCGGCAGTCGATGGTACAAGCCGTCCTTCGCCGTCATAGAACCCTGCTGGTGGTAGCCGGAAAACACCTCGGTGGCGCCCGATTGAGCGTCGGCCGAATCGATCGCGACGATCAGGGTGACGAACGAGGTCGGAAACGATTTCCACGAAATGTAATCTTGGTGCAAATCGTAGCCCTTCGCGCCGGGCGGCTTGAAGATCAACTTGTCCTTAAATAGACAAGCCGGCTCTCCGTATAAGTCTCCGACCAGCCGCAACAATCGTTCGCTCCTGGCGATTTGGGCGCATACCGGGCTGAGATCGATTACCGGATCAAAGCAGTCAAATCGGCATTCGCCCGTCTCGAAATGATTCTGCCAGCGGCAACGGATGTTATCGCTGTCAATCAATTCGGTCCGGCCCAATAACCGTGACGCTTCCGCGGCCAACGCTTCGACCTCGCTCGCGGGGATGACACCGCGCACGATGAGAAATCCGTCGGTCCGGTAGCCTACGAGCTGTTCCTCCGTAAGAACCGACGGCGGAGCCTGGCGCTGGGTTTGCGTGGATTGGGCGTTTTCGGTCGTCGCGCTCATAAACACGTTTGACCGGCGTCAAAACAGAATGCCCGCTTTGACCCCGAACGTTACCGGAGCGCCGCTTTCGCCGACGTAGCCGGAGGGAGCGCCGAGAAATCCGCCATACGCGATCGCGATCGGCACGTAATTGGAATCAAACGCGTTGCGGGCCCAGCCCTCCGCGAACCAGTGTTTGCCTCGCATGCCGCCGCGAAAATTGGCGATGCTGTAAGCCGATTGAGAAGCCTGGTTGGACGGGTCGTAGGCGAACCCGCCATAGAGCTCCACGTCGCCGCGGACATACGCGGTGACCGCCGAGCAAAGCTCGTAGGTCAATTCCGCGCCCGCGTTCGCCGTGTAGTCCGGCGCGTACGGAATATGATTACCGCTAACCCCCAAACCGCCATCGGACGCGTCGCTCAGGAACCGAGCGTCGTCATAGGCGACCCCGGCGAACAGTTCCAGCCACTTCACCGGGCGAGCCGCCAGTTCCAGCTCGAGGCCTTTGCTGTCCGCTCCCCCGGCGTTCGCGATATACGTCTGCCCACCCACTCCGATATGATTCAATTGCAGTCGGCTCCAATCGGTATAAAACGCGGCCGCGGTCACCTTCAGGCGGTCGTCATGAAACGTCCCCTTGTAGCCCACTTCGTAATTCAACGAGTATTCCTTGCCGTAAGCCGCCAGCGAAAGCGACGGGGCGGTGGCGTTATTGAACCCGCCCGCTTTATAGCCGCGGGAAACTTCACCGTAAAACATTTGCTTCTCGGCAAACCGATAGGCCGCGGCCGCCTGTGGGCTGCCTTCGGTAAAATCGCTACCCAACGACGCGCGGCTCACAACGCCTTGGCCCGCGTTGAGCAAGTCCCCACGCTTCGATTCATAGTCAAAGCGGGCGCCCGCGATCAAGTCGAGTTTGTCGAACAACGTAAGCGTCGCCTGCCCATAGACCCCGACGCCGACGTCATCGAGGTCAGCCTGCCGGTCCGAGCCAAAGGATGGTTCGCCCGTGTCCTGCTTATAATTCTGCGTGAAGACGAGCAGGCCGGTCTGCCATTTAAGCTCGGCTTGGTCACCCAACTTGATCGGAGCATCCTTCCCTGAGGCCAGACGAAACTCCTGCGTGAATTGAAAATCCTCTTCCTGATTAAAATGCGGGACCGGAAACCCGCCTTGGGCGGCGGCGTAGTTCAAGTCGGTCGAATCGTAAGTCTTCCACCACACTCCGCCTGATGTGGCGACAAAATCAACGGCGCCGCCTTGGTGGCTCAACACGAGCGTCGGCGAGGCGATATCGCGATTCGCGTACCCTTCGTAGCGCAGGCTGACCGTGTGGGGGTTGGCGCGGATCGCCGCCAAGTCACCCAACGGATAGTCGCCGTCCCGATCTCGTTCGCCGGAAACGATCAGGCGCAAGGTCCAGTCAGCGGCCGGGTTGTAGAGCAGTTGCCCCTTGCCGAACCAATCGCTTCGGTAATCGACGTCGTGTCCGGTGTTGACGTTCTTGGTAAAGCCGTCCCGTTCGCTGTATCCCCCGCCCACTCGAAAGGAAAGCGCGTCGGCAATCACGGGACCCGAGGCGTCCGCGCGCGCGTCGTGAAGGTTGTAATTTCCGTATTGGCCTTCGAGGCCGCCGGTCCAATCCTTGGAGGGCGTCAAACTGGTCACGTTGATGACGCCGCCGACGGTGTTGCGGCCGAAAAGCGCCGATTGTGGCCCGCGAATAAACTCGATTTGATCGACGTCCGTGAGTTCCTGGCTCGAAGAGTTGGAGTTGAGCTGGGGCACGCCATCGAGATAGGTGGTCACACCCGGATTCAGCGGAGAGGCGCCGATGCCGCGAAAACGGGGGGCGCTGTTCTTGCGGGGGGCGAAATCGGTAAAATAGAGGTCCGGGGAATAGGCGCCCGCCTCCTCAACGCTGCGCGCGCCCGACTCCTGAAGCGTCAGATGAGTCAGGGCCGTCAGGCTTTCCGGTACGACCCCAGCCTCCTGCGCCGTCTTTTGCGCCGTGACCGTGATCGGGGGCAATTGGACTACGTCACCGCCATCGGCCGCGCGGGCCGCGGTCGCGAGGGCGGAAACTCCCAGAATCGTCGAGACCTTTTTGAGAGAACGGCGTGCTTGAGACTTTTTCATGCTTCAAATGTCATTTCAATCAGAATAGATGCGCAAGTATGCATACGACTCATGCCGGCGCAACGTTTTTCAAATAGTTTTTAGCCCTCGCTGGCTCCGACCAGCTCACCCTGCGCCAGTCTCGCCGTACGTTGAGATCGGCGCCACGTCTCATCACGTTTGATCGAAACCAGTTCCATTCGTGTCTCAATCAAAGCGGAAGGTGCAGCAGCCTAGATCAAGTTCGTTTCTCTTGCCGCGCAGCCTTTGCCGGAATTCGGGCAGCACGTCGCAATGGACATGCTTGCCCGCTTTGGTCGCATTGACGATCCCAGCCTCGCGCAGAATCCGCAAGTGCTTGGAGATGTTGTATTGAGTGGCCTTGAGACGCTCGGTCAACTCGGTGACGGTTCCCGGCTTCTTCAACAATTCCCGCACGATTCGCCAACGCGTGTCATCGCCCAGCGCCTTGAGCAGCCGGACGCACTTGACGGATTTCGCAGCAGCCATGCGACGTTTTTAGTCGATCCACCCAAATTTGACACTCAAAATGTTCCCTTCGGCGCCGGCGCTCGCGGTTCGCGCCTTCCCTTCCCGTGGCCTCAACCGTTCTGAGCAAAACCTTACGGACCAGCCACTCGGTAAAATCGGATTGCGGCGCTCGGAGCGCCCGGATCAATGAACTCGAACAGACCGTTGGCGTCGGGGACATTCGTCTGCAATAGACTCCATTGCCGCAAATCGGTGGACACCTGAACCCGGTAGGGATGGCCGGGTTCTCCCGCGAACACCGCATCAAGCCACCCGTTGCCCAGGACTTGGGAGGTGAGCGAATTTGCGCGATAGCCAGATGCCGGGGGCGCGGGCAGGGAAAGTTCATAGGCGCCGATATCGCAGCCGGACCCATACGGCCGCGGGACGCCGCGCTGGTCGGTCGCCGGGCAGTTCGTCGCGCTACCGGCGTCAATCGCGGGACTGCCGGGCAAGAGCGAAACCGTAAACGTCGGCCCGCCGTGATCCGCGAACGCCCCCAGCATCGGATCCGTATTGTTTCGGCTGTCGGCCGCGCTGAAATTGCATGACGCGTCAGAACTAATGTTTTGCCCACCATCCGTGATCGGACCAGCGCAATCGCCGCCGTAGCCGCGGTTAGCAATGATCGTCGCGATCAAAGTCGCGCCGCCGCTTACCGATAACCCGCCTCCAACGCCATCGCCGCCGCTGACTCCACTCGCTACGACGTTGCTCGAAATGGTCACATGATTGAAAACCGCGCTGCCGCCCAGACAGGCAAAAGCGCCTCCGTTCGCAGGCCCCCAAACTCCAGCGGTAGATCCCGGCTGCCCGCCCGACGCTGAATTGGCGAAGAACGTGCAGTTGGTCACGGCCGCCGAGCCAACCAACGCAACTCCGCCGCCGCTGGCGCCACCTCCGGCGGAGGACAAGATTCCATCCCCTCCTCTGGCCGAGTTTTGAAAAAAGGAACAATTGATCAACCCCAGTTGGCTCATGGCGTAGATCGCCCCACCGAAAGCCCGGCCGCCGGGGGAACTAAACCGCCCATTGTAGGAGCCGGCCGATCCCACGCTGGCGTTACTTGTGAAGGCGCAGCCCCACATTTCAAGCGGCCCGGAACTATATATCGCGCCTCCCAACGCGCCTTGATTCGAAATGAACGCGCAATTTGTGACGGTTAACTGTCCTCCATTGCCGATGGCTCCTCCCCCAACCGATCCCGTGCTAGTCAACGCCGAAAGGACTCCAACATTATTCGAGAATGTGCTGCGGATAACGCTCGCGCCGGGATCGCTGACAAAAATGGCGCCGCCCAATCCACCCGCGCAAATGTTGCCGAAAAACTTACAGTCATCTACCGCCAACGCTCCTTTCGCGCAATAGATCGCGCCGCCGGATCCGGGTGAAACGATCGTGAAGGTGAGTCCACCGAGGCCGCCGTTCGCCGAATTAGTCGCAAAGGTGCAGTTGCTCAAATTTACGACGGTTCCCTCGCAATACAAACTGCCCCCTTTGGCCAATCCGCCCGGAAAGGAATTCTGAAACGTTCCGTTACCACCAGCCGCCGTCCCATTCGCAAAAACACAATTCGTCGCGTTGAATTCACCGCCGAAGCAATAAAGATCGCCACCGCCGGCATCGCCTCCGGCGCCATCGACCGTGACCGACCCATTCGCGGAATTGTTCGTAAACGTGCATTCGGCCACTGCGATCTGTCCGCCACTATTGAAGATCGCGCCGCCCAAGGCCGGAGTTCCGGTTACCTTAGCGTTCGCAAGTGTCACGCCGTACATGACTAACTGAGCGCCGGGGTTTACCGTGAAAAGTCTCACTGAGCCACCGCCGCTGATCGTGACGCTGTGACCGGTCCCGTCAATGACGACATTGGTTCCGATCGTCAGCGTATTGGTCAACGTGATGACCCCATCACAGCGAAAACTGACCGTCCCGCCGCCGCTCAAGGCCCGTGTCAGTCCTGCCTGATCGCACGACGTGACCACGCCGCCCGCCGCCGCCCGGGGCGTGAAATGCAGAGCCAACGCCAGGAGCAACAACGGGAGGTAATATATCTTCATCCGGTTTTGTCCTCTAGCCACTGCGCTCGCAATTGACGCGCAAACGACAAGCATTCCGAGCAAATACCTACTGGCCAGCCACACGGTAGAAGCGGCTCGTGGCGATCGGCGCGGTTGAGTCCAGAAATTCAAAACGACCGTACGGGGCGTCATTCGTCCGTAATGTGCTCCATTGCCGAAAATCGGTGGATACCTGCACCTGGTAGCTTTGGCGGGCTTTTCCAACAAACACCGCGTTGACCCAGCCATTACTGAGAATTTGAGCGCTCAACGAATTGGCGCGATAGCCCGACGCCGGAGAGGCAGGAAGAGAGAATTCATAACCCCATCGTTACCAATCCGCCACCCGCTAAGGCGTTCGTCAAACTCGTACCGTCACAAGAACTCACCACGCCACCGCCCGCCGCCGGGTTCACGAAAGCGAACCCGAACAACCCGGCGGTCAATATCACTGCGAACAATCGTGCTGTCATTGCTTTCCTTCGGCAAGTTCCCTGATTTCTGCCCAAAACATACTCACTTTTGGTCGCGCGTCAAAAAAAGCTTTTGCGAATCCTGCGCTCCTCTTTTCACCTACAGTCGGCGGCGGAATCCCGCGTGGATCGAGAACCGATGAGGTCAACCGCCTCAATTCAAGCGCGCTTATACGTCACAGCGCCGCCGTGGTCTCAAACGGAAAACTCATACAGCTTGAGCCGCCCGAACTCGGGATACTTGCCATCCTTTTTCCGCTCCTGCCCGACGGCGCCACCGAGGACCAGCAAGCGGCCATCGGCGCTGAAGCGCGCGCTGGTGATCCGCATTTTCGCGTCGAATGAGTGCAGTAATTCGCCCGACGCCGCGTCAAACGTTGCGGCGTTCCATTTGCCTTGCGCGAGTTTCCCCGCCATCACGAAAGCCTTCCCGGACGGATGATACAGGATGGTCTCCATCAGGCCGTTGCCGCGTTGAGTGTCCACTACCTCGCCGGTTTTGCGCGGAGGTACTTCCCGCCAGGCAAATCGTTGCCAGGTCTGTTTGCCGTTGCCGGCCATCGGGTCGCGCATCGGCCCCATGCCGCAGGCGAGCAGTTCCGTGCCGTCGTGAGTGAAAGTCAGCCCAAATATTCCGCCAATGTAATGATGGCTCTTGATGATTCCCCAGCTTGTGAAATCCGGGGTCGTCCATTGGGAAATCAACTTTTCTCCCGCCAGTTCCCAGATGCGAATTTCGCCCATCATATTCGCGGCGGCGAGAAATTGACCGTCCGGACTGAACGCGACGGACAAGACGGGCGGCACATGCGGAAAACTATGCTTTAATTCGCCGGTCCGCGCGTCAAACACGCGCACCGAAGGCTCCCGTTCCGGGGCCGGCTCGTACTTGTAACTCGCGGCCTGATATTGGCCGGTCACGGATGCGACCAGCGCCTCATCGCGTGAAAGCGCCAGTTGCCACGACCAAAACTGGTGCGCTTGGATAACGCGCAGGGTTTTGTCCGTCGCAAGATCATGCCAGCGCAAGGTGCCATCGTAGCCGGACGAAACCAGACATCCCGCGTTGGACAGCGCTCGCACGCCAGACGCGTAGTTCCCGTGTTTGAGGACCTGACGGCTTTCACCCGACGCGGCGTTCACTTCATAAATCCCGCCGTCCAGGCACGCCGCGAACAGACGTTTACCGTCGGGCGAAACATCGACCGAAAGCGCCGCGGTCGGGAGCTTCCATTCCTTGCCCGGTTCGGCCTTCACGGTGGTCTCAGGCGCGGCGGATTTTGGCGGTGCGTCCGTCATAAATCAGGCGAGGATTTCGCGAATCGGTTCGGCGCGGTCTTCCACTCGATAGAACGTCGGCAAGTCCGGCAGGTCGTACTCCGCGTACGGGTCCAGGCCCAGCGCCGAGTAGATGGTCGCGAAAAGGTTCTTCTCGTTGAACGGCTTTTCGATGACCGACACCCCGTCGTCATCGGTCGCCCCCACGACGACTCCTTTTTTTATGCCATGTCCCGCGAGCGCCAGGCTCCACGCGTCCGGATAGTGATCGCGTCCGCGCGCGGCGTTCAGCCACGGCGTCCGCCCAAATTCGCCCATCATGACGACCAAGGTCCGATCGAGCAGCCCGCGCTGTCCCAGATCAGTGATCAAATTGTAAATAACGTTGTCCAATTCCGGCACGAGCATTTGATAAATCTCGTGTTGGAAAACGTGGCAATCCCAGGTCATCCCGTTGGCCACCATTACGAATGGCGCGCCGTGCTCGACCAGATTGCGCGCCATCAGGACATGCTGCGCAAAGGCGCCGCGCCCGTAACGCTCGCGGTCCTTCGCCGGAAGCTTCTCCAAGTCGAACAAATCCGCGCAACTCATTAACCCTTTGACCCGCTCGAAGACGGCGTTTTGCGACGCGGCGGCCGCGCTTTTTCGTTCGTTCTCGTACTTCTTCGCAAGAAACCGGCGCAACGCCTCACGCTCTTCCTGGTCCTGGCTGGTCAAATCCGCCAGACGGTCCACGTTGGGCAATTTGAATTCGCCACCGGCGCGCACCGGCGCGTACTGCGCACCCAGCCAACCGGCCCAATTACCGGCCTTGAACTTCTTGAATTCGTTCCCCTCGGGACAGGGATCGAGCAGGACGAACCCGGGGATCGGGCTGTCCAACTGGCCCAATTGTTGCGCGAGGACCGAGCCAAGGGTGGGCCGCACGAATGGCGGGCGCGGCTCGGCTCCGCGATTGAGGAGATCAATCCCTTCAAAATGTTCGCTCGGCTTGGTCTTCATGGAGCGAATCACCGCCAGCTGGTCGGCGATGCCCGCGCATTGGGGCATCAATTCACTGAAATGGACGCCGGGAATCTTCGTGCGGATACTGCGGAATGGCCCGCCATAGATGCTCTGCGGTTTGGGATCCCAAGTCTCAAATTGGCTCGGCGCGCCGCAAAGCCAGAGAAGTATGCAGTGCTTTTGCTCCCGCCGGGCCTGCTCGGCCAACGCCCGCAAGGAAAACAGCCCGCCCCAACTCATCATCGAGAGCGCCCCGCTCGCCACCATTCCCTTCAGAAACAGACGACGATGCAACGCGTGCTCCGGAGGATCGCACGCGCCCGTTCCGCTTTGTGGCTCGGCTGGCACTGGCTTGACTGAAACCAATCTATGTACGGCTTCCGCCCGGTCAAGAATTACCGGCGCGACTACGCCAGCCGTTTGCCGCGGTCAGGCGCCGAGCGCGGCGCGCGTTCGCTTCACCAACTCATTGTCTGCCGAGCCGGAGCCGCGAAGATTGAAGACGCTGGCCGCGAGGAAGCGATGACGCCAGGCGGGCGAGGCGTGATAGTAGTCCTCCAGGACGGCGGAACTGAACTTGTAGTCATGCGCGTCCTGCCCCTTCAGAAAAACCAGCCGCCGCGCGGCGCCGATGACCGTGGCCGGGTCCTGATTGTTCTGCAGGTAGCTCAACATTTTACCGGCCGCCACCAGGCGATCCCGGCTGACCTCGGCGAAGATTTCGTCTATCGCCCCGGTCCCGGGCGCTTCCAAGGCGATCGGCTCGAACCGGTCCACTTGCACCCCCTTAAGAATGTCACCCCGATACAGCGGCAGGTACGCCGCGTTTTGCAAGAGCAGCAAGCGGCGGGTCGCGTCGTGGCCGTTGTTCTCGAACGCGAAATGGAACGCGTTCGTCGCGGTGACCGCGTGGAGTGAAACAATGCCCGGACGGCGCATGAGCAGTTCCGTCGCGCCGGAGAAATGAGCGTCCCAGATCGACTGCGCGGCGACGCCGCGGTTGATCAGTTCGAGCGCTTTGTCGCTGGCCTGCTCACTGGACCCGTGCCGCACGGTGTCGAGCATTTCGCCGGTCGCGGCGACATCAACGCGGCCGGTTAGCCAGTCCGGGCGAAATTTGTCCACCAATTCCACGTTGCGCCGGAACGGACGATCCGGTGGGGCGTCGCGTTTGGCGGGATTCTCTCCTTCGTGCTCGAGCAACCCGTACGCCAGCGAACGGAGGACTGGCTCCGCATGTTGCCAGCCGATGCATTCCAGGGTTCGCCAACTATTCGCCACGTAGATCGCTTTGTGGCCGATCGCCCGAAAATCGCGGGCGCCGTAGCGGCAAAAGGTTTCGAAGATTTCCTGCGATCCGGCGGAGCGCGCCAACGCGGTCACAGCGGCGTCGGCGGCCGATTCATCCCAATTATCCATCGCGTCATGAAACGCCTTGGCCGCCTTGTGCGCCGGAGGGACGGCGGCTTCCTCAACGCGGCTCATGGTCCAGGCGCCCTCATTGAGATTCCGTGCCTGCGAGTCTTTAAAATGGTCGAGAGCCCAAAAAATCGGCAGCCACCGATCTGATTCCGGCGACGAAAGACTCGCCAAGTGTGCGGCGTTGATGACAAGCACGGCGTGGAATTTGAAGCCGAGTGGCCGGGGTTGGACGTTACGGACGGCGGCCAAGAGCAGCGCCGTGAGCGTTTCCCGATAGCTAAGTCCCCGCCGTATTCTGGCGGCCACCTCTTCCAACAGGCGCTCCCGTGGCGTTTCCTCCAGGAGGCGGACCAGCGGCTCGATGTCGGGGCCGAAGCGGACCAGATTCGGATTCAGTTTGGCCTCCGCGGCGCTGACGGAGGGCAAACGGGAAAGAAAGCCCAATTCGCCCAAGCCGGCGAGCGCTCCAGTTACCGCGGCCCGCCCCAAAAAGCTCCGCCGCGTGAAGGCAGTGGTCATGATTCCCACTCTATCCGGGGCGCCTCATTCGCGCGAGGGAAAATCGCAAATCAACCCCGGACGCTCGAGGTGGCAAACTGCGCGATTCCATGATTCCTCCGAATGAACCTCACGCTATCGTCAGAGAATTTCCGGGTTGCGTCGCCATCGGATGGCGTGGACGGCGCATTTCTGCGTCCGGGTTGCGTCTTTGCCGCGCCGCCGCCC